>NZ_JALPRJ010000135.1 GCF_030464885.1 Caballeronia sp. SEWSISQ10-4 2 | reverse complement strand
ACGCACAGTGGCTAATAGTGATAAAAAATACAGCTAACTCACGCAGACCACTAACAACGAAAGCACCACCCCGGCATCGACCCTCGACCGCCCAACCCCGTCCACCGGCGCGAGCGAAACCCACCTGGTCAATTTCGCAACAGCTTCTAAGGCCAGGCAGCTTAGTGTGTCTGTCTACGATGGGTTAAGCGCCACTCTGATCGCGCACAGCATGTGCCCTTCACGGAGCGGAAGGGCGTTTGGCCAGTGTGCCCAGGTCCTCATCCAGGCTCGTGCGAATGGTCGTTATCGCCTGGTCCACATTAGCCGGCCGTAGCAGGTTACGCGCCAGCGCCTCATAGACGTACTGGCGAACCGCCGGCACCTGCGTCTTTAGCAAAACGTCGTGATAGATCTCCCTCATTTCGCTTTCGCGGCCGCTTAGGTCGTACAGCCTTTGTAAATGTTCGAGATCATTGACCACGGCAAAGCTCGGTCCGAAACCTTCGTGACTTGAATGACCTTCGTCCATGCCGGACGAGCTTTGGGCGAATGCGCTGCAGGCACCGGTAGCCAGGACGCTTACGAGCAGGAGAGTTTGGGTAAGTTGTTTCATGGTTATCGAGTAGGGCTGCCAGAAAGAAGAGGTCGATGAGAGAACGGCAACAAAACCTCACCCTCTGTGGGTAACGAACTGTGCAGCGGTCCTGATCGTCCTGACGGACGCCGGGCCGATACGGTAGCGCCAAGGCTCAAGCGACCTCCATGGACGTCAGCGTTAGTCGTGAAGCCGACGCTAGCCGCAGGCAATTCATACGATCAATAGCTCGAAGAGAGCGGGGTGCATGATCGCGCTGAGCGACGTGCCGGCTGACTTGCATGAATCGACTCCTGAGAGTGAAGAGGGCATGGTTGCGATTAAATCGCCCTCACGCGGTACTTCGTTCATTCGCAGGGTTATGATTGCGCACTTCGGCAAACGGTGAAGCGGCGAGTAACATGCGCGTCCCGCAAGTCCTTCCTAAATCTTATAAAGAATTTCGTCGCATTTATTAAGGCGGTCGAACTAAGGGCATTTCCATTTGAAAGAGTAAGAAGCTTAAGGAAAGGTTCGGTAATCGTTAGGGCAAAGCCTTGTCTTTTCCATGCAATTTACTTGAGCAGAAAAGAGGATCATTCGTTCTGGGACGTGTCGTTGTCTATACGATGCAACGCTTTTCCCAATGTCCTCGTCAAACGATCAATTCATCGACGATATTTTTATTGAGCTCTGTAAAATTCGCGGAGGGGGAAGCATGTTGCTGATCGGCTGTGTAGTTGGTTTTATGTCTGGCGTTCTGCTGATGTTTTTTCTCCTTGGACTTCGGGTGCCTGAAGATCGGCCGGACGACATCGCCGGCAGTCTGATTACGCACACTCCGGCTAAAGCGCGTACATTGCGTGACCCGGTGTTTTGGGGAGTGCGCGGTTCCCGCGCCTGAAGACCTGGCTCAGTGTTATAGCGCTGGCCGATGCATCAGTCGGGCGGTTTGTACAAGAGGAAGGGGAATATGCCAATGGCAAAAAAAAGCATAACTGAAGACGCTCAAGACGTGATGCGGGCGGCCGTCCTGATCGAACTCGGTGCTCGCATACAAGTGCTTGAAAGCGAGGTCAACCTCTCCCGCGACCGCATGATTCGCCTTTATCAGGAAGTCAAAGGCGTGTCGCCGCCGAAGGGTATGCTGCCGTTCTCGGTCGACTGGTTCATGACGTGGTCGCCGAACATCCATGCATCCCTTTTCTACAACATCTATCTGTTCCTGAAGGATCTCGCGGGCTGTTCGCGTTTCGACGCGTTGACGAAGGGCTATAAGCTCTATCTCGAACATTGCGAGCGTCACGGCAGCTATGTCATGTTGAGCTTCACGCGTGCCTGGACGCTCGTGCGTTTCTTCGACGCCGGCATCCTGCAGTTGACGCGGTGCTGTAACTGCACAGGCAAGTTCGTCACCCGCAAGCAGGACTCCGCGCACGGTGCTGTGTGCGGCAGTTGCCAACCGCCGTCGCGTGCCGGCAAGAGCACCAAGGCGGTTCCACGCATCACGGAAGATGAAGCGGTGGAGGAATGCACGATCGCCCAGTCAGTCGCCGGAGAAGAGTTCAGTTCAACCTTATCCAGTAGCGTGGGCGTGTTGCCGGAGCAGTGCGAAGCCCCATGCGGGCAGGCTGCCTAAAAGAATATGCGGGTCCGGGATTGTTCTACCGGACTCGTGATGAGATCGCGGCTTCCTCCCGCGCCTCAGGACTTCATCCTTCCTTCAGTCCTTTGCTGCAACCACCATCTTGTCGATGAGTGCCGACACCTTGGTAGTCGTGCTCGCGTAGCGGTCGAGCTTCGCCCCGCTGGTCAGGTAGCTGGCAGCAATAACGATCTTGCCGCGCTGGATCAACGTGAGATTGATGGCGGAGAGGTACTGGGTGTATCCCTCGGTGAACGAGCGATGACCCCAATCCGTGGCCGCGCTGTACACAAGTGTCGCTTCGCAGCTCGACGGTGAATTCCCCGCACCATAGACGGTCGACTCCACCCCGCGTTTATGCAGCGCGTATTGCAACGCGGGGACGAAGTCGCCAACGGAGACCATCGAATTCCACTCGATGCAAACAGCATGGACCGACGCCTGATCGCCATTGATGGCGGTAGGAGAAGAGTGGTTCGACGCAACGCTTATACCGGCTTGCACGACCGACCCGGCTGCATCGACGGCGGTTATTACCGTCCATGCACAACCGGATAACGAGCACGGGCTGATCGTCGCGCAGATGATCGACGCAATACGCAGGGATCTCTTAACCCGGGAGGCCACGAGCCCCATAGGTTTCAGGATGTTTGTCATGCCGGGACGAGTGGAGGGTTCGACAATAGCCGAACCGTATCCTCCGGTTCCGCATTCGATCGAGCTATCCATAACGCCACCACTCCTGATTGATCCATAACTCCATGGTTGCTCATTTCAACAAACGGTGAAACGGCAAGCAACAGAGCGCTCCCGCAAGTCCTTTCGGAGTCTTTCCATGGATGTCGAAAAACCGTTCAGCCAGCTTAAGAGAGGCGTCCGTCAACGCCTCTCAGCTTGCATCCACGCTGCTGGTCCGCCATTGCTGGTCGACCGACTTGACCCAGGCATCGGACGCTTTCAGCAGATAGACGAGCGTGGCGTTACGCGTGGCCGGCAAGAAACGCAAGGTGATCGAGCTCACCGCGTTTTCCCATTCGTAGACGGGTAGCGTGCCGCTGGTCGATGCAGAAGGTTGAACGTTCGCCCGCGGTGCGCCATAGCGGTCTGCAAGAGCGTGGCGCAAATCGGCCGCAGTGCCTTCGTCTATGACGAAGGACATCTCATACAAGCGGAAGGTGGCCTGTCCGCTGACTCGGGCGAAACGCAGCATGTGGTCCTGCGCCGGCACGCCGTCGACTACGGCCTGCGATACAGTCCAGACATTCGCTTGTTGATGCGCCCAGCGGCAAGCCACCGTCAGGCTCTCGCGCGTCTTCAGGCTCATGCCGAGCGAGCCGGCTATCACGTCGGTCTCGCAGACCGGCACGCTGTCGACAGGCGTGGCGCGTACGGTCGCGCCTGCCTGGAACTCGTCCAGTGTCATGCCGAGCGAGATGCCGCGAAACGCGAACGGCGCTTCCCGGGCGCGTCTTCTCATGTCGGCGGCCTTGCTCTTCATGGCGCCCGGATCGCGCATCGTCGGGTCAGCATGAACGGCGACAAAAGGAGTGAGCGACAGCACCCCGGTAACCAGCACAAGCGCGCAGAGACACAGTTGGGGTTTCATGACTCAGTCGATCGCCGGCGCAAACGTTGCCGAAGGCGAACAAAGCCAGGTAAAAAAGCGGACAGGTTCTGGATTGCCGTGATGGGTCATGATAAGCCTCGCGTAGCGCGTTGATTCCCAGTCTCGATTCGACACCGCGCATCGAAGCCCCGGGCTTGGCGGGATCGAGGCGCGGCGAAGCGTATTTCGTATCGAATCATCGCACCGGGTATGGGTGTGCGATATGAGAAGGAGTGCGCGGTTTCCCGCAGTGCTTACGACCTGTTTCCGCCGATTACCAATTTTTCATCCGGGGCTCGCCGCGTTTATCGAATAGGCAAAGGTCGAGCCTTGGCAAGACCACCGCCCTAGAACATCGTGTTGTCGTTGGCCGCGTGCTCGGGCACCGGTTGGATGACGTCCCAATGCTCCGCAATCTTGCCGTGATCGACGCGGAAGATATCGACGATGGCATTCCCTCGATCCTGCGGATTGCTGGTCGAATGAACGTGAAGGAAAACGAGATCGCCATCGGCCGCGCTGCGCACGATCATGGAACGTGCTTCAGGGTTTGCTTTGAAGCGCTCTGTAAAGAAACTGATAAACGGCGCTGACCCACTAGGCACGCGCGGGTTGTGCTGGATGTAATTCGGCGCGAGCACGGTGCTGGCGATACCAAGATCGTGCTGGTTGAATACGGTGTCGTAGAAGTGCACGACCAGCGCGCGATTGTTTTCTTCCTGGGCGAGATCCCGTGCGCTTGTACGAGCCGGCATGGCGCTATCTTCGGCGTAGGCGGCATGGCTCGCGACAATGGCAAGAAGTGCCGTAGCAGCAAGTGCACGGCGTAGGAGGGATGGTTTAAGCGGCGTGGAGGTCATGTCTTGTGGTGATATCCGTCGGGTGGGAGATCGCTGGCTATCGTCACTATATATGTGCGCTCCACTCAGCAGCGTTATCGCAGAGCGAGCGCCAGTTCCACGAACTGCTGGACGCGTGAATTGACGTCGCCGTGACGATGAGCAATGTAAAGCGTCGTCTTGGTATCGTCGTCGTCGAGTTCCCTGAACACGACACCCGGTATTGCGATGGCCTTCAGCGTAGCCGGCACCAGCGCGATCCCGAGGCCCGTTGCCGTCAGGCCGATCAGCGTCGATGCCTGCTGCGCTTCCTGAACCACATAAGGTTCAAAGCCGCGCTTCGCACATAACGCTACCGTCTGCTCGTGCACGGCTACACCCGCTTGCCGGGGATAGGCGATAAACGGCTCGCTGCGCAGATCTGCAAGTCTGATGGACGTGGCCTTGGTTAGCGGATGTGCCGCATGCATCGCGAGCAGCAACGGCTCTTCGAGCAGCGGCGTAAATACCAGGTTCGAGGGCAGCGGCATGGAGAGCGGCAGGCGCAGCAGTCCGACGTCGAGCTCGCGTGCATCGAGCTGTTCGATTTGCTGCGACGAAGACAACTCATGCAGCCCGATCTGCACGTTCGGCCGTTGCGTGCGGTATGCGTGAATCAGCCGCGGAAAAAGCGGCGACAGCGACGACGCATTCGTAAAACCAAGCCGCAGCCGGCCGACCTGTCCGCTAACCGTCTGCCAGACATTTTCCTTAGCGAGGTCGATACGCGCGAGGATGAGCTTGGCATCGTTCATCAGGGAAAACCCGGCCTCGGTCAGCGCAACCGTGCGGCTCGTCCGATGAAAGAGGCGTGCGCCAAGTTCGGTTTCGAGCGCCTGGATCGCAAGGCTTAAAGGCGCTTGCGTGATGCCAAGCCGCTCGGCGCTACGCCGGAAATGCAATTCCTCGGCGAGCACGACGAAATACTCCAGATGCCTGACTTGCATTGATTGTCTCTATGAATCAATAGGATTTTCCAGAGAATAAATCAGAATGGATTCTGAGGAGATACTTCTTCAGAAGCCAATAACGGATGGAGACAAGATGAATGGCATCGAACTGACTGAGCGCCTGCGGGCTGGCCTTCCCGTCTACGCGCTCGGTATCCGCGCGTCGCGAACCACTGATGTGGTGCGCTGGGCGAAAGCGACCGGCTACGACACCATCTGGATCGACATGGAACACAGCACGCTACCTGTCGATACCGTCGCACAGCTGTGCTCATGTGCAGTCGATCTCGGCTTGACGCCTTGGGTGCGGGTTCCTGAGCGCGATTACGGCACGATCAATCGCGTGCTCGATGGCGGCGCGCTCGGCATCATCATCGCGCGGGTGGAAACGGCTGCGCAAGCAAGAGACGTGGTCACGGCAACGCGTTTCCCGCCGCAGGGACAGCGCTCGCAACTCGCGACGCTGCCTTATGTGAACTTCGAGAAGTTGCACGCCCGCGAACTCAATCAAACGCTCAACAACGCCACCGCAATCAAGGTGCTGATCGAAAGCCGCGCGGGCGTGGAGGCGGCGGATGCGATTGCGGCGGTCGAAGGCGTGGATATTCTCGCGATCGGCTGTAATGACCTGAGTGCGGACCTGGGACACACCGGCGAGTCCACGCATCCTGAAGTGGTGGAGGCATGCCGGCGCGTGATTGCCGCTGCCCACCGTTTCGGCAAGGTCGCGATCGTTGGCGGCATGCCGGATAGCGGCGCGTTGACGAGCCTTCGAAAGGAGGGCGCCGCGCCGTTCATCTTTGCGGGCATCGATACCGATCTGTTCCTCAACGCGCTGCGTCAGCGGATGGAGAGCAGCCGCGCCGCATTCCTTTAAGCCCCCTCAAATCAATTATTCACGACACATTGTCATGGCCGAAACTCCGCTGATTTCCACCCCGATGCGTGCATCCGACACGCTGTCACGCCCCGCCTTCGAGATGCCCGCCCATGCCTGCGACGCGCACATGCACGCGTTCGGTCCCGAGGCACTGTATCCGCATGTAGAGCATCCGCATTACACGTTGCCCGACGGCAAGCTCGGCTATTACTTGCAGTTGATGAACGTGCTTCAACTCGAACGATTCGTGATCGTGCAGCCGAGCTTTTACGGCACGGATAACCGCTGCCTGATCGACACCCTGAATGCTGCCGGACCGATTGCGCGCGGCGTTGTCATGATCGACGAGGACGCCGGCGCAGTCGCGCTCGATCGTTACCACCGGGCGGGCGTTCGTGCTGTGCGGCTCGACTTGTTTGCACGTTCGGCGTTGCCTACCGAGGAGATCCAGCAGTACATCACTCGCATGGCGAGGTTATGCACGAGCATGGGCTGGCATGTCCAGTTCTACGCGCCGGGATGGGTCGTGCGTAACCTGATTCCATTCCTCGCCGACGTGCAATCGGATTTCGTTATCGATCACATGGGGTACATGCTTGAAGAGGATGGTCTAACGCCAGCGGATTTCGAGCGTCTGTTAAACCTGCTCAAGGATAGCAACTGCTGGCTCAAGCTCAGCGCACCGTACCGGATCGCGAAGCACCGAGGTTACGATGCCGTCGCGCCGATGGCGCAGAAGATCGTTGAAGCGGCGCCGCACAAGGTGATCTGGGGCTCTGACTGGCCGCACATTCCCGACTCGACCCGCGACACTGGCGAGCTGCTCAACCTGCTTGGCGCGTGGACGGAAGACCCCGCGGTTCGCCAGATGATCCTCGCCGATAACCCCGCGCGGCTGTTCGACTATTGACATGCATCACGGAGTCTTCGCACGATGACTTATCAACCGCATCCCGCCTTTGCCGAGCTGTTCCGCGCTTTTACATCGGACCCGGCCAGCATCGGCAACCAGTTGACGCAACAGATGATGCAGCGCGAGGCGGACACGCCACTGCTGGTATCGACCGCTTCGGACGTCGCACTGTTTCCCGGCGGCGGGCGCCCGGCATTGATCGAGAGCTTTCGCAAATCGACGCGGGGTTTCATCGAATTGACGGCTGTATCGCATCTGCCGCTCGCGATAGCCTACCTCGCGCGGATGCGCGAGCTCGCGCCGCAGGACAACGCATGGCAGCACGACGCCGCGAAGTTGATGGTTCATGCGCGCAAGACACGCGGGGCCAATTCGCCGGCGTTATGGCGCGACGAGATCGCGGTCCAGAGTCTGGCGGGCTTCGACGTCCAGCTCGCGAATCTGGTCGACTACACCTGCGGCACGACGATCGATTTGCTCGAGCGTGCAGCGGACGAACCCTCGCTGGTGACGTTCGATTCGTTGCGCGATCGCTACTTCGCACCGCTGGATCCGGACAAGGTGCCGGTGCCCATGAACGACGTGATGTTCGCAACGTTTGGTCTCGCGTTCCTGGATATCGTCTATCGGATCGGCAACTGGCTGCGCGCGCAGGAGTTCGACTGGTCGCGCCTGATGGTGCTGGTCAGCGGCCGATCGGGCCGCCCGACGGCCGGTGCGACCTGGGCGACCAACAACATGTGCCATCTGATCTGGCGCGTTTCCGGGGGTGCGTTGCCGCCGGAACGCTTGTTCGTGGCCCCTCATGCACCGTCATTCTCGGTGGCCGAGTTGCCCGATGCCGCTGGTCTGGTCGCGCTGGAAAACACGTACCGGATGTTATGGCTGAACACGCGCGCGAGCATTGACGTTGCGCGTAAATTGTTTCCGGATCATCCCGGGTATCGTTTCGAACCGGCAGCCGCCGAGCAGATGCCGCCGATCACGTCGGTGAACGACCGGGACGCGACTACCGCGCGTCTCAGACGCATCATGGAAGACCCGACGCAACTGTTGTCGAACTGCGTGGCCGACTACATTGTCGATCAGTTGCAGGACAACGGGAATCGCCCGGACCGGGTAGAGATTCCCGGCTTCACGAACGTGACGTATCCGGGGCCATGGAGTTAATGACGCAGCAACAGCAGCACGCAGCGAGACGTTGGCACAACAGGGCGGTGATGCCGATTTATATAGAAAGCCCGCATACAGGAGACGTTACATCATGAATCATCTTGAAGCTGGACCCTCTGGCGGGGCCGTGCGTTCGGTCATCAGCATCACGCTTGTCTGCTTCGCGGTGTCGATGATAGATGGATTCGACACGCTGATGCTGTCGTTCGTCGCCCCGCTTTTGGCGAAGTCATTGCAGATCGACCATGCCTCGCTCGGTCGCGTGTTCGGTGCGGGTTTTGTCGGCACGGTATTGGGCTCGCTGATCATCGGCCCGCTTGCGGACCGCTTCGGCCGCAGGAAAATGCTGGTGCTGGCATTGGTCGTGACCGGCGGGTTCACGCTCGCTTGCGCGTTCGCCAGTTCGGCGGGTGCGCTCGCTGCATTGCGGTTTCTCGGTGGCCTTGGGATGGGTGGCGCGATTCCCCCGATAGCCGCGATTACGGCCGAAAGCGCTTCGTCCGAGCGGCGCTCGTCTCTGGTGATCCTCATGTTTATCGGCTTCCCGCTCGGTGCGGTAGTTGGTGGCGCGATCACGGCTGCGCTGATGATGAAGTTCGGCTGGCCGTTCGTGTTCCTGATGGGTGGATCGTGCGCGCTCGCCGCAATTATCCCGGTCCTGCTCGTGATTCCGGCCACCACGCCGGCAGAGGCAACGATCAAACCGGATGGGCAAGCAAGCGAGGGTTTCGTCGGCAATATGCTGGGCCGGTTCGTAGGCAACCTGTTCGCCGAAGGACGTTTCGCTGCGACCTTCGCGCTTTGGTTCGGCGTGCTCGCCAGCATGATCCTGTCGGGCTTCCTGGTGAGCTTCATGCCGACCATCCTCAACCTCAACGGCGTGGCGCCCGACCGGGCGGCGCTGGGTGCGGTCGTGATCAATGTCGGTGCGATCGTTGGTGCGTTGCTGATCTCGCTGATCGTGAGGCGAGGCGCGCCATTCGTCGCGGTGGCCGTGGCTTTTGTCGCCGGGGCCGCGATGGTCTTCACGCTCGGCCGGGTGATCGGCGCGGGCAACGCGGCCTTCGGCTTGCTGTTCCTCGTGGGCGCATGCGTTGTCGGCGGGCAGCTCACTTTCCCGGCGATTGCCAGTTGCCTCTTTCCTACCGGCGTACGCGCAGCGGGCGTGGGCTGGACGCTGGCCATCGGGCGCACCGGGTCGATCATCGGTCCGGTGGTCGGGGGCATTCTGCTTGCGCAGAACTGGTCGCTCGGCCACTTGTTCCTGGCAGCGGCGCTGCTGGCGTTGTTCGCGGCGCTCGGCATCATGCTGGCCAATCTATGGCGCCCGCGCGGCGACGACACCGTGCGCCACAAGCCGTTCACGAAGTTCATGATGACTGGATCGGAGGTTAGCGATGGTAAGCACTGAGACGCTTGTTCCACTTCTTAAGCCCGTCCAGACGCTAGCGACTAGCGGCGCGCGTGCAGTCGAAGTCTTCAACACGGACCGCCAGCTCTTCGCCATCATTGCGCAACTGGCGCGCGATATCCCCGGACAGGCGCCTGGAATGAACGCGGGCGACAGCGACATCGATGCGTTGATCTATCGCTGGGAAGCGGGGCGGCTCGTCGAACACGATGCACTGCCGATGCCGGGCGGCGAGGACGCAGAGTACTTCGAGATCGGCGAGCGGCGGTTTCTCGCGACCTTGGGAGTGCGCTCCGGCAGCGGTCCCTATGTGCTCGACGGCGAAGCGGTCTTATACGAACGCGACGACAACCAGTGGACACCATTTCAGCGCTTCCCGACCTTCGCCGGCAAACAGTGGCGCTTTTTCTCCATCGGTGGCAGGCATTTCCTGGCGCTGGCGCAGGGAGTCACAGTCGAGGGCGTGACGCCGAAGAACCCGCGTGAATCCCGCATCTTCGAATGGGATGGAAAACAATTCGGGTTACTACAGATACTCGAAGGACGCTGGGGTTATAACTGGGCGTTCGTTACGTTCGGAGGGCAACACTACCTGGCTTATGCGGACCACGTCAGCGGTTCATCTGTTCATCGCTGGCGGGGCGAACGTTTCGAGGTTATTCAACGCTTCGATGAACCGGGCGGCCGTGCATTCAGCTTCTTCATCGATCAGGATCGGTTGTGGATGGTGCACGCCAACCTGATGGGAGAAACGCGCCTGTTCCTGTTCGATGAAGATCGGGTTCAGTTTGATCCGGTGCAATCGCTGGGCGCGGCAGGCGGTCGCGAACTGTGTCTTGTCGACGGTGCGCGCGGCTTCTATCTCGTGCGTGTGTGCTTCATCACCGGCACCCCGCACGCGCCGCATACGCAACAACAATCGCAGATATTCATGTGGAGAGCGGGCCGCTTCGAACTCGCCGACGAGTTCCCGACATCGGGCGGCACGGATGCGGCCGCCTTCATGGCGGATGGCCAGCGCTACCTGCTGGTCAGCAACAGTCTTGCGGATGACGTGCGCTTTCGTGTTGACAGCGTGCTGTACCGCTTCGACGGCTGAACGCCTAACCGGGGCGCAACGCTTCGGGATAACAGCTTGACTCAACGCTTTTCCTGCTGACCGCCGATCAATGAATGTTGGTCTGGAGCCCACATATCGAGGGGCAGGGTCTTGCTTTGCCTAAAAAAATCGACACGAGAAGGAAACGTAACGAAGAAGTCCATCGGTAATAAATCAGGAGACAACCATGAAAAAGTATCAGCAAAGATCCATTTGGTGGACCATTGCGGCAACGTTGCTGCTGATCGTGGCAGGTTGTGGAGGCGGAAACAGCAATACAGTTAGTGATCCGAATGTAGTCAATACCGCTCAGGGCCAGGCGAAAGGCATTACCGTCAACGGCGTGCACGAATTTCTCGGTCTGCCGTATGCGGCGCCGCCTGTTGGAGCGCTCCGCTGGAAAGCGCCTGCCGCGGCGGCTGCGTATTCGGGTGTCTATGATGCGTCGCATGCCGGATCGGAATGCCTGCAGGGTACGCAGGCCGCTCCGAAGGGCAGCGAAGATTGCCTGTACATGAATGTCTATGTGCCTGGACCGACGACGGCGACGACTCGTTTGCCCGTGCTGTTCTGGATTCATGGCGGTGGATTTATTAACGGATCGGGAATCGCCACGGATGGTTCGGCATTGGCACTCAAGGCAAATGCAGTGGTGGTGACGATCAACTACCGGCTCAATGCATTAGGCTTTCTCGCGCATCCCGCGCTTGCCGCCGAGGACCCGAATGGCGCGGCGGGCAACTATGGGATCATGGATCAGGCTGCGGCGCTGACATGGGTGCAGAAGAACATTGCTGCCTTCAGCGGGGACCCGAAGAACGTGACAATCTTCGGCGATTCGGCGGGCGGCCATTCGGTTTATGTTCAACTTGCATCGCCCGGATCGGCAGGGTTGTTTGCGAAGGCGGTCGCGCAAAGCGGCGACTTCAACCGGGTTCAATCGACGCTGGCGCAAGCTGAAACCAGCAGCACGACGCTGGCGAATAATTGGGGCTGTGGCGCCACCGCAAGTGCGGATTGTCTGCGGCAGCTTCCCGCCGCGACGACGCTGCAAGGCAATCCAAACGCCTGGTACGCAATTGTCGACGGTAAGGTGTTGCCCACCTCGACGTCCCAGGCTTTCGCTGCCGGCACATTCAATCGCGTGCCGTTGATATCGGGTTTCACGCAGGACGAAGGCACGTTTTTCGTCGCAGCGGCCTTCGACGCCCAGGGCAATCCGGTCCAGGCCGCCAACTATACGAACACGATCGCGAGATATCTTGGCGTCGCAGGCACCAGTACGGCCGCGTTGTATCCCCTTAGCCAGTATTCGTCGCCGAGTCAGGCGCTGGCAGCGGCGGATGGCGATTACCGGTTTGTTTGCGCGGCGCTTCAGGACGGCGACAACCTGGCGAAGTTTTCGCCGGCGGTGTACATGTACCGCTTTTCCGATCCTGCGCCGTACAACGTGGGTGGCCTGACTTCCATTTTACCGCCGACCTCGCTGAACTACGGCGCCTTTCATTCGTCCGATCTCGACTACTGGTGGCAACTGATTCCCACTCCCACCACGAATCAGGCGACGCTGTCGAATGCGATGACGGCGGCGCTGTCGGCGTTTGCTCACTCGGGCAATCCGAATACCGGGAGCACGGTCGCGAACTGGCCGGCTTATACGTCTGCGACGCGTCAGATTCTCGACTTCGGTTATCCGGTCTCGAACACGTATGACGCGTACACCGCCCATAATTGTGGCTACTGGTATGGGCAAACGCCAACGCAACACGTGTGAGTTGAAGAGTGACTAAAGAGGCAGCAGGGCCGCGCATCTGGCTGCGATAAAGCGGTCAGCGTGCAGCGGCTTGCTGCGCTCTGTTTAGCTGGCTGGAAAGCGGCCTCGGCGGGTCGGAGATTGTATTAACCGTCGTACCGGTCAACATAACAAACTTGTAATTCGCTCGCCACCTACGCGTCATTCCCACCCCCGCAGAATTTGGCCACAGCATCGTTTGTACGACGCTCGTCAACAAGATACCGGGAAGATGCTTATGTTCGGCTCGCGTTCCACCAAGCTGCTGCACGACGGCTTGTATTTGATTTCAGTTGCGGCGCTCATCGGTTTCGCAAGCGTCTGCTATGCGCAATCCTCAGTCTCCGCACAAGATGCCGCTCCTGGGATGCCCTCGGCTTCGATCACAACGTGCGTAGCGTGTCACGGCGCATTGGGCGCGGGCACAGCAAGCGGTGGACCGCGGCTAGCCGGCAAGGATCCTGACTATCTCGCCCATGCGTTACTCATGTTCAAGGCAGGCACGCGCGCGAGCGCCACCATGCAGGCGGTCGCGCGTGGTCTTTCCGACAGCGACATACACGAGCTTTCGGTGTTTTTTTCGCAGCAGCATCCTCCACTTGCAACGGGCGCTCAGCCGCCGTCGGAGAAGCTCGTGATGGCCGGTAGGCAGCTCGCGGAAATGGGCTCAGGCGCTGACATTCCTGCGTGCTTCAGCTGTCATGCGGCAGGCGGCAAAGGCAATGGTGCGCGCTTTCCGGCTATTGCCGGGGAGCCCGCTGCGTTTGTCGTCGACCGGCTGCACGAATTCCAGGCGCGCGCCAAAGTGAAACCTCCCCCGGCTGGATCGATGACAGCGGTCGCGGCAAAGCTGAACGACACGCAGATCGAAGAGGCAGCAGCTTACCTCTCGGTTATTGGGCCTTGATGATCGAACAGATTCGTTCTCCCTGAAGAATAGCGTGACAGTTCTGTCGATGCGGGAAAAACAACTTCTACCGAATATCCCGCTAATCTTACTGTGTCACAAAGTTTGAGGTCGAATCCGTGTGTGTTTAATGCTTAG
>NZ_JALPRJ010000134.1 GCF_030464885.1 Caballeronia sp. SEWSISQ10-4 2 | reverse complement strand
TTCTAGTGCCCGTTTCATCCCCGCGCAAGGGGTTCGCGAAAAGAATTTCAGCGATGCTTGAAAACCGGTTTCCGCTTCTCAACAAACGCGGCCATTCCTTCCTTCTGATCCTCGGTAGCAAAGAGCGAATGAAACAAGCGACGCTCGAAATGAACCCCTTCTGCCAACGTCGATTCATATGCACGATTAACAGACTCCTTCGCCATCATCACTGCCGGCAACGAGAAGCTCGCGATGGTCGATGCTGCCTCCATCGCCTCGTCCAACAGGCTTGCAGCCGGGACAACACGGGACACCAATCCTGCGCGCTCCGCCTCGTCGGCGTTCATCATGCGCGCGGTCAAACACATGTCCATTGCCTTCGCCTTCGACACCGCACGCGGCAAGCGTTGCGTGCCGCCAGCACCAGGAATAACTCCAAGCTTGATTTCCGGCTGACCGAACTTGGCGGTATCAGCGGCGATGATGATGTCGCACATCATGGCCAACTCGCAGCCGCCGCCAAGCGCGAAGCCGGACACAGCTGCAATGACGGGCTTGCGAATGGTGCGCACGGTCTCCCAGTTGCGCGTGATGTAATCGCCCTTGAACGTGTCCATATAGGAGTAGCCGGCCATCATGCCGATGTCCGCCCCCGCCGCGAACGCCTTTTCGCTACCGGTCAGCACGATCGCGCCGATGTTCTCGTCAGCATCGAATTGCTTCAATGCGATGCCGAGTTCGTCCATCAGCGCATCGTTTAGTGCATTAAGCGCCTTCGGCCGGTTCAGCGTGATCAAGCCGACTCGCCCGCGGACTTCAGTCAATAGATTCTCGTAAGCCATTCATTCCTCCTATGTGAACTCGCGCGAAAACGCTTCGCGCACACGTCTCGAAAATGCTAACATTCGCAAACCAACCGGTCGGTCAATTAATTGATCAAGCGTCTATCATCGTCACTCATTCCTTGCCGCCATGACACATCCGCTATTTACGAAGCACGAAGCGACGCTTAATCAAGCGCTTGCCGCCATTGCAACACGTGGCTACTGGAGCCCGTTTCCCGAAATGCCAAGTCCTAAAGTGTACGGTGAAACCGCTAGCTCGGACGGCGAGGCGGCTTTCAAAGCGCACCTGAACCGGACGTTCGATCTCGACCAGCCAACCACCGGTGAGACGGTCGGTAATGAGCGCTCGCCCTTTGGACTCGCGCTCGGAATTCGTTATCCGAAAGCGGACGTCGACGCACTGCTGGCGGCATCTGCCGCGGCGCAAAGTCAGTGGCGCGCCGCCGGGCCCGACGCGTGGGCAGGTGTAAGCCTCGAAATCCTGACGCGGCTGAACAAGGCAAGCTTCGAGATCGGCTATAGCGTCATGCACACGACCGGACAGGCCTTCATGATGGCCTTTCAGGCAGGCGGTCCGCACGCGCAGGATCGCGCGCTTGAAGCAGTGGCCTACGCGTGGGACCAGATTCGCCACATTCCCGCCGACGCTTATTGGGAAAAGCCCCAGGGCAAGAATTCACCGCTCGCGATGCACAAACGCTACACCGTCGTGCCGCGCGGCACAGGTCTTGTGCTCGGCTGCTGCACGTTTCCCACCTGGAACGGCTATCCCGGCATGTTCGCCGATCTGGCCACGGGTAACACGGTCATCGTCAAGCCGCATCCTGGCGCCATCCTGCCGCTGGCTATTACGGTCCGCATCGCTCGCGACGTTCTGCGCGAAGCCGGATTCGACCCGAACGTGGTTACGCTGCTCGCGACCGAAGCGAACGATGGTCCGCTCGTTCAGGACCTCGCTCTGCGCCCCGAGATCAAGCTGATCGACTTCACCGGCAGCACGCAGAACGGCACCTGGCTCGAACGCAATGCGCACCAGGCCCAGGTCTATACCGAAAAGGCAGGTGTGAATCAGATCGTGATCGATTCCGTCGATAGCCTCAAAGCCGTCGCCAGCAACATTGCGTTCTCGCTGGCGCTGTACTCCGGCCAAATGTGCACGGCGCCGCAAAACATCTACGTCCCACGCGACGGCATCCGTACCAGCGACGGCCAGATGAGTTTCGACGATGTCGCGAAAACACTGGCGGCTGCCGTCGAAAAGATTATTGGCGATCCGGCTCGCGCGGTCGAATTGACCGGCGCCATTCAGAATGACGGTGTGATGGCGCGCATTGCCGACGCCCGGCAACTGGGTGAAGTGCTTGCGGACAGTCAATCGCTGGCTCACCCTGCTTTCCCCGATGCCCACGTGCGCTCTCCCCTCATGTTGAAACTGGACGTTCGCACCGACGCCGCAAAATTCACGCAAGAGTGGTTCGGCCCGATCTCGTTTGTCATTGCTACCGATTCGACTGCGCAGTCTCTCGATCTGGCGGGATCGATTGCCGCGGAACACGGTGCGCTCACGTTCTCCGTGTACAGCACCGACGACGCGGTTGTTGACGCTGCTTATGACGCAGCCATTCGCGGCGGTGTCGCGCTCTCGATCAACCTGACCGGTGGCGTTTTCGTCAACCAGACAGCGGCGTACTCGGACTTCCACGGCACCGGCGCCAATCCTGCGGCGAACTCGGCGTTGTCCGACGCGGCGTACGTAGCGAACCGCTTCCGCGTTGTTCAAAGCAGAGTGCATGTTGCACCGAAGACCGCGCCGCCAACAGCTAGCCAAACGGCATAGGTGCCCGGCCTGCAACACCGCGTGCAGACATAGGCCGTTCGGCCGAATGGAAAGCGGCTGTGGGCACGGCTAGTATCGAAGGCATGCGTATTTGCACAACGTAGCGAGCAAGGAGACACCATGTCCGACAACGGCAATTCAATCGTCATCAGTATCGACGCCGGCACGCACGTCGCCACGCTGACGCTGAATCGTCCAGACAAGCTCAACAGTTTCACGCGGACGATGCATGAAGAATTGAGCAAGGCGCTCGATCAGGTCGAAGGAAGCGACGCCCGCGCGTTGATCATCACGGGCGCCGGCCGCGGTTTTTGCGCTGGCCAGGATCTCGCCGATCTCGATTTCACGCCGGGAGCGATGACTAATCTGGGCGCGCTGATTGACGGGTACTTCAACCCGCTCGTGCGCCGCCTGCAGGCTCTGCCGCTGCCCGTGATTGCCGCCGTCAACGGCACAGCGGCCGGTGCGGGGGCTAATCTCGCGATGGCGTGCGATCTGATTGTCGCGGCGCGTTCAGCGAGTTTCGTTCAGGCCTTTGTGAGGATCGGTTTAGTACCTGATTCTGGTGGCACATGGCTGTTGCCACGGCGAGTCGGCGAAGCACGGGCGCTGGGCCTTGCGTTGACCGGTGACAAGCTGGGCGCCGAGCAAGCCGAAGCGTGGGGACTGGTCTGGAAGGTCGTCGACGACGCGGAACTACAGAGCGCGGCAATGACGCTTGCCACGCAACTCGCGCAGCAGCCCGCGAAGGCCGTCGCCGCGATCAAGCATGCCATTCGGGCGAGCGCGAACAACACGCTTGATCAGCAACTCGATCTGGAACGCGACGTTCAACGCGAATTGGGTGACTCGCACGACTATGCCGAGGGTGTCGCCGCCTTCAAGGAAAAACGTGCGCCGCGATTCGATGGCCTCTGAGATTCGACCAAGAAATTCCAGGAGAACCCAGCAATGACGTCTGAAGAACTCGCCAACGCGACCGCGCAAGCCATGTACGAAGCGGACGCCTGCAGCCGTGCGCTTGGCATCGAACTCAGGGAGGTTCGGCCGGGGTACGCGCGCATGCAGATGAACGTCCGCGACGACTTTCTGAACGGTCACGGTATCTGCCATGGCGGACTCATTTTCACGCTGGCCGACTCAACGTTCGCGTTCGCCTGCAACTCGTACAACATCAATACGGTCGCGGCGGGCTGTTCGATCGAATTCCTACGTGCTGTCAAGGGCGGCGACCGCTTGTCGGCAGAAGCTGTCGAGCAATCGCTGACCGGGCGAACCGGCATCTACGACATCCGCGTGACGAACCGTGACGGCGAAACGGTCGCCATGTTCCGCGGCAAGTCGTCCCAGATAAAAGGGAATCTGGTTCCAGTGGAATCCTGACTGACCCACTCTTTAAAACACAGCGCCCGCACGAACATGATTCGGGCCATTGATAGACGATCGAGAAGGAGACATTCGATGAGCACCCCGCTTCCGCTGGACCCGATCGAAACGGCCAGCCGCGACGAACTGACGGCACTGCAACTCGAACGCCTCAAGTGGTCGCTCGCCCATGCATATGAAAACTCGCCGGTGTACCGCCGCAAGTTCGACGAAGCGGGCGTGCATCCGGATGACGTGAAAACCCTGGCCGACCTGGCCCGTTTCCCGTTCACGACAAAACAGGATCTCCGCGATAACTATCCGTACGGCATGTTCGCCGTTCCGCACGACCGGATTTCGCGAATTCACGCGTCCTCGGGGACGACGGGCAAGCCGACAGTAGTCGGCTACACGGCGAGGGACATCGACACCTGGGCCAATCTCGTCGCGCGTTCCATTCGTGCAGCGGGTGCACGCCGCGGCGACAAAGTGCACGTCAGCTACGGCTATGGTCTCTTCACCGGCGGCCTTGGTGCTCATTACGGCGCGGAGCGCGCAGGGTTGACCGTGATCCCGTTCGGCGGCGGCCAGACCGAAAAGCAAGTACAACTGATCCAGGATTTTCGTCCTGACATCATCATGGTGACGCCAAGCTACATGCTGTCGATCGCCGACGAACTCGAGCGGCAGGGCGTTCATCCCGCGGATTGCTCGCTGCGCATCGGCATCTTTGGCGCGGAGCCTTGGACCAACGACATGCGCGCGGCCATCGAAAAACGAATGGGTATCGACGCGGTCGATATATACGGACTATCGGAAGTAATGGGACCGGGTGTGGCGTCGGAGTGCGTCGAAACGAAGGACGGTCCGACGATCTGGGAAGATCATTTCTACCCCGAGATCGTCGATCCTGACACCGGCGAGGTTTTGCCCGACGGGGAACTGGGCGAACTCGTCTTCACTTCGCTAACCAAGGAGGCGCTGCCGATCGTCCGCTACCGGACCCGCGATCTCACGCGGCTTTTGCCTGGCAGCGCACGAACAATGCGCCGGATGGAAAAAATCACAGGTCGCTCGGACGACATGATGATCGTGCGCGGCGTGAATGTATTTCCCACGCAGATCGAAGAGCTGCTGCTCAAACAGCATGCACTCGCGCCGCATTACCAGATCGTGCTGACGAAAGAAGGTCCGCTCGATGTACTCACGCTGAACGTCGAACCCTGTCCTGAAACGGCGCCGGATACGGGCGTTCTCGATCAAGCCAAAGCGGCACTCGCTTACGACATCAAAGCGTTGATCGGGGTCAGTGCAGTTGTTCAGGTGCTGGGTGTGAACGGTATCGAGCGCTCGGTCGGGAAGGCCCGGCGGGTGATAGATCGGCGAAAGGTAGCGAGTTGATATAGCCCGCCGCTGTGCTCGCGGCAGCGGCAAAGTGCCAACTTTGCCGCAATAGCGCTATCCAGCTCATCAAGAAACATCCGCTCGAAGAAAACGGCCGATCCGAGCTCGCAACACCCTCCCAACCAGCCGCCTATGAATTCGGCAGCAGCAGCCACATCCGCCCGGCCTGCTTCATCCGGCCGGCGAGATCCCCGGCATCGTCGCCCAAACCCCAGAAATAGTCCGCGCGCACGCCGCCCTTGATCGCGCTGCCGGTGTCCTGGGCAAATACGAGCCGGTTCATCGGCGAATTACTCAACGGGCGAGTGGTCTGCAAGAAAACCGGCGTGCCGAGTGGAATGGAGGAAGGATCGACCGCAATCGAGCGCTCGGGTGTCAGCGGAACGCCCAGTGCGCCCACCGGCCCGGTCCCAACGCCCGCCGCCAGCGTTTCTGTCCCCGGCATCTCGCGGAAGAACACAAAGCGTGGATTCGCGTCGAGCAATGCGTCGACGCGCGAGGGATTCGCTTTCGCCCACGCCTTGATGCCTTGCATCGTGGCCTGTGCGGGCGTGAGTTCGCGTCGATCCAGCAGCTCACGCCCGATCGATTTGTACGGCTGGTTGTTGGTTCCGCCGAAACCAACGCGCATCGTGGTGCCGTCTTCCATCACCACGCGTCCCGAGCCTTGAACCTGCAGGAAAAACGCCTCGATCGGATCGTCGACCCACACCAGTTCGTTGCCGTTCAGCACGCCCGAATTTTCAAGCTGAGCGCGTGCCGGCAGCGAGGAACCGGCTTTGAACCGATACGGCCATCGATACAACGCGTACTGATACGGCCCGTGTCGGGTCCGCGAGCCCCGCAGCAGCGGCTCGTAGTAACCCGTCACGAGACCGTCGAGCGTGCCGTCGGTGTTGGCCAACTGGAATGGCGTGAAGTACGCCTCGAAGAATTCTCGGGCGGCGTTCATGTCGAGATCGTCGAGCTGTTGCGCCGCCGCGCACGCCCGGCGCCAGGCGGGCTGTTGCGCGAGACGGCTGCAATTCTGTCGCAGCGCGGCCGTCGCGCCGAGCAACGAATCGTCCTGCCAGCCCGGCACTTGCTGCCAGCTCACCGCAGTCAGGCGGTTAGCCGCACGCTCTCCGGTGATGATCGGTGCGCCGGTCGGCGGCGCCAGGTACCCGGACTTGCCCGCGCCCCCGCCGCACGAAGCGAGCAGGACAACTGCTGTAATCGACGCCGCCCAGCCCGCCAATCCGGCGAGCGAGCGGGTGGAACGCATACAATGTTCGTTCTTGATGAGAACCGCCATGTCAGATCTATTCGACGAATATCCAATGCTTATTTTTGCGCTCGAGTCTCTCGTGGCGCTGCTTCTGCTGATCTTTATCGTCGTGTGGACGGCTTCGGGCAAGAAAAACAAACGCTAGAAGAAGCACACGCGCCATAACGGCACGTGCTTTAGCGCTGGTTCAGTGCAGCGTACGCGGCATGTGCAGCGCAAATTCGGCAATGGGTGCATCAAAACGCTCGCCGTCTTCGGCCACGCAAAAATACGAGCCGCGCATCGTGCCAACGGGCGTCGCAATGACAGCCCAGCTCGTGTACTCGAATTTCTCGCCCGGCGGCAGCAACGGCTGGTTGCCCACCACGCCAAGTCCCTTTACTTCCTGAACCACGTCGTCGCTGTCGGTAATGATCCAGTGGCGCGAGATCAGTTGCGCCGCGATCTGGCCGGTATTGCGAATGGTCAGGGTGTACGCGAACGCGAACTGGCGGGCATCGGGATCCGATTGTTCAGGCAGATATTGCGTCTGGACAGATACGCTGAATTCATACTGGCTCATCGCTTTTCCAATTCAAAATGTGCTGCGCGGGTTCGAACCCTGTGCGAACGGAGGTCCAGCGCGGGTTCCGCGAATTTGCGTGAACGTCAGGTGACGCATTCTGCTTGATGCAGCCGGTGCCCGCAACAGAACGCGATGGATCACAAGGGCTTTGTCAAGCGCCCGGAACCGCCGCGCAAGACCGCAGGGCGGGACGTCGGCCATTCGGTCAGCGGTCAAGAACGTCGTCACACTGTAAAATGCATTTTCCGCTCGCAACCGGCCGACGTCATGACGCAATTTCGCCTGTCCCCCAGTATTTTGTCCGCCGACTTCGCCATTCTCGGCGAGGAGGTCCGCAATGTGGTCGCCGCCGGTGCGGACTGGATCCACTTTGACGTGATGGACAACCACTACGTGCCGAACCTGACAATCGGCCCCTTGGTCTGCGAGGCGCTGCGTCCGCATACGGACGTGCCTATCGATGTGCATCTGATGGTGCGCCCGGTCGACCGCATCGTGCCGGATTTTGCGAAAGCCGGCGCCAATGTGATCAGTTTTCATCCGGAAGGCTCGGATCACATCGATCGTACGCTTTCGCTGATTCGCGATCACGGCTGCAAGGCCGGTTTGGTCTTCAACCCGGCCACGTCGCTGAATCATCTCGATCACGTGATGGACAAGGTCGACCTGGTGCTGATCATGTCGGTGAATCCGGGCTTCGGCGGCCAGTCGTTCATTCCAGAAGCGCTCAACAAGCTGCGCGAGGCGCGTCGGCGTATCGATGAATACTGCGAGCGGACCGGTCGTGAGATTCATCTCGAAGTGGACGGCGGCGTCAAGATCGACAACATCCGGGAAATCGCGGAGGCCGGCGCAGACACGTTCGTGGCGGGATCGGCGATCTTCGGCAAGCACGATTACCGCGATGTGATCGCCCAAATGCGGGCCGAGCTGGCGAAAGTTAATACCGGGGAAGCACGATGAGCGAACTCACGGCAGAACTTCCGGCGTTCACGAACAAGACGCTGCGCGCGGCAATCATCGACCTGGACGGCACGATGATCGATACCGCAGACGATTTTGTGGCGGCCCTGAACGGCATGCTGGCGCGCATCGGCACGAAGGCGACTGAGCGCGACGAAGTGATCGGCTATATCGGCAAGGGGTCGGAGAATCTGATCCGCAGTGTGCTAGCCGTGCGTTTTTCAGCGCTGGAAGCAACCACGAAGTTCGATGACGCGCTCGCCATCTATCAGACCGAGTACGCGCGTATCAACGGACAGCGCGCCACCCTCTTTCCTGAGGTAACCGAAGGCTTGAAAGCGCTGCGGGATCTCGGTTTGCCGCTGGCGTGCGTGACGAACAAGCCACACCGCTTCGCCGTTGAGTTGCTGACGAAGTTCGGCTTGGCCCAATACTTCAAGGTCGTGCTCGGTGGCGACTCCGTCCCGCAAAAAAAACCCGATCCGGCGCCTATGCTGATCGCCTGCGAACGGCTCGACGTGCTGCCGCGCGAAGCGGTGGCGATCGGCGACTCGGAGAATGACGCGCTGGCGGGTCGCGCGGCAGGCATGGCGACCCTTACAGTGCCTTACGGTTACAACCATGGCAAACCCGTGCACCTGGTGAAATCCGATGGTATAGTTTCTTCCCTGCTGGCTGCCGCACAGGCAATAGCAGCAACCATGACCGCGCCCGATGCACCCGGCGCGACAACATCGACTGACTAGTTCAATCCTCATGTTTCTGAACAAAAAACGGAGTCTGAGCAGCATCGACCGGGGAGCCTGGCCCTGGCGTCGCTGGTCGCGCTAACCTCGCCTGAGGTCCGCCGAAGCTCGTCTTCGGCAACCGTTTTTTGTTTCGCTGCGCATTCCGCGCGCCGATCCCGCCGACTTGTTTTACCTTGGTTTTAGCTTGATGCCAGGCCTGATCCGCATCATTCGCTGCGCCCGAGTTTTAGCTTGAGGCTTCACCGTTCCCTCGAACGGCCACAGCCCCGATAATCGGAACAGCGCGTGAAGTCTCAGCCGATGCACAAACCAAAGCGGGTTTCGCGCCACGCGGTAAATTGCCCGCAGCGCCCAGTGTGTGCTCGATGTCGCCAAACTCAACAAGCGACACGTAAAGGATCAGAACATGACCGAACTCGAATTCCAATCGCTGGCGAATGAAGGTTTCAACCGCATTCCGCTGATCGCCGAGGCGCTCGCCGACCTCGAAACGCCTCTTTCGCTTTATCTCAAGCTCGCTCAAACCGAGCGCAATGGCGCCAACTCGTTTCTGCTGGAATCGGTAGTCGGCGGCGAGCGCTTCGGCCGTTACTCGTTCATCGGCTTGCCGGCCCGAACCATGATTCGCGTGCAGAACGGCGTGTCGGAAGTGCTGACCGACGGCCAAGTAATCGAAACGAGCGAAGCCGATCCGCTGGGGTTTATCGAAGAGTTTCAGAAACGCTTCAAGATTGCGCAACGCCCGGGATTGCCGCGTTTTTGCGGTGGTCTGGCCGGGTATTTCGGCTACGACGCCGTGCGTTATATCGAGAAGAAGCTTGCGCATACGGCCCCGCGCGACGATCTCGGCCTGCCCGATATCCAGTTGCTGCTGACCGAGGAAATGGCGGTTATCGACAATCTCGCTGGCAAGCTCTATTTGATTGTCTATGCCGATCCGACCGTGCCCGAAGCGTTCACGAAGGCCAAACAGCGTCTGCGCGAATTGCGTGCGCGTTTGCGCACGACCGTGCAGCCGCCGGTGACGTCGGCGAGCGTGCGTACCGAGACGTATCGCGAGTTTGCGAAGGACGATTATCTGAATGCGGTGCGCAAGGCGAAGGAGTACATCGCGGCGGGCGAATTGATGCAGGTTCAGGTCGGCCAGCGACTGGTCAAACCGTTCCGCGATAACCCGCTCTCGCTGTATCGCGCATTGCGCTCGCTGAATCCGTCGCCGTATATGTATTACTACAACTTCGGCGGCGAATTCCACGTGGTGGGCGCATCGCCGGAAATTCTGGTGCGGCAGGAAAAACGGGGCGAGGAACGCATCGTCACGATTCGTCCGCTCGCCGGTACCCGTCCACGCGGCAATACGCCGGAGCGCGACGCCGAACTCGCCACGGAATTGCTGAACGATCCGAAGGAAGTGGCCGAGCACGTCATGCTGATCGATCTGGCGCGTAACGACGTGGGCCGGATTGCACAGACGGGTTCTGTGGTCGTGACAGACAAGCTGGCGATCGAAAAGTACTCGCATGTCCAGCACATCGTGAGTTCGGTGGAGGGTAAGCTGAAACCCGGCACGACCAACTTCGACGTGCTGCGCGCCACCTTCCCCGCCGGCACGCTTTCGGGCGCACCGAAAGTGCGGGCGATGGAAATCATCGACGAGCTGGAGCCGGTGAAACGCGGTCTATACGGCGGCGCTTGCGGTTATCTGTCATTCACCGGCGAGATGGATCTCGCCATCGCTATTCGCACCGGTCTCATCCACAAGGGCAATTTGTATGTGCAGGCGGCGGCGGGTGTCGTCGCGGATTCGGTGCCCGAGTCGGAATGGCAGGAGACGGAGAACAAGGCGCGAGCAGTGCTGCGCGCCGCCGAGCAGGTGCAAGACGGCCTCGATAGCGACTTCTGATCCGGAGACAGACCATGCTGCTGATGATCGACAACTACGATTCGTTCACCTATAACCTGGTCCAGTATTTCGGCGAACTGGGCGAGGACGTGCGGACCTTCCGCAACGACGAAATTACCCTCGATGAAATCGCGAAGCTCAATCCCGAGCGGATCTGCCTCTCGCCCGGGCCGAGCAACCCGCAACATGCGGGCATCACGCTCGACGTGCTGCGCGAGTTCTCTGGAAAGATCCCTATTCTCGGCGTCTGCCTGGGCCATCAGGCTATCGGCGAGGCGTTCGGCGGACGCGTCGTGCGTGCGCAAACCATCATGCACGGCAAGGTGAGCACGATCGAAACCGATTGCCGCGGCGTGTTTTCCGATCTGCCGAAGCATTTCAGCGTGACGCGTTATCACTCGCTCGCCATCGAGCGCGAGTCGCTGCCGGATTGCCTGGAAATATCGGCGTGGACGCCCGACGGTGAAATCATGGGCGTGCGCCATAAGGAACTCGCGGTCGAGGGCGTGCAATTCCACCCGGAATCGATTCTGTCCGAGCATGGCCATGCGCTGCTCGAAAACTTCGTCAAGAGCCCGGCGCAAGGCATTCGCGCGTGAACCGAGATCCGATCATGACTATTACGGCCCAGGAAGCGCTGCAACGCACGATTGAGCATCGTGAGATTTTCCACGACGAAATGCTCCACCTGATGCGCATGATCATGCGCGGCGAGATGTCACCGGTGATGTCCGCCGCGATCATCACCGGTTTGCGCGTGAAGAAGGAAACCATCGGGGAAATCGCGGCCGCGGCGACCGTGATGCGCGAGTTCGCGAATCACGTGAGCGTGCCGGATAGCGCCAATCTCGTCGATATCGTGGGCACTGGCGGCGACGGCTCGCATACGTTCAACATCTCGACGGCCACCATGTTTGTCGCTGCGGCCGCTGGCGCGAAGGTCGCGAAGCACGGTAATCGCGGGGTATCGAGTAAATCGGGCAGCGCCGACGTGCTTGAAGCGCTGGGCGTGAATATCGATTTGAATCCGGAACAAGTGGCGCAATCCATTGCCGAAACGGGCATGGGTTTCATGTTCGCGCCGAACCACCATCCGGCCATGAAAAATATTGCGCCGGTGCGCCGCGAACTCGGCGTGCGGACGATTTTTAACATCCTCGGTCCGCTGACCAATCCGGCCGGCGCGCCAAACCAGTTGATGGGCGTGTTCCATGAAGACCTGGTCGGCATCCAGGTGCGTGTGATGCAGCGGCTCGGCGCACAGCACGTGCTGGTGGTGTACGGCAAGGACGGCATGGACGAGGTATCGCTGGGTGCGGCAACGGTGGTGGGCGAGCTGCGCAATGGCGAAGTTCGCGAGTATGAGATTCACCCCGAAGATTTCGGCTTGCAGATGGTGTCGAACCGGACGCTGAAAGTGGCCGACGCGCAGGAATCGAAGACCATGCTGCTCGGCGCGCTGAACAACAAGTCGTGCGTCGCGCGCGAAATCGTGACGCTCAACGCGGGCACGGCGCTGTATGCCGCGAACGTGGTGGAATCGATCGAGGCCGGCATGGCCGTTGCGAAAGAGGTGATTGCGAGCGGACAAGCGCGCGAAAAAGTCGATGAACTCGTGCGCTTCACGCAGCAATTCGTCAAATAAAGGGCCCAGGAAATGAGCGATATTCTCGACCGCATCATCACAGTCAAACGCGACGAAATTCGCGTCGCGAAGGAAAGCGTGTCGCTCGAGGAACTGCGTTTGCAGGCAAGCACACGCGACTCGCGCGACTTCGTCGGCGCATTGCGCGCGAAACACGCCGAGGGGAAGCCCGCGATCATCGCGGAAGTGAAGAAAGCGAGTCCGTCAAAGGGCGTAATACGCGAGAATTTCGTCCCCGCCGATATCGCGAAATCGTACGAGCGAGGTGGCGCCGCGTGTTTGTCGGTGCTCACCGACGTGCAGTTTTTCAAAGGCAGCGTCGCTTATCTGGAAGAAGCGCGGGCCGCCTGCAGCCTGCCGGTTCTGCGCAAGGATTTCATCGTCGATCCTTACCAGGTACTGGAAGCCCGCGCGATGGGCGCCGACTGCATTCTGCTGATCGCTGCTGTGCTCCAGCCTTCGCAAATGCGTGATCTGGAAGCGTTCGCGCACTCGCTCGGTCTGGCTGTGCTCGTAGAGGTTCACGATCGCGACGAACTCGAGCAAGCGCTTACCTTGAAGACACCACTGATGGGCATCAACAACCGCAACCTGCGCACGTTCGAGACGTCGATCGAAACGACTATCGGCATGCTGGACATGGTTCCCGAGGATCGTATCGTGGTGACGGAATCGGGCATTCTGAGCCGCGTGGATGTCGACCGGATGCGCGCGATGGACGTGCAGACTTTCCTGGTCGGCGAAGCGTTCATGCGCGCCGACGACCCCGGTACCGAACTTGCGCGAATGTTCTTCTGACGCTGTCGCACGGAGTTTATTTTGAGTATTGAACGCGAGATCAAACTGTCGTTGCCGAGGTCGGAACACGGCGAAATAGCGAGAATCCTGACGCAACGTACCGGTCAGGAAGGCCGCAAGATCCAACTCACCAACGTCTACTTCGACACCCCCGATCGCGCGCTCGCCAAGGCGAAAAGTGCGGTGCGTCTGCGTGGCACGCCGGATCAATGGCTGCAAACATATAAGACGGCGGGTGAATCCGAGGATGGTTTGCACAACCGCCACGAGTGGGAGATGCCCGTGGCCGGCGAGGCGCTGGAAATCGCCGCCCTGCTCGAAATCTGCGACGACGAAAATGCGGCCAGCGCGCTCAGCGACGCCGCGGCGGAATTGACCGCCGTGTTCCGCACCGATTTTTCGCGTGTGATCTGGGACATCGACATTGACGGTACGAAAATCGAAGCAGCGCTGGATCTGGGCGAAGTGACAGCTGACGTGGATGGCGAGCGCCGCACCACGCCGATCAGCGAACTCGAACTCGAACTGAAATCCGGCAATGAAGAGGCGCTGAACACGGTCGCTGCGCAAATGCGAGGTGCGTTTCTCTATCTCCAGCCCGAAGACGCCAGCAAGGCGCGCCGGGGTTACGACCTGTGCGATGCGAAAGTAGTCGGATCCAACGGTGGCGTGAAATGAGTCAGGCGTCACTGTTCGAAGCTGACGCCCCAAAATCCCGGCCGGCGTTCACCTCGCTGGAAAGCCAGTTCGACGCGTTGCCGGCGGACTGGCGCAAACACCTGAAGTCGTTCATCGACAGCCCGCATTACGCCACGTTGTGCGCATTCGTCGACGCCGAGCGCGCCGCCGGCAAGACCGTATATCCCGCCGATGTCTTCCGCGCATTGCGCCTCACCCGTCCCGGCGACGTGAAGATCGTGATCCTCGGACAAGACCCGTACCACGGCGAAGATCGCGGTGCGCCGCAGGCTCATGGTTTGGCGTTTTCAGTACCGGCACCCGTCCGGCCGCCGCCATCGCTGAAAAATATCTTCAAGGAAATCAACGCCAGCCTCGGTTTTACCGCGCCCGCTCACGGTTGTCTCGACGCGTGGGCGCAGCAAGGCGTGCTGCTGCTGAACACGTCGCTGACCGTGGAACGCGATAAAGCCGGCAGTCACGCCAAACGTGGCTGGGAGCATTGCACGGACACGTTGATTCACGAACTTGCCCTTCGGCACGAACATCTCGTGTTCATGCTTTGGGGCGCGCATGCGCAGGCGAAGCGGGGGTTGATTGCATCGGCGGTGGCGGCTGGAAAGGCACATTGCGTGCTGGAAGCGCCCCACCCCTCGCCGCTGTCGGCGCATCGCGGTTTTCTGGGCTGCGGACATTTTGTGGCGGCGAATACGTATCTCGAACAACACGGGCGACCCGCCATCGACTGGCGTTTGCCCGACGCGCCAGCTTGACGTCCTCGCGGCCCTAAAGGACCGGGATTCCTTCTGCAAGACGGCCACGTC
>NZ_JALPRJ010000133.1 GCF_030464885.1 Caballeronia sp. SEWSISQ10-4 2 | reverse complement strand
CATGCTGCGGCCGGACGTGGCCGTCTTGCAGAAGGAATCCCGGTCCTTTAGGACCAGGAGGACGTCAATCACTGATGCTCCGTGCTTGCCGAAACTGAGCAGCACGGTGTCGGCGAAGACGCTCCAGTCGCCCTCGCGCGCCTCACCCTGGATCATCGCGGCGAATTTGAGGTCCCGCAAAGGCTTGTACGTACCCGTCGATGCATCGACGGAGCGACTACCAAAACCGTCAGCCGTGCCGGGGCCGGTAAAGCGCATGGAGCCGCTGACCCCGCGGCAACCAGACGTAAGGCGAGACCGCGAAATTCCAGTACGAGCTGGCGTCGAAGGGTGCGGCAGGCGCTGCCGGGGCAGGCCGGACAACATTGTCCGCTGCGACGAGGCCGGTCACGGGGGCGCTCCACGGATCGGCTGGCAGCGCGGGGGCGATGCGTATCGATGCTTTCGGCTGCGCGGTCGGTTCAGCGACCGGCGCGGAGCGGTTATGCCGTGCGTTATTCGATGCAATCAAGCCGGGCGCGCGTCCACGTGGTGTTTCGTTCCAGCCGGAATTATCCATTGCGAGAGCGCTGGGTGTTTCCTGGACTGTTGGTGCTACTGGGCTTTGCGCGGTCTTCGTTGCGACCGGTATCGGTTTCGGCTCTCACGTCGATACCGATGCCGATGCCGGCGATTCAGCGCGGAGTTGCACGGGCGATCTGAAGTGATCGGCGGGCGGGGCACTCCAGGCATCGTCGTGATCGAGACTTGTTGCAGCGGGGTTGCTCCAGGCATCGTCGGCTGCGGGCTGCGGGCTGCGGGCTGTGGCGAGGCGCTGCTGCTCCATTGGTCACCCGCGGACACGCTGGCAGGCGCGGATTCTCCGGCGCGGGCTGTTGCGTGCATCAAACCAAAGGCAGCGCACGCCAGCGCGACTTTTTCCAGTCCTGAATGAACGAGGCGATACAGGTCGCGGAGCGGTGGGCGAGACATGGCATTTCCCCTGAATACACAAAGCTCGCAAGCCTATGGGAAAGCGCGGTCCGAAATAACACGATTTATCCGAATAGTGAGGGATTTCGTTGAAGAAGTTGAACTCAGGGAGCCATTTGGATGGCAGTGCGACGTTTAAAGCGAGGCGGATTGTGAAAATTCGACACCTTGAGCTCCGGACCCTCGTGGCAATGCACGTGATTGTCCGGTTGTCCTGACGAAGCAAAAAGCCGTTCCAACGTGAGTTGGAACGGCTTTTTGCTTGCACCGCTCGCTTCAAATTTTTACGTTTGAGGCGAGGGGACGCGTGGCGGTTATTTCGCCGTCGCGGCCGTTTTCTCTGCCGCCGCGACGTTCGCTGTACCGCCATTCGGCGAACCCATTGCCTGGAACAGCGACGCGGTATCGCTCAGACGCGCGCTTTCGTAGCGGATTGCGGTCAGCCGCGCATTGCGATATTGGCGCTCGCTCGCACGTGCCGCCGAGGGCGGAATCGCCCCGAGCCGCGCACGCGCCGCCGAATCCGTGAACGCGCTCATTGAAGTGCGGCTGGCGGTATCGGCGAAATCGAGCGCCTGGTTATCCTGCTCGAGCGCCGCGAGCGAATCCGCCACGTTGCGAAACGCGCTCAGCACCGTCTGCTTGTATTGCGCGACGGCGGCTTCGTAGCTTGCCTGCGCCGCGCGCTTTTGCGCGAGCAGCGCGCCTCCGTGAAAGAGCGGCTGCGACAGCGACGCGCCGATACTCCAGATCGCGCCCGCGCCGGACAAAGCGCTCGGCCAGCTAAAACCCGCTTTGCCCATCGACGCCGACAGCGTCAGGCTCGGGAACATCTGCGCGGTTGCGACGCCGACCTGTGCGGCGGCGGCTTTGAGCAAGGAATCGGCGGCTTGAATATCCGGGCGGCTCGCAAGCAATTCCGACGGCACGACAACCGGCACGTTCGCCGGCACGGTGAGCGACGCAAGATCGAGATCCGGCGGTGCCTGATCGGGCGTGCGGCCGAGCATGACAGCAAGCGCATGACGCGTTGCAAGCCACTGAGCCCGCAGTCCCGGCAATGACGCGGCAAGCGCAGCGGCGCTCGACTGCGCGTTGAGCGCGTCCGAACGTGACGCCGAGCCGAGTTCGTAGCGGCGCTGCGTTTCGCGTGCGTCTTCGTCGGCGAGGACGATCAGCCGTTCGGTCGTATCGATTTGCGCGCCCAACGAGGCCGCACCGATCGCGCCCGTGACAATGTTCGCGGCGAGCGCGCGGCGGGCGGCATCGAATTGCCAGGACTGGCTGTCCACTTGCGCGGCCAGCGCCTGGTCCGCGAGACGCGCAGCGCCGAACAGATCGAACGTGTATTGCGCCCGGATCTGGCCGACGAAGAGGTTGTAGAGCACGGTCGGCGGACCAATGTTCGGTAGGCCGATCGCGCGCTCACGATCCGCTTGGCCGCCGAGGTCGACGCTCGGCAGCATCGACGAACCGACTTGCGCCCGCAATTGTTCGCGTGCGGCGGCGAGGGTTTTATCGGTGGCGGCGAGACTTGGGCTATTGCGCAAGCCTTCGTCGACCAGCGCGTTCAGCGGCTCCGAACGGTATAACTTCCACCACTCGGGCACGGGTTTCGCGCCGGCATCGAAACTCTGCGATACCCCTTCGGCCGTCACGGTGCGCACAGGTTGCGCATTGACGCCGTAGTGAGGCACCGAGGGCAGCATGGGCGGTTTTCCATCCGGGCCGAACGAGCAGGCGGAAAGGGTGGAAAGGGTGGAAAGGGCGGCTGCGAACCCAAGAGCAGTCAGGGAGTAGCGTTTCATGACTGGCCTCCATTGCGGGCATCGGGCGCGTTTTGCTCTTCAAACCCGGCACGCTCGTGGTGTTTTACCTTGAACGAAGCCGCGTACAGCGCCGGCAAGTAGAACAGTGTGAGCACGGTTGCGCTCGTGATCCCGCCCATGAGCGCGGTTGCCATCGGTCCGAAGAAGTTGCTGCGCAACAGCGGAATCAGCGCGAGCACGGCAGCGGCGGCGGTCAGCGTGATTGGCCGGAAACGCCGCACAGTCGCGCCGACGATGGCATCGAAGCGAGGATGTCCCGCTGCAATGTCCTGCTCGATCTGGTCGACGAGAATCACCGAGTTTCGCATGATGATCCCGAACATGGCGATCACGCCGAGCATGGCGACAAAACCGAACGGCTTGTTGAACAGCAGCAGCGCCAGTACCACGCCGATCAGCCCGAGCGGAGCGGTCAGCACCACCATCATCACGCGCGCAAAGCTCTGCAACTGGATCATCAGGAGCGTCAGCACGACGATCGCCATGATCGGCATCTGCGCGTTGATGGACGACTGGCCTTTCGCGCTTTCCTCAACCGGGCCGCCCACTTCGATCCGATACCCAACCGGCAAGCCCGCGCGCAACGTGGCGAGTTTCTTCTCGATCGCGTGCGTGACGTCGATGCCCTGCGCGCCGGCCTTCACATCCGACTGCACGGTGATGGTCGGCTGACGGTCGCGCTCCCAGATCACGCCATATTCCAGATCGTTCACCACATGCCCGATCGTACCGAGCGGCACAGGTCCGTTCGGCGTCGGCATGGCAAGCGTGGCGAGCTTCGCCGGATCGACGCGTTCGCGCTTCGGCGCGCGCAAGTCGACACTGATCAGCTTGTCGTGTTCACGAAACTGCGTGACGGTATAACCGGTCAGTTGCATCGCGAGGAAATCCGATACGTCTTGCGAACTGATACCGAGTTCGCGCGCCTTTTTCTGGTCGATCTCGAAGCGCACCGAGCGCTCCGACGGTTCGTCCCAGTCGTACTGGACATTAGTTGTCCAACTGTCGGCGCGCATTTCCGCGAAGACTTTTTCGGCAATACCACGCACTGTCGTCAGGTCATCGCCACTCACGCGGAACTGCACGGGATAACCGACCGGCGGACCGTTTTCGAGCCGCGATAAACGCGTGCGGATCGACGAAAATTTCTCACGCAACACGGGTTCGAGCCAACGCGCGAGCTTCTCGCGATCTTCGACGGACTTCGCCGTAATCACGAACTGCGCGAAGTTCGGCACCTGCAACTGCTGGTCGAGCGGCAGATAGAATCGCGGCGCACCCGAGCCGACGAAGTTCACCACGTGGTCGATCTCGGGGCGTCCTTCCAGCACTTTCTCAAGGCGCTTGGTCTCGCGCAGCGTGGCTTCGAATGAGGCGCCTTCTTGCAAGCGGACATCGACGAGCAGTTCCGAGCGGTCCGAACTCGGGAAGAATTGTTGCGGCACGAGCGTGAAGCCCGCCAACGCGATAACGAACAAGACGAGCGTGATGCCGAGCACGACAAAACGCCGCTCGATACACCACGTCAGCCAGCCGCGCAGACGCGTGTAGAACTTCGTGTCGTAGATATCGTGTTCGTGATCGGGCGCGTGATGCGCCTCGCGTTTGCGCTCGGGCAAGAGCTTGTAGCCGAGCAGCGGAATCAGCACGACTGCTGCGAACCACGACGCGATTAGCGCAATCGCCGAGACCTCGAAGATCGAGCGCGTGTATTCGCCGGTGCTCGACTTGGCCAGCGCGATCGGCAGGAAACCGCCCACGGTCACCAGCGTGCCGGTGAGCATCGGAAACGCGGTGCTGGTGTAGGCGTAGGCCGCGGCGCGCGAGCGATTCCAGCCTTGCTCCAGCTTCACCGCCATCATCTCGACCGCGATGATGGCGTCGTCGACCAGCAAGCCCAGCGCGAGAATCAATGTCCCGAGCGAGACCTTGTGCAGGCCGATATCGAAGAGATACATGAAGAGGGCGGTGACGGCGAGTACGACCGGAATCGAGATCACGACCACCATGCCGGTACGCACGCCAAGCGACACCAGGCTCACGATCAGCACGATGAGGACGGCTTCCGCGACGGCTTCCAGGAAGTCGTCCACCGACTTCGATACCGCATGCGGCATGCTCGACACTTCGTTGAGCACAAGGCCAGCGGGGAGTTGCAAGCGCAGCTGAGCCACCTGTGCATCGAGCGCCTTGCCGAGTTGCACCACGTCCTGACCCGGCTGCATCGTTATGCCGATACCCAATACCGGCTTCTCGGCCGAGCGCATCTGCGTGACCGCCGGATCGAGGTAACCGCGCCTGATAGTTGCTATATCCCCAAGACGGAACGACCGCCCGTTCACGTGGATCAGCGTATTTGCGAGTGCGGCCATGTCAGTGATCTGGCCTGTCGGCCGCACGAACACGCGGTCATCGGGCGTAGTCAGGGTGCCCGAGGGCGCAACGGCATTCTGGCCATCGATAGCCTGCGCAATCTGCTGCGGCGAGATGCCGAGCCGCGTGAGCTGGGTGTTCGCGATCTCGATGTAGACGCGCTCGTCCTGATCGCCGAAATAATTGACCTTCGCCACACCCGGTACGCGCAACAAGACTGTGCGCAGCGAGTCGGCGTAATCGTGGAGCTGCACCGGCGAAAAACCGTCGCCTTCCAGCGTGTAGATGTTCGTGAAGACGTCGCCGAACTCGTCGTTGAAGTACGGACCTTGCACGCCCTTGGGCAGCGTGTAGGCAATATCGCCGACCTTCTTGCGGACCTGATACCACTCCTCAGGCACGTCCTTCGCGGGCGCGCCGTCCTTCATCGTGAAGAACAGCAGCGATTCGCCGGGGCGGGAATAGCTGCGCAGGAAGTCGGTGGCGGGTGTTTCCTGCAGTTTTTTCGCGATCTTGTCGGTGACCTGTTCCTGCACCTGCCGCGCGGTTGCGCCCGGCCAGAAGGTCTGGATCACCATCACGCGGAAGGTGAACGGCGGGTCTTCCGATTGCGCGAGCCGCGTGTAGGCGAGGACGCCGAAAATGGTCGCCATCGCGATCAGGAATACCACTAGCGCCTGATGGCGAAGCGCCCAGGCCGAGAGGTTGAAGCGGCCTTCCTCGTGTCGATAATCGCCCGAAGCAGCCGCAGCTTCGGCTGCCGATGAATCCCGTTCGTGATCGCTCATGACGCGAAATCTTCCGGATGCAAGGGCGCGACCACGCGAACTCTCTCGCCGGCGGAAACGGTATGCACGCCTTGCCATACCACGCGGTCGCCGGCTGTGATGCCTTGGGAAACCGTCACGGTGCGCTCGCCGTATCGAGACACTTCCACTCGCCGCAATTCAAGCGACCCGTCCGCTTTCACGATCCAGACGGCGGGCAGCTTGTCCGCGTGGAAAAGCGCGGTGGCGGGCAGCGTGAACGCTTGCGCGGATGGGTCGGATGGTCCCGATGCACCCGATGCATTCGACGCCGGCGCCTGCGCCTGCGCGAACGCCACGTCGGCGGTCATGCCGAGCCGGACCTCCGGCGTGGGCGCTTCAAGCGTCAGCCTTACGCGATACGTGCGGCTCTGGGCATCGGCGGCGGGGGACACTTCGCGCACGCGTGCGGCGAACTGTTTGCCCCCAAGCGCGGCGATCGTCGCGGTTGCTTTCTGGCCAACCGTGAGCGACCCGAGCGTGGTTTCCGGCACGTCCGACACCACGTCGATCTCGCCGCTCCACGCGAGGTTATAGATTGCTTGTCCCGCCGATACGTTCTGCCCCGTGTCAGCCTGCTCCGCCGTAATGACACCGGCTTTATCGGCGACAAGCGTGGTGTATTTCAACTGATCAGCCGACAGCGCGGCCTGCGCCTGCGCCTGATTGCGTTGGGCGAGCGCCGCTGCGTAAGCGTTCTCGGTTTGTTCGAGTTGCGCGCGAGCGATCAGGTTTTCCTGCGCCTGGGCGCGATCGCGAACGAGCTGCTGCTCGGCATAAGTGAGCTGATGTTGCGCGGCGGAGAGTTGCGCGGCCCCGCTCGCGGCGCTTTTGGCGTTGTCGGCGGGATCGAGTTTCGCCACGATCTCGCCGGCCTTCACGCTGTCGCCGAGACGCACGCGCCGCTCGATGATTTTCCCGCCTACGCGAAACGACAATGGCGTCGAGTAGCGTGCTTCTATCGTTGCGGGCAGCGATGACTGCGTGGTTTTTCCATCGGCGGTGGCCGCGACGGCGACCACCGGACGCAGCGCGACGGGCGCCGCTTCCTTCTTGCTGCATGCGCTAAGCGCCACGATCGCAACTACGCCGAGCGACCAGGCAAGGGCTCGGCGAACCGGAAAGGAATCGGGCGGCCTGGAAGCTGCGCCCAACGACATAAACGACTTTAAGCGCGATCGCAGCGACAGCGGTGGCAACGTGTGGCGACAGACTTGCAGAATCACGAGTGACCTCGACGCAAAAGCTTCCGTGCGTGCAATACGAACTTGCAGACACGGCCGGCGCGCAGCGCCGACACGGTGTGTCGCTGCGCGTTTTCAAGATATGGCGCGGTTCGGGGCGCGCAGTTCGAAAGCTTGGCTCGCCAAGGCCACCAAGCTTCCCGGTACGTCGCCGCCAGATACGCGATGAATTCTAATACAACTATGAATCTGGAATCACAGTCGTATCATAATTCAATTTTGAGATGCTAAACTCGACCGATGAAACGAATTCGCCTGACCCGGGAGCAAAGCCGTGATCAAACGCGTCAGCGTCTGATGGACGCCGCACAAGCTGTTTTCATGAAGAAGGGGTTTGTTGCCGCGAGTGTCGAGGACATTGCGGCGGCGGCGGGTTATACGCGCGGGGCGTTCTATTCGAACTTCGGCAGCAAGTCCGCATTGTTTCTGGAACTGCTCAAGCGCGATCACGACGGGATCATGACGCGGCTGCATTCCATCTTCGACGGTGAGGCGAGCCGGGCCGACATGGAAAGCCGCCTGTTGCAGTATTACAGCGAGTGCTATCGCGACAACAAGTGTTTTTTGCTTTGGGTCGAAGCGAAATTGCAGTCGAGTCGCGATGCGAAATTTCGCGCGCAATTCAATGCATTCATCCGGGAATTGTTGCAGACGACGACGGCGTATATTGTCGCGTTTTCAGAGCGGGCAGGGACGCCGTTGCCCATGCCCGCGGAGCAGCTTGCGCTTGGGCTGACGGCGTTGATCGATGGAATGCAGTTTTTTTATACGTCCGATCCGCAGGCTTGCGGCAGCGAAATGTCCGAAGCCGTACTGGCGAAGTTTTTTAGCCGCGTGGTGTTCGGGGCTGATGTGGTTTGAGGGTTTTTTGTGAGAACAAGAAGGACGAACAACCTCTCAGATTGCGATCCCCGATCCGCCATTACTGCCTAGCAGCTGCTCCACTGCATCCGCGCTCGCATAATCCTGTTCCGGCAAACCATCGAAGACAGCGATCACGTCGTTGCTCACGCCCGCCGCGCGCGCCGCATCGACAATGCCAGCCTTGTTGGCCGGATATGTCAGATCCCGCAAGACCTGCGCGATTTCATCGTCGATCGGTTCATCGTTCAAGCTGGCGTTCGCGTGCGTATCGGTCATGGATGCCCTTGGTCGCTTTAATGGATCCTGCTTACGTCTGAACTTGTATCACCTGGCTTGCCATCCCGTGGCTGGGCGTCCGCGATTTCGGCAACGCCACGTGAAGCCAGCGCGCGTGATCGAGGTCCTGCGCCCTCACTTCCGGCGCGGGCGGGGACACCGGCGCAGCATTGGCGCGCATGGCAAGCACCACGCGCATTGCTTCAGCCTGGCGGGCGTCGATTGCTGCATCGTCCGTATGGATCGGCGCGGCGTAACACGACACGGATACCAAGACCATCGATAAAGTCGTTGAGGTTTTCATCGCTCAACCCTCCTGACACTAAGTCCACAAGCAGTACGCAAGCGGCAGTACGCAAGCGGTCCAAAAGCAGCATGAATACGGGACAGTACAGACAATAGTAGCGGGGAATCGAGCAAAGGCTATGCCAATCAATACCGGCAGTCTTTCCGCGGTTTACCTGATGAATTCAGCGTGTCCGTCGAGCTATGTCTCAAGCGGCGCCGGCGGCAGTTCTTCGAGTCAATTCTCGAATCGGGTTTTCAGCGTGTGCTTCACGCGCGGGCAGGCACTGCCGCAATTTTGCACGCTCTGCGCAATTTCAGCGCGATGCCGGATTTAAACGGAAGTAGGCATCGAGAAGCGATGTTTTGTACACCACGCCGAGCAACACGGGCCGCGCCGCGCAATCGATGACCGGCAAGCGCTCGCCCTGGAACGCCAGGAAATGCTGCAACGCTTCACCCAGCGACATGTCCGGTGTCAGCACATCGAAATGAGGTTGCAGATAATCCGAAGCGGATTTGATGTCGGTGTTGCCTTCGTCGAGCAGATCGGAGGTGATGTCTTTCAGCGCAACCACGCCGCGAAACTGGCCGTCTGCATCGACGACGTAGAGGTACTTCACCGGATACTCGAGGAACACGCGGGTCATCGTTTTCACGTCTGCATCGAGCGGCACGATCGTTTCGGCGGGTTTCACGAGTTCGCGCATCTGCGTGGCGGCGAGCCGCAAGCGCTCCTTTTCGTCGCGATTGCGCCGCAGCGTGACCTCGTACATCGAGGTCTGCGCCGACGCCCGCGCGATGAAAAACGCCACCACGCACGAGAGCATCAGCGGCAGCATGACCTGATAACTCAGCGTCATTTCGAAGATCATCAGGATGGCCATCAACGGCGCGTGCGTGGCGGCGGCGAGGAATGCGCCCATGCCGACCATCGCGTAGGCGAACGGCGCGGACGTGGAATGCGGCCAGATCGCATGCGCTGTCAGCCCGAACAGGCAACCGACCACGGCGCCCACAAAGAGCGTCGGCGTGAAAATCCCGCCCACCGCGCCGGAACCCGCAGTCGCCGCAGTCGCGACGATCTTGAAGAACAGCACCGCGGCCAGCGCCTCCCAGGTCCACGGATGATGCAGGATCGAGTTGACGACTTCATAACCGTTGCCCCAGACCTCGGGATACCAGATCGAAATCACGCCGACGATCAAGCCGCCGAGTCCGAGCCGGATCGGTAAGGGAAGAGGCAGCTTGGCAAAGCGCTGTTTCGATGCCGCCAAGAGGCGCAGGAAATACGGCGCAAGCACGCCGCAGATCAAGCCGAGCGCGACAAACAGCAGCACTTCTACGCCCGTGACGGTCGGAAACACCGGCATTTCGTAAGCCGGCCGGTAGCCCGCGAATTCGCGCATCGTGATGTTCGCCACCACCGAGGACACCACGATTGGCCCGAAGCTTTCCATCGCGATGGAGCCAAGCACGATCTCGGTGACGAAGAACGCGCCGGCGATAGGCGCGTTGTACGCCGAGGTGATCCCGGCGGCCGCGCCGCAGGCCACGAGCAGGCGCAGGCGCGGCGGGTCGAAGTGGACCCAGCGGCCGATCAGCGACGCGCTCAGCGCCGCGAGCTGCACCATCGAGCCTTCGCGCCCGATGGAACCGCCGCTCGCGATAGTGAACAGCGACGAGATGCTGCGCCACAGGCTTTGCGAGACCGGTACGACACCGTCGCCGATAGTCACGGCTTCCATGTAGTCGGCATGCGCCTGAGCGGTCGTTCGACGCCGGGCGATCAACAGGCACACGCCCGCGATCAGGCCGCCCGCGGCCGGCAATGTGACCCGCACGGGCCATGGAAGGCGCGTTGCCATCTCGACGAAGTTACCGTTCGCACCGCCGAACAGCCGCTGCAATCCGTCGATGCCATCGCGAAACAGCGCGGTGGCAAACGCGCCGGCCACACCGACGATAACGGCCCACACGAGCATGGTGTGGGCTTCGGAGAAACGGAACCGGCGCTGTGCCCGGGTGCGAAGTTTAAGCAGGAATGAAAGCACGTGAGCTTGAATGTCGGAGCGGATCGGGGCCAATGGTGCGGGGGAAGGATATCACCGGCGAGTGGCCGCGGGGCGGTGCTCCGATGCCCGCGTGGATGCGGGTCAAGCTGGCCCGGCATGTAAAAATCCGGCCTTGTTTTATGAGGCCGGATTTTCAACGTTAAAACGCTGACTCACCACTTCGGCGCAAACGGCGGCTTGGCGTTACGCTGACCTTCGTCGAGCGCATCGATCTTCTTGATATCGTCGGCATCCAGCTTCACCTTTTGCGAATCCCAGTTCAGTTCCTGGTGCTCCGGATTCGTCGATGCCGACAGCACCACGATATCGCGCGACAGCAACCACGCAAACGTCACTTGGGCCGGCGTCACGCCATGTTTCTTCGCGATGGCAATCAGCGTTGGGTCTTTATGCGCGCGGCCTTCGCCGAGCGGCATATACGCGGTCACCTTCACGCCGAGTTTTTGCGTCGCCTCGACCAGCTTGCGGTTCGCGAGGAACGGGCTGATTTCGAACTGATTCGTCGCAATGCCCTTGCCGCCGGGTGCGTTCAACGCTTCTTCGAGCAACGGCGCGGTAAAGTTCGACACCCCGAAAAACCGGATCAATTGCTGCTTCTGCGCGTCCTGGAAGCCCGCGATAGATTCGCCGATCGGCACCACGCTATCCGGCGACGGCCAGTGAATCAGCGCAAGATCGATCGTGCCGATGTTCAGCTTCTTGTGGCTGTCGACGAGACTTTTCACCACGTCATCTCGACGCAGCTGGTCGTGCCAGACCTTCGTGGTGATCCAGATATCTTCGCGCGGTACGACCGAATTGCGTATGCCTTTGCCGACGGCTTCTTCGTTGTTGTAGTACTTCGCGGTATCGATATGGCGATAGCCGAGTTGCAGCGCGCTCGTTACAGCCTTGGCGGTTTTTTCCGAATCTACGCGAAACGTACCGAGTCCGAAAGAGGGAATCGTTTCAACCATCTGGTGCTCCTTGCTTGATTGGTTATCCAAAATAAGCCGGCCGGTTCAGGCGTCCTGATCCAGTTCGGGGTAATGGCGGAAGATGCCGGACTCGTTGAATGGAATCCGTCGTTCCGAGTCCACATAAGCCGCAACGTTCGGTCGTTCGAGCACGGCGTCATGCAGCGCGGCCACGCGCGCATATAACGTGCCGAATTTTTTCATCGCGCGGGGAAACGCGTAGTGCAGGCCGTCCACAAGTTGAAACATCGACAAATCCACGTAGGTGGTCGCGTTGCCGATCATCTGCGTATCGCCTTGCGGGTTCTGTGCGAGAACACGTTCGAAATAACCCATGAATTTCGGAACCCGGTTCTCGACGAAATCCTTCGCGCGACGCTTCGCCGCGTCTTTCTGATCTTCGTAATAGAGAGCGCTCGCGAGCGGATGGTGGGTGTCGTGCACTTCGGTCACCATGTCGGCGATGGTCAACTGCAAGCCGTGCGCGACGTAACGAAGACCTTCGTCCTTCGGCGCGAGACCCAGCTTTGGCCCGAGATACAGCAGGATGTTTGCGACGTGCGGCACGATCAGCTCACCGTCTTTCAGGAACGGCGGCGCGAATGGAATGTGCGGCTCGGTCTTGCTGTTGATGATCTTCATCATCGCGCCGGTGCCTTGTCCTTCCTTCTTCGCGCCGCGTGACACATCGATGTATTCGGCGCCGGCGTCTTCCAGCGCGAGCCGGACACATTCGCCCCGGCCTTGAAGACCGTCCCAGTAATAAAGTTCGTAGGCCATCGGCAATATCCTCGTGATCTGACGGCTGAAAAACGCGGGAAACCAGAGACAGAAGGGTAGCAACACGCGTGCCGTTGCGCTCGTAAGCTCGCTGAAAAGCAAAAGCCCCGCATGCGGCGAGGCTTCCATATTCCTGCAAGCGGCACCATCGGCCCACGTTACCCGAGCAGGCGCTCGACGCCAACGGTAATCGCGAGTCCTCCCCCGATCAGCCAGGCATAAACGATGGCGCCCGTCACCAGCGCGCGCGGCCCGGCCTGACGAATTTGCGCGATCCGCGTTTCGATGCCCAAGGCGGTCATCGCCATGGTCAATGCGAAAGTGTCGAGTGTGTTCAGCGTGTGCGTGGCGGGGGCGGGCAGCACGTGCAGCGAGTTCACGATCACGAGCGCGAGGAACCCGAGCGCGAACCAGGGAATCGCCAGCTTGCGTTTCGTGCCAGTGGTGCCGGTATCGTCAGTCAGGCCGTTGTTGCGCGAGCGGTTCACCCACATGCCGATCGCGAGCAGCACCGGCACGAGCAGCATCACGCGCGTCATTTTCACGATCGTCGCGATATGCGTTGCCTCCGGGCTGACGTTGCTGGCCGCGCCCACCACCTGCGCCACTTCGTGAATCGTGCCGCCGAAAAACAGGCCGACGCCCAATGTATCCAGATGCAGCCAGCCGAGGTGCACGGCGAGCGGATAGAGGAACATGGAGAGCGTGCCGAACAGCACTACGCTGCCGACTGCCATCGCGCTTTTATGCGGCTCGGATTGCAGCGTCGATTCGAACGCAAGCACCGCTGCGGCGCCGCAGATCGCGCTGCCGGCTGCGGTCAGCAATGCTGTATCGCGGTCGAGTTTCATCAGCTTCATGCCGGCCCACGTGCCGATGATGAGCGTGCTCACCACCACGAGCACCGATACCGTCAGCCCCGGCAGCCCGACTTGCGCGATTTCCTGCAGGCTCACACGTAGCCCGAAAAATCCCACCGCGATACGCAGCAGTTTGCGGGCGGAGAAATTGATGCCTGACGCCCAGCTTTCCGGCATGCCGTCACGCAGCGCATTGCCATAGATGGCTCCCGCGACAATGCCGACGATCAGCGGACTCAGTCCCAGGTTCGAGATGAACGGCAGCGTGGACAACTGCGTGACGGCGGCGGCGAACAGCGCGACGAACAGGATGCCGTTCAGTTGGCCGCGTGTTTGACCGGTCGGAGCGGAGCCTGATGTGACAGGAGTGGCGAGGGAATTCATGGTTTTTCCACCGTGGTTTGACCAGGCCAATCCTATTCTGGATATATCGATATGAAAAATCGTCATTTAGAATGTAAACTATCGGTCTAAACGATATTTGATACCCATGACCCCCGATCAGCTTATAACTTTCGCCACTGTTGCTGAGCACAGCAATATCAGCCGTGCGGCGGTCGCGTTGCATTTGTCGCAGCCTGCGGTGTCGGGGCAGTTGCGTCAGTTGCAGGACGAATTCGGCGAGCCTTTGTACCAGCGCGACGGCCGTGGCATCCGGCTGACGACGGCGGGTGAACAGCTCGCTGTTTATGCAGTGAGGATCCGGGAGACCTTTGGCCAGGCATATGCGTACCGGGATGCGCTACGGGGGCTCGAGCGCGGCACGCTGCGAATTGGGGCGAGCACGACGCCGGCGAGTTACTTGTTGCCTTATCTGATTGCGGAGTTTCATCGGCGGCATCCGGACGTGGTGATTCATACCATCGATGGAAATACGACGGAGATCGTTGCTGCGCTTGGTTCGCTGGATATTGGGATGATCGAGGGACCGGTGGGTGCCGATTTACCGCCGGGAACCGAAGCCACGCCGTGGCGCGAGGACGAGATTGTGGCGATTGCGCCAAGTGGTCATCCACTGGCGGCGGCCTCGGGCGGGGTGACGCTGGAGGCGTTGTGCGCGAGTCCGGTGGTTTTGCGCGAGACCGGTTCGGGCGTGCGCCAACTGGTTGAACGCGCGTGCGCCCGGGCGGGTGTGCAAATGCGCGTCGCGCTGGAAATTGCGGGCGTGGAAGGCGTGAAGGAAGCCGTGCGGGCGGGGATGGGGATCGGTTTTGTGTCGGCGATGTCGATGCGCCATGAGGACGGCGCGTTGCAGCGTTTGCGGATTACACCGGAGCCGCTGACACGACGGTTTTCGATCTTGATGCCCCATGGGGCGGCGGCATCGCGGGCGGCGGCGAGGTTTTACGCGCTATGCGTGGAGGATGGAGTTGAAAAATGACGATTGCCGCTGATTAGACTGCGCGGACGCGGGAAATACCGTTGAAACCAAAGGCGCATGGTGCTTGCCCGAGAGCGTTGGGGGTGAAGCGTGTTCGTGTCAGGATTCGCGAGAAGGAGGGGTTCAAACATCGGTGAGTCTGGCGAGCACCGTGCTATCAGGTGCCAAAAACTGGGGTCTGCACGCT
>NZ_JALPRJ010000132.1 GCF_030464885.1 Caballeronia sp. SEWSISQ10-4 2 | reverse complement strand
CGTTTTCTTTGCTTCTGTTTCTTTTTCGCCGGTGGAAAAAGAAATGAAGTGCCGCTACGCACAGTGGTTAATAGTGGTAAAAAATCAGCTAACTCACGCAGACCACTAAGGCTGAAAGCACCAACCCGGCACCAACCCGGCACCACCCCCGACCACCACCCCCGACCACCACCCCCGACCACCAACCCCGACCACCAACCCCGACCACCAACCCCAAAACCCCGAAACAGAACCCCGAGTGCGAACGAACCCCCCCGGGTCAGGCAAAATCCACTATGACTTTCATCGCTTTCGACCGATCATTCGCGGTTTCGAAAGCCTTGAGCGAATCGCGGTAAGAGAAGATGTCCGATATCAGCGGCTCGGTATCGATCAACCGCTTGTTAAGCAGCTCAACGGCGATGGCAAATTCCTCATGAAACCGGAACGCACCACGCAAGTCGAATTCCTTGGCCACAATGATATTCATCGGCAGAGGCACGTCGCCCCCAAGACCAACCTGAACGATGACGCCACGCGGCCGGATCGCGTCGAACGCGCCACGCAATGCCGAGGCATTGCCGCTGGCTTCGAACAGCACATCGAACGTGCCCTTGCGTGCGGCGAAAGGCAGGAGCGCGTCGGGCGCCTGCAAGATGTTGAACGTCTCGTCGGCACCGACCTCGCGCGCGCTTTTAAGCGGCAATTCATTGACATCGGTTGCCACGATATGCGCGGCGCCGGCGCGGCGCGCTGCCGCCACAATCAACGCGCCGATCGGACCGCATCCCGTGACCAGCACACGCTTGCCGAGCAACGGCCCCGCGCGGCGAACCGCGTGAAGCGCAACCGACAGTGGCTCGGCCATGGCGGCTTCGGCGTCGGTCAGCGTATCCGAGACAACATGCGCCTGCGATCGATCGATCACGATCTCCTGGCGAAACGCACCCTGGACGTGCGGCGTGCGCATGGCGCTGCCGTAGTAGCGCATGTCGAGACAGTGGTTCTGCAAACCTTGCTGGCAGTATTCGCAGTGTCCGCAAGGCCGGCTGGGACTGATCGACACGCGGGTTCCGACGGGCATGTCGGTGACATCTGTGCCTGTGCGCGACACCACGCCGGATACCTCGTGCCCGAGCACCATCGGTTCCTTGATGCGAACCGTCCCAAAGCCACCGTGATTGAAGTAATGGAGATCAGAACCACAGATGCCGCCAGCGCGAACGCGGATCAGCAGTTGATGCGCTTCCGGTTCGGGAGTCGGAATATCTTCAATGCGTAAATCCAGCGGCGCGTGAATCACGAGTGCATGCATGACGAAAACCCCTTGTTGAGCAGTGCATTGAGCGGTGCGTTGAGCGTGCTCCACTCTACGGCCAGGTCTTCAGCTTGAACAAGATCGATTCGATCTGGACCAATAGGCCCGCCTTATGATCACAGTGCCATCCCGCTGCGCGCGGCCAGGGCCGCGCGCATTCACAACGAACCGGTCAGTCGATCAGAACCGGTGACGCAAGCCGATCGTCGCTTCAAACAGCGAGTTATAGCCAAAGAACGGTTGGTTCGAGCCTGTGCTACCCGCCAGCGTGGTCCATGCGCCGGTCAGGTGGTTGTAGTCCACGCCGACATAAACGTCGGTCCGCTTGCTGAGCAAGTAGTCAAGCGTCGTTCCAGTCGTGATCCGCGTCCCGCTTGCACTCGCGTGATGCAGGAAGTCGATATAAAACGGCAGCGCCACTTGCAGCGAAGGCGTGATGAAGTAGCTTGCTGCGACGGAAAACGAATCATTCCTGTAGTCAGCCGGATACACGTGGCTATAAATGTAGGAGCCGTAGATCTTGGCATCGCCGATCTTGTAGGTCGCGCCCGCAGTGAATACCTTCTGCGAACTGTCGGGGATCGTGATGCCGAAATACGTGCTGCCATAAGCCGTCGTCGATGGTGTCAGGCCACCAATATTATTGATGATCTGATAAGCAGCGCCCACGCTGAGCGGTCCGCGATCATAAGAAAGACTGACGGCCGGCGAAGAGTTCTGATGGACGTTCCCTGCAGTCTGGCCAAATGTGTACGCACTGCGCAGGGTGAAGCCGGCAAGGGTCGGCGAGGTATAGCGAGCCGTATTGTCGAGGCGTCCGCCGCCGGTTTCACCCGCACCCTGAAAGCCCGTGGTCCCGGTGTAGTTCGAGAACGCATAGATGTCATGCGTGTAGCCCATTTCATGCACGAGCGTGTACTGGCGGCCAAGCGTGACCGTGCCGTAGGACGACACGAGCCCGACCATGGCGGTACGGCCGAAAAGCCGGACCGCACCCGACGGGGTCGACTGCTGCGTCACGCCGGTGTTCGGTGTGAATCCGTTTTCGAGCTGGAAGATCGCTTTCATGCCGCCGCCCAGGTCTTCCGAGCCTTGCAAGCCCCAGCGGCTGCCCGACATTTCGCCGCCGCTTCCCATGGTGAAGAGCTTTCCGCCGGTCTTGTTCTGGTGGGTATCGAAGCGAATGGCTTCATCGATAATCCCGTAGAGCGTGACGGACGACTGCGCGTGGGCGACACTCATGGCACACGTTGCACTTAGTACGGCGAAGCAAATCTTTTTCATGTTGTTCCCCTGTTGTCGAAAATCCAAACCCTGTGTTTCATGGCAAGCGTTTGCGTATCGCCGGCGCGCCCCTGGGCGGGCTGCATTCGCTTATCGTCGCCCAACATTCCGGGCGCCTGCATGCTGCACTGCGCTCCCGGAACTGCCCGCTACGCGCCGGACGTCCGATCGGAAATCCGGCGCAGCGGAGCATTGGAGATGCTCCGGCATGGCCGTCTCGCACGGTCGGTAACAACGGGCCTTTGTTGATGCGCAACGTTAAGCGGGTGAAAAAGTTAGCGCCAAGACGTCTTTGCGCTGACGCAATAACATCCACTTATGGATGCGAAATCCGAGGGGCGAATGCGCGAGACTGGGGTTTTTGATGGCTGTCGGCGGGGCGGACCTTGCCCTATCATCTGAAAATCGAATGACTTTTCAGGCAACGAACGTGAATCTGCGGCGACTTAGGTACTTCGTGAAGATTGTGGATATCGGCAGCCTTACTCAGGCTGCCGAGGTTCTGCATATTGCCCAGCCGGCGCTCAGTCAGCAACTGATCACGCTCGAAAGCGAGTTTCAGCAACAACTCCTCGTGCGCACCAAGCGTGGTGTGACTGCGACAGAGGCGGGCGCGACGCTTTATCGGCATGCGCAACTCATCCTCCGGCAATATGAGCAAGCCCAGGCCGATGTAAAGAGCGCCGGGCAGACCTTGTCGGGATCCGTGTCGGTCGGGCTTGCGCCGGGGACCGGTGCTTCCGCATTGTCGCTGCCGCTGCTGACATCGGTGCGGGCGCGTCATCCGGACATTCTTCTGTATATCAACGAGAACTTCGGCACGACGCTCAGCGAACTCATCATGAACGGGCGCATGGACATGGCCGTGCTGTATGGCGACAAGCCGGTCCACGGCCTCTCATTTCAGCTGTTGCTGAATGAGGAACTCTTTCTCGTGGCGCCACGCAGCATGGGTATCGCCCCCGGTCAGATTGCCGTTACCGATTTGCGCGACGTCCCGCTGCTGCTGCCCAGACCTTACAATTACCTTCGAAAATACGTCGACGAAGGGTTTGCACGCGTCCAGATGGTGCCCAAGGTCGTCGCGGAGATCGAGTCGGCAACCACGCTGGCCGCGGCGGTGAGCGCCGGCATCGGGGCCACGATCCTGCCGGATTCGACCGCGCGCGTGGTGGCGGGCACGGGTGATGTCGTGCAATGCCGGATTGTCTCGCCCGTCATCAAGATCCCGCTTTCGGTCTGTTTGTCCGATCATCTTCCGCTTTCCGAACCGGCCGCGGCGGTCAAGGACATCCTGCTCGAACTGGCTGCGGACCTTGCGCTGGGCGTCACGCCCGTGACCAGCGCCGAGCCATAAGCGCGTCTTATCGCTACAAAGCCAAACCGTCTTGGCGAGAATCTTAAGCGCCGGATACATTGAGTTCATCGTAATTTGCCTGTGAGCGTGGCTCGCAGGCGTCGCGGTTTGCCGCACGCTGCCTGAGCGTCGGCGCACGAATAACCGGGCCGGACTCAATGATGGATCTAGAAAGAATCAAAGCCTTGATCGACCTGCTCGCACAGTCTCCACTGGCGGAAATCGAGTTGATCGAAGGTGACGACAAGGTTCGGCTCGTCAAGACGCCGGGCAGCCGCGAGGGTTCTGCCGGCGTTGTAATGGCACCCGTGATGCCTGCGGAGTCACGAGCCGCCGCACCAGTCGACCCACAAGCCGAAGTGCAAGCAGAGTCCCCTGCGCCTGCATCCGGCCACGCTGAAAGCGAAGCCCACGTGACCGAGGCGCCGATGTTCGGCGTCGTGCATCTCACACCGGCGCCGGGCGAAGCGCCGTTCGTGCAGGTCGGCGATACCGTGACGCAAGGCCAGGTGCTCTGCACCATCGAAGCGATGAAGATGTTCAATTCGATCGAGTCCGAGTTCACCGGCACGGTTCTCGCAATCCTTGTCAATGCAGGCGACGAAGTCGAGTCAGGCCAGCCGCTGTTTCGGATCGGACGCTGATCATGTTCAACAAGGTCTTGATCGCCAATCGTGGAGAGATCGCGCTGCGCATTCAGCGCGCTTGCCGGGAGCTCGGACTGAAAACAGTCGCGGTCCACTCGGAAGCCGATGCGGATGCCCGCCATGTACGTCTCGCCGACCAGGCGCTGTGCATCGGTCCGGCGGCACCCGGGCAAAGCTATTTGAATAGCGCGGCGATCCTGTTCGCCGCGCATGTCAGCGGCGCTGAGGCCGTGCATCCAGGTTATGGGTTTCTATCGGAGAACGCGGACTTCGCCGAGCAGGTCGAGGCAGCGGGCATGACTTTCATCGGTCCAGAACCTCGCTCAATACGCACCATGGGCGACAAGGTGGCCGCCAAGCGCGCGATGCGCGCAGCGGGTGTGCCTTGCGTTCCCGGCCCGGAAGGCGGCTTGCCTGAGGACCCTCAGGGCATCCTGAAGGCAGCTGCCGAGATTGGCTATCCGGTGATCGTGAAAGCGGCCGGTGGGGGAGGCGGCCGAGGCATGCGCGTCGTGCCTGACGCCGGACAATTGCTCGACGCCGTGGCCGTGACGCGCGAGGAGGCCCGTCGCGCATTCGGGAAACCTGAGCTCTATGTCGAGAAATTCCTCGAGCATCCGCGCCATGTCGAGATCCAGGTCCTGTGCGATACCCATGGCAACGCACTCTGGCTTGGATCGCGTGACTGCTCGATGCAGCGGCGGCATCAGAAGGTGCTGGAAGAAGCACCGGCGCCCGGCATCGATGCGGACCTGATCCGTGAGGTCGGTGAGCGCTGCGTTGAAGCGTGCAGGCAGAACCGGTACCGCGGCGTGGGGACGTTCGAATTTCTTTACGAGAACGGCGAGTTCTATTTCATTGAAATGAACACACGTTTGCAGGTCGAACATCCGGTGACCGAGATGACGTCGGGCATCGACGTGGTCCGAGAGCAGATTCGCGTCGCGCAAGGCCACGTGCTTTCGATGACTCAGGCGGACGTCATGACGCAAGGTCACGCGCTCGAATGCCGTATCAATGCGGAAGATCCGTCGACCTTCATGCCTTGCCCCGGCCGTGTCTCGCATTGGGAACTGCCGGGCGGAAACGGAGTACGCGTCGATTCCCACATGAGCGCGGGTCTCACGGTGCCGCCGTATTACGACTCCCTGATCGCCAAGGTCGTGACCCACGGCGCGAGTCGCGCGGAAGCGCTCGCACGTATGCGGATCGCGTTGTCGGAAATGCGCATTGAAGGCATTCGAACGAATGTGCCGCTACATCGCGCCGTACTCGACGACAACGACTTCTGCGCGGGCGGTGTGGACATTCACCATCTGGAACGCTGGCTGGCAAGGAGAACGAATTGAGCCCGATCCTCGAGCACGTGCTCGACGCAACGACTACGGGCACCCTGACTTCCGAGCGCCCTCAACGACATGTGCAAAGGAAAGCGCACTCGATGACCCTGATCGACGACCCGGTTCAAAAACCGCGAATCAGCCTGCTGGGGACGAGCGCGATGTTGTTCGAAGCACCCGGCGAACTCGATCTGCGGACGCAGCGCCGCATCTGGGCGCTCGGGCAACGTGCCGCGACGTGGGAGGGTATCCGGGAAGCGGTTCCCGGCATGTCGAACCTTATGCTCACGTTCGACCGGCCGCCGCGCCAGACGGCCTCCCTCGCGGCCGCGCTGAACGACGCCTGGGCAGAAGCCGAAGAGCTGTCGCTCGAAGGCAAGACCGTTGTGCTGCCAGTTCAATACGGCGGCGATTTCGGGCCGCATTTGAGCGATGTAGTCGCGCACACGGGGCTCGCGGTGGATGAGATCGTGGCGCTGCATAGCGAACCGCTTTATACCGTCTATGCCCTTGGCAGTCACCCGGGTTATTGCTATCTCGGCGGCATGGATCCGCGCATTGCAGCGCCGCGCCGCAAGGTACCGGTGCTCGGGTTGCCGGGTGGCGCGGTGTCCATCGGCGGCGTCCAGACCGGCGTCTCGGCGTCAGCCGGACCGAGCGGCTGGAACACGATCGGTCACACGGACATGTCGTTCTTCGACCCGGCCCGCACGAATCCGGCCATGCTCGCGCCCGGTGACATGATCCGCTTCCGGGTCGAGAGGATTGTCCGATGATCGAAGTACTTTCCAACGCTGCTCTGGCGACGATTCAGGATCAGGGCCGCCAGGGCTATCTCCGATACGGCGTGGGCACGTCGGGCGCAATGGACCGCGTGGCGCTCGCCGTGGGCAACCTGCTGCTGGGCAACCCCGACGATGCCGCGGGTATCGAAATCCCGCTGTTTCCGTTTCGCGTTCGCTTCACGGAAGACGTGGCGTTCGCGTTGACGGGAGCCGACTGTTCGGCGCGTCTTGGCGAGCGTCCGGTATTGCCGTGGTGGACCTTGCAGGCGAAGAAGGACGACGTGCTCACCATTGGCGTGCCCGCAAGTGGCGCGCGGTGCTATCTGCTGCTCAAGGGTGGCGTCGATGTGCCCATCGTGCTCGGGTCGCGCAGTACGCAACTGCGAGGCGAGTTCGGTGGCTTCCTCGGCCGGCAGCTTCAAAAGGGCGATTTCATTCAGGCAGCGGTGGCCGAATCGGCGCACAGCGAGAAGGAAGGGGATGCAGCCGGGTTCGGCGTGACGCCGCCGTCATGGACGCTTGGCGGACTTGAAACGAGTCCTGTAAGCGACTCCGCCGACACGGTTGTGCGCGTGTTGCCGGCTGCCGAATATGAGGCTTACGAGCAGGACTCCATCGAAGCGTTCTGGCGGGAAAGCTGGAAGGTCACGCCGCAAAGCGATCGCTACGGATATCGCCTTGGCGGGCCGGTGCTGAATTCAAAACGTCCGGTGGAAATGCGCTCGCACGGCATCGTGCCGGGTGTGATCCAGGTGCCGCCCAGCGGCCAGCCGATCATCCAGTTGCGCGACGCCCAGCCGTCGGGCGGGTACCCGAAGATCGGCACGGTCATCGAGGCGGATCTTTGGCGGCTGGCGCAGGCGCGTATCGGCTCGAAGCTGCGCTTTGTGCAGACGAGCTATGAGGAAGCCGTCGACGCGCTGGATGAACTCGACCGCTATATGACGAAGTTGCGGCACCTCGTCGGGCTTCATCGGGGCGACAGGCCGTAGCGAGATGACACAGGAAAAAGAATTGCAGCTCAGCGAGCTTGAACAAATCACCGGATGGCTCGAAACGGCGGGTATCGGGTTTATCGAAATTGGCGGGAAAGGGACGGTGGTTCGGCTGACGCTCGAAGGCCCGGCGCCCGAGGAGAAAAGCGCGGTGAATCCGCAACCCGTGCCAAGTGCGCGGGAGACGCAGGTCATCGCCGTTTCGACGGGTGTCCTGCTGACGTGCCATCCGATGCGATCAACGCCTTTCGTCGAAGCGGGTGCGGCGGTCAGACAAGGCGATGTGCTGGGTTTGCTGCGCATTGCAGAGCTTTGTCTGCCGGTGGTCGCACCTTGCGACGGTGTCGTTGTGAAGTGGCTGATCGAGCCGGGTGCAACAGTGGGATACGGGACTGCACTGATGACCCTCGCGCCGGCCCGCCACCTTTAAACGGAGTGACAACGTGGAAATCGATCTGAACGCGGACCTGGGCGAAGGCTTTGGCATGTACCGCATGGGCGAAGACGAAGCAATGATGGAGATCATCTCGTCGGCCAACGTGGCGTGCGGCTATCACGCGGGCGATCCGGTCATCATGGACCGGACCGTGCGCATGACGCTTGGACGGGATATCGACCTTGGGGCCCATGTCGGCTTTCCGGATCTCCTCGGGTTTGGACGCAGGCCGATTCAAGCCGATCCGCTTGAGCTCGCCAAGTACGTGCTGTACCAGATGGGCGCGCTCGCGGGCATTGCGAAAGCCGCGGGAGCGCATCTCACGCACATGAGTTTTCATGGCGCGCTCGGCAACATGGCGGCGGCATCGTACGAACTCGCCGAGCCGCTCGTGCGCGCTGTGGCCGATTTCGATGACCGCATCATCGTCAGCGTATCGACGAACACGCAGATCGAGCGTGCCGCCGACAAGATCGGCTTGCGGGTCGCCAATACTTTTCTCGCCGATCGTGCCTACGACAACGAAGGCAATCTCGTCTCGCGCAAGCTTGAAGGCGCCGTGATCAAGGACCGCGTAGCCGTGCTTGCCCGCGTCACGCAGTTGCTTGAGGATGGCACGGTTACGACGATCACCGGCGAGCGCTTGAAGATTGCCGCTCAGTCGATCCTGCTCCACGGCGACACGCCCGGCGCAGTCGAACTTGCGCGCACGGTGCGGGGTGCGATCGAATCGGCCGGCGGGCGCATCGTGCCGGTATCGCGGCTTATCAAGTGAGCGCCATGGCGCCATTTTTAGTGAATCAAGCAGAGGGGTAATTCATGCCGTTTTCAGACTACAAGACCGCTTTAGTGACCGGTGCTTCAACCGGAATGGGCGCTGCGATTGTTGAGCGCTTCTGCCGCGAAGGCCTCGAAGTTCATGCGCTCGCGCGCAACGCGGAGCGATTGAACGAACTGGCCGAGCGCACCGGATGCATCCCGCACGCCATCGATGTATGCGATCTCGAAGCCGTGACCCGGCTCACTGAAGAAGTGCCGTTCGATATCGTCGTGAACAATGCGGGCGTGTCACGCAAGGGTTCGATTCTCGATGCCAACGTTGAAGATGTCGACGTGCAGGTTGAAGTCAATCTTCAGGCGGTGCTGCACATTGTCAGGTTGACCATGCCCGGCATGGTGGCGCGCGACCGCGGCCATATTGTGAACATCAGCTCGATTGCAGCCATCTATAACTTCGGCGGCAACTCGATCTATCACGCGACCAAGGCGGGCATTCACGCGTTGTCGCGCCAGTTGCGCGTCGATGCAACCGGCAAGCGCGTGCGCGTGACCGAGATCTGCCCGGGCCGCGTGGCTACCGATATTTTCGGGCACGTGCACGGCGATATCGACGCGGCGCGCAAGCAGTTCATCGATGGCTTCGAACTGCCATTGCCGTCTGATATTGCCGATGCCATTGCGTTCGCCATTGCAGCGCCGCTCGCGGTCAACATCAGCAACATGGAAATTCTGCCAACGTTGCAGGTGCCTGGCGGCCTGACAACGATCAAGCGTGACTAAGCTCATTGCATCATCAGGAGATCACCCTATGCGTTCTTCCGTTCTCGTCACACGGGCATCGTTTCCCGACATCGTCGACAAACTGCGTGAACATTTCGACGTGACCGACAACCCGTCCGACACGGTGTGGACCCAGCAGGAACTGATCGCACGCCTGCAAGGCAAGCGCGGAGCCGTGACGGCGGGTAGTGACCGGATCGATGCAACCCTGCTCGACGCCTGTCCGGAACTGAAGGCCGTGTGCAACATTGGCGTGGGCTATAACAACGTCGATGTCGACGCGTGCACCGCGCGCGGCGTGCTCGTCACCAACACGCCGGACGTGCTGACACACACCACGGCTGATTTCGGCTTCGCCCTCATGATGGCCGCCGCCCGTCGAATGACCGAGTCCGAGCATTTCCTGCGGGCGGGCGACTGGGTCACGACCGGCCGCTTCGATATGTTCGTGGGAGGCGACGTGTATGGCGCCACGCTCGGCATCCTGGGCATGGGCCGCATCGGACAGGAGATCGCAAAACGTGCGTCGCGCGGGTTCGACATGGACGTGATCTATCACAACCGCACGCCGTTGGCCGCGGCCATAGAGACAGAGTGCGGCGCGCGTTATGTCGAGAAGGAAGTGCTGCTTCGCGAGTCCGATCATCTGATCCTGGTCGTGCCTTATTCCGCCAGTTCGCATCACGCGATCGGCCGGGCGGAGCTCAAGCAAATGAAATCGTCGGCGACGCTGACGAACATCGCGCGAGGCGGCGTAGTCGATGATTCCGCTCTCGCCGAAGCACTGACCGAAGGCAGCATTGCCGCCGCCGCGCTCGATGTATTCGAGGGCGAACCTCGGGTCAATCCCGCGTTGCTGGCCTGCAAGAACGTCGTGCTGACGCCGCATATTGGCAGCGCGTCGATCAGGACCCGGCGCGCAATGGCGTCGCTCTGCGTGGATAACCTCATCGCCGCAATGAACCGCGGCCGGGTGCTCACCCCGGTTAACCCGCAGGTTCTGACGCAGGCGCCGGCACCGGCCTGAGCGGTGGATATCGACGTCGCTCAAGGACGTGCTTTGCTTACGCCCGGAGGGACATTGAAGGCTCTTCAGGGGATACTAAAAAATCTGCGCGGATCCTTTTCTGGCTTGGCTCTGGCGCATCCATGCCGCGGCCATTCCCGAAACTTATCGTCCCAGATGAAAGGCGTCTGCATGGTCGTTTTTTTGCGAGCTAGTATGAATTCAAGGCGAACGTCGACACGATCTTCCGGCAGTCAAAGGGGGATGTCATCGACCCACCCGGGCACCGGTATCAGGGTGCTCTGAACCCTTTGGACGCGTGACATGAAACTTCATTTCGACTTGGCGACAGTCCTGCGAGGCGACTACGGCGCATTGTTCCTGCATGGCGTCGAGCTTACGCTCGCGATGGCCGGACTGGCGTGGTGCCTGTCGCTCGTCGTAGGTATTCTGCTGACTCTGATCCGCCTGACCAACCGGAGGCCAGCCACGTTGTTCGTGGCTACCTTCGTGGCCTATCACCGTAACGTGCCGACGCTGGTGCAGATCCTGTTCTGGTACTTCGGCATCTCGACCCTGCTGCCCATGCCCCTGCAAGACTGGTTGAACCAGTACAACGGCCAATTCATCTTCGCGGTCATCGCGATCGGGCTTTGCAGCGGCGCTTATCTGTCGGAAGACATTCGCAGCGGGTTGCGAGCCATTTCCTACGGTCAGTACGAAGCGTCGCGCGCACTGGGATTGAACTTCGTCAGCGGCATGCGTTACGTGATCCTTCCTCAAGCCTTGCGCAATTCGATTCCGCCGATGGTGAACCACGCTGTGGTGCTGTTCAAGAACACCAGCCTCGCGATGGCGATCGGGGCGGCGGAACTCACCTACGTCACTCGCAAGGTCGAGAACGAAACGTTCCTGTCGTTCGAGTCCTATCTGATTGCGACCGTGCTGTACCTCGCCCTTTCACTCGTGATCATGCTGGCCGGCGCCCGGATCGCAGCGCACTACCGCATTCCGGGAGTCAGGTGATCATGTTCGACGTCTTGCGCGACAACTGGACCTTGCTGCTGATCGGGCAGTATCCGCACGGCCCGATTGGCGGAATCGTAGTGACAATCCTGCTGTCTCTATCAGCACTCGTCATTGCCATTCCGTTAGGTATCCTCGTTGCATTGGCTCGCATCAGTCACTTCAAGGTATTGCGTGCCCCGGCAACGGCGCTTGTCTACACGGTCCGTGGCGTGCCGCTGCTGATGGTCATATTCTGGGTTTATTTCCTTGTTCCGGTGCTGACGGGTTATCCCGTGACCGGATTCGTGACCATGCTTTGTGCTCTCGTGATCTACGACTCTGCGTATCTCGGCGAGATCATTCGTGCCGGCATTGAAGCTTTGCCGAAGGGACAGACCGAGGCGTCAAGAGCGCTGGGCATGAGCTACCTGAAGACCATGCGCGCGGTGATATTGCCGCAAGCGCTCTATAACGTGGTTCCCAGCATGGTCACGCAGTTTGTGTCCACCATCAAGGAGACGTCGCTCGGATACATCATCAATGTCCAGGAGATTTCCTTTGCAGCGGACCAGATCAACAACCGGCTTCTGACCAAACCATTCGCCGTCTACCTGATTCTCGCGTTGAGTTATTTCATTCTTTGCTATGCGCTCACGCAGCTGGCTCATTACCTTGAGCGGCGCGTGACACGCAAGCGGGCTGGAAAAGCCAACAAGGCGCGTCCCGGTGCGGAGCAATCGCTCCTTGAAACGGCTGTGAGCGAGCACTGAGCGCCTAATCATTCAAAGGATCCGACATGATCAAATTTTCCGGCGTGAACAAATGGTATGGCGAATATCACGCGCTTGTGGATGTGAACGCCGAGGTACGCAAGGGCGAGGTCGTCGTGGTATGCGGTCCGTCCGGTTCGGGAAAATCCACGCTGATTCGCACGGTCAACCGTCTTGAGGAAATCGACCGCGGCAATATCTCGTTCGACAACCAGGACATCCACGAAAAGAAAATCAGCCTGAATGCGTTTCGCAGCAAGGTCGGATTCGTGTTTCAGCAATTCAATCTGTTCCCGCATCTTTCCGTGCTCGACAACATCACGCTGTCGCCCATGCGCGTACGCGGCATGAAACGCGCCGCGGCCGAGCGCAAGGCGGCAGACCTGTTGTCGCGCGTGGGACTTGGCAACAAGGCGCAGGCGTTTCCGGGCCAGTTGTCGGGCGGCCAGCAGCAACGCGTGGCGATTGCCCGCGCGCTTGCAATGGACCCACCGGCCATGCTCTTCGACGAACCCACGAGTGCGCTCGATCCAGAGATGGTCGGTGAAGTGCTTAGCGTCATGAAGAGCCTCGCGCAGGACGGCATGACGATGATGTGCGTGACTCATGAAATGGGTTTCGCTCGCGAAGTGGCGGATCGCGTGTGGTTCATGGATGCGGGAAAAATCATCGAGACCGCCGAGCCGGAAGAGTTTTTCTTGCATCCGAAGCATGAACGGGCCCAGCGTTTCCTGTCGGATTTGCGCACCCACTAAAGAAGTATTCGTATCACGGTTTTCAAGCCAGGTCTTTCTCAACTCAATCCAGGTCAGGAGTTTTTCGATGCGTTCAAAAGCGGGATTAGCAAGCATGCTGGCGCTTACAGGGTGGGTCGCGTGCATCGCGTCTGCCCAGGCAGATCAGCTGTCCGATATCAAGGCGCACGGTACCTTGAGTTGCGGCGTGTACTCCAATGTAGAACCGTTCTCGTATCCGAACCCGCAGACGCGTCAGCTCGAAGGCATGGATGTGGATATCTGCACGGCGATTGCCAAGCAGATCGGCGTAAAAGTGAGTCTGGAGCCGCTGGCCGTCGAAGCGCGCATTCCGCAACTGAAACTGGGCCGCGTAGACATGGTGGTGGCGAACCTTGCCTATACCAAGACCCGAGCCACGCAGGTTTCCTTTAGCGATGCATATTATTTGACCAAGGAAGTACTGGTCGTCAAGAAAGCCGATGCCGGGAAAAAGCTTGCCGATTTCGCAGGGCAAAAAATCAGTGCGGCCGATGGCTCGACTTCAGCGCAGTCAATTCCTATCTCGATCAAGGATGGTCAGGCGGTGACGTTCCATGACACCAGTTCGGCCTTCCTGGCGCTGCAGCAGGGAAAGGTGAAGGGTTTCGTTACCAACCAGATGACCGCGATCAAGATTACCAAGCAGGTCGAAGGATCTGACGGCGCGGTCGCGATTGCGTCCGAACCCATGTTGCTCGAACCGATCGCCGTTGGCTTGCGTCAGAACGAACCGGCCATGCTCGGCGCCGTGAACAAAGCATTGACAACGCTTGAGGCGAGCGGTGAAATGAGCGCGATCTTCGACAAGTGGCTCGGCCCGAAGACGCCTTACGGCCTCTCGCGTACCGACAAGGTGACGCCGATCGATCAGCTCAAGTTCACTCCGGTTTCCTGAGCACGGCATATCGTGAACGCGCGAATAACAAGGAGACGTTTTTGAATCAGATGCTCAAGATGTTTGATTTGTCGGGTAAGCGGGCGCTCGTTACCGGGTCGAGTACCGGGATCGGTTTTGCGCTCGCTCGAGGACTCGCGGCTACTGGCGCGACGGTGGTGCTTAACGGCCGGAATGAGGCGCGCCTTGCGGAAGCGGTGGAGCGACTGCGCGCTGAAGGCCTGAGCGTCGATGCAATGAGTTTCGATGTGACGTCTCCGTCGGAGGTATCGGTGGCGATCGAGAGCATCGAACGTGAGCACGGGCCTATCGACATTCTTGTCAACAACGCCGGGATGCAGCGGCGCGCGCCTTTGGACCAGTTTTCGCACGAGCAGTGGCAGGAGTTGATGAGGACGAACGTGGACAGCGTGTTTCTGGTCGGACAGGCGGTCGCGCGCTTCATGATCACGCGTGGCGCCGGCAAGATCGTCAATATCTGCTCGGTTCAAAGCGAACTGGGGCGCCCTGATATAGCAGCCTATACGGCGACAAAAGGGGCGGTGAAAATGTTGACCAAGGGCATGGCGATCGACTGGGGCAAGCACGGCATCCAGGTGAACGGGCTTGGACCGGGCTACTTCAAGACCGAGCTGACCGAGGCGCTTGTCAACAACAAAACGTTTAGCGCATGGCTCATCGGGCGTACGCCGTCGCGGCGGTGGGGTGATGTGGAGGATCTGGTGGGTGCCGCTATATTCCTCACGAGTTCGGCCTCGGACTTCGTCAATGGACATATTCTTTATGTCGATGGTGGCGTGACGGCCACGCTCTAAACAAGGTCGTTCACACTCGGGGTTGGACGGGGTCCGCTGGCGCTCGTGGGGCTGGGTTTATGCCGGGGTGCTGCTTTCGGTGTTAGTGGTCTGCGGGAGTTAGCTGATTTTTTTTATCACTATTAGCCACTGTGCGTGGCGGCACTTCATTTCTTTTTCCAAC
>NZ_JALPRJ010000131.1 GCF_030464885.1 Caballeronia sp. SEWSISQ10-4 2 | reverse complement strand
TAAACGAGCTTTCTCGCTGTCGTCGCGCGACAGCGACGTTGTGTATAACGACATGGGTAAAGCCCCGTTGTCCATATTGCAATAATTGGCGAAGACCGGCACTGACTACGGCAAGTGATCGCGCTCCGGGTGCGGCGGCGGAGCGGCAGGGCTGGCACCACAGCTGCGACCAGTGCAAGCTGATGGATGCCGCTGCCGACTCGGTCCGTCGCCTGCCGACCGAGCTCGTGCGTGTGAATCGCGAGACACTTGCGCTCGGTTACGCTGGCGCGTATTCGTGCTTCTTGCGTCACGCTGAGGCGGCGGTGAAAACGTACGACCTGACGACGGTCGATATACTCGTCGAATTCCGCAGACGAAAGATGACGGGCGGCGAAGAGGACATGATTGTGGACGTCGCACTGGAGCTGCTCAAGCGAGTCGCGCATGACAGTTGCATGCCGAACCGACCATGAGCGAGACGGGCTGACCCTTGGCATGCCGCTTCGTGCTCGCTGTGCTGACAGCAATCCATCTGACGCCGCCAGAGCCAGTCAGTACCGCGGCGCCTAGTGGCTACGACACGGTAGGTCCGCGGTTGAATCCTTTCCGCGCTGACGGGCTGAGTGCGTGCGCTGGGTTCTCTTCGTCATCGCTTACGGTTGACTGATCGTTTCTAGGAACGCACTCAGTCTTCTTGCTACCAAATGAGTCTCAGTCCGGCCTCTGTTGCACGATGCCGATCATCGTCGTCCGCATGCAGGTACTTGCTAGTCGTCGAGATCGATTCATGCCCGAGGTTGTCCCGCACGTATCGCAGATCGACTTGGCCATCCATCATGCGAGAGCCAGTCGTATGCCGCAACCAATGGGCAGACGCCAGGCGCAGCCGTTCTGCGGCGCGCTCGTGCGCTTCGCCCGTCGACAGCAAGTGCCCGATCGCATTGTCGAACACCTGTTTGATGATCAGGTGCACGGCGCCGCGTGTCATTGTCCGGTGGGCGCCACCGATCGGCAACAGCAGCGGTGTCGTTTCACCGCCATAGGGGAGGGCAGCAAGACCATAGTGTCGACGATAACGTGTCAGCTCCGCCATCAGTTCGGTCGTTGCCGGCAGCAAACGTTCCTTGTCACCTTTGCCGGTGATCGTCAGCCACCAGCGGTCCTGGCCGTCGCGATCGCGCCGTCTAAAAAAACCGCCCATCGGATTGGTCACGACTTCCGAGATGCGCAGACCCATCAGGTACAAGAGCGAGATCAGCCAGCGCACGCGGGCGTAGTGCTCCTGCTCGCGTGCCGTGTCACGCGGCATTGCATCGATCGAGGTTTTAACGGCCTGCCAGAGATCGCCCTCGAGGAAGCGCGTCACGCGGGGCTTGGCCTTGCGTGCGCGTTGACGCGACAAAGACAGCGGATTGCCGGCCAAGTAGCCGGCGTTGACCAGCCAGGCGAAGAGCGTATTCAGAATCACGAATGCCTGTCGCTCGCTCGCGGGGGAGAGCGGTCCCGCGAACGGCCGCCAGGAAGGGGCCGCGCGGGCGACTTTGCGACCGGTCATGACCCAGCGCTGCGCCGGTTGCGGGTCCACCAGAAACCGCCGGTAGATGAGCAGGTCTTCATGTGTGAGAGAGGAGAGCGGCTTGCGCAGTTCGGTGATCGACCACAGCAATAGCCGTTCGGACTCCTTGCGATAGGTATCGAAGGTCGCCTTCGCGTCGACAAAACGCGCGAGCCACGCCTTGATCGCGTCGACGTCGTTTTGGGCCGCAATTTGAGGCCGGGCGCCGAGCGCGCGGTTCGTGCCGAAGCTACCGTCGAGTTCGGACGGCAGAGACAACTGCTCAAGCGGCTTAAGCGACAAAACGGTGCCGTTGGACACGCGGAGGGGCTCAGGAAACGGCATGGTGGCGTGAGACGTGCTCAATTGACGCGATGGGTCATTTTACTCGACATTATCATCATAATGTCTAAATTCAATGTTCTATTTCAAGTTAATTAACGTTATACGTTATATTATCAACACATTCATTCTCCGGAAAAGCTCGCCATGGATGATTCACCCGCCCTGGAGGCGCAACTGCAGGCGGAAATCGAGCAACTGCGGATTCAGTTTCCGCGCACGCAGGAGCTGTATCGCGAGGTCTGCGTGCTGCTGTTTTTCCGGCACGGCATCACGCCCACTGCGAACCGGCTCTATCAACTGGTGAAGAAGGGCAGCATGAACGCCCCGGCCGAGGCGCTGGCGCGCTTTTGGGCCACCCTCCGTGACAAGAGCCGGGTGCGCATTGAACACCCGGACCTGCCGGCGGAGCTGCAGTCCGCCACCGGCGAGCTGGCGGCCGCGCTCTGGATGCGGGCGGTCGATACGGCGCAAGGAGAACTGGCGACCGCGCAGCTCGAGGCGCAACGATCGGTCGCGGACGCGCAGGCCTGGCAGACTCGGGCCGAGGCCGAGCGTGACCAGGTGCGCCAGGAACTGACAGGCAGTGCGGCCGCGCTGGATGCGGCGCAGACTCGCATCACCGAACTGGACCAAGCACTGGCCATCTCGGTTGCCGCGGCGTCGGCACTGCAGGATCAGCTAGGGCTCGCACACCAGGGCGAGCATCAGTTGCAGCGGGCACTGGAAACCGCCCGGCATGACTTCGCTTCTGAACTGGACAAGCTGCGTGCCGACGGCACGCTGGCGCAGGAGCGGCTCAAAGCCGCCGAAAACCGGGCGCTATTGGAAATCGACCGCGAGCGGCAAGCGGCCGCGCGCTTGCAGAAGGAACTTGATACGGCGAACCGTAAAACGGAGCAGGGCAGTGCCCGGCATCGCGACGACGTGCAGAAACTGCAGGCTCAAGTCGGGAATCTGCGTCAGCAAGTCGGTGTGCTGGAGGGTAAGCTGGATGCGCTGCGTACCGAGAACGCGCGTTATGTCGATGAAGCGGTGCAGGCACGTGGGCAGCGCGACCAACTGGCGTTGTCGCTGACGCAGGCCGCCGCCAAGCAGAAGGTGTCGACGGCGAAGCGGACAGCGAAGTCGACAACAGCCCCGCGCAAGAGCAGTGAGCCGGTGGGCAAATCGCCGCGAACGAAGAAGCTGTGATTTTATTGGGAGCAATTCCGCGCGGGCGACGTACGATTCAGGGTTGGACCATCATGGACGTGGTATGAGCCGATGAGATCAAGCAAATAACGTCTTCGAACCCGTACACATCGTCACTGGGCGGGGACAACGGTTAAGTCCGGTCGCAAAAAGCGCCCCGCAAACCGTACACTGGCAGTCCTTCAACTGCGTGGTGACACCGCGATGAACAGACTGACGGATATCGGCTTTCAACTGGCGGGGCACTGGCTCCTCGTCGATGGCAAGCTCAAGTTCGACGCAATACGGCACGCCGAGCAGCGCAACGTGCTTTATGCGTTCGTCTGCGACGGTCAGGTACGGTATGTCGGCAAATCCATTCAGAAGCTGCGCGAACGAATGGGCGGCTACCGGTCGCCAGGCCCGAAAAGCACCACCAACATTCGCAACAGGCAGAACATCCTCGAGTTGCTCGCCGCCGGCGCAGCAGTCGATATTTACGCGCTGCCCGACAACGGGCTGATGCACTACGGCTCTTTCCACCTGAATCTTGCCGCCGCGCTCGAAGACAGCATCATCGACACGCTGAGACCCGAGTGGAATCGGCCAAACCGAAAAAACGGAACGCCTCTAGATTCTGGCGAGGAGGAGGCGGTGCCCGCTGGCGTCGACACCTCGGATAGCGACACTGGCCAGCAAGCGGCCGACGACGTGCCGGTGGACAACCACATACCGGTGGTCTCGACATTTGAGTTCACGCTCCAACCAACCTATTGGAATCAAGGCTTTTTCAACGCCGGCGTGTCTGGCTCGCCGGCGCTCGGGCGCCGATGGGGAAGAAATCGAGATTTTCTTCGGCGACGAGACCATACCCACTCTCGGCTCCATCAACCGAGTGACGACTGGCAACGACACGCCGCGGGTGTTCGGCGGCGCGGCCCTTGGCAAGCGGTTCCAGACGCTTCCTGTGAAGACCAAAATGCTGGTGGAAGTTATTTCGCCCGTCTCTATCCGGATTCGCCCGGCGCTGTAAGTCGGACTGCACCCACTACCGCCGCGATGGTGGTCCTACATCGCTCATTCGCGACGATTGTCGTGCGGGTCGGTCAAAATAATTCCGGGAATTTCTGAATAATGCCGATGACGTGAGGCAATCCTGAATATTTGCTGATTTTTCTGAACTTTCAAAACGCAACTACAGTTTTTCACTTTATTGCCGAAAAATCTGAACTATCGAGCAAGACGGGGCGTTGTCAGCTATAATTATGGAAATATCTGAACAACCGCAAGACCAATGGGTCACGGTTGAATCTTTCCGGAAATATCTGAACTATGGCTCGAACGTTACCTCGCCCAAATGACGCACTCAGTCCGGTCGCGAGTGACCTTGCGGCACTGGGTCATCTCGTGCGCAATCAACGCGCTCGCAGTGAGCTGCGAATTGACGACGCCGCGGACCTCATCGGCGTGACGCACGACGTACTCTCGAAAGTCGAAAACGGTCGCTCGGTAGGACTGGAGAAGCTGTTCAAAGTCCTCGACGGGCTCGGCCTGAAAATGCTGGTGGTCACACCCACTGAGGCGGAAGACGTGGTGAGGGCGCTCAGCCTTTCCGCCGGAGAGCGCGAGTGATGGAGCATCTCCTTCGCGTTTCGAATAACGGCGACACAGTGGGCCATCTAGGCTTCGACTCGCGGGAAGACCGGTACAGCTTCCAGTATGAGCAAGCTTGGCGCGAACGGCGAACGGCGTTTTCCCTGTCACCTCACATCCTGCACACCGGAGAGGCACCTGCTGCCGGTGCGGTCCATCGATTTCTTGGGAACCTGCTGCCGGAAGGCCGCGCGCTCGAGGTGGCCTCAGTCATGTATCAGATGTCGAAGGACAATATCTTCGGGCTGATTCGCATGCTGGGGAAGGAGCCGGTCGGCGCTTTGAGTTTCGCCCACTTCGAAGAAGGTCAGGAGCCTCCGGCCCATCAAGAGGAGCCAATCCGCCGAGAAATTCCCTACGAAGAGCTAAGTGAGCGGATTCGCGAGCGGGACACCCTTCCCTTCCCGGTGTGGGACCAGAAGGTGCGCCTGTCCGTTGCCGGCTACCAGGACAAACTGCAGGTCATGGTCGAGGGCAGCAAGCTGTCTCTGGCCGACGGGTCTCTTAGTTCGACTCATATCCTGAAGCCGGAGTCCCGCAACGCGAACACGCCCTTCATGGTAGCCAACGAGCACTACTGCATGACGCTCGCCGATGCCATAGGCCTGCGAACCGCGGCGGTTTCAATCCGCCGCATTCCAGAGCCAATATTGCTTATCAAACGATTCGACCGGGTGGTGCGCACAGCGGCGGATAACCCGGACCAAATCGAATCGGTGGGCCGCTTGCACATCATTGACGGCTGCCAGGCGCTCGACCTTCCGTCGCAATTTAAGTATGAACGCAACTTTGGGCACACCCAGGATGTGCGAAACATTCGAGAAGGTGTGAGCTTTGAGAAGCTCTTTTCGCTGCAGCCACATTTCGAGCAACCTGCGCAAACCAGGACGTTCATGCTTCGGTGGGCCATCCTTCAGTTGCTTATCGGCAATAGTGATGCCCACGGGAAAAACATTTCTTTTTTTCAGCGTCGCATCCGCATCGAGCCCGCGCCACTCTATGACCTCGTTTCGGTCAATGCTTATGCAGACAACGAGAACGTCGAACAGGAAATGGCGATGGCATACGGGGACGCCTTCCTGCTTGAAGAAATCACACCATTTGAACTTGCGCTATTCGCAAAAAGTACGGGCACCCGGCCGGCTCTTCTCGCACGGGAATTGATACGCATGGCGTCCGCTGCTCTGAAGTTCGCACCCGTCCTGGCGGAGTCCGAGGTGTACGTTGGAGACGACGAGCGTGCGCGCGTGAAAAAGATTTCCGACTTCATCTGCGTGCAGGCGGACAGGCTGATGAAGCTCGCACCCCAGGTGCCAAAGGTCAATCCGGACCTGCTTTAGCCGGACCGAGTCGGGCTGTTCAAAAAACAATAAATACGTAGCATAACTAGGGGTTCTCGTACTTTTCGTGTCAAATATGGCGCTGGGCGCGCGCAGAGCGGCGCCCAGCAAGGCTCCGCTGCCCAGTTGAACACCCGGATCGATGAAGCAGGCAACTCATTGATAGATAACGTCTTTCCGGCCAAAACCGCCAGAAATTGCACGAATCGGACGATTACCCCGATTTGGGACGCGTTTCTCGGCGAGACGATTTGCCCGTGGACCCCAGCAGCCTTCAATCCTCTGGCCATGGCGGAAGCCTCTCACGTGCGCGGGAGTTTGTCGCCGGAGCGCGCACGACCGGGAGCGAAGCCGGCACAATGAGGCGCGCTATTGATCGTTCAGCAGCGCGACGATTGGCTCACGCCCCAAGCATTTTCCAACCCCCCCCGGATTCCTGACATGATTGGACCGAAAGCAATCGATGGCGACTTGGAGGCACCACCGCCTCTGTCCCGACGAGGTGCGTTGCCCCATCGCCCGGTGCCTTTTATAGATTTAGGCTGCCTTTGCAACTCGGGAAACGAACGCAACTCCAAAATTGCTTTCCTGGGTTGCGGCCTTTTTTTGCGGTCTTAAGCTTCATCATCGAAGCGCATATCGGACACAGTGGAGTTGAGGATTTCGGCCGGGTTGAAACGGCCGTCGGCGCGTTGCGAGGAACAGTCGCCACGGGCGGCGGTGGAACCGCTGGCCGCTTCGGAATGGTGATTTCGATCGGCAGGGTCTGAGGTGGCGAGATGCCCAGTTCCTCGCAATGGCGCTTTGCGGCCTCTCGGATTTCAAGCGCTTCCCTAAGCGGAGGGAAGGACAAGGGCTGGGCCGACGCGAGCTTGGACGGCGCCATTTTCAGATTGGCCAAACCAGCTCGCAGCTTGTTCTGGATGGTGGCGCGTTTGGCGGCCCAGGCCGATCGCGCTGCGTTTTCCGCCTGGGCGTCCGACGCGTCGCGTTGCGGGTTGTAGCGAAATTTGGCTTCGTGGCCTTGCCTCCAGGCCAGCAACTTAGCGGTGTATGCCTCTCCGAACCCCGGCACCACCAACACGGCGTTGCGCGTGACGTCATTTGCGGTTTCAACGTTGAACGAGGCCAAGCTCGCGATTTTGGCCGGGCCAATGCCGGAAATCTTGGCGCGTCGAATCAGGAATCCGTCCAGATAAGCGGACCGTTGGCGAGCCTCGCGAGTGCTTTGCAACTCCGCAAGGGCTCGCGCGAGCTCATGGTTCAGCGCTCGGTATTGATCCACCCAGCTTTCCAGGTCCGCCCGCAGATTCAAGGCATCGGTGTAGCCAAGACGTTTCAAATAATCGAGCGCGGTCGCGTGCACTTTGGCGTCAGCGTCGGCAAACGCCTTTTTCAGTGGCTCTTGATCGATCTTCGCGGTCGCGGCATAAAACGCGACGAACGCGCCGCACGCCAGCCAGAGAGGGAAGAGGTTCGGAAGGGTCAACAAGGCCAAGAAAACGGGCGCGACCCATAACAAGCGAGCGACACGCCGCTTTCGCCGGGCACCGATGGCATCCGCCGCCGTGGGTTTCGAGACGCCCACGTTTGTTGGCGCGGCGGGAATCAGGTCCTCGGGACGGGGCAGCGCAAGCGCTCGAATGGCGGTCCAGATTTCATCGACGTCGAATCCATCGGCGCTGCTTGGGCCGGCTGAGGGGTAAGACACAGCCGGGAACATGTCGATGCCGGACTGTGCGGACATTCGGCACCAGAGACACTCGCCGGCGGACGTCGGGAAAAAGTGAGCGGGGACGGTCGAGCACTGCCGAAGGTCGGCCTCCAACTCGGTCAGCAGATTGGCCCATTGCGCGGCTGTCGGCCGCTTCGCCGGGTCTTTCCCAAACGCGGCCTCGAACGCTCCGACGATGGGCAGCGGAAAGTCTTGAAGGCGAACTGAGCCCGGAGGAGGGATGGTGCGGGTTTCCGCTCGTCGGGCAATGGAGAAAGCAAAGCGGTGCTGGGCGATGGCTTCGCCCAGACTGAGGTCCGCGTCCGAGCAACGTCCGGCGTAGGGATGCCGGCCCATCGCGAGCAACTGGAAGATGGCGACCGCCAACCCAAAGTGGTCGTGCGCCTTCGTGCGCTCGATCTCGCTGAGCCGCACGCCATGCAGCTCGGGAGGCGTGAAGTCTTCGGTTCCGACGATGCAGCGGTGCAACCGTCCTTGGGCCCTGAACTGGAAACTGTCGGCGTCGATCAGCGCGACGGTCGCGGTTGGGCTGACCAAGACGCCGGAGTGGTTGAAGTCGCCGATCACGCAGTCCATTTCATGAACGGCGGCGACCGCGCGCGCGACGTTTCCGGCGGCCCTAACCAAGAAACGGTAGTCGGCGTTTGGGAACTGAATCTTGCGCGACTTCGGCCCATACAACTCGTGAATCGCCCGGCACTTGGAGACCAAGCGCATGATGAACCCGGCGAAGCGTCCTGACTCGTCTGTGGCGACTTCCAGCGGGAACGCGACCAAGCTCGTCCGTTCGGACAGCTGGCTTCCGACCATCGCGAAGACTTTGGCTTCCCGAGGACCGCGCAACTCGCTCTTGTAGAGTTTGACGGCTTCGCCCGGGCGGCCTTCGACGAAGTAGACGTCTCCCTCGCCGCCTCTCCCCAACAAACTGCCCAGGCGCGTTTTCTTGCCTGAAATCAAAACGGTCGGCGAATTCATCGGCTGGAAAGAAGAACGAGGGTTTTGTCATCGTCCGTCCGGTCGCAGATTGCCTTGCTGTCGAGATACCGGCCCAAAGCCACGGATAGGGAGGCGAGACGGCCTTGCTCGTTGGCTTGGTCAATCGGCCGGAGCATGGGCTCGAAGAAACGAGGGGAGGCCGCTTGCGTGGTTTGGTCAAGAGCCAGCGATTCAATCCCGTCGGAAAACAAGGCGAAAGCATCGTGGTCCGCGTCGATCCGGCGGATGCGCAAACGAACTTCGGGGTCGTCCGTCACGAAAAAAGTCGTCGAGGCAAATTCGCCATTTTCCGGACCCGACAGCGTTTCCCATTGGTCGTTTTTCCTCGCGACCAATGCGCCGTCGCCAATGTGCAGGACTAGGGCGCGGGCGCGGTGAATCGCCAAGAGGACCAGGGTCGCGGCGAATTGGCGGCGCTCGACCGCCTTCCCGGCGGCAGCGCGCCCTAGCTGATCGCGCAGCTCATCCATCCAAGCCATGACCTGGTCGTCGTTGGGCAACTCGTCGCGCTGCTCAAACCATTGGCGAAACCGGCCGCCCATCGCGCGGCAGGCAAGCGAGGCCCCCTGCCCGCCGAAGCTCGCGCTTCCAGCGCCGTCGGACACCACAACGCAAATGGCGTCAGCGTCGGCGCGCGCGACACTGAAAGCGTCTTGCTTGCGCGTGCCTTGCCGCAAATGGGACGTTCCGATCCGAGAGGCTGCGGCCCATCGCCACCGCCTGTCAGCCTGCAACTGCCCACCCGTCCGGCGCGGTTGGGTTCGCGAGAGGCACGGGCTCCCCTGGGCTCGACCTGGACACGGAACCAAGGGAAGCGGAAAGCCAAGAGAAAAACTCGCGGAACGCCAAGCCTCTGAGTTTCAACGGCTGACGCACGGCAATCTTTGACAACAGCGACATGTCCGCCTGCTCCACGCCGACCGCATAGAACATGAACTCGTTGCGCTCTTCGCCCGCGCGCACGAGTTGCGCGGCCTCTTCCCATCGATCGGTCGGCGCGCCGTCCGTGAAAAGAAAAACCCACGGGCGGTAATACTTGACCCCGTTGGCGCGGTAGCGGTCTTTGCGCTCGCGCAAAAGTTGGAGCGCCTGCGTGATGGCCTCTCCCATCGGAGTGGACCCGTTCGCCTCATAGTGTTCCGGGAAGAATCCATCCATTGTGGCGAAGTCATGGCGAACTGCCACCGGGCCGAACGTGACGATCGCCACTTCAACTCGCTTGGCGGCCATGGAGTCGGCATACAGCTCGTCTTTGAAGAGCGCCAGGGCCTCGTTGAGTTGCCGAATGGGCTCCCCGCTCATCGAGGCTGATGTGTCCAGCAAAAGCACGCACGGGCAACGCGGCTCTGGGTTTTCCAATAATTCCGCGTCGACGAAAGGCTGTTGTTCGAACTCGTTCATAAACCCTCTCAGTGATTTTATTCGATGCCACAGGCGTGCCGACAAAGTATAAGAGCGACCCGCAAGCCTCGCATAGAGTTGTGTGCCAGATACGACAATAGGAAGGGGTCGCGTGCGGCCGCGCCCCCTTTGTTGGAAGAAAACACTCGAGGAGCGACGCCTTCGCCGGGCGCTTCTGCTTTAATCGATGGGATTTCGATTAGACGATAGAATTCAACGCCGATAATTGCGCGAGATGTTGAACATATACGCGTTGCTTGGCGATACGGAGGCGGGTCAAACCCGCTTATAAAAAATCAATTGAGAGAAGACATGCCCAACGCCGCGATCGGCTCGACATGGAAGAAATGGGACCTGCATGTCCACACGCCCGCCTCTATCGTGAACAACTACCCTGGCGACGCTGAGGCCGCATGGGCGGCTTTTTTTGATGACCTTGAAGCGCTCCCTCCCGACTTCAAGGTCATCGGCATCAACGACTATGTGTTTGTCGATGGATATGAGCGCGTTCTCAATGCGAAGCGACATGAGGGACGCCTGCAAAACATTGATTTGATCTTGCCCGTCATTGAGCTCCGGCTCGACAAGTTTGCGGGAGTTGTCAAAGAGGGCAAAAACGGGCCGGTCGAATCGAGTTGAAGTCGCATCAACTTGCATGTGATTTTCGACCAGCTCGAACCGGCTTTCATCCGTGATCAATTTCTGAGCGCGATCACAGCCAAATACACTTTAATTCCCGGCGCGGGAGTCGATCAGGGGAAGTGGGGCGGCGTAATCACGCCAGATAATCTCGCGGCGCTGGGTCGGGCGATCATTGAGTCGGTTCCTTCCGACAAGCGGACGGAATATGGCTCTCCGCTGAAAGAGGGGTTCAACAATCTGAATGTAAGTTTCGATCGCGTGAAGGAGGCGTTGGCGACCCCGGCGTTAGCCGGCAAGTCAATTCTCGCGATCGGCAAAACGGAGTGGGACGATCTCAAGTGGGAAGACCACACAATCGCCGAAAAGAAGAGCGTCATCAACGAAGCCAAGCTCGTCTTCACTGCGGCTGAGAATCCGCAACGCTACGTGAACGCGCGCAAGAGGCTGTTAGATAGCGGCGTCAATGCCGCCCTCTTGGACTGCTCTGACGCTCATGACCTTAGCAATTCGGCTCATAAAGACCGAATCGGCAATTGCTTCACTTGGATCAAAGCGGACGCCACGTTTCAGGGGCTTGTTCATGCGATCCATGAGTTTGAAGATCGCGTGTATGTCGGCGACGTTCCGCCCAAACGACAATTGGTAGAGAGGAACAGAACCAAATACGCGACCTCGATTCGCATCGGCAAAAAACCAGGGTCCACGTTGGTTGCGCCTTGGTTCGATGTCGAAATCCCCCTGAACAGCGATCTGGTCGCCATCATCGGGAACAAGGGCGGAGGAAAGAGCGCTCTTTCCGACATTGTCGCGTTGGCTGGCGACACCAGAAATCACGCTGGCTTTTCCTTCCTTAACAACAAGCGATTTCGGAACCCGAAGGGCAGGCTGGCGCAGCATTTCACGGCGTCGCTTGGTTGGCTCGATGGCAGTGAGTCCACGCGCGAACTCGCGCAAGACCCTGCGGCGGCCAGCGTCGAGCGGGTGAAGTATCTGCCGCAAAGCTATCTCGAAACACTGTGCAACGAATTGGGCGAAGGCGGATCGTCAACATTCGACACGGAACTTCGGAAAATAATCTATTCGCATGTTCCCGAGGAAGACCAGCTCGGGAAATCGTCGATGAATGAGTTGATTGACTACAAGGTCTCGGAGACCAACGCAGCACGCCACATCATCCTCGCCGAGTTGTCCAAAGTGAACATGGATATCTTAGAGACCCAAACGCGGATGACTCCCGAATTCAAGCTGGGCTTGGAGGAGCGGCTAGGGGCGAAGAGGGCGGAATTGGCGGCGCTTGAAGGCGCGAAGCCGCCGGAGGTCGCCGATCCAAAATCGTCTGCCGCCGACCAAGAAGAGTCGCAAATAGCAGCGGCGTTGGTCGAAAAGCTCGAAATCCAATTGTCGGAGATCAACAAAGAAGAAGCTGCTTTGCGCGAGCGAAAGAGTCTTGCCGCCAAGAGGCAAGCTTCGGCCAAGCGAGTTTCTCAAGCGCTCGCCAACCATCGGGCGGCGCACGACCGTTTTTTGGAGGAGCTGAGAGTTCTTCTGCGCGAGTTTGAAGAACCGATTGACGCTGATGCCTTAATCGAGCTTCGAGTGTCGACGGCGCCGATCGAACAGATCAACAACCGCGCCACCGCTGATATTGGCGAGATCGACAACCTGCTCCAACGAGTCGATCCCGACAGCTTGGTCAAACGCAGAGAGGAAACCGAGCGCTCCATCGCGACAACAAAAGGCAAGCTCGGCGAGAAGCAGCGCTTGTTCATTCGCTACAAAGAAACGCTTGCGCAATGGGAGAAGGGGAAGGCCGAGTTGGTGGGCACAAAGGAGAAAAGCAACACCATCGCGTGGTTCGAGGCGGAACTGAACGATCTGGGGGCTTTGCCCGAAAGACTCCGGGCGCTGCGCGAAACGCGAATTGGCCTTTCCCGCCGGATACACGAGAACATTGGCGCGACAGTCGAGGAATATCAGCGACTCTACGAGCCGGTGAAGGCGTTTGTGAAATCTGCCGAAAAGATGGACATGTCTCTCCCGCTTGATTTCGAGGTTCGGATTGAGCAGGAAGGGTTCGAGGAGCATTTCCTAGGATCGCTGAATCGGCAAACCAAGGGCTCTTTCGCGGGCGTCGAAGAGAGCGCGCATGTCATGCGGGCATTGTTGTTGGAGCACGACTTCTCCACCGCCGATGGTTCGATCGCGTTCGTCGAAAAAATTGAAGACATGCTTCGGCATGATCGAAGAGAGCAGCAAGGCCGGCAAACGCGTCTTGAAGATCAACTGCGGAAGGGAGTGGAACCCCATGACGTGCTCGATCACTTGTATGGTTTCTCCTATCTGTCGCCGCGATATTCGCTGACCTACGACGGGCAAGAGATCGAGCAACTGTCTCCGGGCGAACGGGGGCTGCTGCTGTTGGTCTTTTACTTGCTCGTCGACAAGGACGACATTCCCATCGTCATTGACCAACCTGAAGAGAATTTGGACAACCAGACCATTTATCGGATTTTGGTGAAGTGCATCAAGGCGGCCAAAGCGCGGCGGCAAGTGCTCATGGTCACGCACAATCCGAATTTGGCGGTCGTTTGCGACGCTGAGCAAATTATCTATGCGCAGTGCGACAAAGCGGAGTCCCGTTTTATATACGAGTCAGGCGGCCTCGAAAATCCGACGATTCGCGATCGCGTGGTGCATGTGCTCGAAGGGACTGAGCCTGCTTTTAAAAATCGGCGCATTAAATAAGGTCTTGCGGTACTTTATACCCCAAAATTTCCCGAATATTTTCGGTGCCGCACGCCCACTTGGGACGCCAGCGAGAACCGTCCCCGCGGGCTATCGCAGTGAGCCTGCCAAACGTCCGACCGGTGATATCAATTGCGATGTCGCTTCAAATCAGAGCGACACGATTTGTCGCAATAGTTCCAAGGCTTTCATTTCGTCTAGGCGACCAGTGCGTGCTTTGCCCGCGAGTGTCTTTATCAGCGCCTCCGCTATCGGTTCAATACCAAGTAAATCGTTCAAGCTGGTTGCCGAAGTGAGACGGCGGGGCTCCGCGATGACTTGCGTTTCGGAGACTCGCTCCAACTGCTGACGGGCGGCGGAGAACGAGACATCGTTATCAACGGTTTGCCGAATCACCGGATCGGCGGCGGACGGGGCCGCTTGGTCTAGTTGCCCGGTGACCACATTCGTCTCAGCGGCGACGCCTGTTGGACCGCCTGTGCCATCCGCATCAGGGGGTAGGGTGAGTCGACTACCCGCATTTTTCGCCTTCGTACCCGCAGGTTTCTTCGCCGCTATCGCTTTTGGCTCAATCGCGGGTGGCAGTTCCTGCTGAGCGGATGCATGGCGACGCGATGGGGGAATAAGCAAATCCGACACCGACTCAGGGACGTCCGTTATTGAACGCGGAACGTCCAACCAGCCAGTCGGCAAACCAAGGCGTTCGGTGAACCGGTTTGCTTCAGCATCGTTCATCCGTTTCTGTCCATAGAAACGATTGGCCATGTTGGAGTCGCTGATTTCCATCACCGCGCCGAGCCGCACCTTCGATCCTTTGCGGGACGTGAGCACGTGCAAGTTGGCGCGACGAATGTTTTCCAAGGCTGCGACGTCGTTCAACGGCAAGGATTGCTGAGCCCCCGACTTTGAAGACGCTTTGACTTTCGCAGGTGCCGATTTCGTCGGGGTTGCCGTGGCAGGCTTCGCCGCCGTAGTGTTGGGCTTCGCGACGGTCCTTGGCGACCCGCCAATTGTCTTCTTTGGCATTTCTGGTTCTCTGGGCGAGCGATCGGTGAGGGTAGAGTGCTGATTGCCCTGTGTAACCGGGGCCGGCTTCAATACTTGCTTGTACGCAATTTCCGGTTCGGCGTTCGCATGAATGAAGTCAAGTGGTGACCTCAATCGACTAATGGTCTCAGGTGTGAGGACAGGATTGGGCTGATCGAAAAACCCATCGGGTAGCCCAAGCGTCGTTTCGATATGAAAGGCTGTCTCAGGCGTGAATCTCTCGCCATTCACCAATTCGGCCACGCGCGTTAAGTTGGAGTCGAGTCCCAGTGCGATGTTCTCCGCGCCCACCGCATCTACCAACAACTTAAACGATCGTGTTTTGAAAATGGACGCCGTGTGGGCCGGGTCTCGAGTAGGTGGAGCTTTTACGTATGGCTTGTTCTGTCGGTGGGATGTCGCTTTTGCAGGTTGGCGCGATTGACGCTGGCCTTTGTCTCGAGATCCCGAGTATCGCCCGTGTGCTTGACTCATAAAGTGGGGCTCCCCGCCGTGAAATCACTATCATTTCGCGCATTATAGGCGAGCATGGAGCGGTGCCGCCGTTGCTGAGAGGCCGCGTGCGATTTTCCCGTCAGTCAAGCAGGAGCTTAATCTTACTGTGTCACAAAGTTTGAGGTCGAATCCGTGTGTGTTTAATGCTTAGCCT
>NZ_JALPRJ010000130.1 GCF_030464885.1 Caballeronia sp. SEWSISQ10-4 2 | reverse complement strand
TTGTCGCCGTTGGACAAAGAAATGACGTGCCGCCACGCACAGTGGCTAATAGTGAAAAAAATACAGCTAACTCACGCAGACCACTAAGGCCGAAAGCAGCAACCTGGCACCAACTTCGACCCACACCTCCGGCGCCGCCAAAACCCGACCCAAACCCCCACCCAAAACCCCGAGTGCGAACGAAAAACCTTTGCTACAATCCGATTTCGCTTCGAGGAGCGTTGCGACGGCTTTCATCTACGAAGGCCGCCAGGCTCGAAGCATTCAATCGGACGGAGCGACAGCGCGGGTTAAATCACCACGCGCTCGTTGAACCACCGCATCGAACGGCGCTCACGTCAAATTTCTATATTTCCATTAGAAAGGAGGGCGTGATGAACGCCGCAGTTCTCGATTCCAACAAAGATTTCGTCGTCGCCGATATGTCTCTTGCCGCCTGGGGCCGCAAGGAACTGAACATCGCTGAAACGGAAATGCCCGGCCTCATGCAAACGCGTGAGGAATACAAGACGCAGCAGCCGCTGAAGGGCGCGCGTATTGCCGGTTCGCTGCACATGACCATCCAGACCGGCGTGCTGATCGAAACGCTGACCGCGCTGGGCGCCGACGTGCGCTGGGCATCGTGCAACATCTTCTCGACGCAGGATCACGCGGCCTCCGCAATCGCGCAAGGCGGCGTGCCCGTGTTCGCATTCAAGGGCGAATCGCTCGACGAATACTGGGAGTTCTCCCACCGCATCTTCGAATGGCCAAACGGCGAATTCGCCAACATGATCCTCGACGACGGCGGCGACGCCACGTTGCTGCTGATCCTCGGCTCGAAGGCTGAAAAGGACCGCTCGGTCATCGCCAAGCCTGAGAATGAAGAAGAGGTCGCGCTGTACAAGTCGATCGCCGCTCACCTCGATATCGATCCGGCGTGGTATTCCAAGCGCCTCGTCCACATTCAAGGCGTGACGGAAGAAACGACGACGGGCGTGCATCGTCTGTATCAGATGGAAAAGGAAGGGCGCCTGCCGTTCCCGGCCATCAACGTGAACGATTCGGTCACGAAGTCGAAGTTCGACAACCTGTATGGCTGCCGTGAATCGCTGGTCGACGGTATCAAGCGCGCCACCGACGTGATGATCGCCGGCAAGATCGCGGTCGTGGCCGGTTATGGCGACGTGGGCAAGGGTTGCGCGCAATCGCTGCGCGGCCTGGGCGCGACGGTGTGGGTCACGGAAATCGATCCGATCTGCGCGTTGCAGGCAGCGATGGAAGGCTACCGCGTGGTGACCATGGAATATGCCGCCGACAAGGCCGACATCTTCGTGACCGCTACGGGCAACTTCCATGTGATCGGCCACGACCACATGAAGGCGATGCGCAACAACGCGATCGTCTGCAACATCGGTCACTTCGACTCGGAAATCGACGTTGCCTCCACGCGCCAGTACACGTGGGACAACATCAAGCCGCAAGTCGACCACATCATTTTCCCCGACGGCAAGCGCATCATCCTGCTGGCCGAAGGCCGCCTGGTGAACCTGGGTTGCGCGACGGGCCACCCGTCGTTCGTGATGTCGGCTTCGTTCACCAACCAGACGATCGCGCAGATCGAACTGTTTGTGCACGGCGACAAGTACGAGAACAAGGTCTACGTGTTGCCGAAGCACCTTGATGAAAAGGTTGCGCGTCTGCATCTGGGTCGTATCGGTGCTGAACTGACTGTGCTTTCCGACTATCAGGCGAGCTATATCAGCGTGGACAAGATGGGTCCGTTCAAGCCGAACCACTATCGTTATTAAACGCGTGGTGTTGTCGTCGCTCCCAGCGCGCGCATGGGTTTGAAAAAACCCATGCGCGTGAAACTTCAAGTACCAGGAGACCATCGATGTCCGTGCTGCTGACCTGGCTGATCAACGCGCTCGCGCTGTTGATCATCACTTACCTCGTGCCGTCGATTCACATCCGCAGTTTCGGCACCGCGCTGATCGTCGCGATCGTGCTCGGGCTGATCAATACGTTCCTGCGTCCGTTGCTGGTGCTGCTCACGCTGCCGGTGACCATTCTTACGCTCGGGTTATTCATCCTGGTTGTGAATGCGCTGTGTTTCTGGCTGTGCGCTTCGTTGCTGAAAGGCTTCGAGGTATCGGGTTTCTGGTCGGCGTTCTTCGGCTCGATTCTGTACAGCATCGTGTCCTGGTTGCTGTCGGCGCTGATCCTCGGTCAGCGCAACTTCTAAGAACGCGATCGTCTTGCGCGCGCGTTCCACTCCTCCCATGAAACCGATCGAACTCTCATTCGAGTTTTTCCCGCCGAAAACGCAGGAAGGAATCGAGAAATTGCGCGCGACTGGCGCGCAACTCAAGGCGCTCAACCCGAAGTTCGTCTCCGTGACCTTCGGCGCGGGCGGTTCCACGCAGCAAGGCACGCTCGATACCGTCCTTGAGATGATGAAGCAGGGACTCGAAGCGGCGCCGCATTTGTCGTGCATCGGGTCATCGAAGGATAGTTTGCGGGGGATTCTCGGCGCGTATCGCGAGCATGGCATTCGTCATATTGTCGCGTTGCGCGGCGACTTGCCGTCGGGCATGGGCGAAGTCGGCGAGTTGCGGTACGCGTCGGAACTGGTGAGCTTTATTCGCGCCGAGCATGGCGACTGGTTCAACATTGAAGTCGCGGCGTATCCGGAATATCACCCGCAGGCGCGAACGCCTAAATCCGATCTCGAGAACTTCGTGCGCAAGGTGCAAGCCGGCGCGAATTCGGCGATCACGCAGTACTTCTATAACGGCGACGCGTATTTCCGTTTCGTCGATGAAGCCCGCAAGCTTGGCGTCGATGTGCCTATCGTGCCGGGCATCATGCCGATCACCAACTTCTCGCAGTTGATGCGCTTCTCCGAGATGTGCGGCGCGGAAGTGCCGAAGTGGATTGCGCGTCGCCTGGAAAGTTTTGGTGACGATAAGGAGGCTATTCGCGCATTCGGGTTGGATGTAGTGACCGGATTGTGTGAGCGGCTGGTGAGGGAAGGCGCGCCGGGGCTGCATTTTTATACGCTGAACGGCGCGGCTGCGAGCAAGACGATTTGCGAGCGTTTGGGATTGCCAACAGCCTGATGCTTTTGTTTAACCCGCGCGGCGTTCGCCGCGCGGTTCTTCTGTTCCCAGTTCCCGCTGTTTAATCACCTTGAAACATTGTGCATAACGAAACATGATTGGTTCATGTTCTCGTCGCGCAACATTCCCAATCATTATCTTAAAATTACATTTCTTTCGTGATACGGTAGCGCCCGAATTTGCCGTCGCGCGTGGGTTTGCCGACAAAGCGTGAATCGATGAAAAACGCGCAGAATCGACAGAAAACCTCGATAACTCGAAGAAGTTAAGCGAAAACATGGCCTTTTCAATCTCGTCAGCTGGCTTGCCGGACACACGCGCAGACGCTATTTCCCATAGGGAATTTCGTCGCCTTGTTCCCCCCGGCAAAGCTCAGTAATATCGCGCTACGCTGGTTTTAGCCGGCACCGATCCTGGAGGAAACATGAAGAAAATTGGCCTGTTGCGAGCTGCTCGTCTGTCGATGGCATTAAGCGCCGCCATCGCGGCATCGCTCGTAACCGCGAGCGTCGCCCAAGCAGCACCGATTCCTAACAAAACGCTCGTCTACTGCTCAGAAGGCAGCCCGGCCGGTTTCGATCCCGCGCAATACACGACGGGCACCGATTTCACCGCAAATACCTTCACGGTCTATAACCGCCTCGTGGAATTCGAGCGCGGCAGCACGAAGGTGGAACCAGGTCTCGCGGAAAAGTGGGATGTATCGCCTGATGGCCTGACGTACACGTTCCATCTCCGCCATGGCGTGAAGTTCCAGACCACGTCGTTCTTCAAGCCGACGCGCGATTTCAACGCGGACGACGTGCTGTTCACGTTCAACCGCATGCTCGATCCGAACCAGCCGTTCCGCAAGGCCTATCCGGCGTCGTTCCCGTATTTCACGGACATGGGCCTGGACAAGCTGATCACGAAGGTCGAAGCAGTCGACCCGTACACGGTCAAGTTCACGCTGAAGGAAGTCAACGCGCCGTTTATCCAGAACATGGCGATGGAATACGCGTCGATTCAGTCGGATGAATATGGCCAGCAATTGCTGAAAGCAGGCAAGGCATCGGATATCAACCAGCAGCCGGTCGGCACGGGTCCGTTCATTTTCCGCAGCTACACGAAAGACGCGACCATCCGTTTCGACGGCAATCCTGACTACTGGAAGGCGGGCGCAGTCAAAATCTCGAAGCTGATTTTCTCGATCACGCCGGATGCCGCTGTGCGCGTGCAGAAGCTGAAGAACAACGAATGCCAGGTGATGAGCTACCCGCGTCCGGCTGACATCGCGCCGCTGAAGGCCGACACGAACCTCGATACGCCGTCGCAGCCGGGCTTTAACGAAGGCTACGTGGCGTACAACACGACGAAGAAGAGCGTCGAGAACGTGGACGTGCGCCGCGCGCTGGACATGGCGATCAACAAGAAGGCGATCATTGAGTCGGTATATCAAGGCGCGGGCCAATCCGCCACCGCCCCAATGCCGCCGACCCAATGGTCCTACGACAAGAACCTGAAGGCTCAGGCGTACGACACCGCGAAGGCCAAGGCGTTGCTCGCGAAGGCGGGTTTCCCGAACGGCTTCGAAATGAACCTGTGGGCCATGCCGGTTCAACGCCCGTACAACCCGAACGCGCGTCTGATGGCCGAGATGATCCAGGCTGACTGGGCGAAGATCGGCGTGAAGGCGAATATTGTGTCGTATGAGTGGGGCGAGTACATCAAGCGCGGCCACGCAGGCGAACATGACGCCATGCTGATTGGCTGGACCGGCGACAACGGAGATCCGGATAACTGGCTCGGCACGCTGCTCGGCTGCGAAGCGGTCAACGGCAGCAACTTCTCGCACTGGTGCTACAAGCCGTTCAACGACCTGGTGATCAAGGGCCGCAATACGTCCGACCAGGCGCAGCGCACGCAGGCTTATATGCAGGCGCAGCAAATCTTCGCTGAGCAACTGCCGTTCTCGCCGATCGCACACTCGACGGTCTATCAGCCGACGAGCAAGAAAGTGATCGGCATGAAGATTGAGCCGCTGGGTTATTTGCGTTTCGATGGCGTCGGCGTGCAGTAAGCTGGTAGCAGTACGCTTTATGCACCAAAACTAAAACTAGTCGAAAAGGTCCGGCGACAAGGGTCACAAGCCCGCGTCGCCGGTCGCATTTTTCCTCCCCAAAGAGACGAACCATGTTCCGATTCGTTCTGCGGCGCATAGGCATGGTGATCCCGACGTTCATCGGCATCACGATCCTGGCGTTCGCGTTAATCCACTTGATCCCGGGCGATCCCATTGAAGTCATGATGGGCGAGCGCGGCGTGGACCCGGCAATGCATGCCGAAGCAATGAAGCGGCTCGGGCTCGACCTGCCGCTACCTGTTCAATATTTCCACTATGTCGGACATGCGCTGAAAGGCGATCTCGGCATGTCGATCATCACCAATACCAGCGTGATGGGCGAATTCCTCGGCCGCTTTCCGGCGACGGTCGAACTCGCGTTCTGCGCGATGATCTTCGCCCTGGTGATCGGATTGCCGGCGGGCGTGGCCGCTGCGTTGAAGCGCGGCACGGTCGTCGATCACGGCGTGATGGGCACAGCGCTCACCGGTTATTCCATGCCGATCTTCTGGTGGGGTTTGATCCTCATCATGTTCTTCTCGGCCAAGCTGGGCTGGACGCCGGTTTCCGGGCGCATTGCAGTGGAATACGACATTCCGCATCGCACCGGCTTTATGTTGTGGGACGCGCTCTTTTCCACCGATGAAGGCGCGTTCAAGTCCGCCGTCAGTCATTTGATCTTGCCGACCATCGTATTGGGCACCATTCCGCTGGCAGTGATCGCCCGCATGACGCGCTCGTCCATGCTCGAAGTGCTGCGCGAGGATTACATCCGCACCGCGCGCGCCAAAGGTCTTGCGCCCGGACGCGTGGTGATCGTGCATGCGCTGCGTAACGCGCTGATTCCCGTGGTGACCGTGATCGGTCTGCAGGTCGGCACGCTGCTTGCGGGCGCTGTGCTGACCGAGACCTTGTTCTCGTGGCCGGGCGTGGGCAAATGGCTCATCGACGCCATCAGCCGGCGCGATTATCCCGTCGTGCAGGGCGGTATCCTGATGATCGCGACGCTCGTCATTCTTGTGAATCTGGTCGTCGACTTGTTGTACGGCGTGCTGAATCCGCGCATTCGCCACACGAGGTAAGCCAATGGCCGACATTCAAAATAGCTCCCCGGCATTGACCCCCGTTCCGAGTGGCCGATTTATCGCCGTCCGGGAATTCTGGGCCAACTTTTCACGCAATCGCGGCGCGGTCGTGGCCGGCGCGATCGTGCTCATTCTCGTGTTCGTCGCCATCTTCGCGCCGCTGATCGCGCCGCATAGCCCGATCGAGCAATATCGCGACAACGTCAAGATCCCGCCCGCGTGGCTCGATGGCGGCAACTGGCGTTTCGTGCTCGGCACCGACGAAGCCGGTCGCGACATTCTCTCCCGCCTGATGTACGGCGCGCGGCTGTCGTTCTGGATCGGCTTTGTGTCCGTCGTGCTGGCGCTGATTCCGGGCATCGTACTCGGACTGACGGCCGCGTTTTTCCAGAAATGGCTCGACACGCCGATCATGCGCATCATGGACGTGCTGCTCGCGCTGCCTTCGCTGTTGCTGGCGGTCGCGGTGGTCGCGATTATCGGACCGGGGCTGGTGAATACCATGCTCGCCATCGCGATTGTCGCGTTGCCGGGTTATGTGCGTCTGACGCGCGCGTCCGCGCTGGGAGAACTGCAGCGCGAATACGTGACGGCGTCGCGCGTGGCCGGAGCCGGCACCGCGCGGCTGATGTTCTCGCAAGTGCTGCCGAATTGCGCCGCGCCGCTGATCGTGCAGGCAACGTTAGGCTTTTCGTCCGCAATTCTCGATGCCGCCGCGCTCGGTTTTCTCGGCCTTGGTGTTCAACCGCCGTCAGCCGAGTGGGGCGCGATGCTCGCGTCGGCACGGGATTATATCGAAAGCGCGTGGTGGATCGTGACCATGCCCGGGCTTTCCATTCTGATTTCGGTCCTGGTGATCAACCTGCTCGGCGACGGTCTGCGCGACGCACTCGATCCCAAACTCAAACGGATGGCATGACATGAGCGATCTCCTAACCATCCGCAATCTCGCCGTGAGTTTTAATGGACTCCCGGCGGTTGATCGAATCGATATATCTGTCAAACCCGGCGAAGTGGTCGGCGTAGTCGGTGAATCAGGCTCCGGTAAAAGCGTCACGATGATGGCGCTCATGGGTCTGATCGATGCGCCCGGCATTGTCACTGCGGACCAGGTCACGTTCAACGGCGTCGACTTGCTGAAGGCGTCGGCGCGGCAACGCAGGAAGATTATCGGCAAGGACATCGCCATGGTCTTCCAGGACGCGCTATCCAGCCTGAATCCGAGCTACACCGTCGGTTATCAGATCAAGGAAGTCCTCAAGCTGCATGAAGGCCTGAGAGGCGCGAAGCTTCATCAACGCGCGCTTGAATTGCTCGATCAGGTCGGGATTCCTGATGCAAAGAGCCGTATCGATGCCTTCCCGCACCAGATGTCCGGCGGCATGAACCAGCGCGTGATGATCGCGATGGCGGTCGCGTGCAATCCGAAGCTGCTGATTGCCGACGAACCCACCACCGCGCTCGACGTCACCATCCAAGCGCAGATCATGGAGCTGCTGGTGAAGCTGCAGAAGGAACGCGGCATGGCGCTGGTACTGATTTCGCACGATCTCGCGGTCGTGTCTGAAGTCGCGCAGCGCGTGGCCGTGATGTACGCGGGTGAGATTATCGAAACGAATCACGTGCCGACCATCTTCAGCGAACCGCATCATCCGTACACGGAAGCGCTGCTCGCGGCCATTCCCGAGCACAGCCGCGGCGCCGCGCGCCTCGCGGCTTTGCCGGGAATGGTGCCGGGCCGCGACGATCGTCCGGTCGGATGTCTGTTCGCGCCTCGGTGCACTTACGCCGTCGACGATTGCCGCAAGGAGCGGCCGGCGCTCTTTCAACTTGCCCCGAACGATCCCGCTGTGCGAGCGCGCTGCATCAAGCCGCTGAACATGGAACTTGTGGCAGAACACGGAGGCGCGCGATGAATGCCGTTCCTGAGACTTTTGCTAAAGACACGGTTCTAGTCGCCGATAAACTCACCAAGCACTACAGCGTCAAGCGCAGCATGTTCCAGCAGGGCACGGTGAAGGCGCTGAACGGCGTCTCCTTCTCGCTCGAACGCGGCAAGACGCTTGCCGTGGTCGGCGAATCGGGCTGCGGCAAATCGACGCTGGCGCGTCAGTTGACGATGATCGAAGCGCCTACGTCGGGACGTCTGCTGATCGACGGCGAGGATGTGGCAAGCGCGAACCGGGCGAAAGTGGCCGACTTGCGGCAGCGCGTGCAGATGGTGTTCCAGAACCCGTTTGCATCGCTGAATCCGCGGAAAACGGTCGAGCAGACGCTGGGCGAACCGCTCGCGATCAACACAAAGCTGACCTCCGGCGAACGCGCCGAGCGTATCGCGCACATGATGCGCACCGTCGGTTTGCGGCCCGAACACGCCGCACGCTATCCGCATATGTTCTCGGGCGGGCAGCGGCAACGTGTGGCTATCGCGCGTGCGATGATTCTCGATCCGCAGATCCTGGTGGCCGATGAACCCGTGTCCGCGCTCGATGTCTCCATTCAGGCGCAGATTCTGAATCTGTTCATGGATCTGCAGGAGCAGTTCGGGACGAGCTATGTGTTCATCTCGCACAACTTGTCGGTGGTGGAGCATATCGCCGATGACGTCATGGTGATGTATTTTGGCGGTGTAGCCGAACTTGGCGACAAGGCGACGATTTACGCACGGCCGCGGCATCCGTACACGCGGTCGTTGATGTCGGCGACGCCTGCCTTGTTCGAAGAAGATCGGCGCATCAAGATCCGGCTGCAGGGCGAAATGCCTTCGCCGCTGAACCCTCCATCAGGTTGCACATTTCATCAGCGCTGCCCGTATGCAATCGATAAATGCCGCGTGGAAGAACCGGCGCTGCGTTTCGTCGATGGCCGGCACGTCTCGTGTCACCGCGCCGAGGAGGTGGGGGAGATCGATGCCTGACACGCTGGCGGCGCGGCAGTTTGCGCGCCGTTTTGCTGTGCTGGTGGCGGCGCTCCTGGCCGTCTTTTGCTTTGCCCCGCGTTTAGCCTTCGCTGTGACCGGCGCGCGCTCGCCGCCGGGGGCCGCGACGCCGCCCGCGCCCTCCGCTTCGTTGCCCGGTTTGCGCGTGCCGGCTCCGCGCCCAACCCCGCCCGATGTAGACCGTTCAGACGGAACCACCGCCAGCGGGCCCGTTCGGGCGCAGCCGGCGCATATGCCGTTTTACGTCGCGACCAAAGGCCAGGTCACAATCTATGTGCTTGGCACGCTGCATGTCGGTTATGCCGACGACTATCCCGCCAGTCAGCCTTTCCGCAAGCCGATCTTTGGCGCACTCGATGCGTCGCCCACCCTCGCGCTGGAAATTTCCCCCGACGATTTGCTGGACTCGGAAGAAGAAGTCAGCAAATACGGCACGTGCCGGGAACCGTGCTTGTCGCGCGCGTTACCCGATGCGTTATGGAAAAAGCTGGAGGCGCGCATGCGCGGAAATCCCGCCATGCTCGCCGATATCAGTAAGTCGCGACCGTGGCTGGCGTCGATGCTGGTTGAAACTGTCGATACCCTGAAGGCCGGATTCCAGACCGAGTTCGGTACGGAAACGCAATTGCAGAACGTGTATTTGCGACCGCGCGGGCGGGTGATCGGGCTGGAGACGCTCAATGAGCAGATATCCGCGTTCACGCGGCTCACGCAGGCGCAGCAGCGGGAAATGCTCGCGCAGGATCTGGTGCAGACGCCGGCTGAGAATGTCGCCGATGTGAAGGAGTTGCACCGGTTATGGCGTATCGGCGACGCTGACGCGCTCAAGGCCTGGGACGACGCCAAAACGGAGAAACTGGCGAGATCGAAGCAGCTTGCCACCCAGATCGATAACCGCGTGGTGGTCGACCGGAACTATCGGCTCGCGGCCCGGATGGTGGCGATGGCCGCGCCGAACAAGCCGGTTTTTGTGGCTATCGGGGCGCTGCATCTTGGGGGGAGAAGAGGGGTGCTGGCGCTGCTGAGGCGGCGTGGGTTCGTGGTGGAACCGGCTTGAACCCACGCCTTCGCAATCAAACAATCTCACATAAACATCAGCCAGTTCAGCAAGAAGATATTCACCACCAGCAACGACAACGCCGTCGGAATCTGCACCTTGATCACCGCGTTTTTATCCGGTAACTCAAGCAGTGCCGCGGGCACCATGTTGAAGTTCGCGGCCATCGGCGTCATGAGCGTGCCGCAGTAACCGGAGAACATGCCGATCGCGACCATTGTTGCCGGATTGCCGTGGAATACGCCGACCAGGATTGGTACGCCGACACCGCCCGTCATCACCGGGAACGCCGCGAAGCCGTTGCCCATGACCATCGTGAAGAGCGCCATGCCGATGCAATACACGGCCACCGCGACCAGGCGGTAATCGAGGTTCACATAGGCCGTGGTCACGTGCGCGACCGCCTTGCCCACGCCCGCGTCCGAAAACACGAGGCCCAGCATGCCCAGCATTTGCGGAAGCACGGCGGCCCACGAAAGCGCATCGACGAGACGACGCGTTTCTTTCATCGATTGCCCGACGGTATCGCGCGTCATCACGCAGGCCACACCCAGCGCGACGATACAGCCGATGCCAAAACCCATCAGCGTGACGTTCTTCGGATCGAGCAGCGGCTTGCCGCCGAATGCCAGATAACTCGCACCGAGCGTAAGGGCCACCGTCACCACCGGGATGGTCAATGCAGGCACAAACAACTTGTTGCCAAGACGCTTGGCGCTTTGCCGGCGTGCTTCCTCGGAGAGCATTTTCGGCTTGCCTGCCGTGACGCCGCCCAAGCCGGCGATCAAGGCCATCGCCACAACCAGCACACCGACTACATTCACCGGCAGCCAGTCGCCGATCAGGAAAATCAGCGCATACACGAGCCAGAATGTTCCGGCAGTGAAACGGCGCGGATGGGTCTTATCGACGTAAATCATGCCGGCAACAATCACCAGCACAATGCCCAGCAGATAGAACAGATAGTTGAGCGTGAGTGTCATGCGGTTTCTCCGCGAACGTTTTTGGTCAACGCGCCGAGTTCGCGATTCAGCCGTCGATCGAGCAGCCAGAGCCGGAAGCCGTGAATCAGGAACGCGCAGATCGCGGTGGGGATGCCCCAGACGGCCACGTGCAGCGGTTCGACCACAATGCCGGCTTCCTTGAGGAAGGTTGTCATCAATACGATTGCACCGAACGCAACGAAGATGTCCTCGCCGAAGAACAGGCCGACGTTATCGGTGGCTGCGGAATAGGCGCGCAGCTTGAAGCGGGTTTCATCGGAGAGCTTGCCGAAGCGTGCTTCCGCTGCGCCTTCGGCCATCGGCGCGAGCAACGGACGCACCATTTGCGGATGTCCGCCGAGACCGGTCAACCCGACTGCCGCCGTCAACTCACGAATCAGCAAATAGACGATCAGCAGACGTCCCACCGTCGCCGCCTTGATGCCCGAAATCCAGATTTGCGCGCGCTCACGCAGACCATGCCGTTCCAGCAAACCGATCACGGCCAGCGGCAGCAAGATGATGAGCGGGATATTGCGCGTCTTGAGGAAGCCCGTACCGATCGCGGTGAGGATGCGATCGATGGGAAAGTGCGCCGCAAGCCCGGTGATGATGGCGGCGGCGGCCACGATCAGCATCGGATTGAAGCGCAGGATAAACCCCACGATGATGACGGCCACACCTATCAGTGGCCATAGGTTGACAGCGGTTCCCATAAGATCTCCAAGTGATCGGGGTAATGCCCTGGTAAGGGCTTCTTCCGCCGTTGGACGCACCGCTTGCTTTGAGCGGACCGTGCCATTGGCTTGATAAAAACGGCTCTATGGCCGCTTACGAAAACGCCCCGCAACTACGCGGGGCATTCAGGTTCTTGATGCGTCGAAAAAAGTCAGTAGACGCGTCAATTGTTCGATGCGAAAAACACTAAAGCTCGTTCTTCAAACCTCGGCCGCATGCGCAGCACGAACTTCGATGCCCGCCGTCTCGAGCGCCCCGCGAATACGTTTGGCGAAAGCGAGCGCGTGCGCGCCGTCACCGTGAAGACAAACCGTCTGCGCGTTGATCGGCACCCATTCCCCGCTGACCGCCTGGACGCGGCGTTCCTTCGCCATCGCCAGCGTTCGGGCAAGCACGGCTTCCTCGTCGTCGAGCAACGCGCCGGGGTCTTTGCGCGGCACAAGCGACCCGTCCGCCCGATATCCGCGGTCCGCGAAAACTTCCTCGATAGCCACCATGTTCGCCTTGCGCGTGGCATCGACGAGATTGCTGTTCGCCAGTCCGAACACGAGCAGCGACGGATCGAAATCATGAATCGCCGCGACGATAGCCTCAGCAATTTCCGGATTCTTCGCGGCCTGGTTATACAGCGCGCCGTGCGGTTTCACGTGCGACATCCGGCCGCCTTCTGCCTTCACGATCGCAGCCAGCGCGCCCAACTGATACAACACGCCCGCGTAAATTTCCGACGCGGGAATATCCATCTCCTTGCGGCCGAAATTCTCGGGATCGTTGAAACTCGGATGCGCGCCAATGGCGACACCCTTCGCGACAGCCCAGCGCACGCAATCGCGCATGGCGGTGGCGCCGCCCGCATGCCAGCCGCAGGCAATATTGGCTGAGCTCACCAGATCGAGCAGTGCTTCGTCGGAGCCGCAGCCTTCACCAAGATCGGCGTTCAGATCGATTTCCATCTTCGTTCCCTGTTCACTTACTGGCCGAGGCGTTCCGCATGCATCGCGATAGCCGATTCGACCTGTTTCACATACATGCGCTCTTCGGCCAGCGCGTGACGCGCGGCTTCCACCGTTGTTTCGATAAAGCGCACACCGCTATTGAGCCGCGCTTGCGCGAGCTTCCACAGGTCGGCTTTGATCACCGAGCCTATTTTTGGATAACCGCCGGTGGTCTGGGCGTCGCCCATCAGCACGATAGGCTGACCGTTCGGCGGCACTTGAATCGTGCCGGGCAGCACGGCGTGGGAGAGCAGGTCGGCTTTATCGCCGCGTTCCAGCACCGTGCCGGCGAGCCGGAAACCCATGCGGTTGCTGTTAGGCGTGATAGTCCACTCCTCGTTCCAGAAGTCGCGTTGCGCTGTCTTCGTGAAGGTTTCGTACTCGGGACCGCGCAGCACGCGGATCGGCAGCGACCAGGAATTGCCCGGCGTGTGTTTGCCTCGCCGCACGGGTTCTTCCACATACACGAACTTGCACCACACGGGCGCTTTCACGCCAAAAGCCGTTCCCGCCGACGAAAACACCGCGCTCTTGTTCGGCTGCGGCACGCCGGTGGCCAAACGGTCGCCGTCTCGCAACGCCCGGCCGCCGAGACCGCCGAAACAGGCGCCAAGGTCGGTGCTGCGGGAGCCGAGCATCGGCAAGACGTCGATGCCGCCCGCCACGCACACGTAACCGCGCATGCCGTGCCTGGCGCCGCGCAAGGTCAGTTCCTGGCCGGCCTGGACCGGCAGGCTCCACCATGAATAGACGGCTTTGTCGTCCAGCGTTGCAGCGAAATCCGTGCCGGTGATCGCCACGCGCGTGGCGCGCGTGAAGCGCAGGGTGGTCGGTCCAAGCGTCAGTTCGATGCCCGCCGCATCCGGCTTGTTCCCCACAATTCGATTGCCGATTTCCAGCGACAACGCGTCGAGCGCACCGCCCGAACTGACGCCGAGGTGCCGATACCCCACGCGCCCGAGATCCTGCACGGAGGAGAGCATGCCGGCGCGAATGACGTCGATCATGCGAGCACCTCCAGCGCGGTGAAGCGCACGTGATCGCCGGGTTGCATCAGCGTGGGCGGGTTGCGGGCGGGATCGAAGAGCTTGAGATCCGTGCGTCCCAGCAGTTGCCAGCCACCCGGCGACACCGCCGGATAGATGCCCGTCTGCTCCCCGCCGATACCCACCGATCCGGCCGGCACTTCCAGCCGCGGTTTCGGATGGCGCGGTGCGTGCAGTTTGGGATCGAGGCCGCCGAGATAGGCAAAGCCGGGCTGAAAACCGAGGAAAAATACGATGTAATCGGCTTGCGTGTGACGCTTCACGAGTTCATCGATGCTCAGGTCCAGCAGCTTCGCCAGCGGCGCCAGATCGGGGCCATCCGGGCCGCCGTAGTGCACCGGGATCTCGATTTCGGCGGTGCCCACATCGACTCCTGTTGCTTCCTCCCACGCGCTTTTCAGTTGTTGCGCCAGGCCTTCGGGATCCGCCTGCAGGGGATCGAAGACGAGCGTGAGGTTGTTCATGCCCGGCACGACTTCCACGACATGCGGCCACAGGCGCGCCGCGTCCGCGAGCGCCCACATGCGGCGCTGGCATTCGAGCGTGGCGGGCGGCGGCGCTTCGCAAACAAGCGCGGTGTCGCCGAGTGGATGAATTTTGGGTGGTGTCATGCTGGGCTTTGCCGGTAATCGAGCGTGCTGAAACGAAAGGCGAAAGCAAACCGTCTCGATGCAAACTCGGGAATGTACATTGTCAATAACTTATCGACAAATTATCAATAAGAATTTTGCGTGGCCGTGAATTTTCTTTCAATACGCTACACTCGCCGACATATTGTTCCGTATAGATATCCATGCCCCGTCATCCGACCAAGATCGTTTCGTCCGAGCATCTCGTCTCTGAAACGAGCGCCGAGCTGTCCGAGTTCGAGTACGGCCTGATCATGGCCGGCAATGCGTTCAACCGCTGGATGGTGCGATGTATGTCGGCGGCGGGCGCGAAGGACATGACCGCGGTGGAAGTATCGCTGCTGCATCATGTGAGCCATCGTGAGCGCAAGAAAAAGATTGCCGATATCTGCTTTGTTCTCAATATAGAGGACACGCACGTCGCGAGCTATGCCATTAAGAAGCTGATGGCGCGGGGGTATGTGAAGAGCGAAAAAGTCGGCAAGGAGGTGTTCTTTTCCGCAACGCCGGCGGGGCGGGAGTTGTGCGGCAAGTACCGGGAAGTGCGGGAGAGTTGCTTGATCAGCACGTTGAAGGAGAGCGGCCTGACCAACGAGCAGATAGGCGAGGCGGCACAACTGCTGCGCAATGCTTCCGGTCTTTACGATACGGCGGCGAGGGCCGCAGCCTCGTTATAGGGTTTTCGTTCGCACTTGGGTTTTTTGGGGGGTGGTTCTGGCGCTCGGTGGTCGGGGTGGTGCTTTCGGCCTTAGTGGTCTGCGTGAGTTAGCTGTATTTTTTATCACTATT
>NZ_JALPRJ010000012.1 GCF_030464885.1 Caballeronia sp. SEWSISQ10-4 2 | reverse complement strand
CTCGCGAAAGTCACGCGTGCCAGGGCCAAGCTGAATAAGATGCAATCCGTTTGACCCCGACCACTAACACCGAAAGCACCAACCCAGACTACCCCCGCCCACTAACCCCAAACCCCAAACCGCCGAGCAGGCACCTCACCCGACTGGCGCCAGCCCCCCCACCCTCACGATTAGCCCGCTCCCTTCCCTCCGATTACGTACATCGAGCGTAGCCCCATGCCGCCCCGCGATACTCGATGCAATCGCCAGCCCCAAGCCACTCCCCGACCCCTGCGCGCCCGCGCCGCGATAAAACCGGTCGAACACGCGGTCCAGTTCATCGGGCGCAATCCCCGTGCCGGTATCCGCCACTTCAACGCCCACGCCCTGCGCATCGCGCGTAAGGATTACGTCCACCTTGCCGCCTTCCGGCGTATGGCGGATAGCGTTATCGATAAGATTATTCAGCAGGATCCCCAGCGCCTGTTCATCGCCCAGCACCACATAGTCATCGGACGCATTGCCGATCCGCTCTTCAAGCCCCAGGTCAATGCCCTTGGCCTCCGCCAGCAACGACAGGTCGCCCACCGATCTCTCCGCCAACCGCCGCAGACTCATCGGCGCAATCGACGCCGCCCGGTTTGCATCCTCACGCGCCATGGTCAGCAGTTGATGCGCAAGATGAATGATCCGGTTGAGCCGCCCCTCCAGGCGCTCCAGCGTGTGGCTCTCGCCCTGCAATGTACCGTCGCGCCGGGCGGCCTGAAGCTGCAATTTCAACGCGGTAAGCGGTGTGCGCAACTCGTGCGCGGCATCGGCAACGAAGATTCGCTGCGCTTGCGAAGCGTCGCTCAAACGCCGCAGCAAATCGTTCAACGCATCCACCAACGGCCGGATTTCCACCGGCATCTGCGCGTCGGCCTGCAATGGCTCAAGCGAGTCGATCGACCGACGCGATAACGCGCGCGACAATCCGCCGATCGGTGCAAGTCCCCGAGCCACCACAAATAACACCAGCGCAATCGTCACCGGCACGAGCAGAGCCAGCGGCCACAACGTGCGCAACGCCAGCCGCAGCGCAAGATCCTCGCGCACGGAAAATGGTTGCGCGACCTGAATGAAACGGTCGGCCTGCTGCAGCCCGAACACGCGCCATCGATATTCGTCACGCTCAATCGAACGAAATCCTTCGGCAAGCCGCGGCAGCGTGGGCTCTTTAACCGAGTGGTAGACAAGCTGGCCTTGCTGGTCCCAGATGTCGATGGCAATACGATCGTCGGCAATGCCGTTGAAGTTGTGACGGCTGCGCTCGGCAGCATCGGCGGTAGCAATATTCGCCGGCAACGACAACGCCACGGTGCGCAACTCGTAATCGAACAACTCGCTCGCTTCCTTGCGCGCCGTGTGGAAGATTCCATAACCCGCCACCAGCGACGTCGCAGCCAGCCCGAAAATCAGCCAGCCAAGCAGCCAGCGGCGTATGGATGTCATTCGAGTCCCTTGAGCCGGTAGCCAACACCCCGGATCGTCAATATCTGCTCTGCGCCAATCTTGCGTCTAAGACTGTGGACGTGCACTTCAATGGTATTGCTGCCCACTTCCTCACCCCATCCGTACATCTTTTCCTCGAGCTCTGCCCGTCTGAACACACGCGCAGGCTCCTCTATCAGCACCTGCAGCAACGCGAACTCGCGTGGCACCAGCGGCAACGTCACACCGTCCTTGCGCGCTTCGTGCGAGGCGGGATCGAGCGTCAGTTCGCCATGCGTATAGACAGGTTGCTTCTGTCCGGTGCGCCGCCTGAGCGCGGCGCGCACGCGTGCGGCGAGCTCGTCGAGATCGAAGGGCTTCATGAGGTAGTCGTCGGCGCCCGCATCCAGCCCGCGAACGCGGTCGTCCACGGCGTCGCGCGCGGTCAGGATGATCACGGAAGCCGCACCACCCGCCTTGCGGTAAGTATTCAACACCTGGATGCCGTCACGCTTTGGCAAGCCAAGGTCGAGCAATACGAGGTCATACACGCCGTTGGCGAGCGACAGTTCCGCAGCACGCCCGTCCGCAGCCCAGTCGATCGCATAACCCAGGCGGCGCATGGACTCGAGCACGGTCTCGGCAATCATCTCGTCGTCTTCCACCAATAACAGCCGCATCGCGAACGTTCTCCCATTCTTACCAACAATTGTCGAGCGTGCATTGTCCGCAGAAGGTGCTTAAGCGTTCCTTAAGCACCCGCTTCCTAGAATCAATCGCTCCGCTGATGGACATTATCCGTCCCCTTCCTCGCCCCAGGAGCCAGGCTTGCCCGCATCGACCGCCACCCCAAGTTTGCACTTCTGCAAGCTAGTTTGCGCCAGTACGTGCCTCGCGCTGCTCGCCGGCTGCACCGTGTATCACCGCGAGCCGCTCGCCCCGCAGGACACCTCCACGTCCCTCTCCACCCTGTCGCGCGTGCAGATCGACCCGGCGACCATGCCCTTGCCCGAGCTTGCCGCGCATCGTTTCGACCCGTCCGACGGCCTCGACATGGAAGAGGTCGCCATGCTGGCCGTCGCGAACAATCCCGATCTGAAGCTGGCCCGCGACGACCTGGGTATTGCACGGGCACAAGCGTTTTCAGCGGGGCTCCTGCCCGATCCGCAACTGGGGGTTTCCAGCGATTATCCGGGCATGGAAGGGGCCACGCGCGCGTTCAATTATGGCTTGACCATGGACGTGCTGGCCATTTTCACGCGCGGCGCGAACAAGCAGTCGGCCGATGCAACCGTGGCGAAGACTGATCTCGGCTTGCTCTGGCAGGAGTGGCAGGTCGTTGCACAAGCGAAACAGCTGTTTATCAAGGCGCGCTTTCAGGAGGACACGTTGCCTTTGCTGCAGCAGCAACGCGACTTCTCGCGCACGCGCTATGAACGCATGGCCGAGGCCCGCCGCGAGGGCAATCTGACCGAAGACACGCTCACCGCCGCCCTGACTTCCTATAACGATGCACGCAAGCTTTATACCGATGCCGAACGCGCGGCTGAGCAAACGCATCACGACCTGAACCAGTTGCTGGGCCTGTCACCCGACGTGCATCTGCAACTTGTTGGGGAGCCCGAAGACACGCCGCTCGACGCAGCCACGGTGAATGACGCGGTCGCCGCGTTGCCGCGCCGGCGTCCCGACCTGCTGGCCCTGCAAGCGGGTTACGAGGCGCAGGAACAAAAATACCGCGCGGCGATCATGAGCCAGTTTCCGTCGCTGACCGTGGGATTCGATCGTCAACGCGACAACTCGAATGTCTACACCACGGGCTTTGTGATCAACATGAGCCTGCCCATCTTCAATCGCAACCGCGGAAATGTCGCGATCGAGCAAAGCACGCGCCAGCGCCTGCGCGACGAGTACCAGAACCGCCTGAACCAGGCGTTCACCGATGTCGCGCATCTGCGTGCCGACGACGCCATCCTTTCGCGCCAGCTCGAGCAGACCGAATCCGCATTGCCCGGCACGGAGCGTGCGGCACGCGACGCGAGCGCGGCTTTTGCGGAGCACAACCTGACGCTCGGCGCGTACACGGACGCCATGTCGGCCGCGCTGACCAAACGCTTGGATATCGCCACGCTTCGGGAGTCGCGGGCCGAACAGCGCGTCGGCTTGCAGGCATTGCTGGGCAGTGCGATTCCCGACGCATTTTCTTCTGACCTGAACGTGACCGAAACCCATGCCGACACCCATGCAAAATAAGCGGCTTTCGATGCAGACCTGCATCGCCATGTGTTTTTGCCTCAGCGCCTTGTTCGAAGCGGGCAGCGCTCTCGCCGACGACGCCGTGGTCGCTGTCAGTACGGCACCGATCCAGCGGGCGCCGATCGCACAGCCGGTGCGCGCATACGGGATCGTCGCGGCATCGGCGGCTAATCTCACGTCGATCAACCTGCCGTACATCGCACGGGTTACGCAGCTGCGCGTGCAGACCGGCCAGCCGGTCAAGCGAGGCGACCCGCTGTTTGTCGTGCAGGCTGACCCCGCCGCCGCGCTTGCCGCCGCGCAGGCAAGAAGCGCCGCGACGCTGGCCGACGGCGAGGTTGCGCGGACCCGGTCGCTGTTCGACAAGGGCCTCGCCACCGCATCGCAACTGGCCGCCGCACGCAAGGCGGCGCAGGATGCCCGCGAGGCGCTGGCGTCGCAGGAAACAACCGGGATCACGAGCGGCAGCAAGATCGTGACTTCTCCCATCGACGGCGTGGTGCTGCAGGTGTCGGCAGGACAGGGCGATCAGGTGCAGGCCGGCGCGCCGATCGTGCAGCTTGCCGGTACGGACAACGGCCGGGAGACGCGCGGCAACGTGATGCTGGCGGTGGAGCCCTCGGACGCCGTCAACATCCATGCCGGCGATGAGGTCCGCTTGCGCGGCCTTTCAAGCTCGCTAGCGAAGGTTTCGATGACAGGCCGCGTGGTCCTGGTGGGTGCGTCCATCGACACGCAAAGCCAGCTCGTCGATGTGGGCGCGAACGTGCCGCTCGGCAATAGCGCGTTCATTCCAGGCACGCACGTGGCCGCCGATATCGATACGAACCGCGGCATGCACTGGATCGTCCCGCGCTCGGCCGTGCTCAAGGACGAGCACGGCGATTTCGTGTTTCAGGTTGTGTCCGGCAACAAGGCGCATCGGGTGAACGTGGTCACGCAGATAGAGGACCGCGATCGTTATGGCGTCGACGGTCCGCTGAACGCGGCGCAACCGGTGGTGGTCAGCGGCAACTATGAACTGAAGGATGGCATGACGGTGCAGGGCGCCGGAGGCGCGCCGCGATGAACTTCGGCCAATGGATGCAGGCTCATCGACGCTCGTTGTTGTTCGTGATCGGATTGCTCGCTGTCGCAGGCGCGCTCACCGCGTTCCGGCTGCCGATCTCGCTGTTTCCGAACGTTGCGTTCCCGCGTGCCGTTGTCTCGCTCGACGCCGGCGACCGTCCCGCCGAGCAGATGGCGACGCTCGTCACCATGCCGGTGGAGGAGGCGCTGCGGCGCGTGCCGAACGTACTCGATGTGCAATCGAAGACCAGCCGCGGGTCCGCCGAGATATCGGTGAACTTCAACTGGGGCACGGACATGGCGCAGGCCACGCTGCAGGCGCAATCGTCCATTGCCGAGATCCTCGGCACCTTGCCGCAGGGGACGTCGATGCAGGTCCGGCGCATGGACCCGACGGTGTTTCCGGTGCTCGCGTATAGCCTGACGTCGAAGCAGCAATCGCTCTCCGCGCTGCACGATCTGGCGCAGTTCCAGATGCGGCCGCTGTTGTCGGGGGTCGAAGGGGTGGCGCGCGTGGACGTGACGGGCGGCGCAACCGACGAGTTCGAAGTGGCCGTGGACCCGGCCCGCCTCGCGGCGTACAAGCTCTCGCTCGCCGATGTATCGAAGGCTATTGGTGCAAGCAACGTGCTGATGGCGATCGGGCGAATCGAGGACCACTACAAGCTCTACCTGGTCATCGCCGACGCGACCATCACCCAGCTCGACGATCTGAAAAACGTGGTGGTCACCTCGAGCGGTCCGGCGCAAGTCCGGCTCGGCGATGTTGCCACGGTGCGCGCGGGCGTCACGCCGCAATGGATGCGCGTGACCGCCGACGGGCAGGACGCGGTGCTCATCAACATCTACCAACAGCCCGGCGCGAACAGCGTCGCCATGGCGAAGGCGATCCGCGCGAAGCTGAGCGCGTTCCAGCCGCAGATGCCGCCGGGCGTGCGCTTCGCCAACTGGTACGACCAGAGCGAACTGGTGACCGCCGCGGCCACGAGCGTGCGCGACGCCATCATGATCGGCGTGGTGCTCGCCGCGCTGACGCTGTTCGCGTTCCTGCGCAACTGGAAGATCACCGCGATCGCTGTCGCGCTCGTACCGGTCGTGATGGCCGCAACCATCCTGCTGCTCGATGTGTTCGGCATGGGCTTCAACATCATGACGCTCGGCGGCATGGCGGCGGCGGTGGGTCTCGTGATCGACGACGCCATCGTGATGATCGAGCATATTGTGCGGCGCATGCGCGAGGGCGGCGCGAAGGCGTTTCACGGCCGCGTGATGGCGGCTGCGCTCGAGTTCACCCGGCCGCTCGCGGGGTCGTCCGCGGCAACGCTGATCATCTTCGTGCCGCTGGCGTTCCTCTCCGGCGTCACCGGCGCGTTTTTCAAGGCGCTGTCCGTCACCATGGCAAGCGCGCTCTTCATTTCGTTCATGGTCACCTGGCTTGCCGTGCCCATACTCTGTGACCGTTGGCTCAAGCCCAAAGACGCGGAAGAGCATAGCGAGACCCGTTTCGCGACCTGGATGAACAGGCGCTACGCAAAGTTGATCGGAGGCGTCAGCGCACGGCCGGCGCTTGTGTTGATCGGTCTTGTACCGCTGGTTATTGTCGCCGTGTTCGCTTTCACACGGGTTGGCAGCGGCTTCATGCCGACGATGGACGAAGGCGGTTTTGTGCTCGACTATCACACCGAGCCGGGCACATCGATCAGCGAAACCGACCGGTTGATGAAGCAGGTCGAGGCCATTGTCAGCGCGAATCCCAATGTTTCGACCTACTCGCGGCGAACCGGCGCGGGCCTGGGCGGGGATCTGAACGAACCGAACCGGGGCGACTTTTTCGTGCGCCTGAAGTCGAAGAATCGCGAGCCTATCGAAACCGTGATGGAGGAGATTCGCACCAAAGTGGAAACAGATGTGCCGGGGGTCAGCATCGAACTGGCGCAGCTGATGGAGGACCTGATCGGCGATCTGACGGCGGTGCCGCAACCTGTGCAGATCAAGATTTACTCCGACGACCAGAACACCCTCAACTCGACCGCGCGGAACGTAGCGGCCGCGATCGGCAAGGTCCAGGGCGTGGTCGATGTGAACGACGGCATCAATCCTGCCGGCGACGCGCTCGAACTGCATATCCGCCCGGACGCCGCAGCGGCTGAAGGCATGGACGCGCAGAGCATCGCGCAGGCCGTGTCCGACATGGTGGAAGGCAATGTCGCCACGCAATTTCAGGTTGGCCCCAAGACCGTGGCAATCCGGGTCCGGGTGGCCGGTGCGCTCGCGCTCACCGATACCCAGCTCGGCCAGTTGCAGATCCGCGCGCCCGACGGCCATCTGTTCGCGCTGAATCGCGTGGCCACGCGCGTGGCCGTGACTGGACAGCCGGAAGTGAGCCGTGACAATCTGAAGCGCATGGTCGCGGTGACGGCGCGTATTGATGGACGCGATCTGGGCTCGACTATTGCTGATGTGCAAAAGGTGCTCACTACGGCCAAGCTGCTGCCTGCCGGCGTGTATTACGAGCTCGGCGGTTTGTATCAGCAGCAACAGATCGCCTTCAAGGGTTTGATGATCGTATTCGGCGCGGCTGTTGCGCTGGTGTTCGGCCTGTTGCTGTTTCTCTACGAGCGTTTTCGTATTGCGCTCGCCGTGCTCGCGATGCCATTGCTTGCCACCGGCGCGGTGTTCATCGGCTTGTGGGTCACCAACATCGAGCTCAACATTTCCGCGATGATGGGCATGACGATGATCATCGGCATTGTCACGGAGGTGGCGATCTTCTATGTATCGGAGTTGCAAGGCCTGATGCGCGACGAAGAGATGCCGCTCAGCCGGGCGTTGATCGAAGCGGGCAAGAACCGCTTGCGGCCGATCGCCATGACGACCATCGCGGCTATTCTTGCGTTGCTGCCGCTGGCGTTTGCGCTGGGCCAGGGATCGGCCATGCAGCAGCCGCTGGCGGTGGCGATCATCTCGGGCTTGATTGTGCAGTTGCCGCTGGTGTTGCTGCTGTTGCCAGTGTTGCTGCAGTTGTTGATGAAACCGCGGCGCTGACGGAATGAACAAGGGGCGCTAAAAAGCGCCCCTTGTCAAAACTACGCAAACGTGTGAAGCAGGACTTTCGTCGCGAACGAGCGGGATGACCGGTCTTACATCGCGAAGGGGTCGGAATTCGCACTCCATCACCGGCGATGCGTGCCTCCAGATTACACAGTTATCCTTAGCATCTCCTTATCTGCGGAAGACTTGTTTTATCGATCGATCAAGCGACCCCAAAAGCTTAAGCGTCGCTTAAGCAAGTGCATGGGACACTGACTGTAACTGTGTGTAATAATCCATGTCCGTCCCGATGGTTCGTCTGAAAGCAGCTTTAATGAATATTCAAAACGTCCGCCGCTGGGCGCCGCGCGGAAAGCGAGTGTGGTTGTTTAGCGCGCTGGCGCTTTGCGTTGCAAGCGCGGTCAGGCTTGCCCTGCACCCATTCCTGGGCCCGGTCATGCCGGGCGTCGCATTCGCCATCGCGGCGGCTATGGTCGAATACTTCTTTGGCCTTATCCCCGCGCTGACGGTGATGCTGCTGGGCTTGGGCATCGCGGATTTCCTGTTCGTGCCCCCTTACGGCCAGATCGACGTCATCAATCGCGCCGACATCATGCTGGCGATTTCTTACCCGCTGGTAACACTGTTCACGATTACCCTTATTGAGCGCCTGCGGCGCGCGCAGTTCAGTGCGGAACTGATCGCGGCAGTGGCTATGTCTCGCTATGAAATGCTGCTGCGCGCGGACAATGAACGTGCGCTGTCGCGCCGGGCCGTGGACGAAACGCATCGGTTGATCCGGCATCTTCCGCATTACCACGACGCCATCATCTTGCTGCAGGCAGTCGATCGCAACGCGGCGCAGGGCGCCAAGGAAATGGCGCCAGGACGGCTTTTTGCCGACGCGCATCCCGACGATATCCAACGGCTCCAGCGTGGCTTGCAGCCGGGGCGTCATCGCGTGCGGATTGGTTCCGGGGACGGCGCGCATAAACTCGTGGATTGCATCTGTGAGCGCTTTACCACGCATGCCGGTGAGTTCCTGATCCTGCGTACGGTTGAATAGCTTGACTAAAGAAAAGTCCGCGTTGAACGGTTCCATCTTTTATCCCGGCAGCGATCACGCAGTCCTGATGCTGCACGGCCTGTCCAGTTCTCCGCTCGAAATGCGCCACCTCGCGCGTTACCTGAATAGCGAAGGGCTCACCGCGTGCGCACCCAACCTCCACGGTTACAGCGCAGGCACGCCGGAACTGCGCATGGAAGCGTGGCTCGAGGCCGCGGTCAGGGAATTCGACGCACTGAGCGCGCGTTACCCGCGTGTGTCCGTGTGCGGTCTCTCCATGGGTGCAACGCTGGCGCTGGCGCTCGTGCATGAGCGCCCCAGCGCGCAAGCCGTCGTGCTCCTGTCCGTCACGCTCAATTATGACGGCTGGGCGATGCCGTGGTATCGATTCCTGCTTGGCTGGGCTTACTACACACCGTTGCGCAGGCGCTGGCGTTATAAGGAGGAGTCGCCGTTCGGGCTGCGTAACGAGGCACTGCGAGCGAAGATCGGCCGGGCGCTGCAGCGCAACGACCTGAGCGAAGTCGGTCCGTCGAGCATCTCGCTTCCCGCGCTTCACGAAGCCAGCCGGCTGGCCGCAAGCGTTGGCAAGACGCTGTCGGCGCTCAAGAACGATTGCCTGCTGATCCATGCAATCGACGACGAGACATCCAGCCCGCGCAACGCGCAATTCGTTGCGTCGAACATCGGCTCGCCGGTTTTGCGCACCATCTATCTCGACGACTCGTACCACATGATCACCTCCGACAACGAGCGGGAGATCGTCGCGCGCGAGACGGCCGTATTTCTCAAGGAGAGCGAAGCCGCCAGCAACGCCGAGGGCGGCGCGAAGCCGGTGGTGTCGAAGGCCCTTGCCAGACGCCTCAGGCAGATGGCGTCCATCAGCAAGTAAAGCCCGGACGGCGATCCGACGCCCAGTCCCGGCGCCGAAGCTTTCAAAACAATTTTTGATAACTTAACGCTCCGCGCGCGGATAAGCGTCGCTTAAGCATGGCCCACGCACTCTACGGCGAGCGTGGGCCTTTTCATTTCCTTACCGGTCGAAATGGGCACAGCATCGAACGGACGCGGGGCTTCGTTCGATATTGAAAGCGAATTCCGCTTGGCGCCAGCCCGAAGAGATTTTTATGGAACCCACTTTGCCGGTCGCATTGCGCGCTCATGTCGTGCTGTTGTCGGCATCGGTGGCGGTGTTGGCAGCGGCGTGCCTGTGCATCGTCCCGTTGCTGCGTGTGCCGCTGAGCGATTCGGGGACGTTCGAACTCAGGGCAGCGGTATTCGGCATGGCGGTGCTCGGCATGCTTTACGTGCGCCATAAGGCAAGCCATGCATTCAAGGCGGCCTTGCAGGATCGCCAGATCAGCTTAAGCGACGTCAATGCGAATGGTGTTTCTATTGCGGACGAATGCCCGTGCGCCTGGCTCGTTCAGATGTATGCCGAGCTTTGTCCGGCGGCGGCGCGTCGGCAGATCATGTCCAGATAACACGCCCCCTGACCATGAGCAATAGACGGTTGCCGTCTATCGCTCATTTACTCACTGCGAGAGTCTGGCCCGCGCTCAAAGGTAGTGGCAGACGTAGTCGACCGTTTCAAGCACTTCAATATCGAAGCTGGTGTTGCCCGGCACCGCAATGGATTCGCCCGCAACGTACTCACGCCACGCTTCTTCCCCCGGATTGCGCACGCGGCATCGGCCGGCGTTGATGTCGAGCTGTTCGGGCGCTTGCGTCGAGAACGTCAGCAAGGCGGGGAAAATGACGCCCAGCGTCTTGCGCGTGTCATCGCCCAGCAAGATGGTATGCGAGACACATTTGCCATCGAAGTAAATGTTCGCGCGCTTGATGATCGAGACGTTGTCGAATTGTGCGGTCGTTGTCATGCGTGAGAGTTCCTGTAGTCCGGTTTGTTTGTCGACGGCGCGTGGATGATGCCTTCGAGAGGGTGATTTAAACAGAAATCCTGGAAACCTCAGATAGGGAAACTGGTCGTCGACAAAATTTCTTTCAGGACCATGAAGGTCCTGACTTGCCGCACGCCCGGCAAGTAAAGCAACTGCTCGGCGTGCAGGCGGTTAAAGCTCTCGCTATCCCGTGTGCGTACCAGCATGAAGCAGTCGAACTCACCCGTCACGATGTGGCACTCCATGCATCCCGAGACCTTCTGTGCAGCTTTCTCAAAGGCCGCGAAGGACTCGGGCGTCGAGCGGTCAAGCACAACACCAATAATCATCAGCATGCCCGCGTTGAGCTTCTTGGGCTCTAGCAACGCGACGATTCCCCGGATCAGACCCGCTTGCTTAAGCCGCTCGACGCGGCGTAAGCAAGCCGGCGCGCTAAGGTTCACCTTAGCCGCCAGCGCGACGTTGGAAATGGAGGCGTCGCGCTGAAGCAGCCTCAGGATCGCGCGGTCGACGCGGTCCAGCTCGGTGCCCGACGCATCGCTCGCACGCGGATTGGAACGAACTTTTGTTGCGTTCATCAGAATTTCTCCACATGTTAATTACGTCAATCAAGCATTCATTCAGTGAGAATTAAACAAACGGCATTTTCTTCGCAACCCTGCTTCAGGCAAAGTTTTTTACCATACTTCTCATCGACGCAAATTAATGCGACGACTTTGCTGTCTATCGGAGCGACACATGAACCTCAAGAAATTTCCCCGTCACGCGCTCACCTTCGGGCCGACGCCGATCCAGCCGCTCGCACGGCTGTCAGATCATCTTGGCGGCAAGGTCCAGCTCTACGCCAAGCGTGAGGACTGCAACAGCGGCCTCGCATTCGGCGGCAACAAGACGCGCAAGCTCGAATACCTGATCCCCGAAGCCATCGCTCAAGGCTGCGACACGCTGGTGTCCATCGGCGGGATTCAGTCGAACCAGACCCGTCAGGTTGCGGCCGTTGCAGCGCACCTCGGAATGAAATGCGTACTGGTGCAGGAAAACTGGGTCAACTATTCGGATGCGGTGTATGACCGTGTCGGCAACATCCAGATGTCGCGGATCATGGGCGCAGATGTGCGTCTGGTCGCGGACGGTTTCGACATCGGCTTTCGCAAGAGCTGGGAAGATGCGCTGGAAAGTGTCCGGCAAGCAGGTGGCAAGCCTTATGCCATTCCCGCTGGTTGTTCGGACCACCCGCTAGGTGGCTTGGGGTTCGTGGGTTTTGCCGAAGAAGTGCGTCAGCAGGAAGCGGAACTTGGCTTCAAGTTCGATTACATCGTGGTTTGCTCGGTGACGGGCAGCACCCAGGCCGGCATGGTCGTGGGTTTTGCGGCAGACGGGCGCGCGGATCGCGTGATTGGTATCGATGCATCGGCCAAGCCTGAAAAGACGCGTGACCAGATCTTCCGGATCGCGCGGCATACGGCTGAGCAAGTCGAGCTTGGACGCGACATCACGTTGAACGACATCGTGCTCGATGAACGTTATGGCGGTCCCGAATACGGTTTGCCGAACGAGGGCACGCTCGATGCAATCCGCTTGTGCGCAAAGCTGGAAGGCGTGTTGACCGACCCCGTGTACGAAGGCAAGTCGATGCACGGAATGATCGATAAAGTGAAGCGCGGTGAGTTCCCGGAAGGCTCGAAGGTGCTCTATGCGCATCTCGGCGGCGTGCCCGCGTTGAACGCTTATAGCTTCCTGTTTCGCGAGGGTTGATCGGGTGATTGTTTGGGGCGAAGCGCTCTTGTGATGGAGGAGCGCTTCGTGCCGGGTGACGAACGACTCGGCGGCCATGCCCGAGGTGCGTTCGAATCTCTTCTTCGCGGGCGCGTCGTACTCCGCGACGCCCGCATTCCTGGCGGACAATCATAAGGTCCCGCTGGTCGTCGCTGTTCCTGACCCATTTCCTCTGCGGAATACCGGAAGTTTGCGGCTGATTCCTGTCGTCTCCACGGCTCTCCGCCCGCGCCGCACGGCGACGTCAAAATCTCTACTCCTTAGCGTTATCATCAGATACCGGTCGCCTTGTCTCTCAATTCAAGGTGACCGCATGCGGCGCTTTACGCAGTGCATTGCCCTTCATTACAATTAAATTACGATACGCGGGGCCAGGAACAATGAAAGCCGAAGACAGCGGGAGGTCTCGCAATCTGAACGACGAGCAACGTTTCCAGCTCCTCGTCACGGGCGTCAGCGATTACGCAATCTACATGCTGAACCCCGAAGGGTTTATCAGCAGCTGGAACGCCGGGGCGGAAAGGTTCAAAGGGTATGTCGCCGATGAAATCATCGGTCAGCATTTCTCCGTGTTTTATACAGAGGAGGACCGGCGCAACGGCCGGCCGGCCCGGGCGCTACAAACTGCGCGGGAACAAGGCAAGTTCGAAGACGAAGGCTGGCGGGTGCGAAAAGACGGCACGCGATTCTGGGCGAGTGTCGTCGTCGATCCGATCCGGGACCACTCAGGCGAGCTGATCGGCTTTGCCAAGATCACTCGCGACATCACCGAGCGTAAAGCGGCTGAGGAGGCATTGCGCGAGAGCGAGGAACGCTTCCGCCTGCTCGTCCAGGGCGTGACCGACTACGCGATCTACATGATCTCCCCGACTGGCGAGATCACGAACTGGAACGCCGGCGCCGAACGCATCAAAGGGTACAAGCGTGATGAAATTGTCGGCTCGAATTTTGCGGTCTTTTATACCGAAGAAGATCGCGCGAAAGGCCTGCCTGCCCAGACGCTGAAAATCGCGTCAGCGGAAGGCCGCTTCGAACAAGAAAGCTGGCGCGTGCGCAAGGATGGAACGCGGTTCTGGGCGCATGTTGTTGTCGACGCGATCCGCGACGAGTCGGGAAAACTGCTGGGTTTCGCCAAGGTCACACGGGATATTTCAGAGCGCAAGCAAACAGCGGAAGCCCTGGAGCGAGCCAATGCCGCGCTTTTCCAGTCGCAGAAGATGGAAGCGATCGGCCAGCTCACAGGAGGTATTGCCCACGACTTCAATAACCTGCTTGCGGTCGTGTTGAGCAGCGTGGATGTGCTCGCCACGCGAGCGCAGAACTATGCGGACATCAAAGTGCTGGACACCATGCGGCGCGCCGTGGAGCGCGGTGCGCTCCTGACCCAGCAGCTGCTTTCGTTTGCGCGCCGGCAACCCCTCATGGTCGAAAGATACGACCTGAACACGGTGATCAGCAGTTTCGAAGCCGTGTTGCGCCGTGCAGGCAATTCCGCCATCGAGATGGACATACGTCCGGCCCGTGACGCGAGTACCGTGTTGCTCGATGCCGCCCGGTTCGAGGCGGCGCTGCTGAACCTGGTCGTCAATGCGCGCGACGCCATGCCCGATGGCGGAAAGCTGGTGGTCGCCGTCGAGAACGTTGAGCTCGATGCAGGCCAGGTCGGGAACCTGGCCCCGGGCGCCTACGTCCGGGTATCCGTGGCCGATACGGGCTCCGGCATGCCGCCGGAGGTCGCAGCACGCGCGTTCGAGCCGTTCTTTACGACCAAGGAGGTTGGCAAGGGCACGGGGCTGGGCTTGAGCCAGGTCTATGGGTTCATCGCGCAGTCGGGTGGCGATGTGGTGATTGACAGCGAAGAAGGCAAAGGCACGACCATCGGCATGTATCTGCCCGTGGTTGAAGGGGCGCCGGGCGATGCGACTATCGCGGATATGAGCGTGGATACGGTGCTCATCGTGGAAGACGAGCCGGACGTGCTGGACGCGGCGGGGCAGCTTTTTCGCAGCATAGGTTACGAGGTTGTGACAGCAACCAATGGCGTCGACGCGATGGCCATTCTTGCGCGCCGGACTGACATCGACATTCTATTTACCGACGTAGTCATGCCGAAGGGCATGGACGGTATTCAACTGGCGCGCTCGACGCGCGAGCTTCGGCCCGATCTCAAGGTGATCCTGGCGTCGGGATATCCGCTTCCGGCTTTGCGCGAGCAGTACGGCCGTATCGACGATTTCTCCTTCATCACCAAGCCGTATCGCCTCGCTGAACTCGCCAAGGTGCTCAGGGCGGCGGGCTAAGAATTGCCGCGGGCGATGGAATAGACGCCGAACGTGAGGTGTTGTGAAAGTGCGGCCAGGACAAACCGGCGGACCGGTGATGGCTGCAACCACTCCACACTTACGGGTTCACCATGCTCAACTCGCTTATTTCGCGTCGTCGCCTGATTGCAACCGGATCGCTGGCGTCGGCTGGCATCGCGTTGTCGAAGTTCGCGTTCGGCGCCAGTATGCAAGACACATCGGCCGCATCGCCGGCCGATTCCAAAGCCACGCTCAGCGTCGTTCCCGCTTTCCTGGGGTCATCGCCGCAAACGCTCCCGCCCTTGCCGTACGCGGACAACGCGCTCGAACCGGTGATCTCGGCGCGCACGATCGGGTTCCATTACGGCAAGCACCATCGGGCGTATTTCGACAACTTGCATAAGCTGCTGGCCGGCACGCCGCTGGCGCAGGCCTCGCTTGAACAAGTGATCATGCAATCCCACGATCAACCCGCTCTCGCCGATGTTTTCAACAACGCCGCGCAAGCCTGGAATCACAACTTCTACTGGAACTCGCTGAGCCCGGCCGCAACTCAGCCGAGTGAAAAACTCCAGGCAGCAATCATGCGCAAGTTCGGCTCCACCGAGGCGTTGACGAAGGCATTAGTCACGACGTCGGCATCGCAGTTCGGCAGTGGCTGGGGCTGGCTGGTGGTCGACCAGAGCGAGCTTGCCGTCGTCAAGACGAGCAATGCGGAAACACCGTTCACGCGCGGCCTCGTACCCTTGTTGACAGTGGATGTGTGGGAGCACGCGTATTACCTGGACTATCAGAATCGTCGTCCCGACTATCTGGTCGCGACCGTGACGCGTCATTTGAACTGGGCGTTCGCGTCGGCTAATCTGGATCGGGTGTGAGCGGACTGCCAGCGCCGCGCGAGCAACGTTGCTGCGCGTAGCGTTGCCGGGCGCGTACTATCCGTCGTTATCCATTCCAGTGGGGATTTCATGTTAATTAATTTCAACCGTGCGAAGCGGGTGGCTGCTGCGGTAGTTGCTTGTGTTGCGAGTGCTGCGGCGTCCGCTACGACTTCTATCGACCCGCCTCAGGCGGAACGTGTCGTGACGACGACCGCTTCCGGCGTGCAGGTGTATTCATGCGAGTACGATGCGCAGCATCATCTCGCCTGGGTGTTCAAGAGCCCGCAGGCAACGCTCTACGACACCAGCGGCCACACGTTGATCATGCACTCGGCGGGGCCGTCGTGGGAGGCGGAGGACGGCAGCCGGATCGTGGGACATGTGATCGCGCAAACGCCGAGCGACACCGCTGCCAGCGTGCCGCAGTTATTGCTTGAAACCCGCAGCACCGCGGCGAGCGGCATGCTGTCGACTATTCGCTACGTGCAGCGTGTGAACACCGTAGGCGGCGTGATGCCGGCTGCACCCTGTTCGACCGAACACCAAGTGGGCGCGTCGCCGTATCTCGCTAACTACATTTTCTACAAGTAGCATAGGCGCTCATGATGGCGTGCACCTCGGGCGCCGACTTGCTGAAAGGATAACCATGCATGACCCCAGATTCCTGTCGGGCATTCGCAAGCTTCGCCCGGGCTTGCTCATTGCAGTAGCCGTATCGATGTCGGCCTGCACCGCGTTGAGCGTGGTGACACATTCGGTGTCGCCTGATGAAGCGAGCGTTCCTGCCGGTCGTTATCAGCTTGACCCGCATCACTGGAGTGTCAGTTTCGATGTCGCTCACCTGAAGTATTCGCGCTTCGTCATGCGCTTCGACAAGACGACGGCTCAACTGAACTGGGACGCAGCCGGCATGGATCACAGCACGGCGACGGTGGATATCGATGCAACCAGTCTCGATACCAACGTCCCGCTCCTCGACAAGATGGTCAAGGGCACGGATGTACTGGATGTCGAACGTTTTCCGACTATTCACTTCGTGAGCACGGCATTCAAACGCACCGCCGACAACAAAGGCGACCTGACCGGCGACCTGACTATTCATGGCACGACGCACCCCGTCACGCTAGCGGTCACGTTCAACGGGCACGCGCCGAATCCGCTCACCAAACAGCAGACACTCGGCTTCGCCGCCGACGGTCATTTCAGCCGTGCGCAGTTCGGTTTATCGACGTGGTATCCGGCTGTGGGTGACGATGTGCATGTGGCTATTCAGGCGGAGTTTGTTGCGAGCGCGCCGGAGGCGGGTTCATCTTGAGCGAGGTGTTCGGTGATCTACCAGCCGCAAAAGCGGTCCCACACGGCGACCTCTCCATCATCCGATAGCGCGTGATAAGCGGGGAATTGCGCACCCGTTGCACATGCATGATTCGGCAAGATCAAGAGGCGTGTACCTACCGGCAGATGCCCGGCGATATCTCTGTCGGGATGATCGACGCTCGCAAGAATCCCATGCTCCTGATTCGCGCCCGCGAGTACATAGCCATCGAGCGGCGCGCCATCGAGCGTGCATGGCTGTCCGTAACCGTAGTCGTGCGTTTGCTTCGCGGTGCCGCGATCGCGGCTCATCGCCATCCACCCTGCGTCGAGGATGGCCCAGCCCTTGTCCACCTGATGACCGATGACCGTCGTCAACACACTCAACGCGAGATCGCTGGTTGTGCAGACGCCCACGTTGCACATGACGAGATCGAAGAAGACGTACACGCCGGCGCGCACTTCCGTGACGCCTTCGAGATGTTGCGCGGCTAGCGCAGTGGGCGTGGACCCGATGCTCACGACGTCGCACGGCAAACCTTCATTGCGCAAGCGCACGGCGGCACGCACGCAACCCGCGCGTTCCTGTTCCGCCAGCGCGGCGAGTGCGTCGGGCGTGTTGAGGTCGTAGCTCGAACCGGCATGAGTCATCACGCCACCGAGACGTGCGCCGTGGTGACTGCCGTCGTTGCCATCTTCATGAAGCATTCGGCCGATATCGAGCAAGCGGGGTTCATCGGGCTGGACGCCGGAACGATGACCGTCGGTATCTATTTCGATCCACACCTCGAAGGTCTCGCCGTGAGTGCGGCCGAATTCGGCAACGGCTTGCGCGGACTCGAGGTTATCGACGATCAGTTTGAGATTGCAACCCGCGCGCCGCAACGCCAGCGCCCTGCGCAGTTTCGATGCAACGATACCAACGGCGTACAGGATGTCGCTGAAGCCTGCCGCGAAAAACTGCTCGGCTTCCTTGAGCGTGGACACCGTGATGCCGCGAGCGCCCGCATCGCGCTGCGCTTGCGCAACCTCGACGCACTTCGCCGTCTTCACATGCGGCCGGAACGCAACGCCGAGCGTGTCCATGCGGCTCTGCATGCGTGCGATGTTGCGTTTCATGCGCACCCGGTCGATCAATGCGGCGGGGGTCTCGATCTGATCCAGAGTCATGACGTGGATGTTCCCTTCAATGAATTGAAACCGCGCAGCCAAGGCAGCAGCCCATCGAGCGTGGGCGCTTCGAGCTCGGGCGCCTGTGCGCCGTGCACGAGTTCGAGCCCCACGCGGTTATGCCAGTACGTGCGCAAGCCGGTAACGGCCGTGCCGAACATGTCGTAGCTCGAACCGGCGACGAACGCCGCCTCTTCCGCGCGTACCTTCAGACGGTCTAGTGCCATTTGATACGGCCGCGGATCGGGTTTGTAGAAGCCCGCGCTTTCAGCGGTCACGATCACGTCCCAGTCGACATCGAACAAACCAGCGGCCTGCTCGCCAAGACGCGCGGAGCAGTTGGTCACGATCGCCAGCCGGCAGCGCGGCGCGAGCTTTCGCAACGCTTCTTGCGCGCCGCTCCAGGGTGCAAGTTGCAGCCATTGCGCTTCGAGCACGCGTGCGGCCGATTCACGCAAGCCGACTTGCAACGCGGCCTGGCGCACGAGTTCTTCGTAGGGAACATAGGCACCGCAGCCGTAGGTCAGGCGCAAGTATTCCGCGCGCCAGGCGCGGCCGGTGGTTTCGCTGCCGGCGGCGCGATTCCACAGGCTCCATGAATCGAGCAGCGCGGTAAGCAGGTCGAACAGCACCGCTTTCGGATAAGTCGGGGTAGATTGATTGGGCATGATGGAAGCGACTTTACTGACGAAAGCCTAAGCTGTGTTTAAATCCAGCCACATCAATCCTTAAGCAAAATTGAACGATGGAACTCGCTGATCTCAGGCTTGTAACCATGCTGGCGCGCTCCGAATCATTGAGCGCGGCGGCACGGGTTCTCAACGTGACGCCGTCGGCGCTCTCCATGCGGCTCAAGAAGCTGGAGAAGACGCTGGGCGTGACGCTCGCCACGCGCGATGCCCGGCATATGTCCCTGACCGCGGACGGCGCAAGGCTGGCGCGCGAAGCGCAAGGGCTGTTGAGCGCTATCGAGGCACTCCCCGACACCTTCCGTGAACAGACCGCGCAACTCGTCGGACACATTCGTATTGCCGCGCCGTTCGGTTTCGGACGCGTGCATATTGCGCCATTGCTCGCCCGCTTCGCACGGGCGAATCCGGGTATTCGCCTGCAACTCGATCTACTCGAAACGCCCTGGCCGCATAGCCATGCCGCCGATGTCGTGATTCAGATCGGCACGGTACGGGACTCGTCATGGAGCGCGCGGCCCTTGCTTGCGAACGAGCGCTGGTTGTGTGCGAGTCCGGGGTATATCGCGGCCCGCGGTTATCCGCGCGAACCGCGCGAGATACTGGAACACGATTGCATTTGCATCCGTGAAAACGATGAAGACGTGACGCTCTGGCGGGTGCGTCGACGGCGCTCGGAGGCGAGCAGAGAAGCGGGCAGGAAGCCTTCGGCGCCGACTACGCTGCGCGTCACGCCGGCTTTCACCACGAACGATGGCAGCGTCGCGCGCCGTTGGGCGGAGGAAGGCCTGGGGCTCGTCCTGCGCTCGCAATGGGACGTGGCGGATGCGGTCGCGGCGGGCAAGCTGGTGAGGCTTCTGAGCGATTGGGATTTCGGTAGCGCGCCGGTGATCGCGCTGGTGCCTACGCGCAAGGGGCGTTCGCTGCGCATCCAGGCGTTGTTGAGTTATCTCGCGGCGAATCTTGGCGCTGATCTGGCGGCTTGACGTCTTCGTTCTGGCGGCATTTATAATCGAAGGGATCGAGTTCAATCATCGCGTGTCGGGTCGTTCGTCACGCTTCAGGGAGTGGCCGCATGAAGTATTCGAACCTCGTCGAGCGCCTGCAAGGCAAGCGCACCGCCGCATGGGAAATTCACCACGCCGCGCAGCAGGCTCTCCATAACGGCGAGGACGTCATCGTCCTGAGTGTCGGCGATCCGGACTTCGCTACACCCGAAGTGATCGTCGACCGCGCGGTGGCAGCGCTCCGGGACGGCGACACGCATTACGCGGAAGTGATAGGGCGCGCGCCGTTGCGTGCGGCTATCGCGCAGGATCATTCGCGCCAGACCGGCACTAGCGTTGACGCGAGCAATGTCATCGTGGTCGCGGGCGCGCAGAACGGGCTCTTCGCAACTTCGTTGTGCCTGTGCGAAGCGGGCGATGAAGTCATCGTGCCCGAGCCGATGTACCTGACCTACGAGGCCAGCGTGCGCGCATCGGGCGCAACGCTGGTGCCTGTGGCTGTGGATCCTGCAAGAGCATTTCATCTCGACTGCGCGGCGCTCGAAGCAGCCATCACGCCGCGTACCAAGGCAATTTTCTTTGCCACGCCCTGCAATCCGACTGGCGTGGTGATGCCGCGCGAAGATCTCGAACGCATCGCGGAACTGGCTCGAAAGCATGACCTCTGGATCGTCTCAGACGAGGTCTATGCGGATCTGACCTTCGACCGGGAGCATGTGAGTATTGCTTCGCTGGAGGGCATGGCGGAGCGTACCGTGACGCTCGGCAGCTTGTCGAAATCGCATGCAATGCCCGGTTGGCGCGTGGGCTGGGTGATCGGGCCAAAGACGTTGATCGAACATCTCGGGCGGCTTGCGCTCTGCATGCTTTACGGTTTGCCGGGCTTCATCCAGCAAGCCGCGTTGACGGCGCTTGAGAACCGGGCGCAGATCGTGGCGGACATGCGCGAGATTTACCGGCGGCGGCGCAACATCGTGTTCAATCGTCTGCGCGATGTTCCAGGCTTGCATTGTTTGTTGCCCGAAGCAGGCATGTTCATGATGGTCGATGTGACCGGCACGGGCCTGGATGCTTATGATTTCAGCTGGCAGCTATTTCGCTCGCAAGGTGTCTCGGTACTCGATGCAAGCGCATTCGGCGAGACGGCGAACGGGTACGTGCGGCTGGGTTTTGTCGTCGATGAAGCGCGGCTCGCGCAGGCTTGCGATCGTATTGCCGCGTTCGTGGCGGGTTTGCACGCGGAGGGTTGAACAGATAAACGCGCGGCGTTGGTGGAGTGCACTAAGCCAACCCGCCGCCAGATTCCTCCGGGTCGTCGATCGAAATCTTCGTCTCGAACTTCGAGCAGTTCATCGCGAAGTTGCTTTTGAAGTTGCGCACATTGTTGTTCGAGGAAAACAGCCGGCGAGTGAACGCGTGATAACGCTCCATGGACGCCGAATTCACGATCAGCAGAAAGTCGAATTCCCCCGACACTTCGTAGCACGCCATGACATCGCCTTCGGCCATCATGCGCCGCTCGAACGCGCGCAATAGCGCGTCGTTCTGCTTGTCCAGTTCCACCGATACAAAAACGGTCAGCGGCCGGCCGACCCGCATGCGATCGACAATTGCGACCTCCTTCAGCAACACACCCTCCGCCCGCAACTGCGCGATCCGGCGCTGGCAGGTCGCGACCGATGCATTGGCCTCGGTGGCGATAACGCGTAGCGGCGTAGCCGCGTTGTCCTGCAGCAGGTTGAGAATTCGAACGTCCAGCCGGTCGAGTGCCATGCGGTGTCCTGGGATGAACGCAGCATCCGGCGAATCGAGGAGGTGTCGCGCTGCGGGTAAGGTCGTGCGATTTTACGCGACCTTCGCGTTCATCAACCGCGACCTGACGAAAGACGGGCGATGGTCAGGTCGCGCGTTGACGACATACGCACCGGCCTCGTCATTTTCCCGTCAGGCCTGGCGACGGCGAGACGGGAACGGACGCGCGCGGAGACCTGACGCTGCGCCCGAAGATCGTCGTGAGCATGGCTGCGAGAAGCAGGAAGCCGGAGAGGGCCAACAACGAACCGCTATAACCGGGCGTGGTCTGCTTGAGCCATCCGACAAGGTAAGGGCCAAAGAAGCCCGCCGAATTGCCAATCGATAAAATTAGGCCAAAGCCGCCCGCTGCCGCGCGGCCGGTGAGAAATGTCGACGGCAGCGCCCAGAACGTCGCAAGAAAGCCGAACGCGCCGATCAACGCGACGCTGAGTCCGATCATGATGAAGATGCCGTCATGCGCCAAGCTGCTGGCGGCCATGGCGAGCGCGCCGAGCAGGCATGTTGCGGTGACGTGCCAGACACGCTTGCCGGTGCGGTCGGAACTCCGGGCCCAGAGGATCATGGCGATCGCGCCCAGGAAGTTTGGTATGGCGCTGACGAGGCCCACCTCGACATTGCTGAGACCCAGCGATTTCACGATCTGGGGCATCCAGTAATACACCCCGTTGAGCCCGATCAAGCCTGTCAGATACGTGCATGACAGGATGACGACACGCAAGTCCGTGAGGGATTGTCGCAGGGTCATGTGACCCGTCGTCTCGATCCTCGCGCGTTCGAGTTGAAGCTCCGATTCGATCCAGGCCTTCTCCCCGGGGCTCAGCCATTGTGCTTTCGACGGAGAGTCCTTCAAGGTGAAAAGGCAAACAATCCCGAGCGCCACCGCAGGGATGCCCTCAAGCAGAAACAACCACTACCACTGCTTCAGGCCGCCGAGGCCGTGCAAGCTAAGGATCGCGCTGGACAGCGGACCGCCAATCACGGCCGCCAGCGGAACGCCAAGAAGGAATGTCGCGATCGCCTTGGCTCGCCACCGCTCGGGAAACCAGTAGCCGAGGTAGATGAATATGCCCGGCGCAAACCCGCCTTCGGCCACGCCGAGCAGAAAACGCGCGATCATCAATTGCGTAGGTGTACGAGCGAACGCGCATACGACGGTCATGATGCCCCAAGTAACCATGATCCGGGCAATCCAGATCCGGGCGCCGAACTTTTGCAGCGCCAGATTGCTGGGGATCTCGGAAATGCAATAACCGATGAAGAAGACGCCGACCATCCATCCGAAGCCGGTGGGCGTAATGCCCAGATCCTGGTTCATCGTGAGCGCGGCGAAGCTGATATTCGTCCGGTCGATGTAATTGACAAGAAAGCAAAAACACACGAACGGCAGGATGCGACGGGCGACCTTTCCCATTGTTCGCTCCCGGCTCACCCCATCTTCGCAAGCATCCGCTGAAACAGAATTCACGACATGTCTCCTCATTGTCTGGATTATCTTTGATTGCGTGACCGACAACCGGTTATTGGCTATTGGCTATTGGTCCGGCCGGCTTGTGGCGGGACGAACGGAATTGCTTCCTCCACGGTGTCCCAAATGAAACGTCCCGATGGACACTCTTGTTCCTCGACAATGTGCGAGACCAGGCCGGCAGCCCGAGAAATGACAGCGAAGCCTCGCATGGCTTCGGTTCGGACACCTACTTCGCCCAGCAACGCGGCTACAGCACCTGTCGCGTTGATCGTGATGGGGCGGCCGAATACTTCATTAATAGCGGCGGAAAACTGCTCGAGCATGGCTACCTTCTTACCCGAGAGTTCAGGCTCGGCCTTGGCCAGTTCCAGCAGCTTGTAAGCACGCGGATCGATGGGCTTATGGAGATGGTGGCCGAATCCGGGGATGGCTTTACGCGCTTCCTTATGCTGGCGTGCGATAACCAATGCTTCCACATAGGCGTCGTTAGCAGCCAGCAAATGATCGAGCAGGCGAGAGCAGTTTTCCATCGTGCCGACAAACTGGCTGCCGACTGCCAGCAAGCCGGATGCGACCGCACCCTGAAGGTTTTCGGGTGCACTCATGTAAACCAGACGCGTCGCGATGGAACTCGGTGTGAGGCCATGCTCCATCAGAACAACCAGCACCATGTCGACGATCCTGACATCGACGGCGCGCACGGGGCCGCCAAGAATCTGCATCAGCAGGACCTCGGTGAAGGTCTTTTTACCGATCAGGTCGTCGACAAGATTGGCGTTGCCGTAATGGAGCGTCGTCAGCGTATGCGTGCAAAGTCGCGTGACGGGTGGCTCACGGTCGGATGGTTTAGCAGATTTGGTAGCTGATTCTGTAGCGGATGTCATGACATTTCCTTAGGCGTCGCCGTGCGACGCGATGTTCGATAAAACGTCTTCACGCACGGCGTTCTTCAGCACTTTTCCGATAGAGGAGCGTGGCAGGTCATCGTAGAAACGAACGTGTTTCGGCGTATGTACCGGGCCTAGCTTTTCCCGCACGAATGCGCTCAGTTCAGCCTCGGTGACAACCATTCCGGCGCGCAGTTGTACCGCCGCCTGAACTGCCTCCCCCCATTTGTCATCAGGAATGCCCAATACAGTGCACTCGTGCACGGCCGGATGCTGGCCCAGCGCATTTTCGACATCGACCGGATAGACATTGAAGCCGCCGGTGATCACCAGGTCGCGGATTCGATCTTTCAAGTAGAGGAAACCGGACTCGTCGATAAACCCGCGATCGCCGGTATGCAGCCAACCGTCGATAAGCGTTTCCGCGGTTTTCTCAGGCAGATTCCAATACCCTGTCATCAGCAAATCACCGCGGGCTACGACCTCACCCACTTCGCCCGGAGGCAGTAGCCGGCCTTCCGGAGACATGATCGCGACGTCGCTGAACCATGCCGTTGCGCCAACGGAGGACCATCGCTGCGGATCTTCGAAATCTTCGGGGCGCATGACCGTCAGGATCTGTGGCGCCTCGGTCTGGCCGTAGGTTGTTCCCAATACCGGTCCGAAGAATGCGCGCACTTCGCGAATCTTTTCGTAAGGCATTGGCGCACCGCCATAGATCAGGCGCCGAAGGTTCGGAAAGTCCTCTTGCGAGATACCGGGTAGGGCCATCAGCATGTAGATCAAGGTCGGCGGCATGAAGCTGACCGTTCCGGCGCGATCCCGAAAAGCGTTGCGCACAGCTTGTGCGCCGGCTTCCGGGAGAATGACGTGGCATCCGCCCTGGGCAAGAACGGGCAGGATGTACGTAGATGTGCCGTGGGTGATCGGTGCGCCCACGATATAACGGTCATGTTCATCGAACCGCCATACCTGGATTTGGTTTGTCACATTTGCCATCCATGCACGATAGGGTTGCATCACGCCTTTGGGCGTGCCTGTCGTACCGCCGGTAAACTTGATAGCTTGCGTGGCGTTGTCGGATAGATCGAACGGACGTGGCGACAAACCCGCGTATGCAGCGACGAGATCGCGTAAGCGCGGTTCGAGGGCTTCCTGGTTCCCGTCCCGCCACTCGGATGGATTCGCATGATCACCGTAGCCTTGGCAGAAGATCCGGCTTGCCGGTGCACCCGCGACCAGGTCGATGTACGCCGTATCCACTACCAGGATGGTGGGTTGCGTCGTATCGACAATCCGCTGGATCTCCGGCTGAGTGCTGCGCGGATTGAGCGGTACCCAGACCTTTCCGCTGGCAAGCACTGCGAGTAGCGCGATCAGATGTTCCGTGCTGTTACCGGCACAGATGCCGACACGGCTCTGCAGGTTCGGATCGATTGCCTGAAAGACTGCGGCCAGCGCCGCAACCTGCTGCCCGAGTTCGTCGTAACGTAGAGCTCCATCGGGCGCGTCGATTGCAATGCGTGTAGGCCACCGGCGGGTGGCACGCCAGAAAAAATCAATCGGATACATGCTAAGGAATCCTTCAAGACGCCGTGTGGCTGTCTCCTGTTGTGCGGGCTGGACGTTCCGGAGCGATCGATGGCTTATGTTCCAGTACCGCCGATGTCCCCTCCGAGTGATAGTCATTCTCCACATCTACTGGGCGATGGGAAAACGATATCGTTCAGTAGACGGACGTTTGATGAAGCTAATCAGCCTGTAGGAAGTCGGTGTTTTCCCTGCTTACGGATAGATTTTTCATTCCATAGTCGTGTCAGCGCGGCTTAAAACACGATGGAATATAGTATTTCCTCTGGCATACTGACTCGCATCCTCCACGCGCTCATTCCTGCCATGTCATCTGGATTCACCAGCCCGATCGTTCAGCAAACGGACACTATGAGCGACCCGGATAACGCGGGCTCAAGAACCCTGCGCCGGGGTTTGGATGTGCTGGAAGTGGTGCTGAGTGCAGGCAGCGAAGGCGTTCGTGTCATTGACATCTGCCGCCGCTGTGCGCTGGAGCGCGCGACCGTGTACCGCCTGTTGCAGACGCTCATTAACGAAGCTTATGTCGAACCGAGCGGTCGATATCGATATGTGCCGGGAAAAAAAGTGAACCAGTGGCGAGTCGAAAGCATGCTGACCCAGTCTGGCATCGCGGCACGCCTTGAACCTGTTCTTCAGCATGTCAGCGCCGTCAGCGGTGACGCCGCATTCGCTATTGTCCGGGAGGGCGGCATGTCCTCTTGCATCGCCCGGCAAGTGGGAACCTACCCCATTCAGATTCTTGCGGTGCAGGTGGGGACGCGACAACCATTGGGTGTGGGCGCTGCGGGTCTTGCGCTCCTTGCGGCTCTGCCGGATGAAGATGCGGAGGCCGTCATCGTGCAACACGGCAATATGTTGTCGAGCTATGGCGGCATGACGCAGGACCGGCTTCGGATTCTTGTCAAGACATGCAGGGAACGCGGGTGGTCGGTGATCGGCAATCACGCGGCCAAGGGCGCGATCGGCGTGGGGATGGCGGTCAGCGACCGTCGGGGAAATCCGGTTGCAGCCGTAAGCGTGGCGGCACCTATCGACAGGATGCCTCGCCCAAGACAGGAGTTCATCGTCGGCGCTATTCGATCTGCGCTCAAAACGGTTATTGGGCAAGGGCTTTGAGGCATGCCGTCATTGCCGGCTCCATCCCGCAAATTGGCATCGCCAGTTCAGGCCTATAAATAGAACGGAATTATCGAAAATTGCCACCTTAGTGAGATTTTCTCTCAGCCGGCGATTCCTATACTGGAGCGCAGCAGGAATCGAGCGGACACTGGGAGAAACACGATGGACACGAGCAGCGCGGCGTTGGACTTCAATCGGCAATTGACGCAGTGGCGACACCGGCTTCATCGCGCGCCTGAGACGGGTTTCGAGGAGCATGAAACGAGCGCCTTCGCGGCCGAGGTGCTTGAAGGATTCGGACTTGAGGTGACCCGGGGAATTGGTGGGACGGGTTTTGTCGCGAGTCTGTCTTGCGGCGACGGTCGCGGCGTGGTCGGCCTGCGTGCGGAGATGGACGCGCTCAACATCCACGAGCAAGCCCCGGAACGCGGCCACGCGTCCATTCGTGCAGGCAAGTCCCACGCTTGCGGACACGATGGTCACATGAGCATGGTGCTGGGCGCCGCGAAGCTTTTGTGCGAGCGGCGCGATTTCAACGGCACCGTGCGTTTCATCTTCCAGCCGGCCGAGGAACACGGCAAAGGCGCGAAGGCGATGATCGCCGACAGGCTGTTCGAACGTTTCCCTGTCGATGAAATCTACGGCGTTCATAACATTCCAGGTCTGCGTGCGGGATACATCGCAACGCGGGCGGGCGGAATCATGGCAAGTGAGGATAATTTCGTTATCCGTATAAATGGTCGTGGTGGTCACGCGGCACGGCCTCATATGACCATCGATCCGATTGTGATTGCGGCAGAGATTGTGCTGGCTTTACAGACGGTGGTATCGAGGAGTGTAGATCCCGGTGTGTCGGCCGTGATTTCCTGCACTGAGTTGTTCACCGACGGCATCCGCAACGCGATTCCCGGACAGGTGATTATCAAAGGCGATACACGCAGCTATACGCCTGCTGTGCAGCAGTTGCTTGAGACACGGATGCGCAGCATTAGCGAAGGCATTTGCGCGGCTCACGGCGCCGAATGCACGTTCGAATACACGCATGAGTTCGTTCCCACGGTGAATACGCCGGAATGCGTTCCGACGGCGATCGCTGCAGCGACGGCAGTAGTTGGCGCAGCGAACGTGGACGGCAACGTGGCTCCCATGATGATTTCGGAAGACTTCGGCGCATTCCTTCAGGTCGTACCTGGCAACTTTGCGTTCATTGGCAACGGTGCTGAAGGCGAACCGGGTGCAACGCCCCTCCACAACGCCCGATACGATTTCAACGACGCGGTCTTGCCCATCGGAGCACGTTTTCTAGCGGAGATCGTGCGTACGAAACTGCCGATCATCCATCACCAGAGGAAGGTTTAATGCTGCACGATAACGTCAACGCACGCCGGGGTTGTTACGACGATTCGCTTCGCGAGATCCTGAACATTCAAGCCGCCGATGAAAGCCGCGCGTGGTTATCGACGTGGGAGGGGCTGAACGCCGGTCCGACACCGCTGTGGGACTTGCCCGAGCTTGCTGCACGGCTGCGTGTTGGCTCGATCAGTGTCAAGGATGAAGGTCATCGTTCTGCGCTTGGCAGCTTCAAGGCGCTGGGTGCACCGATTGCGCTGATCCGCCTGATCCGACGCCTTTGGCCGGAGCACGACTTGGTTGCGGCGAAGTTGACCGCCGGGCATTACAAGGACCCGCTGCAGAATTTCACCGTCATCAGCGCGACCGATGGCAACCACGGCCGGGCATTGGCCGCGGCTGCGCGTAGCATCGGTTGCAGGTGTGTGATCGTGCTGCATCGCTATGTGAACGACGAGCGGCGCGTCGCCATTGAACAGTTGGGCGCGCAGATCGTGCAGATCGACGGCAACTACGACGAGTCGGTGAAAGAGGCCGCGCGCCTCGCCGGCGAGCACGGCTGGCACGTTGTCTCTGATACCTCGTACGATGGTTACGAAACCATCCCGCGTGATGTGATGCAGGGATACGGGACGATCGCAGCCGAGGCAATCGAGCAACGCGATGGGGGTTCTTACACGCACGTCTTTATTCAGGGCGGTGTTGGCGGACTGGCGGCCGGCGTTGTCAGTTATTTCGCCGAGCGCTTCGGCGAGCGACGGCCGCAATTCGTGATCGTCGAGCCGGGACTGGCGGATTGTCTGTTTCAGAGCGCGGTACAAGGACAGGCGGCGCACGCAACCGGCTCCGTTGATTCGATCATGGCCGGCCTTGCTTGCGGAGAAGCGTCGCCGCTGGCATGGCGTTTCCTGCACGTTCTCGCCGATGTCTTCATGACCATTCCCGACGATGCCGCCATCGAAGCCATGCGGATTTTCGCGGCAGGTTCAGCGCGCGATGTTCCTGTTGTGGCGGGGGAATCGGGTGCGGCGGGTTTGGCCGGACTTATTCAGGTTGCCGGCAGCGCGCAAGACCGAGCCGCGCTCGGGCTTGGGATGGAATCCAACGTGCTGCTGTTGAACACCGAGGGCGCCACTGCGCCGGAGTTGTATCGGCAACTGACGGGGTTGCGCGCCGATGACGTGCTGGAGGCACAGCGACGCTGGCTCGGGCAGCGAAAAGGGCTCTAATCGGAGAAACCGTTCTCAAAGGTCTTGCGCAGATAGGACACAAACGCCGTCACTGCACGCGGTACATGCGACGCATAAGGCCGGACGACGTATAGCTGTTCCGCGAACACGCCCCTGGGTTGCCACTCCGGCAACAACCTGATCAACTGCCCGGCGCGCAGCGCGGCCTGCGCGCTGAAATCGGGCAGCAGCGCAATGCCGAGATCATCGAGTGCAGCGTCGCGTAAGGTCTCGCTATTGTTCGCAGAAAACGGGCCGGTGATCGGCACGGTTACGCGGCTGGCCGCTGTCTTGCGTCCCGTCGTGCGCTCGAACGTCCAGGCGGGAGCCTCTTGCGCACGCGGATAGAACAGGCAGTCATGTGCAGCTAGCTCTTGTGGGGCGGCGGGCGTGCCGCGCCGCCGCAAATAGGCTCGCGTCGCCACGATTACCGAGCGGGTGGCGCACAGGGTCCAGGCCACGTGCGTCTCAGGCGCGGCTGCGCTATGGCGGATTGCGAGATCGAAACCCTCGCTGGCGAGCGAACTGATCCGGTCCGACACTTCGAGCTGCACGCGCACTTCCGGATTCGCCCGAAGAAAGGCCGACAGATGCGGCACGAGCTGCTGCCGCGCGAACGCCACCGGGGCGGTGACGCGCAGCACGCCGCGCGCGATACCGGCCGAATCGCGTACGCCCGCGAAACTTTGCGCAATATCCGCATATTGACCGCGGGTTTGATCGACCAGACGTTGCCCCGCCTCGGTCAGCCGGACGCTGCGCGTTGTGCGCTGCACCAGCGACACGCCTGCCGCGCGCTCGAGTTCGGCGATCCGCTGGCTCATGGCGGCCTTGCTCACGCCCAGCCGCGTGGCGGCGCGGGTATAGCTGCCTTGCTGCGCGAGAATGGTCAGCCAGTAGAGATGGGTCCAGAGCGACTCGACGCGTTGCGTTTCCATATCTTCATTGTTCACCATAGAAAACAATCATTTCAATCATAACGTCTTTGCAGACGCGCCCGGCGTTCTTACACTCTGGACATTCCCAACTCATTCAGGTGCCTCATCATGCAAAGGTTCAGCGATCGCGCGGACGTCGGCCACTTTATTCAGGGTCGCCGTGTTCCCGGCACGGGCAGCCGCACCCAGCCGATCTTCAATCCCGCGACCGGCGAGCAAGCACGCACGCTGCGTCTGGGCGATGTCGCCGATGTCGACGCCGCCGTCGCCAGCGCAAAGAAGGCGTTCGTGGCCTGGAGCGAGACGCCGCCTATCCGCCGCGCGCGGGTCATGCTGCGTTTTCTGGAGTTGATGAATAAACACCGCGACGAACTCGCCGCGATCATCACCGCCGAGCACGGCAAGGTGTTCAGCGATGCGCAGGGCGAAGTGTCGCGGGGTATCGACGTGATCGAATTCGCGTGCGGCATTCCGCAGCTTTTGAAGGGCGACTATACGGAGCAGGTATCGACGGGTATCGATAACTGGACGACGCGTCAGGCGCTTGGCGTGGTGGCCGGCATTACGCCGTTCAACTTCCCGTGCATGGTGCCGTGCTGGATGTTCCCGGTCGCTATCGCGGCGGGTAATGCGTTCGTGCTGAAGCCGAGCGAGCGCGATCCGTCGGCGGCGCTGTTCATGGCAGGGTTGTTGCAGGAAGCTGGGCTGCCCGATGGCGTGTTCAGCGTGGTGCAAGGTGACAAGGTTGTGGTCGATGCGCTGCTCGTGCATCCCGATGTGAAGGCCATCAGCTTTGTCGGATCGACGCCGATCGCGAATTACATCTATCAGACCGGCGCGCAGCACGGTAAGCGCGTGCAGGCGCTTGGCGGCGCGAAGAATCATATGGTCGTGATGCCGGATGCGGATCTCGATCAGGCTATCGATGCGCTGGTTGGCGCGGGTTATGGATCCGCGGGAGAGCGCTGCATGGCGATTTCGGTGGCGGTGCTGGTTGGCGATGTCGCCGACAAGCTGATTCCGCGGCTTGCCGAGCGGGCACGCACGCTGATCGTGAAGAACGGTATGGAAGCCGATGCGGAAATGGGTCCGATCGTTACCCGCCAGGCGCTGGAACGCATTGAAGGTTACATCGCGCTGGGTGTGGAAGAGGGTGCTTCGCTGGTGGTGGATGGGCGTGGGTTGAAGGTGCCGGGACATGAAGCGGGCTTCTTCACGGGCGGTACGTTGTTCGATCACGTGACGCCTGAGATGCGGATTTATAAGGAAGAGATTTTCGGGCCGGTGCTGGCTTGTGTGCGGGTCAAGGACTTTACCGAAGCGGTAGATCTGATCAATGCGCATGAGTTTGGCAATGGGGTCGCTTGCTACACGCGCGACGGGCATGTGGCGCGCGAGTTTGGACGGCGGATTGAAGTGGGCATGGTCGGGATCAATGTGCCCATTCCCGTGCCGATGGCATGGCACGGGTTCGGCGGCTGGAAACGCAGCCTGTTCGGCGATATGCACGCGTATGGCGAGGAAGGCGTGCGGTTTTATACGCGCCAGAAATCGATCATGCAGCGGTGGCCGGAGAGCACGGAGAAGGGTGCTGAGTTTGCGATGCCAACGGCGAAGTAAGAGAGGTGATTTTGGGTCGCCGCTGCTGGCCGCAGCGGTCGGCTTAGGTCCAATGTATTTTTCAGTTTCGCATCAGTCGGTTAGACGGGCGGTCATTCATCTAACCGACGCGTAAATCAGGCTGGCCGCGCCCAATCATCTTTTATGGGCGCAGCGTTGCTTACCGGTTTTATCGACGATGTTGCATTCGGTTTGACAGGCTGCGCCGCACCGGGATTCGTGGGTTGCGGGGTGTTAGCCGCCTGCGGTGCGCTATGCCGCTTGACGACCTCGGTGCCAATACCAGCCACACTTAACGAGCTGTCCCGCACCTCGATTTTCAGCGGATCGGTCTTCTTCCACTGCTTCTTCGGCAGCACCAGCTTCCACTTCGCATTCTTTCCATCGTCGCGGAAGAATGCAACGATGCCGACGTACTCCGCGTCGTCGCTCATCGGCTCACCTATGCTGGCGTTCGCATTGGGTCGGAGTACAAGTTCCGTCGAACCAAGCAGGTCAGCCTTCAGTGCATCCATATCGTTTGTCTGCAGCTGTGTGTATCTGCGACGACGCGCTGATCGGTGAACTGGTGCGTGCCTGTCAGTTGCCCGACTCGGGGGCGCGCAATATCGATGGCCTGCTTGACCAGCAGATCCTGCCGGTGCTCTCGCGTGAATTGCTGATACGTGTGTCGCAATCAACCGCGATTGAAGCGATCAGGCTTTCCTATTCCGATGAGCGCGGAATAGGAGTTGATTTCGATGAGACTGCATCGAGCACGAGCGGGGCCAGCGTATGACGCGCGGCGGTCCTGGGCTTTTCGAAGCGCTGACAGGCCATTTTGCGAATGGCGATCCTATCGGCTTGCACGATCGGAACCAGCAAACGTTCCTTTCTGTGCGCGACAATATCCAGCGTATTTTGAATAGCCGTCGCGAAAGCCTCGCGCATTTGCCTGATTATGGTCTTGGCGATCTGTCGAAGATTTATCGGCACATGCCGGCCTCGGCACATACGCCGAGGCGCGAGATTGAAGACACGTTGCTTAAGTACGAGCCGCGCCTGAAGTCGATCGATATTGCCAGCACCGATCCTGAGGAAAGCCTGCTGCTGAATTTTACGATGTCCTGTGAGTTGCACCAAGTAGGACTCGTGCGTTATGGCACGTATTTCACGGCTGACGGACAAGCACGGCTTACAACCCACGGAGACATCGACTGATATCAGGGTTTGTGGATACGGACGACCCGAACAGCGACAATCACCCGAACAGAGACCGATAAAACTAAATAGAATATCTAACCGAGGTGGTCCATCTGTCCCGCCAGCAGAACCTCAAAACTGTTCATCAGCACAAGCGAAACCTCCATGACCCTCCCCACCACCTCGCCCATACAAACCTGGCATGCCCACGTCTACTTCGACGCCTCCACCCGCGACGCCGCCTGGAAATTCCGCGAGGAAATCGCCGCTTATTTCGGCGATGCCCTGCAACTAGGCCGGTTCCACGAAAAACCCGTCGGCCCACACCCTCAATGGTCTTACCAACTCGCTTTCGAGCGTACGCAATTTGCCGATATCGTCGAATGGCTGACGCTGAACCACGGTGCGCTTGATATTTTCCTCCACCCGAATACGGGCGATCCATTACGAGACCATCGCGACGCGGCAGTGTGGATCGGCCACTCGCACAATCTGGTGCTCGACAACTTCACGGCCTGATTAAAGCAGTCCGCCCCAATCACGAATCCCGGGCCTGCCTGAACCCGCCCGGTCCAACACCATACGTGTCTTTAAACTTCTTGCTGAACGCCGATTCCGACTGATATCCGACATCGTCGGCAATCTCGGCAATGCTCTTCGATGTGCGCGTCAGCAAGGTTCCTGCAAGCTGCATGCGAATGCGGGTGAGCAGGGTCATCGGCGAGTCTTCCGTCAGCGCGCTGAACGTCCGCATGTAGGTCGCGCGTGACATTGCCGATTGTTGTGCCAGCATCTCGATGGTCCATCGCTCAGCCGGCCGTTCAAGCATGGCGATCACCGATGCCCCAAGCCGCGGATGCGCGAGCAGCGCGAGCACATCGGTCGTGGATGGTTGCTGTTCAAGATGCGCCCTTAGCAACAGGGTAAACAGCGCGGTAGAGAGCGCCGACACGATCGAAAACGCGCCCGGCGCTGCCTGACTCGCCTCTTTGCGCATCATGCCGACCATGCTCGTGAGGTCGGGCACATCGCCGCGAGCAAAGGTCATTTTCACGAGATCCGGCAGCACGTCGATGAGCAATGCGTTAGCCGCATAATTAAAGCGACCGCATAGCAGATCGAGACTCGCAGCGTTCGGCCCACAATTCGTGCGGACTGTCACCACACCGTTATGGCGGCTCTCCATCTCGGCCTGTTCGCTTCCGTCAGCCGGTTCAAGACCCCGTAGCACATGGGCGTCGCCGCGCGGCAACATGACGATATCGCCAGTTTCCAGAAGCACGTCCTCCTGCCCGCGGAACTTGAGAAGACAGCTTCCGGCGAGCACCACGTGGTATACCGCTTCGCTCGGCGGAGCCGGCGGATGGTCCAGTTCCCACTGACCGCTGAGAAGGCAGCGCAGGTCGAGCGCGCCTTGCAGGCGAGATAACTGGATCAGTCGGTCGAGTGTATCCATGGTTGAGCTGAGAGACGCGAGAGGCTCGCGATTAGCGGCGGCGTAGCGATCTTACCGGAGATCGCAGCGATAGATTCCTGGCTTGAACTCGCTCGAACACGGTCATCCTGCCACGGTTCGCGTGCAATAAAACCCGGGCAATGAGACGAACAAGCATCGATTCGAGCCGCTCCGGCATGGAGATTCGACGCGCGCCAGCCTAAATTTAGGTCATCGCGCGGCGGCGTTGCATCGAAGGGAACCTGCTCTCGCGGCACGGAGCGAAACGTCCAATACCAACACGGTTTCGCCTTGCGCAAACACCTCAAAGGGAGCTGAAAATGTCGACGGTCGAGCAGTTCGAATATGTGTTTCTGGGCGGCGGAAAAGGCGGCAAGACGCTGGCGATGGAACTCGCCAAATCAGGCAAGCGCGTGGCAGTAGTCGAAGAGGGAATGATCGGCGGCTCGTGTATCAATGTGGCATGTATTCCGAGCAAGGCGCTGATTCAAACCGCGCGCATCATGCACGCCGTGCAATCCGCTGACATATTGAAGGGCGCCGCTCCTGAGGCCAAAGTCGATATGACGCAGGTGCATCGCCGCGTGCGCGCGGTCGTGTATGGCATGGTCGATATCAACGCCAAAGCGTTCGAAGCATCGGGCTTCGATCTGATCCTCGGCACCGGACGTTTTGTCGGGCCGCGCCGAATTCATGTCGCGATGAACGACGGCCGGGAACGCACGGTCGAGGGCGATTATGTGTTCATCAACACGGGGACCTTCGCGGCCATTCCGGATATTCCCGGCCTGCGCGAAGCTGAACCCATGACGCACGTTGAAGCACTCGAACTCGACTCGCTGCCGGAGCATCTGATTGTGATCGGCGGCGGTTATATCGGCCTGGAAATGGCGCAGGCGTTCCGGCGTCTTGGTAGCAACGTAACCGTCGTGCAAGAGGCGCCGCGTATTGCCATGCGCGAGGACGCTGACGTCACGGACGCAATCGAATCGATCTTCGCGAACGAAGGCATCGACGTGAAGGTGTCGGTCAAGCCATTGAAAGTCAGCGGCCGGTCAGGGCAATCCGTCACTGTCGAACTGAGCGATGGTACGCGCCTAACGGGCTCGCATCTGCTGGTGGCAACGGGCAGGGTGCCGCGTACAGCAGGCATCGGACTCGATGCAGCAGGCGTTGCGCTCAATGAACGCGGGTTTATCAGGGTGGACGAGCGTCTCGCGACGACCGCGCTGAACACATGGGCGATCGGTGAAGTCGCGGGGACGCCGATGTTCACGCATGCATCGTTCGATGACTATCGCGTGCTCAAGTCGCAACTCGCCGGCGGCAATCTGACCACGCGGGATCGCGTTATTCCGTATGCAATGTTCATCGAACCGGAGCTTGCGCGCATTGGCATCAACGAAAGCGATGCACAACGTCAAGGCATTGCAGTGCGCGTTGCCAAGTTGCCGATGGCATCTATTCCCCGCGCCCGCACAACCGGCGAGATGCAAGGTTTCATGAAGGCAATAGTGGACGCGGAATCGGATCGCATTCTCGGCTTCACAATGCTCGGCTCGAACGCGGGCGAAGTGGTTGCGTCAGTGCAGATGGCCATGCTGGGCAATCTTCCCTACACCGCGATCCGGGACGCGATCGTTTCGCATCCGACCATCGCGGAAGGGCTGAACATGTTGTTCGCGAAGATTCCTGAAAGAGCGTGATGGAGGTTCAGCTACGCACCCGTCCCGTCGATGCCCTTTGCACCAGCACGGGCGCGGGTGCAACGCGCATCGGCGTTTCGCAGTGGCCGCCGCTTTCGATCAATGCCTCCAGCAACTCGACGGCCATGGTAGCGGCGGCTTCGGTAGGAACCGCAACCGTCGATAACCCCGGCCGCGACTCCCGCGCCAGCTGAATGTCAGTAATCCCAATTACTGACAGATCGTCGGGAATGCGCATGCCCCGATCTGCTGCGGCATGCATCGCGCCCAACGCAGGCAAGTCGTTGGTGGCGAAGATCGCGGTCAGGTCCGCGTGCTCCGTCAGCAACTCGCACGCGGCCTCGTAGCCGCCCTGCACGGCGTCGCGGGTAAAACGCGCTTCCTGTGCCGGATGCGCCACGCCGGCAGCGTTCAGCGTGTGACAAAACCCGGCATATCGCGCTGCCTGCACTCCCTCCGGCTGACTCCCGATGATCGCGCCAATCCGCGTATGCCCAAGGTCTAGCAGATGTTGCGCGGCCAGCGCGCCGGCTGCGAAAAAATCCACGGCCACGCACGGCAATCCCGGCGATACATCCGGCCGTTCCCACATGCACAGCACGACGGGCGTGCCGCGTGCCCGCGTGGTGTGAAGATCGTCGAAACCGATCCGGGAGTTCATGACAAGCACGCCTTCCGACAAAGTCCCCGCAATCTGGTCCAGGTAAGCGCGGCTGATAACCGGATCTTCGTTCGTATTACATACGATCAGGAAACGCCCATTTTTCCGCGCCGCGCGTTCTGCCGCCAACGCAAATTCCGGGTAAAACGGGTTCGCAATACTCGTCACCATCAACGCCAGGGTCGGTGCGCTCCCTTCGGCCAGCGCCCGGGCCGTCAGGTGCGGCCGGTAGCCCAAAAACTCCACTGCATCGAGCACACGCTGACGTGTCGCAGCGCCGACCTTGCCGCGCTTGCGCAGCACATTGGAAACGGTTGCCGGCGTGACGCCGGCGCGCAAAGCGACTTCGGCCAAAGTAGTCATCGAATCTCGAAGCAGGGTTAACGCGGGTACAACATCGGCTAACTGTGGCTAGCTTGGCGGCTTCGTGCAAATATCCGCGTTTGTGTCCATATTTTGGGATGGCTTCCCGGCATTTGTATAAATCAGCCGACATCGCTAAATTTGCGACTCAAGGCAGTTAAAAAAACACAGGACGGAGACAGCCAGTCGAAGCGATCCCGAACGCGGATCGTCTTTTCGCAGGCAGAAGGTTAAGCGCTTAACCTTCCGTTGTCTCCCCGGTTAAACACGGAGACGTCGGCATGGCGAGCATCTCTTTAAGATCGGTTCAGAAAGCCTACGGCGACCACGCGCCCGTGATTCGCGATGTCGATCTCGAGATCGGCGAGCACGAGTTCTGCGTGTTCCTTGGCCCTTCTGGATGCGGCAAATCCACCTTGCTGCGCATGATCGCGGGCCTCGAAGACATCACGGACGGCGATCTTTACATCGACGGAAAACTCGTCAATGAGGTACCGGCTGCGCAACGCGGCGTCGCGATGGTGTTCCAGAGTTACGCGTTGTTTCCCCACATGACCGTGTATCAGAACATGGCGTTCGGCCTGACGCTCGCGAAGACACCGAAGGACGTGATCGACCGGAAAGTAAAGGAAGCCGCGCGCGTGCTGCAACTCGAAGCGCTGCTCGAACGCAGGCCGAAGGAGTTGTCGGGCGGACAGCGGCAACGGGTGGCGATCGGCAGGGCTATCGTGCGCAGTCCGAGCGTGTTTCTCTTCGACGAACCGCTCTCCAATCTTGACGCTACGTTGCGTGGACAAACGCGAGTCGAGATCGCGCGCCTGCACAAGCAGTTCGATACGGCCAGCGTTGTCTACGTGACCCACGACCAGATAGAAGCAATGACGCTCGCCGACAAGATCGTGCTGATGCACGCGGGTGCGGACACGGCGAAATACGGCAGCATCGCGCAAGTGGGTGCGCCGCTCGAGTTGTATCACCGGCCGCGAAGCCGTTTTGTCGCGGGGTTTATCGGCTCGCCGCGGATGAACTTTCTGCCTGCACGAGTGGTATTGGGCAGCGCCGAAAGCGTGTCGATTGTCCTCGATGGAACGAACGAGCGACTTCAGATCCACGCCAACGGTGAGGCATTGCGGCCCGATCAAGCCGTCACGCTTGGCATTCGTCCCGAGCATCTTGAACCGGCCGCGAGCAACGGTTCGATCCAGCAAATTACTCGCAGCGTGTCACTGGTCGAACAACTCGGCGAGCACAGCTATCTGCATCTCGATCAACCCGGCGGCGCGGTGCTGATCGCCAAGGCACCCGGTGACCGGACTCCCCGGCAAGGCGAGAACGTTGCGTTCAACGTGCCGCCTGCTTCGTGTCATCTCTTCACCGAGGACGGCTTTGCCGTCACATCGGCTGCCATTCCCCATTTTGCGTAGGAGCGCACCGTATGCGTCTTGGCGTCTGTTATTACCCGGAGCACTGGCCCGAATCGATGTGGAAAGACGATGCGGCGCGCATGAAAACGCTCGGCATCGACCGCGTCCGGATCGCGGAATTTGCATGGAGCCGGATCGAGCCCTCGCCGGGTGACTATCAGTGGGACTGGCTGGACCGGGCTATCGATGTGCTCGCCGATGCGGATCTCAAGGTCGTGATGTGTACGCCGACCGCGACCCCGCCCAAGTGGTTGATCGATCGTCATCCGGACATCCTGCCCATTGGCGCCGATGGTCGTCCGCGCGCGTTCGGATCGCGCCGGCACTACGATTTTTCGTCGCCTTCGTACTTCGAAGCGTCGCAGAAAATTTGCACGGCGGTAGCCGAGCGTTATGGCAAGCATCCCGCCGTGGCGTTCTGGCAAACAGACAACGAGTTCGGCTGCCACAACACCGTGGTGAGTTATTCGCCTGCGGCGTTGCAGCGTTTTCGGCGATGGCTGAAGCATCGCTACGGCACGATTGACGCGCTCAACACCGCATGGGGCACGGTCTTCTGGAGCATGGAATTCCGCAGTTTCGACGAAATCGATCTGCCCGTCGGCACCGTGACGGAAGCGCATCCGACACATCGGCTGGACTACCGGCGTTTCGCCTCGGACGAAGTCGTGCGTTTCAACCGCATGCAGGCCGAGATTATTCGCGCGCATTCGCCGCAGCGGCCGGTTGCGCACAACTTCATGCAGCTCTTCACCGAGTTCGATCACTACAAGGTGGCCGCGGATCTGGATATCGCGACATGGGATAGCTATCCGCTCGGGGCGCTGGAAGAACAATGGTTCGATCCTTCGGTCAAGGCGAAGTGGTTGCGCACGGGTCATCCCGACTTCGCATCGTTCAATCACGATGTATATCGTGGAATGTCGAAGCTGCCGTTTTGGGTGATGGAGCAGCAGCCGGGGCCGGTGAACTGGGCGCACTGGAATCCCGCGCCGCTGCCGGGCATGGTGCGCCTATGGAGCTGGGAAGCATTCGCGCATGGGGCAGGGTGTGTATCGTATTTTCGCTGGCGGCAAGCGCCGTTCGCGCAGGAACAGATGCACGCGGGTTTGAATACGCCAGACAACCGGCTTGATATGGGCGGCGAGGAAGCGTCGGCGGTGGCGAAGGAGATTGAACAGGTCTTGAAAGCGGACGGTGATTCGCCGGTCTCCACCAAAGTGGCACTTGTTTGGGATTACGAAGCAAAATGGTTGTTCGAAATTCATCCGCAAGGCGCCGATTTCCACTATCCACGCTTTGCGTTCGAGTATTACAGCGCGTTGCGTAGCCTCGGGCTGGATGTCGATGTGATTTCGGTGGATGCGCCGCTGGATGGCTACAAGATGATCGTGGTGCCGCCGCTGCCGGTGGTTTCGGCGGAGTTCGCCGGCAGGCTCGCGGCGAGCGGCGCGCAAGTGGTCCTCGGGCCGCGTACCGGATCGAAGACGATCAATCTGACGATTCCCGCCGCGCTCCCGCCCGGCGAAGGCATCGCCAAACTGATTCCCATCCGCGTGTGGCGTGTCGAATCGATGCGGCCGAACGTGACCGAAAAGGTGGATCAGCGCGGTGAGGCGCGTCACTGGCGCGATCTTATCGAAACGAGCGATGGCGTGCAGATTGAAGCGGCTTTCGCCGATGGTCATCCTGCTATCGTGCGTCGCGGGTCGGTGCTTTATCTCGCCAGTCTCTTCGACGAAACCCTCACGCAGGATATCTTTCTCAGCGTGGCGAAGGCAGCCGGTCTCGATGCGGGGCCGCTGCCAGAAGGTATCCGGATCAGCCGGCGCGGTGCGTTGACCTATGTCTTCAACTACAACGCGACGCCGCACAGGATTTCGAAAGCAGGCCATTTCGTAGTCGGGCAGGAGGAAGTAGAACCGCAGGGCGTAGCGATTTATAAAGCATAGGGAAGCACACAACACCCATCGATGAGGAGACACGCATGAAAACCTTGATTCGCCACGGACTGACCGGCGCTGCACTGGCGGTCGCATTAGCTACGGCCAGCATTGCGCAGGCGGGCACCCTGACCGCGAACATCGCGTTCAAGGGTGCAAGCCAGCGCGCGGTCTGGCAGCAGACCTTCGACGCCTTCAAGAAGGCGCATCCGGATATTGACGTGAAGGCGACTTTCGTCGATGAAGAGGCCTACAAAGTGCAACTGCCGGGTTGGCTCACGACCGTCGCGCCCGATATTGTCAACTGGCACAACGGCGAGCGCATGGCGTACTACGCAAAGCGTGGCCTGTTCGAAGACCTGACGCCCGACTGGAACAAGAATGGCTGGAACGCGATGTACGCGTCGACGAAAGAATCGTCCACGTACAACGGCAAGCAATATTCGGCGCCGACCGTGTATTACGCGTGGGGTATGTTCTACCGCAAGGACTTGTTCCAGAAGGTCGGCATTACGGCCGAGCCGAAGACGTGGACAGAATTCCTCGATGCCTGCAAGAAGCTGAAAGCCGCCGGCATTGCGCCGGTTGCGGTAGCAGGCCGGGATGCGTGGACACTTGCCGGCTGGTTCGACTACCTCGACCTGCGCATCAACGGCAACGCGTTCCATCAGAAGCTGATGGCAGGGGACGTGGCCTACACCGATCCGCGCGTGAAGAAGGTCTACACCGCGTGGAAGGGATTGATCGACGACAAGGTGTTCATCGACAACTCGCTTTCCTACGACCTCGACGCCGTGCAGCCGTTCCTGTTCCAGGGTAAGGCCGCCATGATGCTGATGGGCACGTTCATTACCGGCGGGTTCCCGGAGAACATCAAGCCGCAGATGGGCTTTTTCCAGTTCCCGATCATCGACAACAACGTGCCGACTGCCGAAGACGGCCCGGTGGAGTCGCTGCATATTCCGTCGAAGGCGAAGAACAAGGCGGACGCGCACACGTTCCTGGCATTCGTGGAAACGCCTGAGATCAGCGCGCTACTCGCGAAGGGCTTGGGCTCGCTGCCGGCCAATAGCAAGTCGCCGGAACCGGACGATCCTGTCTCGAAGATCGGCTTCCAGATCCTCTCGCAGACGAAGGGTGGCATTGCCCAGTTCTACGACCGCGACATGACCAAGGAGATGGCTGACGAAGGAATGAAGGGCATGCAGCAGTTCGTGTCCGATCCGAGCCAGCTGGACGCGATCCTGACGCAGCTCGAAGCCACGCGCAAGCGTATCTACAAGAAGTAGCGCGGGACGGCGGCTCGCGACGACCGCGAGCCGCCCTGGCGATCAGGAGAGCACGGCATGTCCGAAACCCTCAGCGTTCCGGCGATGAAAACGAAGCGCCGCAGAAGAATGTCGGCCACTGCGCGGCAGCAGCGGCTGGCCGCGTTCCTGTTCCTTGCGCCCGCTTGCATCATGGTGGCAATCTATGTGATCTGGCCGATCGTCTCCAGCCTCAGGCTCAGCTTTTACAACTGGGACGGGATGACGGAGAAAACCTTCGCCGGTTTCGATAACTACATAGAGCTGTTCCATGCGCCCACGTTCTACACCGCGCTAAAGAACAACGTGCTGTGGTTGATCCTGTTCCTGCTCGCACCGCCGATGGGTCTCGCCGTTGCGTTGTACCTGAACCAGGCGGTGCGCGGTATCCGCATGGTGAAGTCGCTGTTCTTCGCGCCGTTCGTGTTGTCCGGCGTGGTAGTCGGTTTGATGTTCAGCTGGTTCTACGACCCGACCTTCGGTTTGCTGAAGCTGATTCTCGGACACGGGGTGCCGGTGCTGGGGGACGCGCGTTACGTGACCTTCGGCATCATCTTCGCTGCGCTCTGGCCGCAGACCGCCTACTGCATGATCCTGTACCTGACCGGATTGACGTCGCTTAATTCCGAGCAGATAGAAGCGGCCCGGATGGAAGGCGCGAAGGGCTGGACCATGTTGTGGCACGTCGTCTTGCCGCAGCTCCGGCCGACCACCTTCATGGCGATCGTGGTCACAATCATCGGTGCATTGCGAAGCTTCGATCTGATTGCCGTGATGAGCGGTGGCGGTCCGTTCGAAAGCTCGACGGTGCTGGCTTACTACATGTACGACCAGGCGATCAAGTATTACCGCATCGGTTATTCGGCCGCCATTGCCGTGGTGCTGTTCGCGATCATGATGGTGTACATCGTTTATCACTTGCGCAGAATGTTGCGCACCGAGCAATAGCCAGGAGCGCTCCATGTTCCCAATGCCCGTCGCCAAGTGGAAGCCCGTCAACCGGGCGCTTTACAAGTTGTCGTTGCCGGTCGCGCTGGTGATCTGGTTGTTGCCGTTGATCGCGGTGATGGTCACCTCCATTCGTTCCTCCGATGAACTCGTCGAAGGCAATTACTGGGGTTGGCCGAGGCACTTCTCGCTGATTGCCAATTACAGCGATGCGCTCACGACTTCGCCGATGCTCCACTATTTGTGGAACAGCGTGCTTATCACTGTGCCGGCTGTAGTCGGGTCAATCGTGCTGGCTTCGATGGCCGGTTTCGCCTTGGCGATCTATTCGTTCCGCGGCAACTCGGCGTTATTCGCGACGTTTGTCGCGGGGAATTTCGTGCCCATTCAGATCCTGATGATCCCGGTGCGGGACCTGTCCTTGCAGATGGGCATCTTCAACACCGTCGGCGCGCTCATCTTGTTTCATGTCTCGTTTCAGACCGGTTTTTGCGCGCTGTTCTTGCGCAATTTCATCAAGCAGTTGCCGTTCGAGTTGGTCGAGGCGGCGCGGATCGAAGGCGCGAATGAGTGGACGGTGTTCTTTCGAATCGTCTTGCCGTTGATCCGTCCGGCGTTGGCCGCGCTGGCGATTCTCGTATTTACGTTCGTCTGGAACGACTATTTTTGGGCGTTATGTCTCACCACAGGCGATGAGGCGGCGCCGATCACCGTGGGTGTCGCCGCGCTCAAGGGACAGTGGGTGACGGCATGGAACCTCGTCTCCGCAGGTTCGATACTCGCGGCATTGCCTTCGGTGATGATGTTCTTCGCGATGCAGCGGCACTTCGTTGCCGGGCTGACGTTCGGGGCAACGAAGGGCTAAGGCGATGACCTAATCGCGCAACCATTTATCGATCCGGACAACGACATAGTCCGCTATGAGTTTTTGCAGGTGAGTGGTCGGATGATAAGCGTCGGCGAACATGTAGATGCGGTCGGCATCCGGGGAGACGTAGGTCGAGCGCGAGCAGAACAGTGCGCTGGTGTCGTCGGCCTGGAATTCCGAAGGAAGGTTCGCCGGATTGCACGCTACGTTGGTGCCGCTGCTGCCGTTGAAGCGAAAACCAAGCTGGCGATAGTTCTCCGATGTTTCATCGATGAACGTGAACGCATCGACTCGCAGCACGGATGGCGAGGAAGGTAGCGCTTCATCCAGAGCGGTGTTGAATACCTGCGCAAGACGCCGAAGCACTTTCGCGGAGCCCGGCAATTGCTGCTCGACAATGTTTGCGATTGGCGCCTTGCTGATGTCGGGTACGTTTTGTACGACGATATGCGTGGCGCCATGTTGCTGCACGTTGTGCACCAGTCCCGCGAGTTGTTGCGCCGCTTGTCGCAGCGACGGCTCCACCGCCTGCAGAGAGGCGGCCGGATCGCCGCCGTTCGCAATCATTCCCGCCCACGCGCCATAGGCGTCCTGAACGTCGTTGGCCCCGCCTTGCATCAGCACGAGCTGCTGTGCGGTGAAGTGTGTGTGCGTCTTGAGATAGGCGGCCACCTGCGAAGTCAGTGGGGTCTGCAGCTCGCCGGTATCGCCGGTTGCGTCGCCAGGGTTCGGCGCGCCCGCCACCCGGGCGCCTCCCTGGGCGTAGCCGAATCCTTCCGGATGAACGACGCTAGCCTGTCCGAAGCCGCCGGTCAGCGCGGGCGTAAGGCGCGATCCATAGTGTTCCGCGATAACCTGTACAGAGACAGCGCCGGGATTGGTCGTGTACGCGCCACCGCCGAATTGCCGGGCATACGCATAGGTGCCTACATCCGAAAGACTGTCTCCGAACGACACGACCTGGGTGAAGCTGCGTCGCTGATCTGCGGAGTCCGCCGATGCATTCGATGCATGCGACAAGCCGATAACACTACACGTCAAAGCCAGGAACGCGAAACGACTGACTATTTGCATGACTGGAGACTCCAAAGGGGGATCGATCGGGTTTATCGAAGAATAACCTCGTTTGCGTGCTGAGCACTACGGCCTATGCTAAGGACAGACCGGTTCTGCTGCGCTTCATGTTGTGGATCACGGCCACGATGTCATCGCCCGGTAACACGCCTGGCAATAATGGAGTTCTTCGGGCCGGTACGCTGCGGTCCGGTTTCATGCCAGTCTGCGCTCCCGGTCTTCGTGAGAGCCTTGCGCTGGCCTTTCCCCCCAAGGACGAGAACACCAGACATGTCGAACAAGAACATTGACGATATTCCGCTTGCCGAGCAGATTGCAACCGTTTCGCGGCGTGGTTTTCTTAAGCTGGCCGGAGCTTCCGGACTGGCCACGGCTGCAGGCAGTCTGGCTTCGACGAGCAGGGCCGCTGCGGCAAGCCCGGACGGTACGCCCGAACAGATCCACCTGACCTGGGGCAACGAGCCGGCGACCGAGATCGTGATCTCCTGGGCGTCGCTTGCGGCGGCGGTCAACCCGCGAGTGCGCTTTGGTCGTGCCGGCGAGGCCAAGGCAACAGTGCATGGCATACAGCGCACCTATACCGATGGACTCAACGGTGAGATTGTTTGTACCTATCACGCGCGTCTGCGAGGCCTGAAACCCGGGACTAACTACGAATACGAAGTCACCGCCGACAACGACAGCAACACAACTCATCCCTTCAGCGCGACTTTCCAGACTGCCCCGCGGGGTGACGCCCCGTTCCGCTGGACCAGCTACGGCGACCTTGCCACGCCCAATACCGGTTGGGTGCTCTCGTCGCCTCAGAGCCGCTTCGCCGTGCAGGCAGTGGAGCGTTTCCAGCCGCTGTTTCATTTGCTGAACGGCGATCTCTGCTACGCCAACCTGAACCCGACGCATCAGCCCGAGGTATGGCGCGACTTCGGCAACAATGCCCAGACCTCGGCGGCCAATCGCCCCTGGATGCCTTGTCCGGGTAATCACGAAGTCGAATTTCACAACGGCGAGCAAGGCCTGGATTCCTACCTCGCGCGTTATACGTTGCCCGAGAACGGCACCCGCTTTCCCGGTCGCTGGTACAGCTTTCGTGTGAGTTCGGTGCTGTTCATTTCGCTCGACGCCGACGACGTCGTCTATCAGGATGCGGCCGCTTTCGTAGCCGGCCCGAGCCCGCTGGTGCCGGCCGCGAGCACCGGCAATCCACCGATCGCCCCGGGGACGTCGTTCTACATTCGCGGCTACAGTGGCGGCGAGCAGACCCGTTGGTTAAGCGAGACATTGCGCAAGGCGGCGGAGGACGATGACATCGACTGGATCGTCGTCCAGATGCACCAGGACGCGCTGACTTCTTCGAAGACCGGCAACGGTTCCGACAAGGGCATCCGGGAGGCGTGGCTGCCCCTTTTCGACCGCTACGGCGTCGATCTCGTGCTCTGCGGCCATGACCACGACTACGAACGCAGCTTTCCCGTGCGTGGGTGCAATCATCATGCGGGCACGGATGCCGCGACGGGCCAACCCGTGGATACCTTGCAACCGCGTCCGGTCATCACGTCGCATCCTGCCGATGGCGCCTTCGACACGAGCCACGGCACGATCCACCTGATCCTGGGCGGTGGCGGCACCAGTGCGCCCCTGGATGTCTATGGACTGGACGTCGGGACCGGCAATCCGCAGGCAAAGGTGTTCACCAAGCCCAATCGTCCGATGGCCGGGACCACGGCGAACACGTTCGTGCGTCAGCCTGCCGATGCCCTGGAAGACGCCATCTGGTCGGCCCAGCGCGATACCGGCACTGGCTACGGCATCGCCGTGTTCGATTTCGATCCGGGCAAGCGGGGCGGCAAGACCACGATTAGGATGAACTACTACCACGCCCCTGGCGCCGACCAGACGCCGACTGCGAACTACGAGCTGTTCGAGACAATCACGCTCTCCAAGGAGCGTCGGAGCTGATCCGCGGCGTCTCGCTAACTGGCGCATAAGCGAACACCTTGCACATCCCGGCAAACGGAAGTGCAAGGTGGCAGCGTGGGGAAGGCCGAGGTCCGTCGATTCGTTAACCTAATAAAAGGCTTATAACGACGCTAAAATCCCGCTAATTGGGCAGGTTCGATTTATTCATCGCAGAGCCCTCCAGTGTCGTCTCCCACCCGCCGATATACCTTCGATACAAGGTATGCGATCCATAGGAGACGACCCGATGAAAATACTAAAAATGCCAGCCGAATCCCATTCTGCGGGATATCTCGACCGCTTCAGGAAAGTCAGCTTGCGCGCCAGCATTACGCTAGTGCTGACGGTTTTCGCGGCACTTCTGATTGCGGTCAGCGCATTGGCAGCCATTGCGCTCCAGGCCAGCAATTCCGCGATCGAAAAGATGTATACGGAAGACACGCATTCGCTTCTTCAAATCAAAAGCAGCTATGAGCATGTGATGCACGCACGCCTCGCGCTTGGCAGCTTTGCGGCGCTGTACGGATTAGGCGATGTTCAGCCGGCGTTGCTTGAAGGCGCACATCGCGACCATCGCGATTCGGACGAGGAAGTGCGGGCATACCTGGCGACTGCGTCGGCGGACGATGCCGAAACTGCGCTTCGCACGCGCTTGGTCGCCGCGCGTCAAAAGTATCTGCACGACGGACTGGAGGCATCGTTCGAAGCGCTTGGTAAAAGCGATTTCTCGGCCTACAAGTCACTCCAGGGCGCTGAAACAGAAGCACTGGCAAACAATTTCGGTGCCCAGGTAGCTGCGCTGGAAGGCGTCCTGACCGAGCGTCAGAAGGCGCGTTACACAAGCGCTCAAGACCGCTTCCACACGATGCTGGGGCTGCTGGCCGCGGCGGTGGTTGCGTCGTTGGTAGTCGGTACGTTCGCGCGTCATGCGCTGCTTAACGCAATCGTCAAGCCGGTCAAGCAGGCCATTCACCAGTTTCAGCGGATCGCTGCGGGCGACCTGACGAATCCCATCGATACCGGCCGTGACAACGAAATGGGCGCGTTATTGCGCGCGCTCGAGCAAATGCAGCAATCGCTGGTCGAGACGGTGACGATCGTGCGCGCCAGTACCGAATCGATCAACGTCGGCGCGACGGAAATCGCCAGCGGCAATAACGACCTCTCCGTTCGAACGGAGCAACAGGCGGCGTCGCTGGAAACCACGGCGAGCAGCATGGAGCAAATCACAGCGACGGCAAAAGCCAGCTTCGAGAGCGCCCGGCAAGCGAGCGAGATGGCAACGCAAGCATCGGAAATGGCCGCGAAGGGAGGCGTAGTCGTCAGCAACGTGGTGACCACGATGCAAGGCATCGCCGCGCATTCGAAGAAGATTTCGGAGATCACGAGCGTGATCGACGGTATTGCGTTCCAGACGAACATCCTCGCGCTCAACGCTGCAGTCGAAGCGGCGCGTGCTGGCGAACAGGGCCGGGGTTTTGCAGTCGTGGCAGGTGAGGTGCGCAGCCTGGCGCAGCGCAGTGCATCGGCGGCTCATGAAATCAAGGTGCTGATTCAAGACTCGAGCGCGAACATCGATGCGGGCTCGACGCTGGTGGAAAGCGCGGGGATGACCATCGGCGGCGTGGTGAGCGCGGTCGAACGCGTTTGCCAGATCGTGACGGAGATTTCGGCTGCAGCGGGGGAACAAAGCAAGGGGATAGAGCAGGTCAATCTGGCTGTTGCGGCCATGGACCAGAGCACGCAGCAAAATGCGGCACTTGTTGAAGAAGCCGCTGCTGCGGCGCAGTCCCTGAGAAGCCAGGCGAGAACGCTCAGCGACGCTGTCGAGGTGTTTCGGCTTTAGCGATTGCGCTCAAGCCAGCCCTTTGCGCAGCGGCTGGCCTGAGCGACCGGATTCAGGCTTGCGGCGCTGCGTTATCAGCCGCTTCCGTACCGCCTTCGTCCTCTTTCTTTTCTACTAGCGATTCCAAAGCGCCGGCGCCTTTAAAACCGGCGACTGCAGCAATCCCTTTCGTCAGAAGTGACGCATCCGGATCGACCTTGTCGGTTGCCTCGACTGCGGCGACTGCGCCCACGATCTCACCTACCGTATCCAAAATTCCCATGGTAATCACCGTATATATTGAACGTGAACGCTTACTGTTTCACGAATATCAAAGGACGTCGCGGTTGGAATCTTCAGAAGCATCTTCCGCCGGCGACACTATTTCCCCTAGCAACGAGGTGTATGACTTGCGCCGATGACGAGACTCTACTCGTCATCATCAGTGACAATATCACTGCGAAAACCGCGACACTGTAAATTCTTGTTATGTGCCTCCGCGTTCGTTGTCTGGCCGCCCGCCAACACGCGTATTTCCTCACCCCCGACCAGACCAAAGCATCCGCTAGCGTTAGCGAACGAGCAATTCCTGACCGTCTGCTTACAGCCTGCTGACCGTTCCTTCAAAGGTCATGGCACCGCGCCGGATTGAGCAGCGCCTGACATCCGCCAACTCTGTGCCCATTGCTGTGCTTACGCGAACTAGCGCAAGCGCGCATAACACGAGCGAGAACACGAAGCCACCTAATTGATCACAGACCATCTTTTCGATGTCGTGTAACCAATGCCGATCAACGGGCGAAATACTTTATGAAGCGCGGCCAATAGCTTGCGCTCAAGTGTCCGGCGCCAGGAGACGTGGAATTTTAGGAATGCCTGATTGGCAGGCGCGTCGGCAGGTCTCTAAATGACCCTTTCGGAGAGTAACGATGAAAATGAACAAGTTGACAATGATCATGGCCGCGGCGGCCCTCAGCGTATCGACGCTGGCTAGCGCGCAAACTGTGCAGCCTGTGCAGGGGATGGACGCAAACTCAATGCAGGCCGCCGCGAATCAAGGACCAAAAACACGCGAGCAGGTGCGCGCGGAACTGGCCCGCGCTCGCATGGACGGCACTATTCCGCGTTTCGGAAATCCCGATCCGTACGGACCCGGCGGTACACCGAATTTCACGAGGCATTGAACGACGGGTAGGAAATAGAAAGACGAGCCGAGCGTCAAGCTTCAACCAGTCCGTCACGGTAGGGCGGGAGCGGAGAATCCCGGCGTGAGGAACGGCCTGCAATGTGAATGAAGTCGACTCTAACCGGAAGCAGATAGGCCAATTATATAGTAATCCTTATATTTTATAAACAAACCTGAAACTGGAGATCCAATGAAATCGATTCGAAAAGTCATCCTCTGCGCAATGCTTCCGCTTTCTTTGGTCGCGGGCCTCGCGCAGGCACAGGGCATCGGGCACAACGGCACGTATCTTATGCCGCCGAACTACCAAATGATGATGGACAAGCTGACGCCCGAACAACGTACCCAGGCCATCACCATCCAGCAGAAAATGATGCAGATGGAGATGGAACACCAGGAGGCGATATCTCAGATGGAGATGAAGCACGAGCACGAAATGATGCAAATGCAGAATCAACTGCTGGATCTGTTCAAGGGCCACTAAGTCCTGTCCGGCAATGACTTACCGAGGCTGCCTTGGGCGTGATGTCGACGTTCCGGCAAGCGGCAGCTTCGGTAACCGGATTCCAGATAACCAAGGCGAGCCCCGGGCGGCGTAGTCCTGATAGAGCCGCTCGTCATTTCGCGTGAATTTGCCCGGTGAACCGCGGAAACTGCATCCGGTATTGCCCCGCACGAGAGGAGGCAGACATGTCCTTTCATCATCCCACTCTATCCGTTCCCCCAGGATTAACCGCATTCGTATTCGCGGGCGGCGGCAGCCTCGGCGCGATCGAGGTGGGCATGCTGCGGGAGTTGCTCGATCAAGGCGTTCGCCCAGGTTGCGTGATCGGCGCATCCGCCGGAGCCATCAATGCGGCGTATTTTGCTGGCCGGCCTGATAGCGACGGCGTCGCCATGCTCGAATTGCTGTGGTGTCGCATCAGGCGGCGGGACATCATGCCGCTCACCATGCTTGGGCTGTTCCAGATGATGTTGCGTGGCCGTTCCCATCTCGTCGAGGCAACGGCCCTGCGCATGCTGCTGGAGAATAATTTGTCGTATGCACAGGTGGAGCAATCGGTCATTCCGCTCCACATAGTCGCCACTGACATGTTGAGGGGCAACGAAGTCATCCTCTCATCCGGTCCGGTGGTGGATGCCGTCCTCGCGAGCGCTGCGATTCCCGGCGTGTTCCCGCCGGTGCGCATTGGCGACCGGGATCTGGTCGATGGCGGTGTGGCCAACAATACGCCGATCTCCGTGGCCATCGCGCTCGGTGCAACGCGCGTCATTGTGCTACCAGCCGGTTTTGCTTGTGCGCTGCGCAAGCCGCCTGGCAACCCGATTGCGCAGGCCATGCATGCGCTAACGCTTGTCATCGCACGGCAACTTGTGCGCGATCTGGAATTTTACTCGTCCCGTGCCGAGATCTTTGTCGTGCCGCCATTGTGTCCCCTCGATGTATCGCCTTACGACTACACGCAATGCGACCGCCTGATCGAGCGGGCAGCCGGGAAGACACGCGCATGGCTGAGCGAGGGCGGTCTTGAGCGGGCTTTTATGCCAGATGAATTGCGCGAACACACGCATACCGCGCTGAGCGCAACGGCTCGATGAGGTTTCGACGCAAATGGTCGGCCAACCCCACGACGTCGTTCCTGCGCGGACCGTACGTTGACCCGCAACAGAACCTTGTCGACCGCCATGACGAGGCCGTTGCTTTGGTAGACGTCGTAGGTGGAAATGGCTTAGCCGCGTACGAACCACGTTCGTTTAGCGGCAACAAGCATTGCCCGGTAAGTCACCCACGATACGACGAACGTGGCCGGTGCGGAGAACGATTGCAACACACCCGGAAGGTTCATCAGCAGCAACCCCGCGAACGCGCCGGCGAACCATGCAGTCAGGCCGCCCGGATTGAACGCGGGTACGTGTGAGTCGCGACACTCGATCTCTGCACCGAGCAAGGTGTCGACCTTGGTCGACAGAATATGGGCAAGCGCAACGCCAACCCACGCTACCACAAAGATTCCCTGATAGGCGAGTGCTTGCAGGATCTTTGAAAACACGTCGGCCATCATCAGCGCATACACCACTACGCCGACCACGAGTGCCCAGACGAACTTCGGCGCGTGCAGACCTGCGACCTTTCGAAAGAACGCTTGCATGTTGATCGCGGCAAGATAGTAGTTCGCCGTGTTGATGCGCGACTGCGTAACCCACACGAACAGAAGGCCCCATATCCCCATCAGCTTCAGCAGCGCGAGCACCACCGATACTTCCGAGAGCGGCCCCAATCCGGGAATCGTGCTGACCAGATAAATACCGACTGCGCCGTTCAGCAGGAATGTGACGAGATAGAACGGCATGCCGAAATTGAAGCGGCCGTGATAGGGTGCATCCTTCTGGCGGCCGAAGCGCGCATAGTCGAAGGTGAACATCATCAGGACCCACACGCCCATGTAATACACGAAGCAATTCCACCAGCCGTTCGCGGGTATCGTGCCCTTGGGGCCGAAGTCGAGCCACGCTGCGTTGTAGCCATACTCGTGGGTCGTCAGAAGCACTGCTGCCAGCAGGCCTAGCAGATAGAAGGGCAGCAGCACACCGTTGAACTTGTCGAGCCAGTGCTGGACGCTGCCGAACACCAGCGGCACGCTGTAGCAGACTACGATCAGCGCCGCCCACTTATAGTCCAGCGCCGGGAAGAGGTTGTGCGCCGCGACTGCGATCACGGAGCCTTCGAAGACAGCGTAGTAGATCGCCGTGGCGAAGAAGATCAGCGTAGCGAGCGCGGCTCCTGCACCTCCAAACAGCACGCGCGAGAATAGCGCTACCGACAACCCGGTGCGGATCGCATAGCGGCTGATGATTGAATTGACAATGCCATACGAGATGACTGAAAGCGCCATGCCGATCAGCGCATTGCGCGTGCCGTACTGTAGCGCGAGCGCTGCCCCGACCACGATATAAAACACCGCGCTGCAGACGGCCCACCACGCCATAGTCAGCGAAAATGCGGGCATTCGGGCGCTGTCGGGAACGGAGTGTGTCGATAAATCCCGTTCGTGTCCCGCAGGGTCCTTCGACAAGTTAGCCATGATCCTTGCTCCTTCAGGCAGTAGAGTGAAAGAAGCAGGCGCGACCCGCTAACGCCCGCAAATAGAAAAAAGCACGACTGGAATAACCGCGGGCGAACGTCTCCCGCGCGGCGTCGTGACTAGCACGACGCTGCGGGTTTGCTTCGATTCAAAAGAGTACGTTGCTAACGACCCAGCACGTCGCGCAAACGAAGAAGTCTTGCGCTTGCGGCGCGACGCGCAGTGAGCGTCTGGTCCATCGATACCGCGACAAAACGCGCGCGATGATTCGGCTGCATCTGGCCGATGAGATCCATGTCCGCGCTGATCACGGTGCCGATGGTGGCGTAGCCGCCACCCGAGACGGCATCGCGATGCAGGATGATCGGTTCGAGACCGCCGGGCACCTGGATGGAGCCGATCGGATAACACGCATCGACGATGTTCGAAGAGTCGGCGCCCGCGCCAAAAGGCTGCACACGTTCGCGGAATTGCAGCGCACGTCCCTGCTTGTACCGGTAGCCAATGCGGTCCGCTTCCGGCGCGACCACCCAGGTGTCATCGAAGAAGGTGTGGGCCGATTCATCGGTCAGGCGATGGTGATAGAGCCCGGGCAGCACACGCAGTTCGATTTCCCTGGCGAGAGGCATTCGGAGATCGGCGGGGAGCTCACGGCCTTCTTTCGCTTGGTGACCGGGTGCAAAGCTTGTCAATCGATCGCCCTTTTGCAAGCGTCGCCCTTCGAGTCCGCCGATCGCACCCAGGGTGTAGGTCGAGCGGCTGCCAAGGACCACCGGCACATCGATACCGCCCGCCACCGCGAGGCACGCCCGTGCGCCCGCCTTCACGTGATCGAAGGTCAGTGTGCTGCCGGCCTTGATACGCAGCGAGACGTTGCAGGCCTGTGCGACGCCATCGATCTTTGGCGTCATCTCGGCGCCTGTGACGGCAATCAGTGTGTCTGAATGAAAGACCAGTTGCGGTCCAAGCAACGTGCATTCGAGCGCCGCCGCATCTTCGCTATTTCCAACCAGCAGGTTCGCCGCTCGCAACGAAAACTGGTCGAGCGCACCCGACGGCGGAATGCCGACGTAGTAGTAACCTTGCCGCCCGGTATCCTGAACCGAGGTCGCCAACCCCGGCTTCACCACTTCAATCACGCAGGTTTTGTCAGTCGGCATCGAGGACCTCGGCGAGTGTGCGGTTATAGGCATCGGGGTCATGCTTGAATTCGCTCAATACGAATTTCACGGGTTTCACGCGCAGTTCGAACGTGCCCGCTTCGACCTCGGCAACGGCGCGATCATAGGTTTGCCGGTCGATCGGCTTGAACTTGACGATATCGCCAGGCTTGAAGAACACCATGAAATCACGCAAGTAAGAAAGGCGTTGCTGAGGGTCGAAGATCGGGGCGGGTGTCACGCCGAACATCTGGTACCCACCCGCGCCGCGCACCGAGTAGATGCAACCGAAACAGCCGCCGTGGCCGACGGTGAGTTTGGGGGTATCGGTACGAGGCCGCAGATACTTCGGCACTTCGAGTTGCCGCGATCTCTCGACCATCTGGAACATGAAGGGCAGGCCCGCGACGAAACCGACCATCGAAACAAACCATGGCGCACCGGAATGTGCGGCGATGAACGCGTCGACGGTGCTTAGGCCGTTGATGCGCGCGGCGTACTTCAGATCGGTCGATGACGGGTCCTGGTGGCGCTCCCGAAAACGCATGAGCGTCTCATGGGTCCACGGATCGTTGTAGAGCACAGGTACTTCTACGATGCGCGTCTCCAATTCCAGAGGGGCATCCGCCACTTCTGCATCGATCTCTTTAAGCAGGGCCAGCAGCGTCTCGGGCGCGATCACGTCCGGATCGTATCGAACCTGATACGACGCGTTCGCCGGACAAATTTCCGTCACGCCCGCCACGTTGCGACGCTGCAGCTCGCGTGTGATGGCCGTGCCCTTGAAGAACGCATCGAGCGACATGTCCTCGCTGATCTCGACGAAGATGAACTCATCGCCGCCGAATGTGTAACGGACGTTCATGCTGCCTCCTCACTCTCGCCAAGTTTTGCATTGCGTTGCGCCATCCATGCTTCAAGATGGTTCGTGTGGTATCGGCCCGCGCGGATATCCGGGTCTGCAAGCATGGCCTGATGCAGCGGCGCGGTTGTCTTGACACCGCCTATCTTCATCTCGCGCAACGCACGATCGAGTCGTGCAAGCGCCGCCGGCCGGCTTTCGTCGAAGACAATAAGTTTCGCCAGCAACGAGTCATAGAATGGCGGGATGGTGTAGCCCTGATACAGCATGGAATCGATTCGCACGCCCGGGCCAGCCGGCCACACCAGTTTATCGATACGGCCCGGACTCGGACGGAAATCGCGATCCGGATCTTCGGCATTGATGCGGCATTCGATAGCGGCTCCGCGCATGACGATATCGCCTTGTTCAAAGCGCAACGGCTCGCCATCTGCAATGCGTAAGGATTCACGCACGAGGTCAATGCCCGTTATGGCTTCGGTCACCGGATGCTCGACCTGGATACGCGTGTTCATTTCGATGAAGTAAAACTCGCCGCGTGTTTCGTCGAACAGATATTCGAGCGTGCCCGCACTTCGATATCCGACTTCCTGAGCCAGTCGCGTAGCCGATTCGCATAACGATGTGCGTAGTTCACGCGTCAGCGAAGGCGAGGGTGCTTCCTCGAAGATCTTCTGTCGACGCCGTTGCAGGGAGCACTCGCGCTCGAACAGATGGACGACGTTCTTGCCATCGCCAAGTACTTGCACTTCAATGTGGCGCGCCCGCCCGATGAAGCGTTCCAGATAGACTTCGGCGTTGCCGAACGCTGCTTGTGCCTCACGTTGCGCGAGCGGTAACTCCACATCGAGCTGAGCCGCATCGTGTGCTACGCGAATGCCGCGTCCGCCCCCGCCGGCAGCGGCCTTGATCATCACCGGATAACCAATGCGGCCGGCGACATCGCGCGCCTGATCGAGTGAGTCGAGTACGCCCTCGCTGCCGGGCACGGTCGGCACGCCTGCGCGTTGCGCGGTGGCACGTGCGCGGGCCTTGTCGCCCATCATCGCAATGATTGACGAAGACGGGCCGACGAAGATCAGCCCCGCGGTCTCGACCTTCTCTGCGAACGCCGCGTTTTCCGATAAAAATCCATAGCCCGGATGAATCGCATCCGCGCCACATTGTTGAGCCGCTTCAAGAATGGCGGCTGGATTGAGATAACTTTTAGCGGCGTGCGCCGACCCGATCGGCACGGCTACGTCAGCCATGCGCGCGGCGAGGCTGTCCCGGTCCGCATCGCTGACAGTCACGGCCGCACGCATGCCCAGTTCCTGCGCCGCGCGAATGATCCGCACAGCGATCTCTCCGCGATTGGCGACCAGCACGGTGCGAATGCGTCGCGGTGTATAGAAGGCGTCCAAGGACATCGGCTTATTCCTCGACTCGCATCAGAACCTGACCCGCGTCGACCGGGTCGCCATCTTCGGCCAGGATCTTCGTCACGCGGCCTGTAGCCGTCGATTCGATTTCGCTGAACTGCTTCATGACCTCGACCAGCCCCACAGTCGCGCCTTCCTCAATCTCGACGCCGACCTCGACGAACGGCGCGGCATCGGGCGATGAGCGCCTATAGAACGTCCCGGGCAAAGGGCTGACAATGTCGTGTTGGGCCATGCTCGTACTCCTGTCTCAGGCGTGTCGGAATTATTGGGGGAAAGCCGGTTGCGGCGCGGCGATGCGAATGTCGTGGCGAATCAGCGTGTCACGCGTTGCCTGGACGAGTTCGAGTGCACCGGGCGTGTCGCTATGGATGCAGACCGAATCGAAGTCGATGTCTATCTCGCCACCTTCGATCGTCGTCACGCGTCCTTCCACGCAGGCGCGCAGTACTTTTGCGGCGACCTGGGCTGCATCGAGCCGGCCGACGCGGCGGGTGAAAACGATCGACCCGCTCGCGTCGTAGTCACGATCGGCGTAGAACTCGCGGACCACGGGCTGGCCCAATTCGCGGGCAACCTGATAGGTCACCGACGACTCCATGCAGTACAACAGCAAGCTCGGATCGATTTTCTGCAGGGTCGCAACCAGACAGCGCGACAGCTCTTCATCCTTTGCGGCGAGCATGTAGAGCGCACCGTGAGGCTTTACATGCTGCACGCCGACGTTTGCGAGCCTCGCGAACTCGCGCAGTGCTCCTAGCTGGAACACGATGTCGTTGACAAGCGCCTGGGGTGACTCGGTGATCGTGCGGCGGCCGAATCCAACCAGATCGCGAAAGCCCGGGTGCGCGCCCACGCCTACGCCCGCTTCTTTCGCCGATTGAACCGTGCGCGCCATGATGTTCGGGTCTCCGGCATGGAAACCCGTGGCGATATTGGCTGAACTGATCAGCGGCATGATCTCGGCGTCCACACCGTCGCCGATGGTCCATGGACCGAAACCTTCGCCCATGTCCGAATTCAGGTCGATACTGCGTTTTTTCACGATTGGCGCTCCTGGTTCATCGGCCTGGGTGTGCACCACCGCTCGCCCGCAATGCCGATTACGTGAACCTTATGGTGTGGCGGCTCGCCAAAATAGTTCTATTTTCAGATGACCCTGTATCTGTTTTTTTGATGGGACGCCAACCGCTTGCCTTATTGCCGCGGTCACTCGACCTGGTAATTTTGCGCGAATAAGATATGGCGGCGTGCAATATCAATTTTTCGGCGGGCATCATGGCTTTGACTTTGCGGCAGCTCAAATACTTCGTGGCGACGGCTGAACTCGGGCAGATATCGCAGGCTGCAATCCAGCTCACGATTTCCCAGTCGGCAGTGACAAACGCGATAAAGGAGCTCGAAGACAGCCTTGGCACCCAGCTATTCGTGCGCATGGCGAGCGGCGTGACGCTGACTCAGACCGGGCGCAAATTCCTGAATCAGGCGTACACCATTCTTTCGTCCGTCGAAGAGGCCATGCGGATCCCGAATCTCGAGAGCACGCTGACTGGCACCCTTACGATCGCCGCGAGCTATACCGTGATCGGTTACTTCCTGCCGCATCATCTTCAGAGGCTAAGCACGCTCTATCCGCTGCTCACCATTAATCTGCACGAGCTGAATCGCGAGTCGATCGAAGAAGGCCTGATCACCGAACGCTACGACATGGCCGTGCTATTGACATCGAACGTGGCGAACCCGGAACTCGTACTGGAACCCGTGATTCACTCGGCGCGCCGGCTTTGGCTTTGTGCGCATCATCCCTTGCTCAAGCGTGAAAGCGTAACGCTCGCCGATGTCGCTCCAGAACCGTTCGTCATGCTGACTGTCGATGAGGCTGCTTATACCGCGCTGCGCTATTGGGCCGATACGCCGCATCGGCCCAATGTGAAGCTGCGGACATCGTCGGTGGAGGCGGTGCGCAGCATGGTGGCGAACGGCAGTGGCGTCGCCATCTTGTCGGATATGGTCTACCGCCCCTGGTCGCTGGAAGGAAAACGGATCGAAACCATGGTCCTGCGCGATCCGGTTCCGCCAATGAGCGTTGGCCTCGCATGGCGCAAGAACCGCGAGTTCAGTCCCGGGATGCATGCGGTACGGGAATACTTCCGCCACACGTTCATGGAACCACGTTCGGTCGCGAGCAATCTTTAGTCATTTTGCTAAAGCGGCGCCCCCGGATGTGGCGTGTCATCGAACGCACCCCACACCGACTGATCGTAATTCACCATCGATCCCGTCATCAGACCCGACTCGCCGCTCGCCAGAAATGCAACCGCGCGCGCCGCTTCTTCCGGTTCGATCAGCCGCCCAAACGGCTGCACCGCCCCCGCCTGCGCCAGCCAATCATCACTCGCGCCGTGATATTCCCGCTGGATCCGGTCCTCGCCATCGGAGGCCATCCAGCCGAGATTCAAACCATTCACGCGGATCCGGTTACGCAAGAGCGCGTACCCCGTGTTCTGCGTCAACGTGGCCAGCGCGCCCTTCGACGCGCAATACGCCGCGATGAACGGTTGCCCTGCCATCGCCGACATCGAGCAAATGTTGACGATAGCCCCTTCAGTGCGCTCGCGCCGCATGACGCGGACGGTCTCCTGCATCAGGAAAAACGGCGCGCGCACGTTAGTCGCGAAGATGCGATCGAAGAGAGCGGGGTCGGTATCGAGGATCGTGCCGCGATCGGTCATGGCCGCTGCATTGACCAGCACATCAATGCGCCCAAACCACGCGTCCGCCGCCGCGATCACCGCCCGGCAATCCTCGACTTGAGAGAGATCCGCTTGCACGTAACGCACGTCCACGCCGCTCGCCTCGCTCAGTTCACGCGCCTTCGCTTCACCCTTGTCTCGCGAACGCCCGCAAATAACCACGCCGCTTGCACCGCGCTCGACCAATAGCGCTGCAATCGCAGCGCCAAGTCCCTGAGTACCGCCGGTGACCACGGCCACCTTGTCGCCGAACTGTTCCACGATTCATGTCTCCGCTAGTAATCGATCAAAGCATTTCCGTCACTTCCTCGATAGACGTCTCCGCTACCGGCCGGTCGAGCACGACCTCTCCGCGCGCCATGGCAACAATCCGGTCGCACGAGTGAAACACATGCTGCAGGTTGTGGCTGATGAACACGCCCGTGATGCCCTGCGCCGATAAACCCCGCACAAATCCAATGACCTTGTCCGTTTCCTTGACGGATAGATGATTGGTCGGTTCATCGAGGATCAATAGCTTCGACTTGAAATGCATGGCGCGTGCAATCGCCACGCCCTGGCGCTGGCCGCCCGATAGCTCACCCAGCAGCGCTTCGGCGGAACGCAGATGCAGGTCTACATCGGCGATGGCCTTGACGGCTTCGGTGCGCATCCGCGCGTGGTCCATCGGTCCAATGCCGAATAGCGAAAACAGCAATGGCTCACGCCCGATAAACACATTACGCGCAATCGATAGATTCGGCACCAGCGAGTTATGCTGATGAATCGTTTCGATACCGAGTTGCATCGCCGCTTTGGGTGATGGGATGCGCACAGGCCGGCCCTGAAACAGGATCTCGCCTTCATCCGGCCGATGCACGCCCGATAGAATCTTGATGAGCGTCGACTTGCCCGCGCCGTTATCGCCAAGCAGGCCCACGACTTCGCCGCGTTTGAATTCCAGGCTCACCCCTTTGAGCGCATGCACGCCGGAGTACCACTTGTGCAAGTTGCGCACGGCCATCAGCGCGGTCGATGTGCTTAGCGCGTCGGCCGTCACGCCGTCATTGGTGTACGAGTGCAGCGCCTCAGAAGAGATCGTGTTCATAGCTGTACCTTCAGATGTCGCGCCGTGCGGCGCATCCATGCGTTGGCGACCACCGCAAAAATGGTCAGGCTGCCGACTGCGAACTTGAACCAGTTGGCATCGACTTGCGTCAGCACGAGGCCGTTATCAATCACGCGAATCAGCAGAGCACCCACCACCGCGCCAAGTACGTTGCCTATCCCGCCAGACAGCGCAGTCCCGCCGATCACCGCAGCAGCGACCGCTTGTAGTTCGAGACCATCGCCTATTGATGGAAGCGCCGCGCCAAGCCGAAGCACCTGGATCAAGCCGGCGAAACCGGCGAGCACCGCACACAGCACGAAGGAAAACAGCTTCACGCGCCGCGCCGGCACACCGCTCGATATGGACGCTTCAAGAAACCCGCCGGTCGCTTTCATCCAGTTACCGAGATTGGTTGCGGACAACAAGAACGCCGCCGCTGCCCCGATGCCGATAAACCAAAGAAACGACGCACGAAACAATCCCTCCGGCCCGATAAAGCTAACGAACAGTTCCGCGGGCATTCGTTCTATGGGCAGGTTAGGAGGAAAGCCACCCGATAACACGACAGTCAGTGATCTCACGATGAACAACATGCCAAGCGTCGTGATGAAACTCGGTATGTTGAACACCAGCGTGATCAATCCGTTGGCGAGCCCGACGCACGCGGCCACCACGAGCCCGATAAAAAACGCCGGCCAGAAGGGCACGCCGGCGTTCATGAGCAAGGTGATCGACATGGGTGTAAGAGCAAACACCGACCCCACCGACAAATCGAACTCGCCGCAGATCATCAACAGCGTCACGCCGATAGCAACAAGCCCCACTTCAGGCAACACGCCAAGCACGCCACGGATGTTTTCGGCGCTGAGAAATATCATCTGCGAGCGCACCTGGAACAAAGCGATCAGCACCGCGAGCAACACGACACCCGCCAGTTCCGGTTTTTGCAGGTAGATCTTGAGCAGCTTTTTCATGCGAGTCTCCTAGCGCAAGCCTTGCTGCGAGAGTGCGATCACCGAGTCGGCCTGCGCGGGCATGACGAGGGAATTGCCGGTGTTGATATCCGTAGGCGCCAAGCCGAAGGACTTCGCGAGATAGACCTGCATCACAGGCATGAAGCCCTGCGCGTACGGCTGCTGATCGACCTCGGCCTGGATGTAGCCGGCCTTCATCATCTGCAGGACCTGCGGCACGATGTCGAAGCCCGCAAGCAGCACCTTGCCCGGTGGCACGTTACGATCCTTCAGCGTGCGGGCCACGGCTGCATGGAAGAAACCCATGTCGAAGTACGCCGTCGTATCGGGATGCGCCGTGAGATACGCGCCGACGCGTTCGCCCGTCACCGAGAGGTCCGTACCCGAGTCGATCCGGTCGACCACGATCGCGCGATTCGGATTGGCACGCTTCCATTCATCGAGGCCATCCATCACCCCTTTCGCGCGTTGCTCGGCCCAGTTCTGTCCCGGCGCGCTGACACCGATCAGCACGCGGATCGGCCCGTCCTTGGGAAACTGGCTGGTGAGTTGATGCGCGAGACTGCGTCCTGCCGGGACAAAGTTCTGGCCGATGAACGCCTGCCGTTTTGCAGCGCCCGTCGCGCCGCCGCTTTGATCGACGTTATAGGCAATCACGATGATGTGCTTCGCGCGGGCGTCGTTGATCATCGACGTGAGCGCGTTGTCGTCGACAATGGTCGTCAGGATCGCATCGGGCTTGCGCGCGACCGCCGCCTGGAAGTTCGCGCTTTGCTGCTCGATCGAGCCATCGGTCTGGGTAAAGACCATCTGGCAATGGGCCTGGACGCGCACGCAGGCATCGTCGAAACCTTTCTTCACGGCTTGCCAGAATGCGTTGGTCGCCGCGCCGTGCGTCAGCATCACGATGTTCAGCGGCTCCGCGCTGCGGGCCGCGGTCGTGGCAAAGAGCGTTGAGGCAATGCATGCCGCCACCGCGAATTTTGAAGTGAGTCTGAGTCTCCGTGTCATCGTTTGTCTCCTGTTATGTCCCGCTCGCGGCTGCATCCGCGGTGCGAATGCCGGGCCGTCGTGCGGGGTGTTGCTGTCTCCGTTCTTTGCCGGAGATTTATGGAAGTTCCATGCACCAGCTTGATAGGCTGGTGCGGTTAATGCGATCATCGTTTCGTTCGTACTCTCAAACCGACAAGGCCCATGCCCGACCTGACCAATCGCCGTAAAACGAGCATGGCCGATATCGCCAAGGCCGCCGACGTCAGTGAGGCGACCGTCGATCGCGTGCTTAACGGTCGCGGCGGCGTCTCGCGCGAGAAAGAGCGGCGCGTGCTTGAATGGGCGCGCAAGCTGAAGATCGACCGGGCGCTGGACGCCGTATCGGTGCGCTGGTTGCGTATCGCGATCCTCTTGCAGCAGCCCATCGCACCGTATTACGTCTATCTCAAGCAGGGTTTCGAAATCGCTCAGAAGGCGTTCGAGGCGCAGCGCGTGATCTGTGCCGTGACTTACTTCGATAGCCTCGAACCGGCGCACGTGGTCGAGACCATCCGCCGCGTGACGCAGAAGGCCGATGCGTTGATCATCGTCGCGTATGAACATCCCGACATCACGGACGCGTTGCGCCAGGTCAGCCGCGCGATGCCGGTCGTCACGCTCGCCAGTGACCTGCCGGGGACCGGAAGGCTTGCGTACGTGGGCATCGATAATCGCGGCGCAGGACGGGTCGCAGGCGAACTCATGGGCCGCTTTCTCGGCGATGCGGGAGGCAAGGTGCTCGTGATGACGGGCATGCATGATTTCCTCGGCCATGAAGAGCGTGAAAGCGGTTTTCGCTCGGTGCTGCGGCGGCGTTTCCCAAACTGCGACATCGTGGAGACAGTCGAGAGCCGGGAGCAATCGGCGGTCACCGAAAGCCTCACTCGCGACGCCTTCCGGCGCTATCCCGATCTGCGCGGCATCTATAACATTTCAGTCGGCGACGAAGGCGTCGGCGCTGCGCTGCAGGCGCTCGACCGCGTTCGTTCGACGGTGTTCGTCGGCCACGAACTCAACGACATTTCGCGGCGCTTGCTCATTGAAGGAACGCTCGATGCCGTGCTCGATCAGAACCCGATCGGCGAAGCAATGCGTTCCATCGAAATCATCTTGCGGCACTATCATCGCGATCCCGGCGTGGCGTTACCGCAGCAGATTCCGGTCACGGTGTTGTTACGCGAGAACCTTCCGCTGAGCGACTGACGCTTCTTGCTGCATGAGCGAATTCCACAGTTCGCGGATCCAGTCGCGCATCAGCAGCGATTCCGCCCAGCGGTCGGTCGTGTCGTTCCCATCGCGGCCGATGATCGCGTAAGGTTTCGGTCCCAGCTCACACGTGAAGACCAGGGTGTCGTCAGGACCGGCACGCCGTTTCCACGATGCAAAGCCGTAACGCCACCAATCGAGAAACAGGTCCACCCAGACCCGGTGCGGCTCAAATGAAATTTCGATCTGCACTTGTTCGCGGCTCGCGACGCGGCCGTGAAATGCCCACGAGTGATCGAGAACCTGATGCATGGCGGCGTGGTTTTCATCGGACACCGGCATGGCGAATTCGCGTCCGACCAGGTAGTGCGAGATATCGCCGAGCAGTTTCAGATCCGGCCGGGCATCGAGTAGATCGAGCGTGAAATGCAGGTCGGTCGTCATGCGGTCCCGATGCGTTTCGATATACACCGGAAAGTCCACTTGCTCAGCGAGCCTCGTCCAGCCATCGATCAATTCGAGCGCATCACCTAATCGACGCGGCCGTACATCGGGCTGCAAGTCGATGTGATCCATGGAAAATTCGGTGGCGTTTTCAAGGACCGGTTGCAGGTCGTCTACCGTGCGTGGGAAACATTGGCCTTCGGCATGCAAGCCCAGCGGCGTTAGCAAGCCGGTAAGCCGACGCACGTCATCGCGCGATTCATAGGAAGCGCTCACTCCATCGAAGCCCGCTTCGGCGATGAGTCTTATATTGTCTTCAAGCGAGCGCTCATAACCATCGGTATGACGGCGCTCCATCGCCCATAGCGATTGATAGACTTCCAGCCGCTGCGTCATAGCGCCTCCGCGGCAAGCAGTGGTTTGAGTTTGACGCTGCGATCAGAGAGCAGCGTTGGGTCTATACATGCACGCCGCGCGATCAACTCTTGCGCTATTCGCACATCGCGCGCAATTTCGCTTACCTGTCCAACACCGCTCGCACCAACCAGCACGCCATCGCGATCCAGCGCAAAGAATACCCGCGACGTGGCGCTTATCTCGCGCACCGCCGTCGTCACACCAAACCCGGGCATGCCGGCGATCTGTATTGTCATGTCGTATTGATCGGACCAGAACCACGGGACTTCGGAATAGGTCTCGCCACGGTCGAGCATATTGCGCGCGACTATGCGCGCATGGTCTTCCGCGTTCTTCCAGCATTCGAGCCGCATGCGCCGCCGGAACAACCGGTGCGGGAACGAGCAGACATCGCCGGCTGCGAAGATATGCGGATCGTTGGTGCGCAGCGTGTCGTCCACGGCGATGCCATCGGCCACGTCGATACCCGCAGCTTCCGCCAGTTCCGTGCGCGGTTTCACGCCAATGCCGGCGATCACGCAATCGCACGCGATGCTCGTGCCATCGGAGAGTTTGACGCCGGTGGCACGTTTCGCCGATCCGATGATCCGGTCGACCTGCACGGCGAAGCGCACGTCCACGCCCATCTGCCGGTGCCGTTCCACCAAGTACGCTGCGACTATCTCGGGCACGGCACGCATCAGCGCCCTGGCAGCCGCCTCGATCACGATTACCTCGCAGCCTCGTGCAATGGCGGTTGCCGCGATCTCCAGCCCGATAAAACCCGCTCCTACGATGGCGATCTTTCGGCCCGGCGATAACTCGTCGAGTACGTTCAAAGCGTCTGCCGCCGTGCGCAAAACATGCACGCCTTCCAAGGTCGCGCCCGGCACGGTCAACCGCCGCGGCGCAGCGCCCGTCGCAATCAGCAAACGCTGATATCCGACTCTATGCCCATCCCTCAAAACAACGGCCCGCGCTGCCCGGTCGATCTGCTGCACGTTTGCATCGATACGCAGATCGATACGTTGCTCGCGATAAAACGCCTCGTCGTAAAGCGCGCATTGCGCGGTGGTTTTCTGCCCGAGCAGCACGGCCTTGGACAAAGGCGGCCGGTCATACGGCGCGACACCTTCGTTGCCAAGCAGCGTGATCGCGCCCTCCCAGCCGTTGTCGCGCAGCGCATGGGCGGCACGCGCGCCGCTTTGGCCGGCGCCGATGATCACCATTGCGGGACGGTTGCTCATGATGCCGCCTGTGCTTGCGCCGGTACCCCGAGCAGTACTTCGCCGCCTTCAACACGCACCGGATAGGTTTTCAAATGCACGCATACCGGCGGGCTCTTGGGCTTGCCGGTGGGAATATCGAAGCGTCCCTGATGCAGTGGACACTCGATCTCACGGGCAAGAACAAATCCATCGGCGAGATGCGCGCGTTCGTGCGTGCACCAGCCATCCGAGGCAAAGAAACCCTCTGCTATCCGATACACCGCGTAACTCGCGCCCGCGTAGTCAAAGCGGATCACGTCTTCTTCGGTGATCTCGCTGGCAGCACAGGCGACGACCCATTCGATGTCGTTCGTTTCAACAGCCACAGCAGCCTCCGTGTTTTTAAACTTGTTCAGATACCCGACTGGGTGGCGAATGGACCATGCGGCCCGCTTTCAGCCGGCAGCTTGCGTTCGATCACATGACCCGGATCGGAACGCTGTTTCCATAGCGCAGGCACCATCTCCTGATACGCTGCATAAAGACCCGGATACGCGGGCGGAAGCTGATCCTTGATGACCTCGTGCAGACGCGGCAGCGCGTGGAACGGCACCATCGGCAGGAGATGATGTTCGAGGTGGTAGTTCATGTTGAGATACAGGAAGCGGTAGACCGGATTGATGTACACCGTGCGTGTATTCAGCCGGTGATCCTTCACGTTGACCGCCAGACCGGCGTGCTGCGTCAGGCCTAGTAATTGATGCAGCCAGCCGCCATAGAAACGAGGCGTCCATACGAACATCAGCGGCAGGAAACTACGCAGCGTGATCGCCAGCCCGATTGTGAAGATCACCACCAGCAGATAGACGCGGCATGACCAGATCATCTTCGGTTTTTCGGTGGCGGGGAGGAAGGCATCGGTAGCGGCATCCACGCGACCGAACGCATGCCGGACGATCTTGCCTATCTCAAGCGAACTGCCCAGCAGTCCAAAGAAGTCGACGATGATCGGCAGAACCTGGGTTGGCCGCGCGACCTGGATCTCCGGATCGCGCTCTTGAAAGTAAGTATGCGTGTGATGCCGCGCGTGGCTCCAGCGCCACCAGTAAGCTTCGCGGATCGTCATGAAGGACGAAAGGTGGTAGAAGGCGTCGTTGAGCCAGCGGGTCTTGAACGGCGTGCCGTGGGCGAGTTCATGCCAGCGGGCGTCGCTGGACGAATAGATCGTGCCGTAGACAAAGAAGGCCGGCACCGCCCACCACGTGCCCCAGCTCAACGCCGCTACCACACCCGACGCGACCAGCAGCAACAGCCACGGCCCGAAGTTGCGAAGGCCTTCGGCGTCGCTGCGTTTCATCAGTTCCTTCAGCACGGCGCGCGGGATGCGCGGCTGATACCACTGCCGGCCGATACGCTCGTCGAGGGTCGGGTCGGTGAGGCCGGGCTTGGCCGCATCGCTGCCGTCGACGTCGGAAGTTGAGGACATAGGGTTGTCTCCTGCTTGATGATGTTTGAGCGCTTCCCGTCAGTACAACGTGGCGGGTGGCCTTCTTGTTGAGACAACGATAGATGAGCGGAGCCCGCCGCTCACTCAAAAAAATGATGGATTTCCATCAGGCATGGCTGGGGAGCACGTCGGCTATGGGTTGTTGAAATGGAAATTAAATTCCACGAATTTAACTCGTGAAATATTCTTTGCATTGGCGCAAACGGTCTTCTATGCTAGTGAGCACTAGCGGCCGGAGTGCCGCGTGGATCGTCAAGGAGATAGCTGTGAACAGTATGGAAGCCAATGCGGTGACGCCGGAGGGGGTAGTCGAGGCGTTGTTGCGCGGGCCGGGCGCGGTGCGCATTCGCGGCTTGTTCAGCGCGGCGCAGGTTGCCGAGGCGCGTCGAGTGGTGATGGCGCATTCGCAGGACCGCGCGCAGACGGTCACGCATTTCCAGGGGCAGGCGGCCGAAGATCAGCGCTTGCATCTACAACGGCGCGTGTGGAATCTGCTCGCTAAAGGCGACGTGTTTTCGGAGATGGCGGAGCATCCCGCCATTGTCGCGGCAATGCGGCTTTTTCTCGGTGAAGACTTCATCATGGGATCGATTGCCGCGAATCGCATCCTCCCGGACGGTCCCGGGCAAGAGCCGCATATCGATTACCCGTACTGGGATTTTCATGCGCCGGGGACGTTCCCGGTCGGCATCAACGCGAGCTTTCCGCTCAACGCGCAAGTGACCGTTCCGCTCGATCCCTTCACGCCACAAACCGGCGCGACGGCTTTTGTTGCGCACACGCAGCATGAGTTGCGTTATCCCGGCGAGGGCGATGCCTTCTTCGAGCGCTGTGAGCGTATGGAAGCGGATCCCGGCGACGCGATTGTCTTCTTCGGCGCGACCTGGCATTGCGCGATGCCTAACCACAGCACGCAGGATCGCAGTGCGGTGCTGATCCAGTACCTGCCGAAATTCGTCAAGCCGATGGAAGACCTGCGCGCGATGGTCGGCGAGGCGTTCGTGAAAAACGCCAGTCCGACGATGCGGCAGTTGCTCGGTTTGAACTTCCCGTATCCGCAGAATCTCGATGCGGTCGCTGTTGCGACGAACGCCGAGGGTAGAAAGAACGCCATGCGCTGAACGGAAAACTGAAACGCGCCCGGCAGGGTGCGATGCAAGCGACGCAAACGGCCGCGCCGTCATCGATTAGCGGGCCTGACTCCTTCTGCGGTCATTGCGGCAGGTCTGCACACTCACTCCCGCCATCGTCTGCATTCGTGTAATCCCTTACGGACGGCTCCAAATGATAGCGTTACCATTCGCCCATTCAAAAGCGTCTGAGATCGCTGCAAAGGAGAATAAGTTTGTCCTCGAATCCCAAGGCTCCCCGCAAGACCCCTGAGCAATTACGCAGTTATCGCTGGTACGGCGTGAACGACCTGCGCTCGTTCGGACACCGTTCGCGCACGGCGCAAATGGGCTATCACCCGTCCGATTACATGGGCAAGCCGGTCATCGCCATTGTCAATACGTGGAGCGAGATCAACTCGTGCCACACGCACTTCAAGCAGCGTGTGGAAGAGGTCAAGCGCGGCGTCTGGCAGGCGGGCGGCTTTCCCGTCGAGATGCCCGTCATGACGCTCGCCGAGCCGTTCCAGAAACCCACCACCATGCTCTACCGGAACTTCCTCGCGATGGAAACCGAGGAGCTGCTGAAGTCCTATCAGTTCGATGGCTGCGTGTTGATGGGCGGCTGCGACAAGACCACGCCCGGCCTGCTGATGGGCGCGATCAGCATGGACCTGCCAACAATCTTTCTACCGGCTGGCCCGATGTTGCGTGGCAACTGGAACGGCCGCACGCTCGGCAGCGGCTCGGACACCTGGAAATACTGGGCGGAACTGCGCGCCGGCAAGATCACAGAAGAGGAGTGGAAGGGCATTGAAAGCGGCATTGCGCGCTCGCCGGGGCACTGCATGACCATGGGCACGGCGTCGACCATGACCACCGCCACCGAATCGCTAGGCCTGACGCTGCCCGGATTTTCATCGATACCCGCAGTGGATTCACGTCACGCGCAGTTCGCCTCGCTGACCGGCCAGCGGATTGTGGAGATGGTCTGGACCGACCAGAAACCCTCCGACATCCTGACCGCGAAATCATTCGATAACGCCGTCACCACCGTGCTCTCCATGTCGGGTTCCACGAACGCCATCGTGCATCTGGTGGCGGTCGCGCGCCGCGCGGGTATCGACCTGACGACCGCGCGCTTCGATGAACTCGCGCGCATCACGCCCGTGCTCGCCAATCTGCGCCCGGCCGGCAAATACCTCATGGAAGATTTCTTCTATGCAGGCGGTTTGCGCGCGTTGCTTGTGGAGTTGGGCGAGTTGATCGACGGTACGCAGATGACGGTGAGCGGGTCGACGCTCGGCGAGAACATCGCGGGCGCGGAGATCTTCGACACAGACGTCATCCGCAATCTCTCCAACCCGCTGGTGGAGCGCGACGGTCTCGCAGTACTAACCGGCAACCTCGCGCCCGATGGCGCCGTGATCAAGCCCGCCGCAATGGAACAGCATCTGCTGAAGGCACGCGGTCCGGCGGTTGTATTCAAGGACTATGCCGATATGGCGGCGCGCATCGACAGCGAAGAACTCGACGTGACCGCGGAGTCCGTGATCGTGCTGCAACATGCGGGTCCGGTGGGTGCGCCCGGCATGCCTGAGTGGGGCCAGTTGCCGATCCCGCAGAAGCTGCTGAAACAAGGCGTACGCGACATGGTGCGGATCTCCGACGCCCGCATGAGCGGCACGAGTTACGGCGCGTGCGTGCTGCATGTGGCGCCGGAATCGTTCGTGGGCGGGCCGCTTGCGCTGGTGAAGGACGGCGACATGATCGAACTCGATGTGCCCGGCCGGCGCCTTCATCTCGATGTCAGCGATCAGGAGCTCGCCGCTCGCAGGGAAGCGTGGAAGCCGCCGAAGCGTCCGTTCGAACGCGGCTTTGGCGTGATGCATCAGCTTCATGTCACGCAGGCAAACAAGGGCTGCGATTTCGATTTCCTTGAAGAACCGGTGGCGGCGTCGTCAAGCGTAAATCGCGACGAACCCGAGATTCATTAACCTTATTCAAAGCACAGCTCCATGAACCCATCCGATACCCCCCTCAGCAACGCCGCGCTGGAACTGTTGCGCCACGTCAGCACCGCTACGCTTACTACGCAGTTGTTCAAGCGCGGCTTGCGCAACGTGTTCCTGCAAGGCGTCGCGCCGCTCGTCAAACCCGCGCCGGGCGCACCAAACCTCGTTGGACCGGCCTTCACGCTGCGCAATATTCCGGCGCGTGAAGACCTCGATCACGTGGGCGTGTTTCAGGACCCCGATCATCCGCAGCGTAAAGCGGTCGAAAGTGCGCCGCCGGGCAGCGTGCTGGTTCAGGATTGCCGGGGCGACCGTTCGGTGGCGTCGGTGGGATCGATTCTCGCGCTCCGGCTGGCGAAGCGCGGCGTGGCGGGCATGGTCTCCGACGGCGCCGTGCGCGACAGCGGCACGATCTCCGGCCTAGGCCTGCCGCTGTGGTGTGCAGGCGCGAGCGCGCCGCTGAACCTCGCCAAACATCACGCGGTGGACATGAACGTGCCAATAGCATGCGGCGGCGTGGCGGTGTATCCGGGCGATATCGTCGTCGCCGATGTGGACGGCGTCGTGATCGTGCCGCGCGAAATGGCGGAAGAAGTTGCGCGCGATGCGACCGAGCAGGAGCAACTGGAAATTTTCATCTCTCAACGTATCGATGAAGGCAGGCCGTTGCGCGGCACCTATCCGCCGAACGAAGAAACGCTCGCGGCCTACGCGCAATGGCGCGCACAAAAACAATAACCCGCTGATGTTGGACATATGACGGCACGCTGGTAGCCAGCGGGCGCAGGAGACCTCGTGAATACTGCTGTTAATCCCACCGCACATGCTGTTGATGAAACACCGCTGATCAACAGGCTGGCGTTCAGGCTGATGCCGCTTCTGGGCTTGCTGTATCTGATCGCGTATATCGACCGCTCGAATATCAGCTTCGCCAAGCTGCAGATGCTGGGCAGTCTCGGTTTGAGCGAAGTGGCGTACGGGCTTGGCGCGTCCTTGTTTTTCATCGGCTATCTGATATTCGAGGTGCCGAGCAACGTGCTGCTGCACAAGTACGGCGCACCTCGCTGGATCGCACGGATCATGCTGACGTGGGGCATTGTCACCGTGCTGCTCGCGTTCACGAAAAACGCCACGACGTTCTACGTGCTGCGTTTCCTGCTGGGTGCGTCTGAAGCAGGGCTTTATCCGGGCGTGATCTATTACCTAACCTTGTGGTTTCCATCGCGGCATCGCGTGCGGATGCTCGGCTATTTCACCGTCGGCAGCAGTCTCGGCAACATGGTCGGCGCACCTATTTGCGGCTGGCTGCTCGACAAGGGCGGACTCTTCGGTCTGCAAGGCTGGCAGCTTGTGTTTATTGTGACGGGCATACCGTCGATTCTTCTGACCGTTGTGGTGCTGCTGTATTTGCCCGAGTCTCCGCTCAAAGCGAAGTTTATGACGGATACCGAGAAGAAATGGCTCGCCGATACCCTCGACAATGAACGTGCGCTCGCGGCGCAAACCGAAGCGGGCAAGACAAATTTCCTGAGTGTGCTGACCGAGCCGCGCGTGATCGGCATGGCGCTGTATTACATGATGCTGTCCATGTCGGTGTATGGCGTGAGTTACTGGCTGCCGACGCTGGTCAAGGGATTTGGTGTTAGCAATACCGTCAATGGTCTGATCAACATTGTGCCGTGGCTGCTCGCAACTATCGTGCTGGTGTGGTTGCCGTCGAAGTTGCGCGCGAGCGACCACACCATGACCGCGATGCTCTGCGCGTCTGTACTGGGCGTGATGTTCTTTCTCGGCAGCGTCTTCCTGCCGACCAACACGTTGCGTTTTATTGCGTTGAGTCTTGGCGCGCCATGCATGTATTTGCTGCTCCCCTGCTTCTGGACGTTGCCGCCCAAGTTCCTGACGGGCGCCCGCGCCGCGGCGGGAATAGCTGCGATCAATTCGCTGGGTAACGTGGGCGGTTTCATCGCGCAGAATCTGGTGCCGTGGGTCCGGCAGGTGAGCGGCAGCACGAAGGCGCCCATGTTGATCCCTGCCGCGTGTCTCTTTACGTTCGGTGTCGTTACGCTGATCCTGATTCGGCGCAAGCGCCTTGACGGCATGCGGGAGTCGGACAATGGGCGTCGGGTGGAAACGGCGTAGGGCGCAGCGCTATCGTGCATATGACAAGGCAAGCTACGCCGCGTTGACTACAATAGCTGCGTCAGGCCCTTCAACGACCACAAGAACCATGCCGAACGACAAGCCGACCGTTTATCCCACCGACTCGCAGGACGAAGCTCCGCCCGCGCCCGTCAAGCGCTCGCGCGGCGGTCCCAAAGGGCTGCGCATTACCGATGTCGCGGCTGTCGCGGGCGTCTCGCCCATCACGGTTTCGCGCGTCTTCAACAATCCGGAATCGGTCGCGCCTGAAACGCTTGAACGCGTGCGCCAGGTCGTGCACAAGCTCGGCTATGTGCCGAACCGGCTGGCGGGCGGATTGTCGTCGTCGAAATCGCGGCTGATCGCGGCTATTGTCCCGACCATCGCGCACTCGCTGTTCTCCGAGACTATCCAGGTGTTCAGCGAGACCATGTCGAAGGCGGGTTATCAGGTGTTGCTCGCGTTGAGCGGCTACAGCGATTCCAGCGAAGAAACGCTGCTCGATGCGGTCCTGAGCCGCCGTCCCGAAGGCGTGTTGCTGACGGGCGTCGCGCATACGGATTCGTTACGCGAACGGCTGCGCAATGTGGGCATTCCGATAGTGGAAACATGGGACATGACGGATACGCCGATCGATATGCTCGTCGGTTTCTCGCACTATCGGGTGGGTGAAGCGGTGGCCGAGCGGTTCCTGGCGCGTGGCGTTTTGCATCCGGGCCTGGTGTCGGCCAACGACGACCGCGCGATCGCACGTATCACCGGCTTTCGCGAGCGGCTGGCACGCGCGGGGATTCACGATATAGCCGAGGTGATTGTCGCGCCGCCCAGTTCGGTGTCCATCGGCAAGACTGCGTTGCCGCAACTTCTGGAACAGGCGCCGCAACTCGACGCCGTATTCTGCGGCTCGGATCTGCTTGCCATCGGTGTGCTTGGCGAGGCGAAACGCCAGGATATCGATGTGCCGTCGCAACTGGCCATCTGCGGCTTTGGCGATCTGGAATTCGCCTCGGAAACGAGCCCGCAATTGACGACCGTGGGCGTGGACGGCACGCGCATTGGCGTGAGCGCTGCGCGCTGTTTGCTGGAGCGCCTGAAAGGCGTGAAGGAATCGAACGTGATCGATGTGGGGTTTCATATCGTCGAACGTCAGACGGTTTGACGACCGCTAGCAGTGCGGCCACAACCACGCGCGGGTGAGGGCCTGTCTCTCCCTCCCTTTGCCGGGCTCCCTTTCCCCTCCCAAAAAGCTTCGCTGATCCCCCATCTGCATGGTTTCGGCCTCGACGGCGGCCGAGGACACTACAGTCATCGATCGATGACCTTCCTTCGTAAAGACAATGACGGAAGCCAGCTCTGAACTTCCAACCAATATTCCTGATTGTCTTCATCGGTCGAGTGTTTGACTTAAGCGTGCGTAGCGGGCGCTTCATACGGTTAAGCGGTTCAAGCGCGTGGTTGACGGGAAGGATGCACGGTCCCGCGTACGCATGTTTGTGTCGGCGTTACATGGCATTTAAGAAACGTTATTAATCGGGTGTAACACCGACGATTACTTTTTATCAAACCGGGGATATTCCCTGCGAATCTGGCTCTCAGGCGCAGGACAACACTTTCTGGAGGTAAATATGAAATCGTCGATCTATGCGGTCCTCGCTGTCTCTGTCTCGGCCCTGACCGCGCCGATCATTTCGTTCGCTCAACAGAGCGAACCAATCACTCGCGAGCAAGTGCGCGCTGAACTCGTCCAGCTTCGGGCAGCCGGATATGACGGAAGCGCCGGCGACACGACGTACCCCACTGACCTGCAAATCGCGTTAGCGAAGGTCGCCGAGCAGAATCAGGCGATGGCAAAAGCCGCTCCGCAAAACAGCGACTACGGGACGTCGTCCAGTGGCAGCTCGCAAGCAGGTGCCCCGCAAGTCCCGGTGGATACAACGTCCCTTTACAGGGGACAGTAAGGGCGCCGGCTGTTCTGTTCTGTGCGCTGTTTTCGAGCCCGACCCTGCCGCGCCGATCCGTCGCCGCGGTAGTACTCGCTGTCGCTCTCAACGCTCAGATCCAGGTCGTCACGGACGTAGCGAAATAATTTGCAAGAGTCGACGGTACATAGGGACCTGGCGTGATCGACGGATCGCCTTGTACCGGACCTGCCGCAAGCCTGTCACGAATCGAGTGATGAACACCGAGCGGCAGGCTCTTTGAAAAATCGCGTGGACCACGCGGAAGATTGGCGAACACCCCGCTATTCCATGGTTCGTGAGCGACCCCCAGGGCGCTTGGCGTCATCGGCAGAAAAGGATTACGAAATAAAATTCCGCTGAGTGTTCCGCTGAGACAACTCGTCATCCATGCGAGCGCCCCGTCGGACAGGCCATTCTGGTTGTTGGTTGGGGGATAGCCGCCGCCGACATCGGCGTGCGCGCCAGGAAAGAGCACCTGCGTCACGTTCTCGCGCGGATCCCAAAGCGTTGGCGTGAAATCGCCACGCTGCTCGTCCACACTCACGGCATGAAAGCCATTCAACACAGCAGGGTTAAGCGCAGTGTCGGCAAAGCGGAACACGTCCACGCGCGAGTCTCCCGATTCCACATAGAGCGGAATACCCATCGAGCCGACCGTGTCCCATACGCCGATCGCCTGAATCTGAATGCCCGGGATAAGGTCCTTCGGATCGATGGATAGCAGGAGTGTCAGGAAACTTTCCACGTCTCTGAACAGCGAACCAATCGAAGCGTTCCAGGTTTGGGCAATAGCGGAAACACGCTTTGCGCGATGAGCACGCCAGGCGGCAATGCCGTTGCGATACCCCACCAGCGGATCAGTAAGATCAAGTGTCTTCGCGTTGAGCAAGCCTTGATCCACAATCAGCCCGCCGAGCGCGCGTGCGGTGTAGGACCCGCGGCTAAAGCCGACGATGAATATCAGGTCGCCCGCTTCATAGTTGCGCGAGATGAACGTGTAGCCGCGAACGATGCGCGCGATCAGACCCCAGCCGAAGACACCTCCGAGCATCTTGATGATCGGATTGCGCGAGTCTCCCACCCCGTGCAAGTACTTGGCCACCTGAACACACTGCCCGCCGAGGCTCAGGGACACCTCCTGCTCGTTCGCGTAGAGAACGGAACTGTTGTGCGGGTCGCCCGCGATATTGAGGAACAGCTTCCACACATTCGTAGTCTCGGGACCGTCGTCCTGATCGTCCGAGTTCGGGCCGTTCCAGGTGCCGTCGGCACAGAAGACAATATTCTTGGGCATGACGTTTCCTTTCGATTTATGCGGCAGTGCGTTGCGCCGTGAATCAGGAGTGAGCGTCGCCAGTGGAATAGCCCGACTTGAGGCCATCCAGTGAGATGGCGGCTGTTGTTGCCGCGCTCTCCGGCTTAGGCTGTGCTTCGGTGGTTTTGAAACCGATGTAAGTCGCACCACTGATGCCAAGCAGCGCGAGCGTGTTCGCGTCGAACGAGGGCATCGAGCAGGTGGTGAATACCTGATAAAGAAACATCAGCGCGACTACGACGGTGAAGATAAGCATCTGCAGCCGATGCACGGCGACGCCGCCTTCGTCGCTGGTCAGGTCCGCGAAAAAGTGCGGGGTCGTTGCGGGAAACGCTGTTCGCCGCGATAGATCCACGCCCCGTGACGTCACCCCGAGCACGCTGTAGATACCCATAAGAACGAGCGCTTGCCCGGACAAGGAGGGGATCGCTCCTAGCGCCACCCACTCGAACACATAGGACACGACAATGACTGCTGTCCACCACGCCATCTGCGTGCGGGCGAGGCTGAAGGTGCGGCTTCTGAAGGACACAGTCGTCTCTGCGCCGACATCGCGCAGCAAGGCTGTAGTCGCACCCAGATAGACGAAAAGTGCCACGGTCGCGATGGCAACGAGGCCGGCCACCGCAATTCTCCATACCGGCGACCAGAGGAATTTCAGCGTGGCGTTCGGCGCTCCGACAGCTTTGCCGCTTGCATCGGCCACGCCGACCGGCAGTTCCCGGATGAGCGCCGAACCGTTGCCTTGCCATGGAAAGCCGGTCAGTCTGTGCCACGCCGCTGTATTTGCTGACAGCGGCGCGTCGGTTGTCCTGCTCAGGAGAAACGACACGGTGTTGGAGTCCCCGGAGCATCCCTGCGCCGTTATACCGGTGTTATCGCCATCCACCGTCAGCGTATAGTTCTGGACGGCGGACTGCGGGGGGCAGGGCGTTGTAATAGGGACCTTGATGACATCGCCGAGCGAGCCGTTGATGCCGCCACTGGTTTGCGCGCCAGCCTGCGCGGCGGCGCATAGCAGTATCGACACAAGCAGCGCCGCGGCGCCGTGACAAGGTAGCTGCATATAACCTCCAGCTTCGTGGAGTAGTCCGGATGGGCTGCGCGAACCGCCTCCGCTTACCCGGCGTGCTCGGCAACAATGGCCGGTTGAGCTTGCAAATTGCCTTGCTGAACAGGCAAGGCGGGCAGTGGGGAAGGCGCTTGAAGAAACAGGCTTCGCTCGGCCGTTCTGCGTTTTAGCAGACCGGGCAGCACGGAACCGTTTGCGCGGCACCAGCGAAGAAACTGGTCTGCGGCTCCCGCAAAATTCCCCGCATTAAGTTCGGTGAGCAAGGTGGACGAGCGAAGATTGCCCAGGCCGAGGTTAAAGGTGAAGCTGGTCAGCGCGCCATACTGATTGTCATTGAGCGCTACCGAGACGGATGCAAGGACACCTGCACCGGCCTGCATGAGATCGCTTTGCAAGAGCGTTTCTGCCTGCGCGACGGTAATTCCACTGGGATACAGCGCCTTGACTTCGGAAAGCGCTCCACTTCCCCTGAGAAAGTGCCCGCCGCTTTCAATGGCATGTCCCCAGCCAATGGTCCAGATTCCAACGGGGTCGAGGTATGGGCGAATTGTCCCGCTGCCATCGCCGAATCCTGGAATACCCTCGTATTGCTTTACAAGGCTCATTGCGACATCACATACGGTGCGAGGGGGCATGACGTCCTCCTGATACTTGGCACGGCCCTGCAGCGAGACGCACAAGGCCACCACTTGCCGGGACATGCGCCGCTCAGAACCAGCCTAGAAAATCATCTCTTTGCACCAAGACGTATGTGCGCCATCACACCTTATATGGATGACGAACTAATAGTTTGATTTTGAAAAATACTTTGAATAAGGCTGATTTACAAGCAAATAGTCACCCATTGTCCGATGCCTATTTATGCGTATACATCAAAGGTCAGTTATTTTCGGAATCTGGAGACTGTGCGCTAAACCGCATAACCAAGGGCAAGGTGGCTGCGTGTTTTTAAACATATTCTAATGTTGAGGATGACGACAGAATGCTTTGGATTCAGGAATCTTGACACTATTCTTAAAATTGTCTTGATTCCCTGAAATTATGACGGCCAGACCGAAGACTGCATTCGGCGAATCGAAGAATCGGCTGTCGGGCGGTTCGTTTTTTTTGACTCGTTACCTGGCTTTCCCATTTGGCCCGACAAGGCTGGATCAAGGAGGGCGTAGCGAGCTTTCCGATGCACTGGCTCAACGAAGGCGAGCCAGCAATCCATAAAGCATGGGTCATGCAACGCGCAGACCGGCGGTCGACTCGTCCTCACGGCGTCGCCCTCCGGTTGAGGTAGAGAGGTCCCGCTCGGATCTCCAGCAGTCAGACGCTGGCAGCATGACTGCGCGTGCCTGCCCTTTTTAAAAACAAGTCGAGGTCAGCAATGGAGTCTTTGAATTCGAACAACAGCCCGGGCACGTTCGACGAATTGATCTTCAAGCGTGAACTGAACGAAGTGCATTTGCTGCTCGATTTTATTTCCGGCCGTCCGAACGCGCATATATGGGACCTCGACGGCAAAATCCCAAATCCGGTTACCGACGCGCCGAGGCCCGGGTCAGCAATACAGACACTGATCAAGACACTTTGGTCGCCCGCCGTAGTGACGTCGACGCTCGACAACGGTAAAAGTACCCTCGATGCCTTCGACACGATCAAGTGGGTATGCAAGCTCCGCTATCCACCGAACGCGCCTTCAACGGACAAGGCATACGACGCCACGCTGCTCTTTTATGTCAAGGACAGGCTGAATAGCCTTGCGTATCCGGCGACGGGATTGACGATCGCGTACACGTACATTTTTGTCGAAGAGCAACGCCCGCTGCAACACTCGACCAAGGAAGAGAGGGACGGCCAGACCCGTGCGTCCGTTGCGAGAGAGGCTTACCCGGGGCTGGTCGGAAGTGCCAAGCGGTTCCGCTGGGTTCACAAGATGTATACCGGTCTAGGCGTATTCGTTACCCTGCTTGCCGCCATCCTGCTATGGCTCGTGACTTACGGTGTGCAGATCACTTCGCGTTTCGAGGAAGACGGAAAACGTGCAACCGAAATAACGCGAACCATCTATGCGGAGATCGACAAGGAGAATGCGGCGGTGCCGATCGAGGGCAAAAACGGTTTAAGCCACAAAACTGTGCCGCAGCGGTGCGACGCCAAGGAAATCGAAAACGAGAGCAACTCGATCCGGCTGCTATGCAACGACTGGTCCTACATTCAGGCGCGTTATGAAATGTCCATTGCTGACGCCACGACCTTCGCCAACAGCTTTCCTTCAAGCGTCCTCATGCTGTTTTTCCCGACCGCTGTAGGAAGGGGTGAGTGGCAGAGTCAGGCTACGCAGGCCAACGCGTCGCTTGAGAGCGCTAAAGCGCGGCAGCGCGATAGCAGCCGGCAGGAGGCTATTCAGTCCATCACCCTGGTGTTGTCAGCTTATGCGAGCTACGTGTTGCCGATCCTCTTTGCGTTAGTGGGGACTATTGCCTCAATGCTGCGCGACATCGGCAACAAGATCACGGACAACTTGCTGGCGCCCAGGGACGAGGCCCTCGCATTGATGCGTGTGCCGCTAGGGCTGATGGCGGGAGTCGCGGTCGGTTTGTTCTTCAGCCCTTCGTCGGTCGCGTCACAGGTGAGTTCCGGAGCCGGGGTCGTTACTCTCACGGCTTCTGGACTTGCTTTTCTTGCAGGCTATGCGGCCGATGGTTTTTTCCGGATGCTCGACACATTGACCACGCGTGTCTTCAATTTGAGTAGTGAGGGTAAAAAGCCGCCCCCTCAGTAGCAGGCGTTCACGGCGACCCGTTGTCCTCGACGCGCAGATCGCTGTTCCGTTTCATTACAGTTCTTTGCACGGGTGTTCCGAAACGGAACGCTTGCCCCAATCCGCGCTTAGCCGATAAACCCGGGCAACGTGTGTGTATGCTCGCGGCCAGTTCCTTGGCACACATCTCGCAAGCATGTTCCCACCGGTCGCGGCAATCATAGCCGCGGCGGTCATTCTCACCGACATGCGAGGAGCACGCACATGAATCACGCCGAGATGCAATTTTTGAACACCGAATTCCCGTACAAAAAGCAGTATGGCAACTTTATCGGTGGTCAATGGGTCAAGCCGGCAGGCGGCGAATATTTCGATAATATTTCGCCCATCACCGGTGAAGCGTTCACCTCCATCCCGCGCTCGCGCGAAGCGGATATCGAACTGGCGCTCGACGCAGCGCACAAGGCCAAGACCGCCTGGGGCAAGACCTCGTCCACCGAGCGAGCCAACATCCTGAACAAGATCGCCGACCGGATGGAAGCGAATCTGGTGCGCATTGCGGTGGCTGAGACCATCGACAACGGCAAGCCGCTGCGCGAAACCATGGCCGCCGATATCCCGCTGGCCATCGATCATTTCCGCTATTTCGCCGGCTGTGCGCGGGCGCAGGAAGGCTCGATTTCGCAGATCGATGAAGACACGGTTGCATACCATTTTCACGAGCCGCTAGGCGTGGTGGGCCAGATCATTCCGTGGAATTTCCCGATCCTGATGGCGGTATGGAAACTCGCGCCGGCGCTGGCTGCGGGTAATTGCGTGGTGCTGAAGCCCGCCGAGCAGACGCCCGCTTCGATACTCGTGCTGCTCGAGGTGATCGGAGATCTATTGCCGCCCGGCGTGCTGAACGTGGTGAATGGCTTTGGACTGGAGGCGGGTAAACCGCTGGCATCGAATAAGCGGATTGCGAAGATTGCGTTCACCGGCGAGACCACGACCGGCCGGCTGATCATGCAATACGCCAGCCAGAACCTGATTCCGGTGACGCTCGAACTCGGCGGCAAGAGCCCGAACATTTTCTTTGCCGATGTCATGAACGCCGACGACAGCTACTTCGACAAGGCGCTCGAAGGTTTCGCCATGTTCGCGCTGAATCAGGGCGAGGTTTGCACGTGCCCGTCGCGGGTGTTGATCGAAGAGAGCATCTACGACCGCTTCATGGAACGCGCGCTCAAGCGCGTGGCGGCGATCAGCCAGGGGCATCCGCTCGACTCGAAGACGATGATCGGCGCGCAAGCTTCGCAGGAGCAACTCGAAAAGATCCTGTCGTATATCGATCTCGGCAAGCAGGAAGGCGCTGAATGCCTGATCGGCGGCGAACGTAATATGCTCGAAGGCGAGCTGAAGAACGGTTATTACGTGAAGCCGACGGTCTTTCGCGGTCACAACAAGATGCGCATCTTCCAGGAGGAAATCTTCGGGCCGGTGGTGTCGGTGACAACCTTCAAGGACGAAGCGCAAGCGCTGGAAATCGCCAATGACACGCTATATGGCCTCGGTGCGGGCGTGTGGACACGCGACGGTACGCGAGCCTACCGGTTCGGCCGCGACATCCAGGCTGGCCGCGTGTGGACCAACTGCTATCACGCGTATCCGGCGCATGCGGCGTTCGGCGGTTACAAACAGTCGGGCATTGGCCGGGAAAATCACAAGATGATGCTCGACCACTATCAGCAGACGAAAAATCTGTTGGTGAGTTATAGCCAGAAGCCGCTCGGTTTCTTCTGATCGAAGCGGTCATTTGATCGACATGGCGGGCCGCTCAGCGGCTCGCCATATTGCGTATTTGTGGCTCAGTGGAAACCCTTATGACCGAAGAAGAAGTTCCGCGTGTGGTCGCCACACCAGCGGCGATAGATTTGATCGAGACGCTGAAGGCCGAGCACGGGCAGGTGTTATTCCATCAGTCCGGCGGTTGCTGCGACGGCAGCGCGCCCATGTGTTTCCCCGTCGCCGAATTCATGGTCGGTTCATCGGATGTCAAGCTCGGCGAGCTTGCCGGCGTGCCGTTCTACATGAGCGAATCGCAATTCGAGTACTGGCAGCACACCCAATTGATCATCGATTGCGTGCCGGGTAATGGCGGCATGTTTTCGCTGGAACGTCCCAGCGGTTTGCGTTTTCTCACGCGATCGCGTCTTTTCGACGATGCCGAATCCGCCTGGCTCGAACGCCATCCGGTCGAGCACGTCTCAAGTTGAAAACCGGTGCAGTGGTACATTGTCTCGATCGACCACGCGATGGACGGAGCTGACGACCGACTCCTTCCGCGAATGCTGGCGGAGGAGACAATGGTTATGAACCCGGTTCCTATCGACCGTTCAAGTGGATCAAGCCGATCCGCGATGTTGGCCAGCGACCCTGCCGGCCGTATGGAAGGGCTGGATATCATCAAGCTATCGCATGAGCGGTCCCGTAGCTTTGGGCTGTCGGACACCATGCGGCCTGATTATGGCGTGCTCACTGAAGCCGATCTCCTGCTCAAGCGCGAGCAGAATCGCGCGCTCAGTACACATGCGCTGCCCGTCATAGAAACGCTCTACGGGCAGATCGCCAACACCCACAGCATGGTCGTACTGACCGATTCACAAGGGCTAATCCTGCATTCGCTCGGCGACGACGATTTCCTCGCCCGTGCCGATCGTGTCGCGCTGCGGCCCGGTGCGTTGTGGAGCGAGCAGCAGCAAGGGACTAACGCTATCGGCACCGCCATTGCCGCGGGCGATGCCACCATGGTGCTCGGCGACCAGCATTACCTGCGCGCGAACCGGTTCCTCGCGTGTTCGAGCGTGCCGATTCTCGATCCATTCGGCGAGCTGCTAGGTGTTCTCGATGTAACCGGTGATTGCCGTGGTCATAGCCGCCACACCATGGCGCTCGCCAAGATGTCGGCGCAGATGATCGAGAACCATTTGTTCACGAGCGCCTTTCCTGAAGCATTACGAATTCATTTCCATGGACGGCCCGAGTTTATCGGCACCTTGATGGAAGGCATTGCTGCGTTCAGGGCCGATGGCAGGTTTCTATCGGCCAATCGCAGCGCACAATTTCAATTCGGTTTGCCGCTCGCTTCGTTGCGCGCGCATACCTTGTCGTCGTTGTTCGACGTCTCGTGTGGCGAGCTGATCGACCGGATGCGCAGCGGCACGAACGCGCCCGTCGACCGCACGATTTCGCTGCGCCTGCATAGCGGCGTCAACGTGTTTGCCAGCGTGGACCTGAGGCGCTCGACCGCTGTCGCGCTTTCTGCGGAGACCCGCAATGTCACCGATGTCGTCGTGCGCAAACACGTACCGGAAACGCAGCCGAAACTTTCGGGTTTGCGTTACCTGATGACTGGCGACGCCCAGGTCGCCGCGCTCGTGGAGCGAGTGCGCAAGGTGATCGGTAAAAACATTCCGATCCTGATCGGCGGCGAGACGGGAACCGGCAAGGATGTCCTGGCGAGCGCGGTGCATCGCGATTCGCCGCGCAGCAGCGGGCCGTTTGTTGCGGTGAATTGCGCATCGATTCCGGACACGCTGATCGAAGCCGAGTTGTTCGGCTATGAGGAGGGCGCGTTTACCGGCGCGTCGAAGCGCGGTGCCTGCGGCAAGATTCTGCAGGCGGATGGCGGGACCTTGTTCCTGGATGAAATCGGCGATATGCCGTTCTCATTGCAAAGCCGTCTGCTGCGTGTGCTGCAAGAGCGCACGGTGACGCCGCTGGGCAGCACGCGTGCGGTGCCTGTCGATTTCGCCCTGATTTGTGCGTCCAATCGCAATCTGCGCAAGCGTGTCACGCGAGGCGAGTTTCGCGAGGATCTCTATTACCGGATCAACGGTCTGCTGGTGACGCTGCCGCCACTGCGCCAGCGCACCGATCTTGCAGTGACGGTCGAAAAGATCCTGCGCGCCGAGCGTACGAGCGGTGCGCCCATCAGGGCTTCACTCGAGGTCCTGGCGGCGTTCACGCGGCATCAATGGCCTGGAAACTTCCGGCAACTCGCCAACGTCTTGAGGACCGCATGCGCGATGCTCGACGACGATGAAACGTGCATCGACCTTGACCACCTGCCGCAAGATTTCTTCGATGACGACCGCCCGGCCGAGAGTGTGCAAGTGGCCGCGTCGTCGCCTGTCAAGGACAGCGCGCGACTCGATGATCTTGCGTTGTCCGCCGTCGCAGCGGCGCTCGAAACGCATGCCGGCAACATCTCGGCGGCGGCGCGGATGCTTGGGGTATCGCGCAATACGCTGTACCGGAAGATGGCTGCGCTCGACGAAACGCGGCGTCGGTAACATCGTTGTTGATGAGACAAACGTCTCATCAACAACGATGGTGCACTGCGGTGTGATCTCCCGGAACACGCATGCTAAAACGTCACCATGCGCTAAAGTTTTCGGGTTGCAACGTGTCATGAGTGGCGCGAGCGCACCGAATCCGCCGGAGGCTCTTCATGCCGTATGTTTCGCAGACCAGACACATCGATCGCGTGCGCAATGTGATCGAAGGACGCGTGAGCAGTCCGGGTGCCGACGCGTCGCGGCTGGCGTCATCGTATAGAAGGTCGCTGGAGCAATATCATCTCGACCCGGGCGCGACCATTGGCCCGCGCATTCTGACCGTACCCGAATTACGCAATGTCCAGCAGCGCGAAGAAACCGTGCTGCGTGCATCGGGTCAATGTCTGTCGCGTTTGCATGAGACCGTGCGCGAGGCCGACTACTGCGTGATGCTGACGGATGCGGAGGGCGTGACCATCGACTATCGGGTGGATCGCGATCGCCGTCATGAGTTCAAGCGCGCAGGTTTGTATCCCGGCTCGTGCTGGTCGGAGCGTGAAGAAGGGACATGCGGCGTTGCCTCGGTGCTGCTCGACGCCGAGCCGATCACCGTTCATAAGACCGATCATTTTCGCGCGGCGTTTACTACGCTGACCTGTAGTGCATCGCCTATCTTCGGCGTGCAAGGTGAGTTGATCGGCGTGCTCGATGCGTCCGCTGTGCGTTCGCCCGAAGAGCGCGAAAGTCAGCGGCTGGTTAACCATATCGTGCGGCAAAGTGCGTTGCTGATCGAGGATGGTTTCTTTCTCAACGCAACAACACACTGCTGGGTCTTGCTTGCGCATCGCAGCCGGCACTATGTGGAAGTGCAGCCGGAAATACTCATAGCCTTCGATGCCCGCGGTTATGCGATTGCTGCGAACCGGCGCGCGAAGGAATGTGCGCCGGGACTGGATCAGTTGCCGCGTCACGTCTCCGAACTCTTCGATATCCGCGCCGAACGTCTGCTCGATGTCCGTCCCGGACGTGATCTCATTTCGTTCAGATTGATAGGCTCAGGCGCGCCGCTGCATGCGCGCGTGAGGCCACCTGTTATGCGTGCGTCCCGAAGCACGCCGATGCCTCCGCGCGAAGCCAATACACCGGCGACGCAACCCGCGTTGTCTGAAAGCGAATCACTCGAACGCAGCCGCATTGTTGCCGCGATGACCGATGCGAAGTGGCGGCCGGTTCTCGCTGCGCAGGCGTTGGGAATATCGCGGGCGACGTTGTATAGACGTATCGCGAAGTTTGGAATAGTGGCGCCGCACAGGCGTTAGCAGCAACTTGGCGATTTTAACGGGCACAGAACCCGTATTTTTTTGATCGATATCAATCGATATTCAGTAATCCGTATCTCATGGAGGAGCGACCATGCCTGAACGTAATCCGAACGAAACCATCTCCAACATTCTGGAGACATTCGAAGCTGCGCTGAAAAGTGGCGATACGGTGGCTGCCGTTGCGCTATTCCAGCCCGATGGTTATTGGCGCGACCTGGTCGCGTTCACCTGGAACATCAAGACGATGGAAGGCCGCGAGCAGATTGCCGCGATGCTGGAGGCGCAGTTGAACACGGTCAAGCCATCGAAGCTGAAGATTGCGGATAACGAAACAGCAACCGAAGGGGATGGCGTGACGCAAGCGTGGATCACGTTCGAAACCGGCGTCGCGCGCGGCACGGGTTTTATTCGCGTGAAGGACGGCAAGATCTGGACACTGCTCACCACGATGACCGAACTCAAAGGCCATGAAGAACCCAAAGGCTTCAAGCGCCCGATGGGCGCCGAGCACGGCGCGCGTACGGACCGGACAAGCTGGAAAGAGGATCGCGAGGCGGAGCTTGAGGCGCTGGGTTATGAGAAGCAGCCGTATTGCCTGGTCGTCGGTGGCGGGCAGGGCGGCATTGCGCTAGGCGCGCGGCTGCGGCAACTTGGTGTGCCGGCGATTATCGTCGATAAGAACGAGCGGCCCGGCGATGCCTGGCGTGCTCGTTATAAAACACTTTGCCTGCATGATCCGGTTTGGTACGACCACATGCCGTATCTGCCGTTTCCCGACAACTGGCCGGTGTTTTCGCCGAAGGACAAGATCGGCGACTGGCTCGAGATGTACACGAAGGTGATGGAGTTGAACTACTGGGGGTCGACCACGTGCACGTCCGCACGATACGACGAGGCGGCGGGCGAATGGATCGTGGAAGTCGAGCGTGGCGGCGAAAAGCTGACGCTTCGGCCGAAGCAACTCGTGCTCGCAACCGGCATGTCGGGCAAGCCGAATATGCCGAAGTTCAAGGGCATGGATGTGTTCAAGGGCGAGCAACATCATTCGTCGAAACATCCGGGACCGGATGCTTATCGTGGCAAGAAGGTTGTTGTGATCGGCGCGAATAATTCTTCGCACGATATTTGCGCGGCGCTGTGGGAAGCGGGCGTGGATGTGACGATGGTGCAGCGTTCGTCCACGCACATAGTCAAGTCGGATTCGTTGATGGACTTGGCGCTCGGCGGCCTTTACTCGGAGCGCGCAGTGGCGGCGGGCATGACGACGATGAAGGCCGATCTGACGTTTGCATCGATCCCGTACAAGATCATGCACGAGTTTCAGATACCGGTTTATAACGCGATCAGGGAGCGTGATGCGGAGTTTTATGATCGGCTGGAGAAGAGAGGTTTTATGCTCGATTTCGGCGATGACGACTCGGGTCTGTTCATGAAATATCTGCGGCGTGGGTCGGGCTATTACATCGATGTGGGCGCTTCCGAGCTCGTCGCGGATGGCAAGATCAAGCTGAAGAGCGGCGTGGATGTGGTGGAGTTGAAAGAGCATTCGGTGGTGCTTAGCGATGGCAGCGAGCTTGAAGCGGATCTGGTCGTTTATGCGACGGGGTATGGGTCGATGAATGGCTGGGCCGCGGATCTGATTTCGCGCGAGGTGGCGGATAAGGTCGGGAAGGTGTGGGGGCTGGGATCGGATACGACCAAAGACCCGGGGCCATGGGAAGGCGAGCAGCGCAACATGTGGAAACCTACGCAGCAACAGGCGTTGTGGTTCCATGGCGGGAACCTGCATCAATCAAGGCACTATTCGCAGTATTTATCGCTGCAGTTAAAGGCGAGGATGGAGGGAATTCCGACGCCGGTGTTTGGCTTGCAGGAGGTGCATCACTTGTCGTGATATGGGGGTGAAGATGCTTTGACGTGCCCGGCGGTGGTCGATTCTTTGTCGATTGCTGCCGGGCACACGCGTTTCATTCGTCGGCTCGTCCGCATGGCGACCCATCAGAGCCGCCTCGACGTGGGTGGCGGCCAAAATGGGACCCCGATTGGGCTTTCCGGAGCGCAATGACACTCGACGGGCCGTTCGGCGCGACGACCAGCTCTAAAGTGCGCTGTGCAGTGCACCGACGGGACCAGATACCTACTTAGCGTGATGCGGCTTTTGCTCGATCACCCCGAACCAACCCATACCCAGGTAGCTTTCATAGCCAGGCGTCAATGCATATCCAACAAACGATCCCTCAGCGGTACGGTAAACGCCAGTATCCGTACTACCCTTTCGCAGATCGTATCGCTTCGTATCCCGGGACGTTTGCCCAGAGTCCGCAATGACTTGTCCATTGGCGTCGACAATCATGCAACGCGTGCGGGGTCGCTCCGCGTTGCTCAAACGCACGTTATCCAGCACCGCCGATGCCTGCTTTGTCCAGTCGAAAAAGACTGCAAGGACTCCCACGATCTTTCCGTTGCTCGCGCCGCCCTCCCTGATCGCGGTCGCATATGTCGCCGCCTGCGCTCCGTCCAGTTCTGCGACTGCATCCACATTGGCGGTGGCATATTCGTCGCCGGAGCGCGTACGGAGCGCGGCGCCGAACCACTCCTGGCTCGCGGCGTTCACCACGCGCGCGACCGCAAATTTCGAAGGCCGCCCATTCGCGACAACACGCCCTTCGAGATCCAGCACCCAGATATCGAGGTAGACGGTATAGCTGTCGAGTATCACGGACATCCGCTTCGACGCATGAGCGGCGGCCTCCGGGCCACTTGTCACGCAATCAACGATCGCTGCATCCGTCGCCCACCAGCGTACGTCGCATGAGCGCTCGTAAAGGTTGCGATCGATTACGTCGATCATATTCAGCGCCAGATCGGTGAGCCGCTGCCCCTGCTGCCGTTCCAGCTCCGCCACCATCGTTTCGCTGATCATCGCGAGCTCAGTGCCGAGCTCGCCAGTAAGTTGCCCGATCCGGTGAGAAACGTCCTTCACTTGGTTTGCCACGACTGCGAAGCCACGACCGGCTTCCCCAGCGCGTGCCGCCTCGATTAGCGCATTGATTGCAAGATAGGTCGCCTCGCGGTTAATAAGATCGATTTCCGCGATCTTGTCCTTGGAAATCCTGCGGACCGCCGTCGTCAACTCGGCTATGACCGTGTCTTTCGGCGGTTGAGCGTGCTTCACTGTTATTGCGGACATGGCTTGTTAGCTCCGATTGCGTACGGTGCTGCCAATTGAAATTCGCTACCGGCAGGGTAGTGCGTTAGTGGTATTAACGGCGCATTTAGAGAACGCTTGAGTCCCGAATGTTGAGTTTCGGGTGTCACTTTTTAAACGGACAACGGAAATTCTTGCGGCGACACCGACGAATGAGCAATTAAAGGAGGCAACGCTTTCCCTTGAAACCGACGATGTGCGTTCAGAATGGCACCTGCTGACGACATACTCTGAGAACTAGCTGCCGAAGCCAACGATGAACAGGGTCGTTCTCCAAACGAGGATGCCACATTTGAGAAATCGTAAAGCCATCAGTCGCCACAGGAAGCTCGAACGAGTAGACGGTGACGGATGCGGCGTGCTGAGTGTTCATAAAAGATGCAGGCAGGAGCGCTATCAAATCGGACGCTCGAGCCACGGCTAACGCGGCCGGAAAGCTGGGCACGATCGCTACGGTCGTTCGTTCCAACCCTAACAGGCTAATCGCAGCGTCAAGAGATTGAATTATTTGGCGACCGTGCGGAGTGGCTATGTGGCCAAATGCTGCATATTGCGAGGGTGTCACTTCTTGTTTGATTTCGAGGGGATGCGCCTTTCTGACAACACCCAGATAGCGGTCTCGAAACAATGCCTGGACGCGTATTTCAGGTCCCATTTCCTCCAGGACACCGATCTCAAGGTCGGCGGAACCATTTCGTAGGTATTCCGGATTCTTTTCCGCTTTGGACGAAAAGTGCAAACGTACAAGCGGCGCAAGTGCCGTAACTTCAGCAATCAATGCTGCACCGAGGGCTTCCACGAAAGCTTCATTGGCACGAATCTTAAGGGTTCTCCGCAACGTTGAAAAATCTAGCGCCGCCGGCGACGGACGGAGCAGGGAACGCGCCTCATGAACAATATTTTGTGTTTGCTCACGAATCTCCTCGGCATACGGAGTCAGCACCATATGGCGCCCGGCCCGGACCAATAATGGATCGCCGGTCGCAGCACGAAGGCGAGTAAGTGTGCGACTCATTGCCGAGGCACTTAAATGCAACGACCGGGCAGCGCGTGTCACGTTTTTCTCGGCAAGCAACGCATCGAGCGCGAAAAGGAGATTGAGGTCCGGTTCAGGCATTTCTTGATCGTAGTAAGCAGAGGTGGGATATGGCGTCTGATGCATATATTAGTTGCATTCAGTGCAGCTTCCGCCATCCCTTATGTACCGCTACATTGGCTTGCGCGATTTACTTAAGAGGATCGCTCTCGTTACTTTCAGGTTTGAGAGCGACTTCGTTTACCGGGGATGTCAATGCAAAACACACCTTCGCAGAAAATTGTTCTCCTTATCGGCGCTTCCCGCGGCCTTGGATTTGCGATGGTCGAGGAGTATTTGAAGCGCGGCTACCGAGTCATCGCCACCGGGAGAGCTGCCTCGACAGAAAAGCTTCGGCATGTCGCGGAAGCCTCCGCTGGCGCGCTCGAAGTAGAAACTGTCGATATCACGATTCCAGAGCAGGTCGCAGCTCTGCGCGCCCGCCTTGTAGATCGACGTATAGATGTGCTTTTTGTGAACGCAGGTGTCATAAACGACGATCGTGAACCGATAGCGGACGTCTCGACAGAGGAATTTGTACGGGTGATGGTAACGAACTCGCTGAGTCCGATGAGAGTCATTGAGGCGTTTCAAGACCTTGTCCCGCCGACTGGGACTATTGGTGTCATGTCTTCGGGGCAGGGCAGTATCACAAATGCCACTAACGCGAATTATGAAGTCTACCGGGGGAGCAAGGCCGCACTCAATATGTTTATGCGTACCTTCGCAGCTCGCAGCGCCAAGTATCCGCGGAGCCTGCTGATTATGGCGCCTGGATGGGTCCAGACAGACATGGGTGGTCCTACGGCGCGCTTGACCATCGAAGAAAGCATTCCGAACCTGGTCAATACGATGGAGGCTTATGAAGGGCGCTCCGGCTTGCATTACCTCGACTTTCTCGGAAGGGCCGTTCCTTGGTGACGGGCCACATAAGCGCCGGATGTCTGCTCATGCATAGCGTGCGAGGAACATGTCAGCGGCCGATTCTGCGACCTGCTTTTGCTCCTGTTCGCCGAGCGGCGCCTGGCCCATTACCACCTGCGGCCAGAACGCGAAGGCCTTCACCAGCGCCTGCAACTGCAGTGCTGCGAAGAGCGGATTGTCGGTTTTGAGACGGCCGTCGGCGACGGCCGCCCGGATCCACACGGTCAGGTCTTCCTCCCGTTCGCCCAGGCGGCTGACCATGTCCCGCGCTCGCTCCGGCGAATGGATTCCGGCTGCGATCGCCACACGTGCAAGCGACAGGAAGGACTCCTCGTTCAGAAGCCGTAGCTTGCGGCCCAAAAGGTCGAGCAACTGAGCGCGCAGCGGTTCGTCGGTGCGGTAGGCGGGAGCATCGCCCGTCTGGCTCGCGTCCCACAGCCGATGGAGAATCGCCGCGAAAAGTGCTTCCTTGCTCGGGAAATGGTTATAGACCGTACGTTTCGAAACGCTCGCCCGGGCGGCGATACGGTCCATGCTGGTCGCGTCATAGCCGGCCGCAAGGAATTCCTCGATCGCGGCGCCGAGGATGGCGACACGCTTGCGGTCAGTCAGGCGTTGATGGGTTGCACTTGGATCCATGACCGAATTTTATACTGGATAGTTTACTTTTTTCGAGGATAAACTACACTGCTGAGTGTACATTTCTCTCTGGATGACCTATCTCATGACGTCGCTTCCTGCTCTAGTCAGCCGCGCGCTCGGCGTTACCGCCGCGCAACGGGGCCGCGCGTTGTCCAACTCCTCGCCGCAGCATGACGGCGAACGCTTTCGCAACGTCAAGCCGCGTCCTGTCGAAGGCCTGCGCAAGACGCTCGCCATTGTGTGGAACCTGTTGCTCAACAAGCCGCGCGGCACCGTGCCGACAAACGCGTTGCCCGTCGATGCGCTGACGCGTGCGCAGCTCGATGCGGCGCCCGATCGCAGCCTCTATCGGCTCGGTCATTCGACGATGCTGCTGAAGCTGCGTGGCCAGTTCTGGCTGACCGATCCCGTGTTCGCCGAGCGTGCCTCTCCGTTTCGGCATCTCGGCCCGAAGCGCTTTCATGCGCCACCGGTCGCGCTCGCCGATTTGCCACCGCTGCGCGGCGTGATCCTGTCGCACGACCACTATGACCACCTGGACCGCGAAACCGTACTCGCGCTCGCGGAGAGCACCGGCGTGTTTCTGACACCGCTCGGCGTCGGCGACCGGCTGATCGAATGGGGCATCGACGCTTCGAAGGTGCGGCAGTTCGACTGGTGGCAAGGCGCCGAGGTAGACGGTATGCAGTTCACCGCCACGCCCGCGCAGCATTTTTCCGGCCGCAGCCTTTTGGACGGCAACAGTACGTTATGGGCGTCGTGGGTGATCGTCGACGACGATCTGCGCGTGTTCTTCAGCGGCGACACCGGCTACTTCGATGGTTTCAAGACTATCGGCGAGCGCCTTGGGCCATTCGATGTCACGCTGGTCGAGACAGGCGCATACGACGCGCATTGGCCGTACGTTCACATGCAGCCCGAAGAAACAGTGCAAGCGCACATCGATCTGCGTGGCCGTTGGCTCATGCCGATTCACAACGGCACCTTCGACCTCGCGATGCACCGCTGGCAGGAGCCGTTCGAAAGGGTGACGGGACTGGCCCTCGCGCGCGGTGTCGCGCTGTCGACGCCCCGCATGGGCGAGCGGCTGGATCTGAGCGCGCCACATCGCGGCGAACGCTGGTGGCGCCAGGTCGTCGAGACCGTCGCTGCGCCAAAGGCCACGTGGCGCCTGTGCGCCTCGCGCAATGCCGGAGATGCGAAGTCTTCGTGACCTCGTGTGAGCGCCGCCTGCCCGAGGCCGCGCTCACCGCCGTTGTCAGTCTGAGATCGCCAGAGTGCGTTGCGGGCATGACCATCGGCCCAACGTCGACCCGGCAAATCGACGCGGCTTCATTCGAGCCCGCCGGGTGATCCAAGCGCGCCATCAACGGGCGTTCCATACGAAGTCATCAGTCAGTGAGACGCAGCGAAATCGTTGATCTTTGCAGCGGGTGAGAGCGCGAACGATCCCCGCATGTCTCGAGCCTCATCAGCGGGCGAGCGTCCGAAAAACCGCTTGAACTCGCGGCTGAACTGCGAGGGACTTTCGTAACCGACGCGCGCCGACGCGGATGCGGCCGTCAAGCCGTCGCGAATCATCAGCAAGCGTGCCTGATGCAGACGCGTCGACTTGATGTATTGGATCGGAGAGGTCAGCGTGACGGTTCTGAAGTTGACATGAAACGCGGGAACGCTCATTCCCGCCTCTTCCGCGAGACGACTGACATCCAATGACTGCGCATAGTCGGTGTGAATTCGCCGCAGCGCTTTCGCCACCCTGCCGAAGCGGCCCTGATGCGCGAGCGCGGCCCTCATCGCACCGCCTCTTTCCCCAATCAATACCCGGTAGCAGATTTCGCGCACGATTGCAGGTCCCAGTATCTCGGCGTCAAGGGGTGACGTCAGGGCTAGCAGCAGGCGTAAGGTCGCTTCGGCGAGGTCTCCCTCGAGCGGCGTCGACAGGATCCCTAACGGTGTGCCTTGTTGATGGCATCCGGAGCGGTCGATCGCCAGTATCAGGTCGGTCAACTCGATCAGATCGAGACGCAACGACACGGCCAGCATCGGCTCGGACTCGCTCGCTTCGGTTTCAGTCGAGAACGGCAGCGGCACAGACAAGACCAGGTAATGCTGCGCGTCGTAGACAAACACTTGTTCGCCCAGAAAACCCAGCTTGCGCCCCTGACACACGATCACGATGCTTGGCTCGTACAGCACGGGCGTGCGCCCCAGCGGCCGGTTCGAGCGCATGAACTGCACGCCCTCCAGCGCGGACTGGGTGTACCCCTCATTCGGCGCCAGACGCTGAAGCAGGCTCACCATCCTTGCGGAAACCGGGTTGTCGGCAACGGTCACGGGGGCTCCTCTTTCGCCAGATCAGACGGAGGAATTCTACTGGATGCGATCGACGGGCAGCATCCCACTTCAATAGGAATAGGCAATACCGCCATCGTCGCGTGTATTCGCGTGCGGGCGCCCGGCTCATAAGATGGGTCATCGGCTGCACGGTGCAGCCTAAGCGCCCGAGAGACCGCGCCGCGACTGCCTTGCCCCTTCATGCGCAGGTTTCGTAGCCTCTCCCTCAGACAAACCTGAACAGATTTTCGAAACGGAGAACGCAACATGACGACGCAAACCAACCAGCCCAAAGTCATCCTCATCACCGGGGCAAGCAGCGGTATCGGCGAAGCGACGGTCCGGCTGCTCGCCGCCCAGGGGCACCAGCTCGTGATCGGCGCGCGGCGCACGGAACGACTCGCGGCGCTGGCCGAAGAAATCCAGGCAAGCGGCGGCTCGGTTCGTTACCGGGCACTCGACGTCACTTCCGCCACCGACGTCAACGCTTTCGCCCAGTTCGCACTGGACGCCTTCGGCCGCATCGACGTGATCGTCAACAACGCCGGCGTGATGCCTTGTCGCCCTTGAGCGCGATAAAAGTGGACGAATGGAATCGCATGATCGACGTGAACATCCGCGGCGTGCTGCACGGCATCGCTGCGGTCCTGCCGACCATGGAGCGCCAGGGCTTCGGCCAGGTCATCAATATGTCCTCGATCGGCGGCCTGTCCGTCTCGCCGACGGCCGCCGTGTACTGCGCCACCAAGTTCGCTGTGCGCGCCATCTCGGACGGCCTGCGGCAGGAAACCGACAAGATTCGCGTGACCGTGATCTGCCCGGGCGTCGTGGAGTCGGAGTTGGCCGAGTCGATCTCCGACGAAACCGCGCGGACAGCCATGCGCGACTTTCGCCGCATCGCGCTCACGTCGGACGCCATTGCGCGCGCGATGGCCTATGCGATCGAACAGCCGGCGGATGTCGATGTCAGCGAAATCGTCGTGCGCCCGACGGCGAGCCCTTTCTAACGATCCTCATCTCTTAGGACTAGGGAGAAATTCACCATGGCTTCACATGCATCTGCCAATCAGCCGTTCGCCGGCAAGGTCGCGATCGTCACCGGCGCGGCAAGCGGCATCGGACTCGCCACCACCGAGCTACTGCACGCGCAAGGCGCCAGCGTGGTCGCCGTCGGGCGCCGCGCCAACGTCGAAGCGTTGGCCCGTCCGGGGATCGTCCCACTCGTCGCCGACGTCGCGCATGAGGAAAGCGCTGTGCGCGCCGTGTCCGCCGCGATGGAACGCTTCGGCAAGCTGGACATTCTGGTCAACAACGCCGCGATCATCATTAACAAGCCGGTCGTCGAGATGACGCTCGATGACTGGAACGGCATTCAGGCGGTCAATTCCACCGGTGCATTCCTGTTCTCGCGCGAGGCAATGCGCGCGATGATGCCGGCGAAGACCGGCGCCATCGTCAATGTTGGTTCATACGCGTGTTATCAGGCGTTTCCGCTGATCGCCGCCTACGCGGCGTCGAAAGGCGCGCTCGCCCAGTTGACGCGTGCCATGTCGCTCGAGGCGATCGATCACGGCATTCGTGTCAATGCGGTGGGGTCCGGCGATGCGGTGACCAACATCACGAACCACCTCCACGAAGATGGCCCGGCCTTCCTCGCCGAGCACGGCAAGAACGCGCCGATCAAACGTGCGGCCGATCCGCGGGAAATCGCTGAAGTGATCGCCTTTCTGGCGTCCGAGAGAGCCAGTTATATCGTCGGCGCGGTTGTGATGGCGGATGGCGGCATGAGTGTGGCGCTCAAGTAAGGCCTTTGGCCGCATTCTTTTGAAAAGTCGTTCTCGTTTAAATTTGGATTGCTTATTTATCAAGGAAATTATCATGAGCAAGTCTGCAAAAATCTGGTTTGTCACCGGCGCATCGAAAGGCGTCGGCCAACGACTCGTGCGGCAACTTCTCGCGCGTGGCGATCGCGTTGCCACGACCTCGCGAACCGTGGTGTCGCTGACGGAAGCGATTGGCCCCGCCTCCGGGCAGTTTCTTCCTCTGCAAGTCGATCTGACCGACGACCAGAGCGTGCGGTCCGCCATCGAGCAAACGATCAAGACGTTCGGCAAGATCGATGTGATCGTCAATAACGCCGGCTACGCACAACAGGGAACCATCGAGGGCCTCTCGGACGTAGAGCTTCGGGAGAACTTCAACATCAACTTGTTCGCGCCCCTGACCGTGTTGCGGCACGCGCTTTCGCATCTGCGCGAACAGCGCAGCGGGCATGTTGTAAATATCTCATCGATCGTCGGTTTTCAAGGCGGATACGCAGGCTGGGGCAGTTATGCGGCGAGCAAGTTCGCGCTCGCCGGCCTGACGGAGTCGCTGGCCGCCGAGGTGGCCGAGTTCGGCATCAAGGCAACGGTGGTGTATCCGGGACCGGTGCGCACGGATTTTCTGTCGAGCGGCGCGCTGGCAGTGGCCAAACGACAGATCGATGAATACACGGAAGCCAAGGCGTCGCTCGATCTTCACCTTGGCGCGCTGCACGGTCATCAGGCCGGCGATCCGGAAAAGCTGGCCATGCTGATCATGCAGGCCGTAGACGTGGCCGCCCCACCGTTGCACCTGTTCGCCAGCAAGATCGCCAACGAACTGGCAGCGCAAAAGGCAGCGGCGGTCCAACACGACATCGATGCGTGGAAAGGCTCATCCGAAGCGACGGACTTCGTCGAGTAACTTCAAAATGAGGATTCCACCGCGGGTCCAATCGCCCTGGGAGGGATCGCGGTCCGGTTCTGCCACTGCCAATAGTCGCACGGCGGTTCCAGAATCATCGTCCGCACTAGTGAAGAATGCTTCCCGCTCCGCAGCATTTCTTGAACTTCTTTCCCGAGCCGCATGGGCATGGATCGTTGCGGCCGACTTTCGGCGCGGCGCGCTGAGCCGTCGTCGCGAGTTGGCGTTCGAACACCGCTGCCCGGAACGGGAGCCAATAACGGTAGATCGAGGCAATGCTGGCGGGAATCTGTTTCGAAAGCTGTTCCCGTTGATCGGGTCTAAGGACGAGCGCGCATTCTTCCTCGCTCACGTCGTTAGACCCGAGTAAGTGCAACGGCCGTATCCATGCTTGTCCCTGCGTTTCATCGAACAACGGTTTCCACGCAGACCGGCACAGGTCGACACCCTGCATGAAACCAACCGCCCAAGCCTCTGCGTCGAGGTACACGTGCGGGTCGTCTGGAAACTCGTTTTCGCTGAAGATCGGCGCGATAAAATCCGGATCATTCTCCAGGCTCGCGATGATGCTGTTGAAGTGCCGCACTATCAGATTCATAACGCGTTGCGCTTGTTCCATCGACCCGAATTCAGGCGCGTCGTCGGGCTCAGGCCCCCAGATACCCGGCAGCCATTGACTAGGCATCAATGTGATCGGACCGATCGCGATGGCGGTCAAATAGCCGTCCAGACTGTCGATCAGCAATGTTGCGTCCGATACTAAATCGGACATCAGGAACTGGTCGAGTTCTTCCAGCTCGTCGTCGGACAGGAGATGCATTTTGGAGCGTGGTCTCGAATGGGGTTTCGTCACGGCAGCGCAAGCAGCAACATAGAAATGCGGGCGGGCGATGCAAGGCCGTATGCAATAAACGTTTCATTTTACCGCGACCCGAAACAATGAGTTCGGGACTGACGTCGGCCGACGCGGTCATTCATCGCTATTTGGTATCTGCACATTACCTACGTCCGATCCGCGATGCCGAAAATTCCTATGGTTAACGATTATTCAAAAACGAAATGGCATCTAAGTGCATTGCAGCAAACATCAATCGACTCAAATTTTATGCGATATCCCGTGAATCAAAAGTCAATCCAATGTTGTGAACGGGAGACACACAATCAAAAACAGATCCTGTTTTAATTTGACGGAAATATTATTACCCGCGGGCCAAAAGCCCTCGCATGAACCGCAGCCGTCAAATAGACCTGCGGTTTGCCTAATAACTAAACACGGGAGAACTTTGGTGAAGAAAACCATTAGCGCCATCGGCGGCGCGCTTATCGCCATCGCGGCACAGTCCGCCTTCGCGCAAAGCTCGGTCACGTTGTACGGCATTGTCGACACGAGCGTCCGCTATCTCACCAACGCCAATGCGAACAACGACAGCCAGGTATCGATGGGCGTCGGCCCGATCACCGGTAGCCGTTGGGGCTTGAAGGGAGCTGAGGATCTGGGCGGCGGCTTGTCTGCGGTGTTCCGGCTCGAGAACGGCTTCAATCTCTGGAACGGCCAGCTTGCGAGCTCGGGTACGCTCTTCAACCGGATGGCTTACGTTGGGCTGTCGAGTAAGCAATATGGCACTGTCACCTTGGGTCGCCAGAACACGCCGCTATTCGACCAGTTAGGGAACGTCTACGACCCGCTGACCGTGGGTAACTTCGATCAGGACGGCTGGTTGCCCGGCGCGCTCGGCTACGGCCTGCGGCAGAACAACTCCGTCAAGTACAACGGTCAGTTTGGCGGCGTGAACGTGGAAGCCATGTACGGCTTTGGTAACGTGGCCGGCAGCGTCGGCGCGAGCAACATGTATGGCTTGACGGCGTCTTACACGTACAACAGCTTGTCTCTCGATGCGGGCTTCCAGCAGAACAGCGACGTGCACAACAACAAGTTCAATGTTGTCAACGTAAGCGCTGTCTATGCATTCAACACGGTCAAGGCTTTTGCGGGCTGGCTGCATTCGCAGGACAATACCGGCATGGTCGACATCTTCATGTCGGCTGCAAACTCACCGGCTGCCAACTTCGCGGCGCCTGTAACGAACACCAACCGCATCGACGATGGCTTCTACGTCGGTACCACCTGGCAGGTCACGACGCCGCTGCTGCTGACCGCGGCGGGCTACTACGACCACTCGCGCAACGCGCTGAACGCCAACGGGACCACGCTTAGCCGCGGCGTGCGCTACTCGGGCGTGGTGCTTGCCGAATACTCGCTGTCCAAGCGGACGGAAGTGTATGGCACGGTCGATTTCATCCGTGGCACCGGCGCGGCGCAAGCAGACTTTCCGGGTCGCAACAACCAGACCGGCGTCGCGGTCGGCCTTCGCAACATATTCTGATGTGGGCTGCCCGGCTTGCCGCCGGGCATGACACTTCCGGATCAACGGCGCGCACTTAACAATGGTGCGCGCCGTTTTTCTTATGGCATGCCGGGGCAGCAGTAACCCATCAGATCAACAGTTCGACTGACTGCAGCACGTGACGTGTCTCCGGCAAACTCGATTCGCATCCTTCGCGAATCGTTTCGATCATGCATTCTATAAAGCACTCGGACGCGGCACTCGCGGGATGACCGCTGCGCGAGATGACGCTGACCATCGCGTCGTCCAGTTGTTCGCGTAACGGAATGGCACATAGTCCTTCTTTGGCCGCACTGACCTCGACGAGCGGCCACGGAAATACGCTGATCATGTCGGTCTTTTTGAGCAACGCAATTGCAATCGAAAGAGAATGCGTCAGGTGAATCTTTCGCGGCACCGGCACGTTGTATCGAGTGAACATGTTGTCGACAAGGGCATTCTCGTTCAACGGATCCCATGTCAACACCCAGTCCAGATCGCTGAGATCCGCCAGTGAATGGCAGTTCGCTCGCGGATGTCCCTCGCGAGCGACGAGCGCGCAGGTCGACGAAAACAATGGCTGATACTGAAATTCGACACCGAATGCTCCAGGCTCCGGCCGGCCGATAAAGAAGTCGAGACTGCCGTCGCGCAGTCGCGGATTGGCGACCGACAACAATCCTTCGAAGAACTCCAGGCGGATATCGGGCATGCGCTCGCAAAAGCGCGTGACCGTGTCCGCCAGGAACGTCATGGCGATCCACGGGGTGACAGCCACCGTGAGCTTGCCCTGCGTGGCGCCCCGCAGGGCGTTCATGGCGTCCTGGGCGCGTGTCATCTGCCGGCAATCAATCGGGCGTGAACCAGCAGCGCCTGGCCGCTCTCCGTGAGCGTGACGCCTGACGACGTGCGCACCACCAGTGACATCTGCATACTTTCCTCAAGTTGGCGCAGGCTCTTGGTAATAGCCGCCTGGGAGGCTTTCAAAACGCGCGCCGCACCGCGCACACCGCCTGCTTCGGCAATGGCGATAAGCGTGCGGAGTTGGTGAAGTTTCATACGCTCTCAATGATAAAGACGGGGCCGCGCGGCATGTTCACCTTTGGTTGCCACGTTCACGATTCTAGCTCTCCCGCCTCGTTTTCTGTCGCGCTACGGTAGCGTCACCCGATCAAGTTCTAACGTTAATCACGGACCCATGCGAATGACCATTTCCATCGACATGCTTGCTAGCCGCGACGAAATGATTCGATTGTGTCATCGCATCCATGTGAATTCCGTGCCGGCGAAGTATCCGGGTGATGCGATCGTCTCGCGCAACGTTGCACCGCTCGACATCGCATGAACGAAGGCCGGCTTACCGACCGTTCAAATTGATTCAACACCGACGGGGAACTTCATGAAACACGTAACGCTTTCAGCCTTTTGCGCACTGGCGATGTTGCCCCTTGCTGTTCTTGCACAGGATAAACAGGCCATTCGCTTCGGTGTCGATCCCAGCTATCCGCCGTTCGAGTCGAAGGCGCCCGATGAATCGTTCACGGGTTTCGATATCGACCTGGGCAACGCGATCTGCGCGCAGCTCCATCAGAAGTGTGTGTGGGTCGAGCAGAACTTCGAAGGCATGATTCCAGCGCTCAAGGCGCGCAAATTCGACGCCATACTCTCCGCGATGTCGGCTACGCCGGCGCGGCGTCAGCAGATTGACTTCAGCAACCGTCTTTACAACAGCAGCTCAGCATTGATTGCGCGCGCGGGCTCGACCCTTCAACCTACCGCGCGGGCGTTGCAGGGTAAACGCGTTGGGGTTGTGCAGGGCTCGACCCAGGAGAGCTATGCGAACGCGGAATGGGCGCCGAAGAACGTGACGGTGGTGTCATATCAGACGCAGGACCAGATTTATCAGGACCTCGTAACGAACCGTCTCGATGCAGCATTTCAGGCCGCCGTGCAAGCCGACTTCGGCTTTCTGAAGATGCCGCGTGGCAAAGATTTCGCGCTGGTGGGTAAGCCGGTGGGGGACAGCCGCGTGGCGGGCGATGTGGCCATCGGCATACGAAAGGGCGACGCGCCGATGGAAACGCAGATCAACCAGGCCATTGCCGCGATACGTCAGGACGGTGTGTATCAACAGGTCGCTGCGAAGTACTTCAATTTCAACATTTACGGCGATTGAGCGTCACGACTCAGCCCATTCTTTCTCGTAGGGAGGCAGGTATGTTGGAGACCGTAACCGCCCGTCTGGAGCGGGCCGTCACACCGCAATTGATGGAAGACTTTCACCGCGATGGCGCGGTTTGTATTCGCCAGATATTCACGCAGGAAGAGGTTGCTTTGTTGCGCGCGGGTATCGATAGCAACCTGCGAACGCCCAGTCCGCGCGCGAAAGTCGCGAGCCGTCCCGACGATCCAGGCTGGTTCTTCGAAGACTTCTGCAATTGGCAGGAGAACGATGCGTATCGTCAGTTTATTTTTCACTCGGCAGCGCCCGCGGTTGCTGCGGCGTTGTTGGGAAGCGAGACGATACGGCTTTACCACGATCATCTGCTGGTGAAGGAGCCGAATACCCGGCAACGCACGCCGTGGCATCAGGACCAGCCTTATTACAACATCACCGGCCGCGACAACGTCAGCATGTGGATTCCGGTCGATCCCGTTTCTCAGGAGTCGAGGCTGGAGTTTGTTGTGGGCTCGCATCTCGGGCCGTGGCTGATGCCGCGTACGTTCATGGACAATCAAGCTAAATGGTTTCCAGAGGGCAGTCTCGCGGATCTGCCGGATATCGAAGCTGACCGCGGGGCGTATCCGATCATCGGATGGGAGCTGGAACCGGGCGACATGGTGTGCTTCAACATGCTGACTCTGCATGCGTCTGGTGGTGTGAGCGGGCAGACACGGCGGCGTGCGTTCTCAATTCGGTTTGTCGGCGACGATGTTCGGCATGCGCCGAGGCGCTGGCGTACTTCGCCGGAGTTTCCGGGCCTCGAGGAGACGCTGAGTGAAGGCGCGTTAATGGACCACCCGCTTTTTCCTATTGTCTGGCCTGCGGCTTAGCGGGGTGATATCGCCGACACGCGGTGAAGTGATAGCCGCAAACCGGCTGCCAAAGAAGTGTCTCGTGGCGATATGCGGGGAAGCGCACAGAGTCATTTGGGTCGGAGCCATATTCTGTTCGATACCGTAGAAACGTCGCCACCTGACTTCCACGAGCAGTATTTCTGCAGGTCCTTCACAAGCCCCACCTCTACGAGCAATCGGGGAATGATTCCTTACAACACCGGGTCGACATGGGGGAGCCACGCTGCCCCGCGCAAAGCAGCGCTTACGCACGTTTAAGCAATCAGGTGCCACCGATGCGTCTCCAAGCGATCAAATATGCCTTGATTTTTGCCTGCGGGTGCATGGCTGTCACCGATGCACTCGCCGCCGATGCTGCAGGCGTTGTCAAGACCCTCAAGGGCACGGTGCAGGTCGAGCGGGCTGGAAGCAGTTCGGGCGCGGCCATCGGCAGCGAGGTTTACGGCAGCGATCGCATAGTGACCGGCCCGGAATCCTCAGTTGGTATCACGTTGCGTGACGATACCCAACTCTCGGCCGGCGCCAATTCCATCCTCGAGCTCAACAAATTCGCCTTCAATACCACGACCCATGACGGGATGCTCGATGCCACGATCAAACGCGGTTCCCTGGCAGTGATTTCCGGAAAGCTGGCGAAGGCAAATCCGGATGCCGTCCGTTTCAGCACGCCGACGACCACGCTGGGCGTGCGCGGCACTGCATTTATCATCGAAGTCGGCGGTAACGGGGAGAGTGCACGTTGAAGGCCGTAATCCGACGTCACGGCCAAGCATTTGCCGCGGCATTCGCCACGCTGGCTTTGCTGTCCGGGTGCAGCACGCCCCCGGACAAGATTATTTTATTGCCAGATCCGGAGGGCAAGGTCGGAGCAGTCATTGTCCACAGCGCCACCGGAGAGCAAACAATAAACAAGGCTTACGCCGGGGTCGACGTCACTAAGGGCGGTGCCATCGAAAAAACGATGGATAGCCAGTCCAGTGTGCAGACACGATATGCCGAGCTACTGGCGGCTCGGCCTCCGCGCCCCATGACATTTACGATTTTCTTTCTCTTCGACTCCGCCACCGACCTGGCCCCGGAGTCGTTCGCCACGGTTAAACAGCTAAAAGCGATCCTGGCTACCTGGCCTGCGCCACAGCTCGTGGTAGTCGGCCACACCGATCTGGCGGGCTCGCAGGAATTCGACGACAGACTGTCCAGGCGGCGAGCGGAGACTGTTGCAGCGTTCCTGATCAAGCAAGGGATTCCTGCCCAACAAATAGAGACTGCTGCCCGAGGCAAGCGCGAGCCACTGGTCCACACCGCAGATGGTGTTCCCAATCGCATGAACCGACGCGTAGTCATCACCATCCAATGATCCGCGCGAGTCATCGACGGTGAACGGCCTTTCCTTTGATGAAACGCTATTACGACCTATGGCTTGCCCGGATCAAGAATCTGCTTAAGGCGGCCCAGGGACGTCCAGTGGCGCTGGTGGTGTTGTTCGGCCTGAGCCTGGTCAACCTGTCCAGCGAATGGCCTAGCGACGTAGCACGTCCGGCTTTCGTGGTCGCGCTTGACGAGGCGCTTCCTGATTCCTTTAAAACGGCCCGGCAACTTCTGTTCGACCAGTATCAACGTCGCTTCCCACGAATTCCGACTGCTCAGCCCGTGACTATCGTCGAGATTGACGATGAGACGCTGGCAACCGTCGGTCAATGGCCCTGGCCGCGAAATCGACTCGCGAGCCTGATCGATGCCATTGCAGCACTGAAACCGCTGGCTATCGGTCTCGACATTTACATGCCGGAGCCGGATCAGACCTCTCCCGACAAGGTGGCCGGTAATCTGCCGAGCACGGCTGCGGCCCTGGCTGCCAGCTTGCGGGCTCTTCCCAGTCACGAAGCCATTCTCGCCAGTTCGTTGCGCGCGGCACCGACCATACTGGGTGCTGCGGCACTCGATCGTCCCACCTTCGGCGCCAGCACCGATCTGCGAAGCGCTCCGATCCTCGTGCATGGCACCGACCCGCTGGGCCGCGTGCAACGGTTCGACTATGTGCTCGCCAGCCTGCCGGAATTGCAGGCGGCGGCTCACGGGCAGGCGATGCTGAGCGTGGCGCTCGAACAAGGCGTGGTCCGGCATATTCCCCTCATCATGGGTTTGGGGGAGAAACTGGTCCCCAGTCTGCCGATGGAAATGCTTCGCCTCGCCACGGGTTCATCGGCGATCGACGTCTTTGCCGACGCGTCGGGCGTGCAGGCGGTGGGTGTCGCGGATGCGCAGGTGCCTACGCAACCCGGCGGCGACATCTGGTTGCACTTCGCGTCCATTCGGTCGACGCTGAACCGCTATGTGTCGGCACGCGACATCCTGCAGGGAACAGTCGATCCGGAACGGTTCCGGAACAAATTGGTGCTGGTCGGACTGACCGGCACCGGCGTGACTGACATGCGCACGACCGCGTTGGGCGAACTGGTGCCGGGTATCGAAATTCAAGCGCAGGTTATCGAGACTATTTTCGAGGGACGTTTCCTGCGCCGCCCGACCTGGCTGAAATGGGCAGAAAGTGGCTTTATCATGATGTTCGGGCTGCTCATTATTTGGTATGTGCCGCGCACTCAATCGCGGTTTGCGGTATTCATAAGAGCCGTCCCAAAGGGTTCCACCTTTCTCGGCCTCTTCCTGCATTTGCTGAATCTTTTATGCTGTTTCTTTATTTTTATTCGTTTCGGACTGCTGGTCGATGCGGCCTCGATTTTCATTATCCTGTCCGCAGTCATGGGCTGCTTCTTTGCGCCCGCGTTGCTCCACGTTGGTGAACGAACCAGAACAGAAGCGACGCACGCCACGGCGCGTGAAGACGACAACGATCGAACTGACAAGGCGCCAGGACCTTGAGTAGCGGTCGCGCGAATGGCCGTGCAACTTGAAGGCTGTTGTTGTCTCCGCGCTGTATTGAAGGTCCGATGTGGATCGGCAAGACTCATTCGACTTTCTCGTCACCCGACATTCGCTGCGGTGCAGATTCGGGGCAGGTGAACGGCGGCAAAGGCCGATGACCCGCCGATAGTCGATGCGAAGTGGAGGGCGGTTCGTCGGCCTTTGCCGCCGTTGGCGAGCTCGTCCCACTCTTCGCAAATGTCGGCTTCAGGGGCCTCAGTTGAGCTGGCGCTATCGGCCAACTGCGGTCACTCGCCTTTAATGAGCGATCGTCTGCTCCCAGTTCTAGTTCGGCCGATGGTGGAGGCTTGCCCTTTAAAATGTGCGGATAATCGAATCATACGGCGGGGAGTGCATGACGTTCGAGCAAACGAAGGGCTATCTGTTTTCAGGGCAACGCAATGCCGATCGCGCCCAGGTCGCAGCAGAGGCCATGCGAGAAACGCCGGGGCGCGCCGGAGGCATGACGTTTCGTTCAATGTCTCTGACGATTGCATCCGTTCTCTTGTGTGCAATGGGGTTGCGGGTGTGCATCTGCACCGGAACCACGTGACTACGCTGACGACAATTCGAAAGCCGTTCTATCACCCGAATGCCCCGACGTGAGTGGCGTTTACGAAGGCAGGGTGCGTCAAATCGTCGAAGGCTACGGACCCAGCGTATTACCTCTAGCCGACGAAATATTCCACGCGGAGAATATAGAAGCCGCAGAAGCGATGCGCGCGGGCTATAGGAGGGATGCGAACGGTCGTCGAATTGCGCCAGATACAACTGTCTTCCAGAAGAATGTTGACGGCAACTACACGATTACGACTTACTACGGCACGTCCCAGCTAGGGAGCATGACAACCCGATTCAACAGTCTGGTCAAGGTATCGTGCGAAGCAGGAACTATTGGTTGGATCGCTCCTGAGCAATCGTCACGATCCGAATTTGGTCCGAACTATTCCTTTTCGGGCCGTTCAGTCAGGCTGGATAGCAACGGCGACATTCTGCTTACCACGTGGACTCATATGAGCTATCACATGGCGCTATTGTGGCTTCCCATGGGTGCCGGCACGGATAAAACGGTCTATCGCTATAAGCGACTGCACTCGTCAAACGATCATTAAAGGCCCTCGCACTGCGAAACGCGCAGCGCTACCGGTCTGTAAAATGCCCCCGGGCGTTCACGGAAACGGGCGTCCGCTTTTTGCCCTAAGTCGGACAGAGTTGGTCGCATGCTATCTGGCTGGCTTGGGTCGACTTCTGCCCGACGCGGATCGATCAATGGCGGCCCACCCCGCCAGTTCAACGTCGGACCGGGCTCGGCCATAAAGCGTCATTCCCCGGCACCGGCGTTCGGACATTCAGGAGTCGGTTCCGGCTAGGAAGCGGCCATTCGGTTCGCGATCGTTGCGTCATCGGCCGAATCTCCACTATCCGCTCCGGGTTTGATGAGGAGCGCAAACATTTGGCTGCGCTCGGTACGAAATCGTCCCACTCGGCGGCGATGGACCACCGCAATCGAGTAGTAAGCGGCTCGTTCATGCGAGGACGCGCATACGCGGAGAGCCGATCAATAACTGCGACCGCCAATTAATCGGGGAGCTTGTTCGTGCCAAACCAAAACACGCCGGACAAGCGTTGCATTTATGTTGCGTGCGGCGTGTCGGGGGCCGCGCGATCGCCTAACCCGGCGTCGGATCCAATGCTTGGCGTCACTCACGATGTTCCTTTCGGAGCCCCCAGCGCAGCCGCGGCCGGGATCGCCTCCATTTCGCCCGACACAGCCTGACCGGACCCGCGCGCAATTGGCGGTCGGTTAGGCAATGGATTTGTGGCTTGCTGCGTGAAGACATAATCCTTGTCTGCGCGGATCTGGATCAGCTTGTCTTGCACCGCGGACAGATCGCATTCAGTGTCGAGCATGCGGATGCGCAATTGCTCAAGCGCGCTTCTCGCCATCCGGCTCGCACTCCACTTGCTCGCGAAGTTGCCGGTCGTTGCGACCACCCCGATCACCGACGCGATCATCGAAAACAACGCTGCGAGATCGCTCCGAATAGCCTCGTCAAGCTCAAAGAGCGCATTGATCTTCAAGATTACTGCTGCAGCCCCGCTGAGTACCGCGGCCGTGAACATGAAGCCGTAGTACGCGAAGCTCCATGCCTTGGTCGAATATCGAGTGTCCCGGCACTCTCTGTCGATTTCCTTTGATATTTCCGAGCGGTCAATCATCATGGAAAGGTCCTCCGCTGAAAAATGGTTACCCTTCGAAAGGGACGTCCTGCACGTGATCAGCTCGCCATCCCTATCTCAGCTGACAAGGTACGCTCCAAACCGACCGTCTGCAATCCGGCCGATTTCCCGACGCGCGGCGCTCTCAGCTAAATTTCGCCGCACCCTAAGAGCGTTCGCGCTGGTAAATCGGGCAATGCGCGATCACCTTCCCAACGATGTGAAGACCATCATCGGCCGGCTGCGTTTGCTCCCTTCGATCGGTCCAACCTTTGTCGCTGGCAGGCGCGGACCAAGCATGCCATTTCAACGACTACTCCTGAAATCCACGCTGGCCGGGCGGCAACAAAGCAAGGATGACCGCCGGACCCCGGAGGACTAAACCGCTCGCGCGGTATTCGCTCCGTTTAAACGTGGTGGTTCTTCATAGGAAACTCACTCGGTTTCCTATGTTGAGCAATGAGGCAATCCGCCTCGTTACTCAACAGGAGCCGAGCCATGACAACCCCCAGCGAAGCTATCAGTCCGCAACGCCAGCGCATGATGGATGACATGCGCATGCGCCGACTCGCGCCGAAGACGCAAGCCGGTTATCTGCGGGTGGTTCGCCAGTTCACCGTGTTTCTTGGTCGCTCGCCGGACACCGCGACCATCGAGGACTTGCGGCGCTATCAATTGCATCTGGTCGACCACGGCGTTTCGCCAATTTCCCTCAACGCGGCAATCACGGGATTGAAGTTTTTCTTCGACACGACACTGGGTCAAGACGATCTGATGGCGAAGATGCATCCGGTGTATCTACCGCGTGTCTTGCCTGTCATGGTACGCGGGCGGATCAGCAGGCGATCGGTCTCAAACGTGGGTAGTGGGTCGCTCATCGAAACTGAAATCGGAACGAAAGAGGGCGATACATCGCGATAGCCCCGGCAAGCCCAACAAGAACGAAGGACTCACCCGGGTTAAAAACTAAAAAAAACAAACCAACCATCACCCACCCAACAACGACTTCCCCTGCGAAAGAATCTTGTCGCAAACCTGCTTGGTAACCTGCTGCTTCAACCCACCCCCACTCAAATCAAGCTGCTGCCCATCACCACTTTTCAAAAGGCCCTTAGCCCCATCGGTATACCCACTATCCGACGACGCAGCCGATGTCCCACCCAGCTTGCTCATCAACGAGTCTTTAACCGACGACGCCCCATTCCCACTGAGATAGTTGTTCTTGATACAGAACTGCAGCACACCCGTAACATTGCTGGTACTACCCGATGTCATTGATTGCCCGGTCAACGCGCTGCCCATGCTACCCAGGCTACTGAGCCCGCCTGACGACGACCCATCGGAGTTCCCACCACCCTTGAGCAAATTACCAAGCTGCGCGTGAGCGGCCGAAATGGGTAACAACATCGCAATCGCGATGCCTGCAACGGTGCTGCGATACGTGCGGACTTTCATACTCGAACTCCTTCAGTGACTAAAACCAACCTCTAATATAGTGCCTTTCACGCGAGACGTTGGATGAGAACGTTATCACCTTTCACAAAAGCAATTAAACGGAGTGCTGATGATCAAAAAGGATCAAAAAATGTCAATGAAAGTCCCGGCTAACACTCGTCAACCCACCCAGCAGATACGACATATCCACCAATCTCTGCGCGACGAGATGTCGAACCTCGCCCTCACATTGCCAAGTACCATACACCGCCAGCAACGTTGAACCTAGCGCCTCTCGTCGCTGCTTCTCCAGCAGGCTCGGCCATACGATCACGTTAACGTTGCCGGTCTCATCCTCCAGCGTAACGAACATCACGCCCTTCGCAGTACCAGGCCGCTGACGCACGGTCACGAGTCCACAACCGCGTGCGAGCCTTCCGTCCCTGTAACTCCGCAACGTAGCAGCCGACATCAACCGATGCTCAAGCAACGCCGGCCGCAGTAATTCAAGCGGATGACGTCCGAGCGATAAACCCGTAGCCTTGTAGTCGCTGACAATATCGTCAGCCTCCGAGGGCGCCCCAAGCAGCGGCGTAGCATCTTCCACCCGAGCATCGTTGAGCATGTCCTTGTCGGGCACTGCGGCCGCGGATTGCCATAACGCTTCCCTCCGATTACCCGCAAGCGATATCAACGCGTTAGCCGCAGCCAGCGCCTGCAGATCATGCCGATCAAGTTGCGCCCGTTGCGCGAGATCGCCCACACTCTCGAACTGACGCACACAACGTGCTGATTCAATACGTTCCGCCGCACCGTCCCGCATCCCGCGAAGCAACGATAACCCCAGCCGCACAGCCGGTTTGCTCTCATCGCCCCGACGCTCATCTGGATATTCAAGCACCGAATCCCAGCCGCTCACCGTCACATCGGCGGGAAGCACGACTACGCCATGGCGCTTCGCATCTTGCACGAGTTGCGAAGGGGAGTAGAAACCCATCGGTTGCGAGTTCAACATAGCCGCAAGAAACGCCGCCGGCTCATGTCGCTTCAACCAACTGCTGACATACACAAGTAGCGCAAAACTGGCGGCATGGCTTTCAGGAAAACCATATTCACCGAAGCCTTTGATCTGCTCGAAAATAGCTTCGGCAAAGGCATTTTCATAACCACGCTCGGTCATGCCGTTCACAATCCGGTCATAGTATTTCTCCAGGCCGCCTTTGCGTTTCCACGCGGCCATTGCCCTTCGCAATGCATCGGCTTCGCCTGCAGTGAACCCTGCCGCGATCATCGCGATCTGCATGACCTGTTCCTGAAAGATCGGTACGCCCAAGGTTCTTTCCAATGCGATCCTCAAACCCTCGCTAGGATATTTAACCGGCTCCAAACCCTGACGCCGCCGCAAATACGGATGTACCGCACCGCCCTGAATCGGACCGGGCCGCACGATCGCAACTTCGATCACCAGATCGTAGAACGTACGCGGTCGAAGTCGCGGCAACATCGACATCTGCGCCCGCGATTCAATCTGAAACACGCCGATAGTGTCCGCCTGCGAGATCATCTCGTAGGTCGCTTCATCTTTGGACGGGATGTCCTGCATCGTGAAGCGCTCGCCGCGCTTCTCCGAAACCATATCGAGCGTGCGTCGAATCGCCGACAACATGCCGAGCGCGAGCACATCGACTTTTAAAAGCCCCAGCGCTTCCAGATCGTCCTTGTCCCACTGGATCACGCTGCGATCCGGCATCGCGGCATTTTCGATAGGAACCAGCCGCGTGAGTTTCTCCCGGCTGATCACAAAACCACCCGAATGCTGCGACAGATGCCTCGGAAAATTCAGCAATTGCGCGGCCAGCGAAGCCCACGACTGAATCAACGTATTCTCTGGATCGAGCCCGGATTCAGCGAAGCGCTGCAGCAGGTCCTGACCGTTATCGAACCACTGATGCGACTTCGCGACACGATCCACAATCTGCGCATCGACCCCCAGCGCCTTGCCCGTTTCACGCAATGCACCACGCGGTCGATACGTCGACACCGCCGCCGCAATCGCCGTGCGATCACGCCCATATTTACGATAAATGTACTGGATGACTTCCTCGCGCCGCTGATGCTCGAAGTCGACATCGATATCCGGCGGCTCGCCGCGCTCTTTACTGATGAACCGCTCGAACAGCATGTTGCCGCGCGCCGGGTCCACTTCGGTAACGCCGAGGCAATAACACACAGCTGAGTTCGCCGCGGAACCACGCCCCTGGCAAAGAATGTTTTGGCTGCGCGCAAAACGCACGAGGTCATAGACAGTGAGAAAGTACGCCTCGTATTTCATATGCTCGATCAACTCGAGTTCATGTTCTATCTGAGCCCGCACCTTATGTGAAATGCCGAGCGGAAAACGCCGATGCGCGCCCACATAAGTTTCCTGCCGCAAATAAGCCGCGTGGGTATATCCCTCCGGCACGATTTCGTCCGGATAGTCGTAGCGCAAATCATCGAGTGAAAACGAGCAGTGCTTGAGCACATTGAGCGTTTCGCCGAGCGTGTATTCCGGGTAGAGATTCGCGAGCCGCAACCGGGATCGCAGATGCTGTTCGGCGTTCTGCGCGAGATCGTAACCGCATTCCGAAACCGGCTTGCCGACGCGAATCGCCGTCATGGTGTCCTGCAGCGGCTTACGCGAACGCACGTGCATCACCACGTGGCCGGTCGCGACCACGGGCACCTTATGGAACGCGGCGACGTGCTCGACGATCCCCCGATGGATGTCGTCGAGTGCGCGCTGGTGCAGCGTCAAGCCAACCCACGTCCGTTGAGGAAACGTGGTGTCGAGCCATTCAATCTGGGCATCGAGCGCGGTCTGCTTCGCGGGGAAATCGGGCACCAGGATCGCGAGACAATTCGGCATGCCGCGCAAATGAGCGAATTCTTTATCGGGTCGAGCCAGATCGTTCGGCGTGAGCAGATACGCGCCTTTTTTCGAACGCATGCGGGCAATGGTGATGAGCTCGGAGAGATTGCCATAACCCTCGCGGTTCGTCGCCAGCAAGATGAGTCCGAAGGCCGGCGAAAGATCCGCATTGACGAGCTTGAAATACGAGCCAATAACCAGCGGAAAATTCAGTTTCTTCGCCTCCACATGCGCACGTACGACACCGGCGAGCGAGCATTCATCGGTGATCGCCAGACCGGCATAGCCGAGTTGCGCGGCCCGCGCGACCAACTCCTCTCCACGCGATGCTCCGTGAAGAAACGTGAAGTTGGAAAACGCGAAAAGCTCCGCATACGCGGGCAGCATGGAGAAGGTGGTATCCACGATGTATCATCCAAACAGACCGTGGAGAAACCAGCGCGGATCTTCGGCCTCGGCGCTGCCGGGCCGCTCGCGATAGATCCAGTAGCAACTTTGATCGCTGGCTTGCGCGACGAAATAATCGCGGCTCGTCAACCCGCCGTCGAACCATCCCGCTTCGATACGCTCAGCCGGCGACACCAGTTTCAGCGACGACCCATAGAACGGCCGATGGCTTTTCATCATCAGTTGCAGCGGCTTTTCGAGCAGCCACGCCGGGCGCGGCAGATCGGACGGCACGGCTTCGGGCTTTTGAGGATGGGTGGTGTCGGTGACGGAGATCCAGCGGTTAGCCTGTTCCGGACGGTAATCCGACGATGGCGCCGCGCGCAGCACGTTCTCGGGACCCAGCCGCGCAACCAGCAATTCGAGCAACCGATTGTGGTCTTCAGGCGAGCCGCCGGGTTCGGGAAAGAGCGTTTCGGTAGGTGGTTCGGCGGGCTGTATTTTTGCCGCGGTCAGGCGCATCGCGATCACCGCGGCGACGAGTTCCGTACGGCCGAGCCGCTCCTTGAACAAGCGCAGCAAATGTTCTTCGTGCCAGGTTGGCTCGGCGAGTGCGATCGGGATAACGGTGGGGTCGATGGCATCGCGGTCGCGTTCATGTTCCAGCGTAAGCGTGGCGTGCGTGAGCGCCAGTTGTAGCGTGCTCAGCCACCCGCACAGTTGCACGATCAGCCGGCGCGCGGAAAACAACATGGCTTCCACATGCTCGATACGATCGGGCAACTCGATGCGCGCGCTGAAAGCCGGCGGCACGGCCAGCCATTCATACAGCTCGGGCGCGAGTCCATAAGCGCGATCCAGCGAATCCAGCAGCTCGACGCCGCAGCGCTTTTTCAGACCCGCACGCGGCAGGCGGCGGATGTCGTTCAGCGTCTTGCAGCCAAGCCCGGTAAACCAGTCGGTGAAGGCGCGCACTTCCGGCGCGGCCTGGAACGGCAGCGTTCCGAGCTTGCGTTCGAGCGACGCCATCTTCAGCACGCGCCGCTTGCCGCGGTGAGCGCTGTGGGCGCTTTTAGCCAGCAGCCACGCACCCTGGCCGGTCGGCGCCGTACTTAAACGCGCCGTCACGCCGATGGCATCGACAATGTCCCGCATCTGATGGCACAGCCGCACGATCCCGCCGAAGAGCCGCAAGCTCGCCGTGACATCGATAACGATGGTTTCCTCATCGCAGAGAGCAACCATGGGGGAAAATTTCATCAGCGAAAAAGCCACCTCGCGCATCAAGTCGTTTTCTCGGCTCAGCTCGCGCTCGAACATGAGGGTGTCGGGCGACAGTGTGAGGACACCGCCGCGTTTCATGCCCACGCACACGCCGGCCTCGCGAGCGCCCCGGTTTCCTATAAAGACCGTGTCGCGGTCGAGGACGACGCAGCCGTGTTCATGCCTACGCGACCAGCGTGGACGGAACACTTCCAGCGACAACCGGGGTAGGTGTATGCCGACGTACACGGGCATGGGGACTCATCAGGACGGGAGAGGGTTGCAGGATGACGGACAGTCTTTCGGCGCGAATCGGGCCTTTACGCTTGATGATGTCGACAGCAATGCCGTCGCCGGCCGGCCGCACGCACAGCCTCAACGTAGCCGGTGACGAATCCGACGCGCTCGCGAGCGGACGCACCATCAGGAACAGCGTTTCGGAGGATTGCGCGGCCATATGCAGGCGCCGCAGCGATTCCGTGCGCGCGTATTGCTGCCAGAAGACGAGCGCGCCGCAACTGCCGGTCTTGAGAATTTGCTCAGCCGACCACAGCGCGTCAGCCAGTTTCGATGCGCGCACCTGGAGCAGTTTGTCGAGCGGTACGCCCAGATACGCGAAAGCGAGAGAATTTGGAATATGAGGCGGTTGCACAAGAGCAATAGGGCGCTTGCTCACGGCGGCGAGCGCCGGGCGTAACAGCCTGACTTCGCCCACGCCCGGCTGCTGCACCAGCAGCTCGATCAGCGTTCCCAGCGGCCAGCCGCCACCCGGCAGTTCAGCCGACAGCACGGCGTAGCCCGTGTCGACTGTCTGCCCTTGCGCGCGCGCGAGTTGCGACCCGCGCCACAAGGCGGGGTGAATCTCTTCGACGTGTTTCGGCAGGGCTGACATGGTAAATTTAGCTGTATGGATGTACAGTACTTTACCTTGAAATTGATCGAGCCTGAACTGCCCCTTTTTAAACGCGGGGAGGAATGCGGGGAGAAAATTATGACGAGTGAATGTAGCGGGAATGGTAGGGAGAATACGCGGTGACCATCCTGGTTGGCACGGCTTCGTGGACGGATCCCACGCTCATCCAGTGCAAACGCTTTTATCCGCCAGGCTGTTCGAGCGCGGAGGCCCGGTTGCGCCATTACGCGTCCGTGTTCCCGCTGGTGGAGGTCGATTCCAGCTACTACGCCATGCCGAACCCCGCAAATTCGGTATTGTGGGCTGAGCGGACGCCGCCTGGATTCGTCTTCAATATCAAGGCGTTTCGTTTGTTCACCGGGCATCAGACTGCGCGCGACATGTTTCCGCCGGACATACAGCCGCACTTGCCGCAGAACGGCAAGACAAGCCTGTATTACAAGGATTTGCCGGGCGAGTTGCAGCAGGAATTATGGTGCCGGTATCTGGAAGCCATCGAGCCGCTTCGTGCCGCCGGCAAACTCGGCGCGGTGCATTTCCAGTTTGCACCGTGGGTGATCTGCAATCCCCACGGCATCCGGCATGTCGAGCATTGCGCAGACGTGATGAGTGCAATGGATGGCTATACGATGGCGGTCGAGTTTCGCAACCAGACCTGGTTCGATGAAAAGCGCCGGGATTCCACCCTGGCTCTCGAGCGTGAGCGCGGGCTGGTGAACGTGGTGGTGGATGAGCCGCAAGGGTCGAGTAACAGCATCCCTGCCATCTGGGAAACAACGCATCCGCGGCTGGCGTTGATCCGTCTGCATGGACGTAATCAGGAGACCTGGAATATCAAAGGCGGCCTGGCGTCGTCGTCGAGATTCAAGTACGAATACAACGAGGACGAACTTGGCTCGATCGCTAGTCAGATCATCGAGATTTCAAAGGCGGTCGAACTGACTCATGTGGTTTTCAACACCAACTACGAGGATCAGGGGCAGAGGAATGCGCTGAAGTTAATGGGGGTTCTCGGCGTTACGCATTTTGTTGACGCATGATAACTGACGCGACCCGGTACTCGGATTGCCTGACTCTCTCGCCAGGCAATCCTGTGCTCAACCGGCAGCAAACATGTCGTTAAACTGGTTGACCCACGCGTGCTCGCCAGGCCCCGGATTGGCGCGCATGTCCACAGCCTGACCCACCAGTATCTCGTTGGCCTCGGTGCCCAGTTGCTCGATCGCGCCCGCGATGAACGCATCAAGCGGCATCGCGCGCTCTTCTTCGCTGCTGTTCAACAACTCGGTACGGACCCATGGCGGCGCGATCTCAATGAGTGAGACCTTGCTGCCCCGAAGCAGATAGCGTTGTGAGAGCGTGTATGAATGCAATGCCGCCTTGGTCGCGCTGTACACCGCCGCGATCGCCAACGGCACAAAGCCAAGTACCGACGTGACATTTGCCACGACAGCGCCGTCTCGGGTCTTCAGGTGCTCGATCAGCGCCGATGTCATGCGGATTGGTCCAAGCAGATTCGTCTCGACGGTCGAGCTCAGCAGTTCGTCGTCGACCGGGCCTTGAGCGCCATCGGGAAGCATGATGCCGGCGTTGTTGATCAGCACGTTCAGCCCGGGATGGTCGGCAATCAGCTTGGCGGCGACTGCCTTGATATCCGCTGGATCGGTGATGTCGAGCGCAACCGCCTGCATGCCGGGATTCGCATCGATGGTCGCTTGCAGGCGCTCCGCGCGTCGGCCCGAAATGATCACCTGATTGCCGAGTTTGTGGAACGCTTCAGCGAGACCACGGCCGATGCCCGAGCCGCCGCCGGTGATGAAGATAGTGTTACCTGTGAGTTTCATGATTGCCTCAAATAAAAGTGATGGGTGAAGTTAGCCCGGGAAGCTGTTCCCGAACATGGGCGCTACGCTTTCGAATAGCAGGGGTTGATTGCTTTAGATGTTCATGAAAATTTCCTACGAAGTTTGAGATTCATCTAAACACAATGGTGACTGACATTGAGTTTGGTGGATCGATTCTGAAAAGTCAATGTCGATCACCATTGTATTTTTCAAAGGCGGCTATAATTGATCTGACAACGGCGTGGAGCATTGAACGATGGGTGTCTCAAAACAGAAGGCGGCGGAGAACCGAAAGGCCATCATTGCGGCTTCGGAGAAGTTGTTCCGTGAGCATGGAATCGACGGAGTTGGCCTGAGCGCGCTGATGAAGGCCGCAGGCTTTACCCAGGGCGGGTTCTACAACCACTTCGAATCGAAGGAGGTGCTGGCCGCTGAAGTCGTGGCGACTGCGATGGACAAGGCCAACCGCGACCTGAAGGAAGCAGTTGCCGCACCGATTGAGCCAGGCGGGAACCGGCTGAGGCGACAGGTGGACTTTTACCTGTCCGGCACGCATTGCAGTGATATCGAGCAGGGTTGCGCGGTAGCCGGCCTCACCGCGGACGTCCGTCGGCTCGGCCATGAGGCACAGTTGCACTTTGCAAGCGGCCTGCAGACAATGATTGAAACGTTGACAGGACTTATCGCGGAACAGTGCTCCGACAGCGAAGATACGGACGAAGCGCGCCGGGAGGCAATCGCGTTCTATAGCGAGATGGTCGGTGCGCTCATTCTGTCGCGGGCGGTAGCCGGCGCCAATCCGGAGCTCGGAGAGGAAATACTGAACGCGACCCGTCAGATGCTTTTCAGGAATTTCGCGCTGGATGCGGGGCAGGGTACGCGCTGAAGCGTGTTACGGCCAACTGCCGGCATCGAAGAAACGCACGCGCCCTATAGGGAGATGCGTTCAATCTCTTCAAGTTGGAATCCCCTTGAATGCTGGTTGTAGCGCTGGGTTGCGCGCGTCGATGCGTAATGGGTCATCGCGGGGTCATCGCTGGATCATCATTCGTTTCTATTAAAAATCGTATGCGATTAAGTCTTATACGATTGATATCACTTATTTCTTTGTGCATCATGAATCGCATGCGATTTAAGCGCATGCGATTTAAATCCAATCAACACCTCTTATTCATCAAGGAATCCATCATGGCCAAGATCGAAAAAGTCATCTTTTCGGGCAAGACCCACACCACGGTCAACCCCGACCCGAGCGCCCAGCGTGGCGATCACGGTGTCGTCGACATCAAGTTGTCGGCGCCCGGCGGTGAAAACCACGAGTTCATCGCCGCCGAGCCGCACCCGACCGCCGAGCAGTTGTTTGCGGGCGCCTGGTCGGCCTGTTATATCAGCGCGCTCGGGATCGCGGCCTCGCTGAAGAAGGTCACGCTGCCGCCTGACTCTTCCGTGGATATCCAGGTAGACGTGGGCCAGACCGGTCCCGGATGGTTCCTCGGCGCCCAGTTCACCGTCCGCGTGCCGGGCCTGGCGCAGGACGTCGCCGAGGCGATCGCGCGCTCGGCCCATCAAATCTGCCCGTACTCGAAAGCTGTGCACGGAAACATCGACGTCGCCCTGAACGTCGTCACGGCGTGATCCGGCAAGACACGTGCCTCTCATTGAACATTTTTTAGAGAAATTTCATCATGAAGACCAAACTCATCGTTGCATTGCTCGTCGCATTTTCGGCTTCCGCCGCCGCTCCCGCGTTCGCCAGCGGCTATGGCCCGGCCCCCTTTTACAAGCCCTCGGTTGGGGCCCCGGTGTCGCAACGCGGTCAGAGCGTGCAATCCCTCGCCGCCGAGCGCGACGGCGCTGCTAGCTCGCAAGAGGCGTATGGCGGTGTAGTCGCCGGCCACTCCCAGGCGGGGAGCCGTGCCGCCGTGCCGTTGCGCGACAACGGCGACAGCCTCTTCGCACATCGCTAGATCGCGCATCCCCCCGTCGCTGGGCCGTCGCGCATCATGCTTCTGATGCGCGTCGGTCACGGCATCGGGTTGAAATTAACCTGGCCTTGCGCTCTACGCGGCGGCAGTCTAGGGTTCACTCCATCGCGATACAATCGCATGCGATATATAATTTTTCTTGCGAGATATCAATCTTTAGCCAAAGAGGATGCAGATGAAATCCACGGACCAACCGGCGCCCGCGAACGTGACGCTCTCCGACTTCCTGTGCTTTGCGGTCTATTCCACGAACCTGGCGTTCGGCAAGGCATACAAACCGATCCTCGAGGAGCTTGGGCTCACCTATACGCAATACGTCACGATCATTGCGCTGTGGGAGGAAGACAACCAGACCGTTAGCGGTCTGGGCGAGAAGCTGTTTCTCGAATCCAACACGCTCACGCCGATGCTGAAAAAGCTCGAGGCAATGGGTTATCTGGAAAGGCAGCGCGATCCCGAAGACGAGCGTCAGGTGCTGGTCAGCCTTACGAAAAGCGGCCGGCGGCTGCGCGAAAAAGGCCTGAACATGGACCTCGTCGAGGCGACTGGCCTGGCGCCGGACGAGTTCGCGAAAGTGCAGAAGGCGATCGTGACGCTGCGCAACAATCTCATCAAGTCAGTCCAAACCGGGGCATGAGCGCTGAGCGGCCGAATTGACGCAATCCTTTCTCGTGAACATGGACAGCCGACTATTGATCGGCTTCAGCTGTGTCCGGCTCGCTTGCCCATGAGTTACTCAAACTGGTTGAAGGGCAGAAGCGGGTTGACTTCGGTTGAGTGTATAAAGAAAGCTCCACGCCGCGGAAATGGCAGCCCCCGTTTGCAGGGGCGACGTCAGATCAGCAAGCCGCAATCGGAGGTAGCGATGACCGATCTCCACCATCAGATCACGATCGAGGCACCGGCTGAACATGTCTTCGCCGCGCTCACCACGCAGGAAGGCCTGAGGGCGTGGTGGACCGAAGACAGTGTTGTCGAAGCGCGTCCCGGCGGCATGGCCGAATTTGGCTTCATGGAACGCAGCGTTGTCTTTCGCATGCGCATTGACGAGCTGGATCCGCCGCACCGGCTGGCGTGGTCCTGCGTCGGCGGGCCACCCGACTGGGTTGGCACCACGATCAGTTTCGAACTGGCTGCGGTTGACGCCAGCAAGACGAAAGTCTCTTTCCTGCACGCAGACGAACACTCAGCGGCGAAAGCGGTGGCGGAACGCAATACGACCTGGGGATGCCTGATACGCCAACTCAAGCACCACCTTGAAGGCACACCCTTCAACCCGGTGTTCAAGGTATCGGCGCAATAACTTGGTGCGTTGCAACGAAGCTGCGCCACACTACTTTTGGCAAGAGGAGTCACGATGGAGCGTCAATGCATGCCTTCCGTCATCGACTGACGACCGGCGCTGGCTGATGAGTCCACCTGACATTAGCGGCACCTTGTGGCCCGCGGTACTCCGTCAAACGGCGCATGCGCTGGATTGTGGCGCACTGCTTCCTATCGAGACAATCCGCACGACGATCGAAGATGGTGGCGTGCGTTTCCTCATCCGCCAGGTCTCGAGTCTTGTCCGCAAGGATGAGGACCAACAAATGCGTATGGCCAAGGCGGCGAACAGTCGCCGGGCTGATCCTTTCCTTCCTTACGCCCCGGACCTTTTTGTCGCCGATATCTCCGGGACCCACATCGTCCTGCTCAACAAGTTCAACGTCATCGACCATCATCTCCTGATCGTCACGCGTCGCTTTGAACTGCAGGAGGCATTGCTCAATCTGGCGGACTTTGAAGCGCTGTTCAACTGCATAACGCAGTTCGATGGCCTCGGTTTCTACAATGGCGGCCCGGCCGCCGGCGCGAGTCAACGCCATAAACATCTACAGATCGTGCCCTTGCCGCTCGACGAATCAGGCCCGCCGTTGCCGATCGAGCCGCTCCTTGCTGCTGCACGCATGGACGGGCTCGTCGGTACCGTTCCCGGGCTGCCTTTTCCGCATGCGTTCGTCCGGTTGGATCCGCTGGTCGCAACGCGTCCGCTGGAGATGGCACGCAGCGCATTCGACCGCTACCGCGCCTTACTCGATGCAGTCGGTTTGCGCGCGATCGATGTCAATGGCGAACCGCAGCAGTCGGCGCCGTATAACCTGCTGGTCACCACCGGATGGATGCTGCTCGTGCCGAGGTCCATGGAGCATGTCGAGGGAGTCTCGGTCAACGCGTTGGGGTTTGCGGGATCCCTCTTCGTTCGGGACGAAGCACAGATGAGAGCTATCAGGACACTCGGCCCGATGACGATGTTGCAACGAGTCACGACGCCGGCATCGATGTAAGTCCGTTCTTCGTGCACGGTTCAAAAGACCAGTCCACCCGCGGCATCGATAGTGGCCCGGAAAGCCGGATCTTCGACGAAGCGGCTGTGACCGGCATGGCGCGTATCTTCTCAAGCCGGAAAGCTTGAACCGAACATCGGCAGCCCGCTTTTTGAGCTTTCCTTGGTGGCTTCGTCCTGAATGACGTCCCAATGTTCGGCCAGCTTGCCGTTTTCGATACGCAGGATATCGACGACGATCAAGTTAGCGGGTGCTCCCATGCCGGAGAAGCGGCCGTGCAGCAGAACATGGTCACCCTCGGCGACGATCAACGCGTTGTCGTAGCGGAGCGTGTCGGGCACGGACTTAACCAGATTGAAGAGTCCTTCGCGGCCCGGAGGAATATGCGCACTGTGCTGGATATAGTTCGCCGACCAAAACCGCTCTGCTGCGGTGTAGTCACGCTTGTTAAACAGCGTGTCGAAGGCTTCCTGAACAAAGGCTTTGTTCTGCTCTTGAATGGTCGTCATTTTCGTTCTCCTGGAATTGATTGCTGGATCCAGCTAGAGCTGCTGCATCGATGAGTGCCAAGAAGGATGGCAATGAAACGCCGTCACCCGGTAAATCAGGTCGCCTGTTTTCCGACGTGGTAGCGGGCTGCGGGACCTTCGGGCCAGGGCCTCGTACGTTGCACCTAGTCCCCAATTTTCAGAAGAACTTTTCCGCCTCTCGCCTGATGGGCGATTGCAGCGCCGATTTCCTCAAGCCGATATGTCGCGGCTACTGGAACTGCGATTTCCCCCGATGCCACCATCGTTGCCGCCTGCATGATGGCGCTGGGAATTTGTCCGGCAAAGGCTGGATTCCCTAATGAAAAGCCGCGAATGGTCAGGTCATTGAAGATGACCTCGAGCGGGCTAACCACCATGGGCGAAAAGCTTTGGGCCGCGTACGACACGAGGGTGCCGCCAGGCCCCAGCAGCTTGGCCAGGCGGCCGGCAGCCTCGCCGCTGACAGCATCCAGCACAAGCTGCAGGCGCTCTTTGCCCAGCGCCTCGACTATCTTCTTGGGCGCGTTATCGTCGTCCAGCAAGACTAGCTCGCATCCCGCTTCCCGTGCGGCACTCATAGCTTCGGCGCGGCGCACCAAACCGATAGTCTTCACACCTTTTTGCTTTGCGAAACTGACTATCCAGCGCGATATGGCCGAGTTGGCCGCGTTGATTACAATCCAGTCATCCGGCTGCAACTGCACGTATGTCTCGAGCAACAGAAGCGCGGTGGGCGGGTTGATGCTAAGCATCGCCAACTGCTGGGGGTCGGCGTCGGCAGGAAGCGCGACCATGCCTTCTGCATCGACGACCATTCTTTCGCGCCAGGTAAAGCTGCCCATCGGGAGAGCCACGCGGTCGCCGACCCTGACGTTGTCGACTCCAGTGCCGACCTCCAGCACACGCCCCGCACCCTCGTTACCAATAACGGATGGCAATTCGGGATGCAGCGGGTACAAGCCCTGCGCGACGAGAATGTCGCTGAAGTTGACTGGGGCATATTCGACCCCGACCAGCACTTGTCCCGTGCCCGGACTGGCGGGTTCGGGTAATTCACGGAATTCAAGTCCTGTTGCAGGGTCGCCATATGCGGTAAGTACGACGGCTTTCATGATGAAGCTCCTCTTCGATAGACGCCTGAGTGGGTTAATGTTTGGAATACTAACTACTTAAAATATCTCCCCAATTGAGGTGTGCAGACCCACGCCAGACTTCGCTCTGTTTGAGCTATAATCTGGAGGTCGATCGTAATTCAGAATTAGTATTGCGATCGTACTTCGCAATGTCAAGCTATTTCTTCGTGAGGGATCGTGGGATATTCGCAGGCAGACAAGGCGCGCAGCAGGGAGCGAATTCTCGATGCCGCGGCACGGCAAATCAGCGAGCACGGCCTGGACAGCGTCAGTGTTGCGGACTCCATGCAAAGCGCAGGACTTACCAAGGGCGCTTTTTATGCGCACTTCGCATCGCGTGAAGCCATGCTTGCGGAAGCCGTCGACCGGATGATGCAGCATGGCCAGGCGGGCATAGATCAACTCTTCCGCGTCAAGAAGAAGCCGTCGGTGGCTGAGATCGCGGATGTCTGGCTCAACCCGGAGCACATCGAGAATCTCGGTGACGGGTGCGGGATCTGTGCGCTAGCGGGCGAAGCCCGGTACGCCGGACCTGCAGCGCGCCAGGTTATTGCCGGTTACTTCGAGAAGAACGTGGAGCAGATTGCCCAGGCGCTTGGTGGAGGCAGGGCGGCCACCGCAAGAGCCACTGCCATCCTGACGGCAATCGTGGGCGCGGTAAACATGGCCCGCGCGGTGGACAGCCCTGAGCTCACGCAAGTGATCCTGGAAAACACTCGCGCGATGGTGACTCATCCGGCCTTCCTGAAGTGCAGTAGCGAATAGCGCGACGGACATCACGGGGAGTCCTACATGGTTAGCCGCCGGACAGATGCGCTGCGGTCGCATGTCAAGCTGACGCAGCCGGCGCAGACGGCACCCGGGCGCTGACCATCCAGCATGCAGCGGTGTAGCGAACTTCGGTTCCGTGCACATAGGGATCAAAGGCGCTGCGGACGGTTTCGATGACTTGCGTGCGCGTCCGTTCGTCCGTCGCTTGAAGGATCAGACCGACGGGGCCGAGCTGGGTGAAGTAGCCGACCAACTCCTTCTCGGGCAGGCTGCAGCTCACATTGAGCGGCCTGATGTCGATCTCGGCCCAGCCGCTCTGTTCCAGGATGGAAGACACCCGCTGCCGGTCAGCGAAGGAGAACTGCCCCGGCGCGCCCGGCCGACGGCCTGGCAGATTCGGCAGCAGCGGCGCGGCGGCGCGCTCGGCGGTGGTCATGAACGGATTGTCCGCGGCACTCCGCCAGGCGATGCAGCGCAGTTCGGCGCCTTCCCTGGCGGCGCGCCGCAGGTTTGTGAAGGCCAGGACAGGGTTATCGAAGAACATGACGCCGAAGCGCGACATGATCTTGTCGAAGCTCGCCGGCTCGAAGGCATGGGTCTGCGCGTCGGCACGGATGAAGCTTGCCGTCGAGTCTTCCCGTTCGGCGCGTGCCTGGGCGGCGGCGATCATCGGGGCGGAAATATCGGCGCCGGTGCAATGACCCTTCGCGCCGAGCCGCCGCGCCACGGCCAGCGTCGTGCTGCCCGTGCCACAGCCGACGTCTAGCACCCGATGTCCGGATCCGGCGCAAATCATCTCGACGAGCAGGTCTTCAAAGGGCTTCAACATCTGGTCGAGCACCTCCTGCGCCGCCACCCAGGCGTGTCCGGCGCTGCCGTTCCAAAGCGCCGTCTGCTCGCTTTCGGTCTGATGATTGACATCCATGGCCGTTGTCCTGTGCTTGCCCCTTGGGGAGCGGAAGCTACACTATGCAAGTTCAAGTCGACTTGAGGTCAAGAGGTGATCAAGCTAGACATCGCCGAGGTGGCGCAGCGATCCGGCGTTCCCGCATCGACGCTGCGGTTCTACGAGGAGAAGGGGCTGATCGCCTCCAGCGGCAGGCGAGGGTTGCGTCGCCAGTTCGATGCAGGCGTGCTGGACCGGCTGGCGCTGATCGCGCTGGGGCGCGCCGCCGGCTTCTCGCTCGATGAGATTGCGCCGATGTTCGCGCCGGAAGGGCAGCCGCGCGTTGACCGGCAGATGCTCGTGGCCAAGGCGGAGGAGCTGGACAGGACGATCCGCAAACTGAGCGCCATGCGCGACGGCCTGCGGCACGCCGCTGCTTGCCCCGCACCGAGCCACATGGAATGCCCTACCTTCCGTCGTATCGTGAGGGCCGCCGCGTCTGGGGCTATTGGCGCGCGAAGGAAGAGGGCTTCGCAACTGCCAAGGGACTAGTTCCGGGAGCATCAATTGCCTTCGGGACGGGCGACGTCGTGGCAGTCTGGCTGAAAGTCCGTAGATTTACAGGCAGTAGCTGAGTAGTTGGCCGAAACTGCATTCTGTGTTCGCTGAGTAGATGCACCGACCGCATTGAAATCGTCTGACCGGAGGCAACCGTGAAGCGAATTGTGGTGATTGGCGCCGGCTTTGCCGGACTATGGAGCGCGCTCGGCGCGGCACGAAAACTTGACGAACTACGCATACCCAGCGACCAGGTCGAGGTGGTCACAGTCAATGCCAGTAACCATCACAGTATCCGGGTGCGGAACTACGAGACGAACCTCGATGAAACCCTGGTACCTCTATCCGATGTTCTCGGCCCGGCAGGTGTGAACTGGATTGAAGGCGTCGTATCCGGCGTAGACGTCAACAAGGGCAACGTAACCATCAACACGCAGACTGGAACGGAGTCACTTGAATATGACCGGCTTGTTATCGCGCCAGGCAGCAAGCTCGTCCGTCCCGCCATACCAGGGCTGGCGGAACATACTTTCGACGTAGACACCTATGAGGGTGCAAGAAGACTTCAGCAGCACATGTCCGCGTTATCTTCCATCCCGGCAACGGCGGGCCGCCATACGGTAGTCGTCGTAGGCGCGGGTCTTACCGGCGTAGAGGTAGCGGCTGAACTCCCGTCCAGACTGCGCAGCATCGTTGGTGACAGGGAGCGCGATGTCATTCGTGTCATCCTCGCGGACCGTACAGCGAAGATCGGGCAGGAAATGAGTGGTGCACAACCCGTGATCGAATTTGCGATGAAAGAACTTGGCGTCGAACTGATGCCCAACGTGGAGTTGAAAGCGGTGGACGGCGGTGGCGTCGTGCTCGGAAATGGCGATCGGATTGACGCATCTACTGTCATTTGGTGCGGCGGAATGCGGGCGAACTCTCTGACTGAACAGTTTCCGGTCACGCTTGACGGCCTAGGGCGGCTTCCAGTCGACACGTTCCTGCGCGTCAAGACGCTACGTGGCGTGTTCGCCGCTGGGGATTGCGCACGGCTTCTTGTTGATGGCGAGCACCCATCTGTCATGTCGTGTCAGCACAGCCGGCCGATGGGGCGTTATGCCGGCCACAATGCCGTTTGCGATCTGTTGGGCCTTGAGATGCTGCCGCTGCGCATTGACTGGTACACGACCATTCTCGACCTTGGCCCATGGGGCGCGGTGTACACGGAAGGTTGGGACAGGCATCTTGTTTCTCAGGGTGACCAGGCAAAACATACCAAGCGGCTGATCAACTGCGAGCGCATCTATCCGCCCCGCACGCGCGTGCGCGACGACATTCTTCGAGCGGCCGCTCCGGTCGTGCAGACTCCGCCAGCGAAAAGAAGCTAGCGAACCTTAAATGCCGCAGAGTGCGGAATACCCTGATTTCGCCGACGATGACGTGTTCCTACATTGATCCTTAGCTGGAACAACGCGGTATCGTCGCAGGACCACCGGGTCCGCGATCGTACCGACGAACACAGTCGACTCAGTGGTGGGCGATGACCGCAACAACTGCACTTCGATCGTACCGCTGGTTCTCCATGCCGTTGCTCCTGGCATTGACGCTACAGCCGCTGCGGCCTGCGTGTGCAGAAGGATCCCCTGGGAGACATGACGTGAACGAGCTCTCGTTTGATCAGTTCATACAGAAAACGCTTCAGGACTATGCGGTGCCCGGCGCGGTTGTTGTAGTGTCCAGCGCAGCGGGCAATGTGTTCCTGAAGGGTTACGGTGTGCGTCGCAGCGGGGAAGCAGCCGCCGTCGATGGGAATACGCGATTCCAGATTGCGTCCATGAGCAAGTTCATCGCGGCGACTGCGGTCGGGACATTGGTCGAGCGCGGCATTGTTTCGTGGGATGCGCCAGTCAGGACCTTTTCGCCAGACACCGCGCTGGCGGAACCCTACGCCTCGCAGTACGTCACATTGCGCGACTTCTTTGCGCATCGCACTGGCCTGCCGGCCTACACTGGCGACCTGCTCAATCAACTCGACTACGGCCCCGACGAACTTGTGCACCGAGCGCGCTGCGTGCATTTCGACCATAGCTTCCGGTCGAAATGGGCCTATTCGAACTACGGAATTTTCCTTGGGCAGGAGAGCGCTGCGCGAGCCGCCGGAATGAGTGCGCCGCAACTGCTGTCGACCGCCATGCTCCTGCCGCTCGGCATGACACGCAGCGCTCCAACTCAGGCGGAGCTTTTCAAGGACGACAACCACGCCACGGCTCATAACATCGACGGCTCGATCATGCCGTACGAAAACGTCGACAAGTTCAGCGGTGCGGGCGCCATTGTGTCGACCGGCAGCGACATCGCCCGATGGATGACGATGCTGCTCGCGGCAGGCATGTTCGAGGGCCGGCAGGTTTTAACCAAAGAGACCGTGACACAAATCTTCGCGGCGAGCATGGTGCAAGGCCCTGGTGGTCCGCTGCACGATCCTAATGACTCGGCCGGGCTCGGCTGCGAGAGTTATCACTTCCTTCGCTGGCGCGTGATCGAGAAGAACGGCGCGCTGAACGGCGTGCGCACGATCGTCACGCTGATTCCCGAGCGTGGCATCGGCATCGCGATCTTCGCCAACAAGCAGCTGACTGTGTTTCCAGAGGCCGTCCGTGCGGAGTTTCTCGAGCGGGAGCTCGGCCCGTCAGGGCAAGATTTGCAAGCGCAGATTCACGAGGAGCAAAAGGGATGGAACGCGATTCTCGATGTGCCTCAACCGCCGGCCGACGCCAAGCCGCTCACACATGACCTTGACGCCTTTGCCAACCACTATGTCAGCCCCGCGTACGGGCCGCTCAATGTGGTGCGCAACGGTGCAAGCCTCGCGATGAAAATAGGTGCACACGATTTTCCCGGGAAGCTGTCCCATTGGTCTGCCGATACATTCCTGTTGACGTTCGAGAATCCCGACATAGCGCCGGGCCTGCTCACGTTCGCTTTCAAGGAAGGCGAGCGGGGCGCCACGGGCTTCGACGGCAGCACGGTGCCGAACGCCTTTACGATCAACTATGGGCATTTTGATCGTGCCAGATAAATCCCGAAGGTAACGGGTGGTCCAGAATGCGTTCTTTTCCTGCACTAGAATGAGTTACTACGATGCCTGTTTCCGTGGTTGCATCGTATCTATCGATGGATCTGCGGGACTTGTGTGGGAGTAGTGCCATGCCGACTTACCAATACCGCTGTGAAGCGTGCGGCGAAATGTTCGAGCGCGCCCAACATCTCGCTGAACATGAAACTGCTCATCCGCAATGTCCGAAGTGCGGAAGCGAGAAGGTTCAGCACTTGCCAACGCAATTCATGGCGAAGACATCCAAAAAGAGCTGAGATTTGCCTGCAATCAGTTCGATTTTTTTGCGTGGGTGGCCAATCGCAACTCACGCGGATATTTTTGTCATAACTACTACTCCCTTCATGACCTGACGCAATTTGCATTGGCATCGCGCCGCCTTGGCATCGATGCATTGACCACCGGCCGAGCCTCCAGGACGACAATAGGGCTACACTCAAAAAGTGACGAACCCCGGAGCAGTATCATGGACAACGCCGACCCCAAAAGCACTTTCCGCGGTCTTCCCTTGACTCCGGAACAAGACGCAGAAGTCAGACACTACATAAAGCAGAAAAAGCAGCATGGCGCGCCGTGGGACACGCCGGAGTTGGAGGCCATGCTCGCAGACATGCTGATGCCCCCAAGCAACGACGACGAAGAATCCGGCAACGGCGCCGACGAAACGAAGGCGGCCGCTGAACGCGCGACAGCTTTCATCGACGAAACCATGGACCCCATAGAGGCGAGCGAAGAGCTAAATGCCGCGATGGAAACCGAGGGAATGAAGGGCGCGAAGCGTTGAATTCCAAACGGCGGGCGCGGCGGATCCTACAGGCAACGCGCCCTCCGATACTGCCATTTGCGCGTTTCAATGTTCACCGTTGACCTGGCCCATCGCGTCCAGTTCGGCGCGCACCTCGTCCGTCAACCTCCACTGTGCCGCCTGCATGTTTTCACGCAGATGCTCGAGCGACGAAGTGCCCGGGATCAGCAGAATGTTAGGCGAGCGATACAGGAGCCAGGCAAGCGCCACCTGCATCGGCGTCGCGCCGATGGTTTGAGCGACCTTGGACAACGCTGACGATTGAATCGGCGTGAATCCGCCCAGCGGAAAAAATGGCACATAGGCGATCCCCTGGGCCGCTAGTTCGTCGACCAGAGCGTTGTCGTCTCGCTGGATCAGATTGTAATGGTTCTGTACGCAAACAATCTCCGCAATGCCCTGTGCCTCGGTGACCTGGGCCGAGGTCACGTTGCTCAGGCCGATGTGGCGCACGAGACCCTGGCGCTGAAGTTCGGCAAGGGCAGCAACCTGCTTTCCGATCGATCCTTCAGCGGGCGCGTGGACCTTGCCCATGATTCGCATGTTGACGACATCGAGCGTGTCGACACCGAGGTTGCGAAGGTTGTCGTGGACTCCTCGCTTGATATCTTCCGGTTCGATCGCCGGTAGCCACGAGGCGTCTTCACCACGAACAGCGCCAACCTTGGTGACGATCACAAGGTTGTCCGGGTACGGGTGGAGCGCTTCGCGAATGATCTGGTTGGTGACGTGCGGCCCGTAGAAGTCGCTCGTATCGATGTGATTGACGCCCGCTGCGACCGCCTCGCGAAGTACGGCGATGGCTGCGGCACGATCCTTCGGCGGCCCGAATACCCCGGGTCCGGCAAGTTGCATGGCACCGTAGCCCACACGATGCACGGAGCGGCCACCAAGCGGGAATGTGCCCACGGGAGTGAAGTTTGGCATGACGCTCTCCTCGAAGAATGGTTGATCGCCAGTATGGAAGCGTTTGCGTTGTTAGATAATCCGATCTAAATTGCACGGGTTGTTTAACAAAGTGAACAATGCCATGGAGTTCAACGATCTCGCCGCATTCGTTTCGGTCGCTCGCGCCGGCGGCTTTCGCGACGCAGCCCGAATCAGCGGCGTCTCCGCCTCTAGCCTCAGCATCGCCGTGCGTCGCCTCGAGTCGAAGCTTGAGCTGCGCTTGCTCAACCGGACCACACGCAGCGTAGCCCCGACCGAAGCGGGGCTGCGTCTCATCGAAAAGCTGACGCCATTGTTCAGCGAGATGGAAGCGGCGATGGACGTTTTGAACGGGTTCAGGGACAAGCCGACCGGCACGCTCAAACTCAACGTGCCGTCGAGCGCCGCGCGGATCGTATTGCCAACTGTCATCGCGCCGTTCCTGAAGGCTTATCCCGACATCCGCGTGGAGGTCGTGGTTGAGGACGGTTTCGTCGATGTCCTTTCGATCGGCTGCGACGCCGGCATTCGCTATGACGAGCGGCTCGAGCAGGACATGATCGCCGTCCCGATCGGCCCGCGTGTGCAGCGTTTCGCTACGGCTGCAGCGCCAGCCTATCTCGACACGCACGGGAGACCCGGGCACCCGCGCGACCTGCTTTCTCATGCATGCTTGCGCGGCCAATTTGCCGGAGGCGCGATGCCATGCTGGGATTTCGAGCGAGACGGCGAGGTGGTGAGGCTGGATCCGCCGGGACCGCTTTTGGTCAGGCCCGGCGCAGCAGTCGATCTTGCGATCAGTATGGCTGTAGCAGGGGTGGGGGTCATCCACCTTTTCGAGGGTATGCTGCGCCAGCATCTCGATAGCGGAGCGTTGGAGCCGATCCTCGAGCCGTGGTGGCAGCGCTTTTCGGGGCCATTTCTTTATTATCCGGGGCGGCGCCACTTGCCGGCCCCGTTGCGCGTCTTTGTCGATTTCTTGAAGGCCGGTGGTTCATCGAACACGCCGGCCGTTTGATCTACGACCGACCAGCTTCGAGCCCCGGCTTACCTCACGATTGTCCGCGCCGACATTGGATGATGGATATTGCTGCCTTCAAACGGCGGAAAGCGCTCGAAATCGGCGCGCATCTGATGACGCACGGGCGAATTCATCGCGGCGGTTATGGCTTCGGCGCTATCGAACATGAGCTTGTTGCGCTGCATATAGTGAACTCGTGACCACGGCATCGCGTCGATCCAGTCCACGCGGGTGAAGATCTCGATTTCGCGCACGCCGTCGAAGAACTTCATGATTTGCGGATGATGCGCGAGGTAATAGGCGAGCCATTCGTCGAGATTTTCCGCACGGCCCGGATAGTGGACCAGGAACTGGCAGGGCAGCGCGCCATCGGGCACGCGCGGCGCCGGGTCGAGCACCGGGAATGGCCGGCGCGCCATCACCTGCTGTTCGATGGCGCACGCCGCGAGGCTCGGAAGATCGCGGTGCGCGATGCTTTGCAAGTGACCATCGGCGGCAATGGACGCCTCGAGCGCGGCGAGGGTATCGAAGTCGAGTTGCAGCGCGAAGATGGGCGAAGGACCGTCGTTCGTGTAGTAGTCGTCGGCGTGCTGCGGCGTGTAGAGGCGCGCGCGGCGAAGATTCGGCGTGGCATCGATGCGTGTGGTCATCGTCTCCAGATCGCGCGCGCTGATGCGCGCGTCCGGGTCGGGATGCGTGAAGGTGACGAGATAGGAAAATTGCATGATGATCGGGTCGATGGCTGAGAGGGAAAAGCGCCGCGCGTCGCATTAGAGCGCGAGCAGGTGCGCCTGAAGACGCGGCAAGTCGATACCGCCGCTCGCGTCGTCCGCAGCGATCGCGAGCATCAGCGCAATGCGCAGCTTGGGCGGCGCGAGATCGCCGCCCGCCAGGAGGCCGTCGGCGGCGAGGAAGCGCTGCACGGGCACGGTGCCACGCGGCGCGCGCGTCGCCTGCACGACGACTACGCCCGCCTGCGCCGCGCGCACGAGCGCGCTCGTTTCCTTCGACGCCGGCCGTCCCGGCGCAAGACCCGCCGAAACGATGCCGCGCGCGCCGGCGGCCACGAACGCATCGATGGCGACGCCGTCCGCACCCGCATAGGACATCGCAATATCGACGCGCGGCAGTGTCGTCATGTCCTGCGGCAGGTCGCAGCGAGGCGCGCGTTCGGGCATGCGGCGCCGCCAGACCACGCTCGCGTCCGCATCCACACGGCCGAGCGGGCCGAACGGCGGCGCTTCGAACGCGCCGAGCTCGAAGCTCGCGGCCTTCGTCACGTCGCGCGCGGCGAAGAAGAGCCCGCCGAGCGTCACCAGCACGCCCGCGCCGCGCGACGCAGGTGACGCCGCAATCGCGAGCGCCGCGCGCAGGTTGCCGCTGGCATCGCTGCCATCGGTGTTGGCCGGACGCTGTGCGCCCGTCACGACGACCGGCTGATCGAGCGCGAGCGTCAGGTCGAGGAACCACGCCGTTTCTTCGAGCGTCGCCGTGCCATGCGTGACGACGAAACCCGTCAGCGAAGGATCGACCGCCGCCGTGCGCCGGATCAGCGCCGAGAGCTCGAGCCAGTCGGCGGGTCCAATCGACACACTCCCGAGACTGCGAAACGGAATCGGCACGAGGTCGAGATCGGGCGCGAGTTCCCCGAGCGTGGCAAGCAGATCGTCGATAGGATGAATCACGCCGCTGTCGGCATATCCGATCCAGTCGAAGCGATGCCGCCCGTGCATGGCGAATGTGCCGCCCGTGCCGATCACCGCGATCCGCGCGCGTTTCGCGGCTGTGTTGGGCGTCTGCATCATGCTTGCAGCCGTACGAAAAGCCGGTCGTCCACGATCTTCGTGTCGTGACGGCGCGTGTCGCGCGTGACGGGCGCGGACAGCGCACGGCCTGTGCGGACATCCACGAGGCCTGCGTGCAGCGGGCATTCCACTTCGCCGTCCTCCATGTCGCCGTCGCTCAGGAGCGCCGCGCCATGCGTGCAAATGTCGTCGAGTGCGAGCACTTCGTCATCGACGTGAAAGAGGCCGATCTTCTCGCCTGCGAGCTCCACGCCGCGACAGTCGCGTTCCGCGAAGATATCGGTGATCGCGCCGATCTCGTACCAGCCATCCACGAGAGAAAAGTCCGTCATGGCCGATGCATTCCTGATCACGATAGTGTTCATAGCGCCGCCTGTTGAAGCGTGTTGAGTTCGTGCATGCGCACCGCGCCGATGATGTCGGCAATGCGCGTGATGCCATGCCGCTCGCAATATTTCATGAGGTCGTCGATCAGGCGCGGCATGGTGGTCGGCGAGACGAAGTTCGCGGTGCCGACTTGCACGGCGCTGCATCCGGCCAGTAGAAATTCGAGCGCATCTGACGCGCTGCCGATTCCACCGCAACCAATCACCGGAATCGATACGGCCTGCACGCATTGATATGCAATCCGAAGCATGATGGGGCGTGTCGCAGATCCGGTCAGTCCGCCCATGACGTTCGCCAGACGCGGCCGGAAAGTTTCGACGTCGATTGCCATCGCGAGGATGGCGTTGCTCACGACCAGCGCGTCCGCGCCGGCTTCTTCCGCCGCGCGCGCCACTTCGACCACGTTGCCCGCGTTGGGCGTCATCTTCGGCCAGATGGGGACGCTGGTGACGGCTTTCATCGCTTTCACGACCTGGTATGTGGCTTCCGGGTCCATGCCGAACGCGCGCCCGTCCTTCTTGAGATTGGGGCACGAGACGTTCGCCTCGATCGCTCTCACGCCCGGCACCGAGATCTTCGCGGCAAGTTCGCCGAACTCCTCGATGCTATTGGCCGAAATGCTCGCCACGAGCGGCGGTGCGTATCGTCGATAAAAGGGCACAGTCTCGCTGATGTAGTAGTCGCTGCCCTTGCTGGGAATGCCGATGGAGAAAAGCGTGGCGTCGCGGAACTCGGCCACGCGCGGCGGCGGCACGCCTTCGCGGATGTCGTGCGTGATCGTCTTCGTCACGATCGCACCTAGGCAGTTGAGGTCGAAGACCTGCGCCGTGCCTTCGGCAAACGTGCCCGACGCGGGCATGACCGGATTCGCAAGCGCAAGCGAGCCGATGTTGACGCTGAGGTCTACCATGATGTCGTTTCCTGAAGATCGAAGACGGGACCGTCCCAGCACACGCGCCGGTAGGTGAGTTCATCCGAGCCGCTGTGTTTTCTGAACGGACGCACGCACGCGTAGCAGGCGCCGATCGCGCAGCCCATGTGCTGCTCGAGCGCGATCTCGCCGGGAATGCCGAACTCGGCGGTGAGGTGCTGCAGTGTCGAGAGCAGGCGGTTCGACCCGCACGTGGTGGCGAACGTGATTGCCTGCCCGGCGTGAACGCGGCGGATCATGCGTTCGATCTGGACGACGTCGCTGGTTTGTTCGTCGTCGGCGACGACCAAAACATCCGCCCCCGTTTCGCGCAGATAATCCACCGACATCACGAGCGACGCGCTGCGCGCGCTCAGGATCGCGGTCACGCGCGCGCCGCTGCGGATGGCTTCCTGCGCGAGCGGCGCCATGGTCGCGAGACCCACGCCGCGTGCGAGCAGCAGCACGTGCGCGCGTTCGCCCGGCGCGACGGCCGGCAACCTGAAGCCCTGTCCGAGCGGGCCGAGCGCGTCGAGCGTGTCGCGCGGAGCCAGACGCGCGAGACCGCGCGTGCCCACGCCCTGCACCTTGTAGAGGAACTCGATGCGTTCATCGTCCGCTTCTACGCGATAGATGCTCATTGGGCGGCGCAGGTACGCGGCTTCATCGGTAGAAGGCGGGCACGCGAGATGGAAGAACTGGCCGGCAACAGCTGTCAGCGCCGTGGCGGGCGCGCTCAGCACCAGATGCTTGTATTCGGGGTTGACCCAGTCGTTCGAGCGCACGGTGCAGATGTTCTCGGCAATCGGCAAGGCCTCGTCGTGGCACACGTGGCACGCGTAGTGCGTTTCGTGGCCGGCCGGCGCAAACGCAATGACTTTGCTCGCCGTGGGGGAATCGTTCATGTTCGTTCCGTGAGGGTTGTACCGCGCGTTCGCATGGCCGCGAGCGCGCCAAAATCATTAGCGATGGGCAAGGGAATCGCACTCGGCTCCATCATCTTCAGTTGCACGAAGCGCATCTCGCTCAAGAGCCAGTGGCCCGCGCCATCGACTGCGTATTTCTCCTCCGTGATCGCGCCGAGGAGAACGGCGTGAGCGTCGTCGTCGCGCAATGCCAGTTGCCAGAGCCGCCAGGTTGCGTGCGCCGTGCCCGCGCGAACGTCGACATCGATCGATTCGCTCATGTAGTAATGCATGGCGAAGCGCCAAGGCGAACGACGGAACCAGTCGTGCAGCGCTTCGCGTCCTGCCAGATCGTTGCCGAAGCCCGAGCCGCCGGCCCAGACCGCGTCGTGCGTGAAGCACTCGGCCTGTTGCCGCGCGATGTCGTGCATGACGGCGTCGGGCTGACGCGTGTAGTCGTTTGTGTACTTGGCATCGGCGAGCGCGGCGTAGCGGGCTTTCAGGCGGCGAATGGCGTCGATGGCTTCCAGCCGCGCCACGCGTTCTTCGAGTGAAAGCAAAGCCGGTGTAGTCGTCATGATCAGAGGAACGTTTTCAGTGCATGCCGTGTATCGGCGATACGCAGCGTGTCCACCGCTTGGCGGCCTGTCACGAGCGCTTCGATGTGACGCCGGTCGCGGCTCTGGTTGATCGTCACGCCCGCATGCACGCAGCCGTCGCGCAGACCCACGACTGTTGCGCTCGCCGCTTCCAGGCTGCCGCGCACGATCCATTCGTGCGCGGCGTCGGGCGTGCCGGTCACCTGAATGGAGTGCCCGTGCTGATCGGTCCACATCCACGGCGTTTCGCGATACGGCTCGCTGCGGCCAAGCAACATTTCCGCGACGGCGCGCGCCTGGCTCTCTGCATTGCGCCACGTTTCCTGGCGCAATGCGACGCCGGATTCAGCGTCGCGCAGGCAGGCGACGTCGCCGGCTGCATAAAGCCACGGGGCGAGCGGGCTGCGGCAATGGGCATCGACGTGCACGCCTTGTGTATCCGCCAGGCCCGTGCCGTGCAGGAAAGCGGGATGGCAGTCGGCGCCAGTTGCCATCAGCACGCAATCGGCATCAGTCAGCAGGCGTCCATCGCCGGACCTGGCGACGATCTGCAGCCGCTCGCCCGTCTTCACGATCTTCTCCACGCGCACGTTCTTCTTTACCGCGACGCCGTGTTCCGCGTGCTGCGCTTCGAGCCACGCGGACACGAGCGGCGGCAGGCAACGGTTCATGATCGCGCCGCCCGCTTCGAGCACAGTTACGCGCATGCCGAGCTTCGTTGCACTCGACGCGACTTCCATGCCGATCACGCCGCCGCCGATGATCGCGAGTTCGCGGCACGCCGGAAACGCGGCCTTGAGCGCGATGCAGTCATCGAGCGTGCGCAATACGTGTACGCCCGGCAGGTCGCAGCCAGGCACCGGCAGGCGACGCGCCGCCGCGCCTGTTGCCACCACGAGCTGATCGAAGCCGATATAACATCCGTCATGAAGGCGCACGCGGCGTGCATCGACGTCGAGCGATTCAACCGTTGCATGCACCCGTTCGATGCCGATGCCCGCGAGCGCATTGTCCATCCAGAATGCCGACGGCGCGAGCACGAGGTTTTCGCCGGCTGTCGTGCCAAGCAGCATTTCCTTCGATAACGCCGGCCGCTCGTAAGGCGCATGCGCTTCGGCGCCGATCAGCGTCACGCGGCCGCTATGGCCGAGCGCGCGCAGATGTTGCGCCACGCGTCCGCCCGCGTGACCCGCGCCCACGATCGCCACGTGCGAATGCGTGTTCATGCTCGCACCGGCACGTTGCCGTGCACGCTGTCGTACGCACGAACGGTGACGCGATACAACTCGCCGCGCTCGGTGAGGCACGTGAAGCGCCGCGCTTCGCCGGCGGGAATCACGATGGCTTCGCCTGCGCAGAGAACGTAGTGTTCGCCCGCGGCAACAACGTCGATGCGGCCCGAGAGAATCGCGCCGACTTCTTCGCCGAGCGTGCCCGCTTCGATATCGATGATTTCGTCTTGACGCAGCGTCTGGATGCCGGCGGAGAGTGCGGCGCCGTCCACGCGATCGTCGCTTGAGACGTGCTGGCAGGGCATCGTGTTGATGGTGGTCATCGCGCGCCTTCCCGGTCCGCGAGCGGATAGTAAGGCGTTTCGTCGCCGCTGCCATACTCGGCGCGCGGCGGCGTGACCACGTTCAGTCGCATGCTGATGCCAGCCGGTTCGAAGCGGTTCACGCCGTAGTGGCTGAGGCCGGCGGGAATGATCACCGCGCTGCCCGCGTTCATGACGTGCTCGACATCGGCTTCGCCAGGCCGCACTTCGAAGATCGAGCAGCCGCCGCTCACTTGCAACGACGCTTCCTCGCCGTGGTCGTGAGCCTTCGCCGGCAGTTCGCGTCCTGCCTCTTCTACGAACTTGATCACCGCAACGCTGATCGATTCGCCGATATAGGTCTTCATATAAAGGCCGTTGGCGACGACCTGCTTGAGACCGTCGTCGATACCAAAAATGCGGCACTTGGGCATGGTGCTGTTCCTGTATGAATGCTGCACAACGTCAGATGGCGGGCCGCATCGTGAACGTTTCGTCGGCCACGAAGCGCCGCGGATCGTATCCATCGATGACCGCCGGCTGCTTGTAGAACTCAACCGCGGGCGCGACTTCCGCGAACGAGAGCAGCAGGTACATCAGCGGCTTCGCTGCATCGGGCAACGCGTTGAGCGGAAACGTGTCGAGCCACTGCATCACGGCATCCACGCGCGGCAGCATGGCGTCCTTGAACGCGAGAATCGCGTCCATGCCCACTGCATGACGTTGCGTGTTGCGCTCGGTTTCCGTTGCCAGCGCCCAGCGTTCGACGAACGGCTGGAGGTTGGCAAACGCGTCGGGCAAAGTTGCGGGCGTCGAGCTTGAAATCTGACTGCGCCCGGCCATTACGATGATTTTTTCTTCCATGTTCATGCTCCTCAGTCGGCCGCCGCCACGGGTTGTTCCTTCGTCTCGGCTTCGGCCAGCAGGCGCTCGATCACGTGATAGCTATGGCGCACGAGCAGTTCGTTATCCTGCAGCACCATGAACTTCTTCACGCCGGTTTCGGCGGCGCGCTGCGTGCGCTCGAGCGTGCTCAGATCCTCGAGCAGCACATCGCGCAACGCGACCTTCATGTATTCAAGGAAGAAGCGGCCGCCGGGCGTCGTCATCTCCGGGTAATAGACGCGCGCTTCGAGCAGCGTCTTGTTGTGCGCGATCGGGCGGAAGTTGTACGCCTGGCAATAATTCGGGCGTAGCGAGAGATAGAAGTCCGGGAAGACGACATTGATGTCGAAGAGCCAGTTCGGGCTCTTGGTCCAGTTCACGCCCTTGGGCAGCGCGTCGAGCGGGAACGCATGGCGCGCGCTGCCAATGCCCGCGCGCAACGCCGCTGATGCAATGGGCCGCTTCGCGCTCGCATCGGACAAGGCTTCGCTCGCCGCCGCGCCGCCCGAGGTGACCGCCTTCGGGTTGCCATAGACGGACTTCTGGTTGCCCGCGAGCGAGAGCCGTCGATGAAAGTCACCGCACAGCGCGTCGAGCGGCGGCATGCTGCCGCCTTCGCTCTTGTCGATCGCATCGGCAATCGAATTGCCGTGCACGTAGGCCACGTGATACGCCTCCTGGAACGCGTCGAGCGCGAGTTTCCAGTTGCAATCGACGACCGTTTCCCACGCAAAGCCAACCGTCATCTTGTCGAACGGATAGCCTTCGATGTCGCCGTACATCGGCTTCATGAATTCGTCCAGCGAGAGCGCGGGGTTCGGATCCATGTTGACGAAGATGAATCCCTGCCACACGTCGCACGACACGCGCGTGAGCGCATAGTCCGCGCGCGAAAGGCCGAAGAAGCATTTTTCGTCGGGCACGCCGGTGAGGTTGCCGTCGAGGTCGTACGCCCAGCCGTGAAACTTGCAGAAGAATTTGCGCGTGTGGCCGGTCTTCTCGTAAGCAATCTGATTGAGCCGATGCGAGCAGACGTTGTGCATCGCGCGAATCTGGCCCTGCCTGTTTCGTACGACGATGACTTCCGTATCGCACGCGGCCAGCGTCTTGACGAAATAGTCGCCGGCTTCCGGAATTTCTTCCACGCGGCCGACCTGCAGCCACGTCTTCTTGAAGATGTGCGCCTTCTCGCGTGCAAAGTAGTCGGCCGAGATGTACGGCTCGACAGGAATCAGTCCAGAGCCCAGTTCGGCGTAGCGTCCAGTGAGCGTGCCTTCAGGGGCGGGAATGTTAGTCATGCGATCGTCCTCGAAAGGGAAGCAGATGTTCGTCAATAACGAATGGCATTCTGTTTTCAAAAAAATGGCTTGTCAAGCGTTATGCGTCACGCGTTCTTTGTCGATCGAAACGGGGGGATTGCTAGAATGGCGAGCACCCGCGCATGGCTTGGCGGGCGAAAAAGTAGGGACGCCGGTGTCTGGTGATACCCGCTATACCCGCAGATCATCCTGTTTGAGGAGACCCAGTGCCGCAGGTCAAGAAACCAGAAGTGCGGGCGGCCATCCTGAAGGCCGCATTTTCGGCGTTCAGCAGCAAGGGCTATTCGGCGACGACCATGACCGAGATCGCTCGTCTCGCCAAAACAACCGTCGCGAATCTGTACGTCTACTTCGACTCGAAGCTCGTCATCCTCTATGAGATTTACCAGCCCTGGCTGACGAAGCAGCTCGACCTGCTGCGCGACGAGGTGATGAGCCTGGATACGCCGAGGGCGCGCATCGAGCGCATTCTGGTCGGCCTCTGGTCCGACATTCCGTCCACCGACCATACGTTCGCCAACGCGCTGATCGACGCACTCGCAAGCGCGCCGCCGAACCAGGGCAAGCCGTTCAAGCTGATCGATACCGTCGATGCCTTTATCGGCGCATTGCTGCGCGACTCGTTGCCGCCGGAGCGGTTATCGGTGGTGCAGGGCGACATGCTCGCGCACGTGATCTGGATGGCGTTCGACGGCTTCGTGATCAATCACCGGATTGGCGACGTGCGCGACATCGACCAGATCGCCAGCATGATGGCGGATCTCCTGCTGGGCGGTACTGAACCCGACACCGAGCCGCGCACGCGCTGATTTTTTGCTGCAATGCGGTCGTGCACATTGAACGCGTTGCATGTTCAGCGTCGTCAAAAAGAAACAGAACGGATTTTTGAAAATCTTTTGACATGCTCGAATAAAGAATGCCATTCTGTATTTAGATCATCACGCGGATCGACCCGATGTTCCTGACCTCGCGACGGCCCGAAATCCGGCGCGTCCGGTCTGGGCGTGCGGAACGGTCGCGCCTGCAGATCCTGGTCCACATCATCTGCTATGCTAAATATTGAGGTGCCTTCATGGCGGCTTTATCCGATACTGCGGCGTCCCACGCGTTCCATCCCCCGGCGCGAACTACGTATCTGGTGCTCATCCTGTGCTTTCTCACCATCGTGGCCGAAGGCTACGACATTGGTGTGATGGGCACGATCGTTCCCGCCCTTCTCGCCGACGCCAACTGGAAACTCACGCCCATCGAGATCGGCGCGATGGGCAGCGCCGCGCTTTTCGGGACGCTCATCGGGTCGTATTTCATCAGCGTGGTCAGTGATCTGGTCGGGCGCAAGTTGTTGCTGATTGGCTGCGTGACGCTCTTCTCGCTCTCGATGATCGGCGCTGGCTGCGCGCCCACACCCTTCGTGTTTTCGGTGGCACGGTTTATCGGCGGACTGGGCCTTGGCGGCGTGATTTCGGCGGCGGCGGCATTGACGATCGAGTTTTCGCCGCCTGAAAAGCGCAACCTCAACTTCGCGCTGATGTACTCGGGCTATTCGTTCGGCGCGTTGCTCTCGGCGGTGATGGGCATGGCGTTTCTCGGCTCGCATGGCTGGCGCTTCGTTGTGGCGCTCGGCGCCGCGCCGCTGCTAGCGGTGCCGTTCCTGTTTTATATGCTGCCCGAATCGCTCGACTTCCTGATTGCACGCGGCCGTCATGCGAAAGCGGCGACGCTTGCCAGGAAGCTCGGCATTGCGGCCGTCGAACTGGAGCAGCGCGTCAAGGACCCGCTGCCCAAACCGACGGTTGGCGCCGTGTTCCGCGAAGTGTTCTCGAAGCAGAACGCGCTCGCCACCGTCAGCTTGTGGGTGGCGCAGGTCGCCGCTGTCATGGTGATCTACGGCCTCGGCACGTGGCTGCCGCAACTCATGCGCAAGATGGGCTACGAGCTTGGTCCGAGCCTCTCGTTCCTCGCGGTGTTCATGCTCTCGTCAGCGCTGGGCGGCATTCTGATCGGGCGTATCAGCGACTTTCTCGGCACGCGCAAGACCATCATGGGCGGCTACGTGGTGGGTGCAATCGCCATCTCCGGTCTCGCGATCAAGAGCGGTCTCATCATGAACTACGTGCTGGTGGCGCTCGCGGGTTTCGGCAGCATTGGTGTGGCGATGGTGCAGCTTGGTTTTATCGCCAACTATTACCGTGCGCATGCCCGGGCGAGCGCCACGGGCTGGGCAGTGGGCGTCGGCCGATTCGGCGCAATGAGCGGTCCGATGGTCGGTGCGTACCTGGCTTCCCAAGGCGCCGATGTCCAGTGGAACTTCTACGCGTTCGCCGGCGCGGCGCTGGTGGCAGCCGCGGCCATTGCGCTCACGCGCAACCCGAACTGGAGCAGCCCTTCGATGACGCCCGGCGCAGTATCGCTGAAAAGCTGAAGCGTCTTCGCTGACCGTACCGCGCGCTGCGCCATGCGTGCCTTCGAAGTCAAACTGTCATCACAGGACGTTCCATGAGTTGTGGATTGGGCGAAGTGGTGCGCATTGGGCATCTGTATCCATCGGGTGGTCTTTGCGACCATGAAGTGCAGATGATGGCGCGCGGCGGCGTGCAGTTTCTTACTACGCGGCTGCCGTTTCGCGATACGTCGATCGCGTCGGACAAGTCGTTGATCGACGATCTCGGATCGCACGCCATGCTGCTCGCCGATGCCCGCGTGCATCTGATTGCGCTCAACTGCACCGCGGCGGGCGTCGTTGCCGGACCGGATGAGATCAACCGCCGCGTGCAGGCTGCGACCGGCATCCGGTCGGTCACGACAATTCAGGCGGTCATGGCGGCGTTGGCGGCGGCGAATGCCAGTAGCATCGCGCTGATGACGCCCTATCGGCGTGAAGTGGTGGAAGCGGAGATTGCGTTCTTCGAGAAACAGGGTCTGCGTGTCGTTTCAGAAAAAAGCTTGCCGCAGAATACGCCGTTCGATCAGGGGATGCTGCATCCACAACGGTGGCTTGAACTGGCAGCCACGCTCAAAGGACCGTTCGATGCGCTCGTGATCAGTTGCGCGGGAATCCGGCTCGCCGATGTCATAGAAAAGCTTGAAGCGCTCGTGAACAAGCCCGTGATTGCCAGCAATGCCGCATTGCTCTGGTACTGCCTGAAAACGCTGAACGTCGCGCAAAAGCCGAAGCACTATGGAAGCCTGCTGGAAGGCGCTTTCGACGCATGAACCATTGACGTAACCGCATTGCGCAGGACGTTGAGCTTCCACGTGCGCTTGGCGACGGCCGATCCAATCCAGTTTGGCATCAGACATTCAACCTTGATCAGGTCGCCATTGGCCGGTGTTTAAAACTGACCGATTTTTGATATATTCCACAGGATTAGTAATGCTAAAGAATATTAGTCTCATTGCTGCGATGGCTATTTGCATCGGCTATATCGATCGATGCGAAGCGCAGACCAGTAGCCTCGCCATGTACGGCAGTATCGACGAAGGGATGGGCTATGTCAGCAATCAGAATGGCGGCAAGGCGGTCGTCATGGGACCGATCGCGGTGCCGGACAAGTTCGGCTTCGTCGGCTCGGAAGATCTTGCCGGTGGCTTGAGCGCCATCTTCAAGCTGGAGAACGGCTACTTTTCGAACAACGGCCGCTTTGCGATATCGGGTTATCAGTTCAGCCGGATGGCTTATGTGGGTCTTGCCAGCCAGCGGTGGGGCACGCTGACGCTCGGCCGGCAGTGGGATTTGACAAACGAAGTTTTTACGCCGAGCGCGAACGGCGCGGTGCAGTTCAACAACTTCATGTATCACCCGGGCAATATCGACAATGCGGCGGTGACGCCCATCAGCAATTCGATCAAGTATGCGAGCCCGGGTTATCGCGGCTTCGGCATTCGCACCATGTATTCGTTCAGCGATGCCAACACCGCGCTCGGCCGGTACATCGGCGCGGCGGTGCTCTATGCGACGGGACCGCTGCAGCTCGGCGCCGTCTATAGCGACACGAACCATCGCACGTATGCTTTCAATACGCAGCTGGGCTACACGAGCTTCATGGGGCAGAACCTGGCCGGCGGAGCGTCTTTCGTGGCGGACAATACGCGGATCATCGGCGTGGCGGGAACCTACAAGCTTGGCGATCGCTGGCGCATTCACGGCCTGATCGATCAGGTGCATCTGCAGACACGGCAGGATACGGAGACTGCGCTGACCGAAGAACTCGGCGTGGATTATCAGACGAGCATCGCCAACACCGTGAGTTTGGGTGGCTTCCACACCGAGCTTGCGGGCAAGGGATACAGCACCGTGGGCCTCGCAAATTTGTACCAACTGTCCAAGCGGACATTGGCTTATGCCGAAGTCACGTTCCAGAAGACGAATGGCGGTGCGCTGGCAGACTTGCCTTCGCTGTCGCCTTCGTCGAATGATCATCAGCTCTCGTTGCGGATCGGCTTGCAGCATTACTTCTGATTCGCGTGTTCGTGCAGGGCGACGAGGTGCACACGCAGCGCGTGCGCGCCTTTCAAGAAAAGGGAAGACATGAAGCTCTTCGAGTACCCGACGAGTTCGTCGTCACTTCGCGTGCGCATTGCGCTCGCGGCACTCATCGACTGGTCTGCACATTGCCAAAAATGATCGAGCGTCGACAGGCGGTGGCCGGCGCATCTACGGACATTCGACCGCGTTCTCTGACGAATTTTCGGGTCTGTGATGCCGCTCAAGCGGCAAGCCGATAACCGGTCATTGACGGTTGCGCGATCCGGGGCGGAAATACACACCAGCAGCCGTCGTCGTGCCGAAAGAAAAAGATTGCACGCGGACCGCTCGAAGCTGATGCCTCGACATGCACGTAGCGGGTCCTGTCTTCGCGTATATGACCAAACCGGACTACTCGGATTCGTGCCGTCGGATCGGGTGCAAGCCACTTTTCGACCAGATAATGCAGGGACTTCTCGGCGGTGTTCATGGTCCTTTCCTCGACCTCATCCCTCGCCCCGCTTGAGGATCGAGTGCATTGACCTACACACGGTGCGGCGGGGATGATTACAGAGTAGAGTCCGCCGACAATTTTCGATAATTAATGATTTTCATGATAACGATAAATAAAGAGTTATAAGTAATTTGCGAAAGCAGCCACGATAAGACTCAAACGAAAGCCGGACACCTTGCTGAAATGCTTCATGGTAGTTCTCCAGTCACCGTGGAATAGCAATGCAGCGATCGGAACTAGCGGCCGCAATGCCCCGGTACACAAGGGCATCGGGCTGTGTCAGGCCGGCAGTTCCATCACTTGTCCGCTTCGATTCTTCACGCTCGGCCGATATGACATCTTTGCGTGCCAGGCAGACAAGGCTGAACAGTCGTCCGGAATCGCAATGCCTGCTGCGCTGCCGTGCATGAGCGCGGCATAGACCGTGATATCGGCCATCGAGAAATCGTCGCCAGCCACATAGGGCTGTACTTTAAGAACGCCGTCGAAGTACTTCATGCCGCGCACGAACTTCTCATGGTGCCGGTCGCCCCATTCCTTCCTGTGCGCCCACTCGGGGCTTTTGTAGGCTTCCAGGCGAGCACCCAGTCCAGGTGTTGCGTGGTGAAAATAAATGCCGACGGCATCGATGAGTTGATCATCAGCCCGCTTCTGCATCATGTGGATGACCGCCTTTTCCTTCGGTGTCTTTCCGGTGAGTGTGGGGTTTGCGTCCAGGTTGTCGAGATACTCGGTAATCGCGACGCCTTCCGAGATAAACGTGCCATCGTCGAGTTCGAGGACGGGGACCGTTCCCGTCGGATTGATGGCAAGAAAAGCGCTTTGCTTGTGCTCGGCCGCAAACAGATCCACCTTCACAAATTCGATTTGGGAATCCAGTCCCTTCTCGGCGAGGACGATGCGAATGCGGGCTGGATTCGGGAAGCCAGGGGTGTCGTAAATTTTCATGATCAATTCCTTCATGTTATCTATCGATAGGTAAAGCGTGGGACCAAGCATGGAGCGCGAAAGTCACGATGTCAATAACTATCTATCGATAGCTAAGCAGCACGATTGTGCTTATCTATCGGTAGAGATATACTCAAAAAAACTACTTACCTTTCAACAACTCTCAATTGGTAGATGAAGGCGTCCGATGACCACCACAGACACCAAAGAACGAATCATGAGTGTGGCGCGGCTCATGGTGCAAGCGCACGGCTACAACGCATTGAGCTTTCGTGAAATCGGAAAAGAGGTGGGCGTGTCCAGCGCGAGCATCCATCACCACTTTCCTACAAAAGGTGATCTTGGCGCCGCCCTGGCGCAACGCTATACAGACGATGGAAGCGCAGCACTCGAAAAATTGCTTGCCACCTCCAAAGATGCTCACAAATGCATGACCGGTTATACGGCCATCTTTCGCTCGGTGTTGCTCAATGACAATCGAATGTGCCTTGTTGGACTCATGTCTGCCGAATACGACGACTTGCCCGTGGAAGTGCGAGCAGAGGTGGACCGATTCATCAACGTGAACGTTAAATGGTTGACTGAAGTCCTTGCGCTTCGAAAATCGAAAGCAGGAAAGGATGCAATTCAACACCAGGCGCTTGCAATCTTCGCTGCGATCGAAGGTGCTCAGCTCATTGCAAGAGGCCGGGACGACATCGCACTGTTCGACCGGGCGGTTACGGCATATCGGGCGGCCGGGCTGTTCCCTTGATGTGCCCTTAACCTGTCTCATTTCCTACATCGCGTCATCTGACGCGATGTAGGAAAAACTTGAACGCGAAGAGTAAAAGTTTTGAGGAATCCGATGCAATTACTCATGCCGGATTCAGGAAACGGAGCACGTGGTTTCCGCATTCGCCCGGAGGTCGGCAATGAGATGCTCGACGACGGCGCGACCGGCTGCGCGCGTCGCACGGCCCATTGGGAAGTAGGCGTGTACGGGAATATCAGCGGTTTCCCAGTCCACAAGTAGCGGGACAAGAGACCCGTCGTCCAGTTCGCGACGACACGCCCATCCAGTGGTGGACGTGATGCCGAAACCGGCCACCGCGGCGGCAACGGCACCTTCGTTCTCGTTCGTTGTGAAATACGGCTGGACGTCCGCGACCACCGTCTCGCCATCGCGTTCGAACTTCCACGCCCCAGGTACCGATGCTGCAGGCCCCCCCACGATCTGATGTCCAACGAGATCGTCAGGTGTAACCGGTATGCCTGCGCGCTCGAGATAGCTGGGGGCCGCAAGGATCATGCGGGGAATTGTTGCGATGAGCCTCGCTGTCGCGCCAGAGTCCGGGAGTTGGCCGAGCCGGATCGCGACATCGACGGCATCGCGAATCAGATCTTGCCGCCGGTCCTCGAGCAGAAGCTGGAGTTGCAGGTGAGGATGCCTCGCGGTGAACGCTGTAAGGCGCGGGATCACTTCCCGGATTGCTACGCTCGTCGGCATGCTCATCCGCAGCAACCCGCGCAGCTCACCCCCTTCGCGAACACTATGTTCCGCCTCGTCCAGAGCGGCGAGGATTGGCTCCATTCGGGCGAGGAACTCGGAACCCGCTTCAGTTGGCACGACCGCTCGCGTCGTGCGTGAGAGCAACCGGGCGCCGAGCCCCGCTTCCAGCTCGGCGATGATGCGCGATGCCTGCGACTGAGACAGGCCGCATTCGCGGGCTGCGGCCGAGAAGCTCCCCAGCCGGGCGACGCGGGTGTAGAGCTTGAGTGCGAATATGTCTTTCATCAAGGTTCTCTTGGAACGGAATAGCAGCACCGGCGTTGGCTATCGGGGCAGGGTAATTAATGCGCCACGGACATAAAAGATAGCCGAAATCATCGGCTACCGGTCGCGCAGCCATCCAATCGACCTGCCGCAAGTCACGGCGGCCGTTACTCATCCCTCGGGCGGCATTCAACTGGACTCGTGTGTAAATCACATAAGTGATAGCGAAAAAGACCGGCTACTGGTGCGAAGGCGATCGCCGTAATCTGCATCCATCGACAGCACGAATCCAAATCGTCTTTACATGCTGTTCTCTTACACAGGAGATTGCCCACCATGAACGACCTGCTTGCTTTCGCTATCGACGCCCATGGCGGCCTGGATCGCTGGAACATGTTTACCCGCCTCAAGGCCGAAGTATCGATCGACGGCGCGATCTGGCACGTCAAGCAGCAACCCGGCGTATTCAAGGACAAGGTCCTGGAGATCGACACGCATAAGCAGTTGCTGACGATCACGCCGTTCCCGGCACCCGGTCAGCGTAGCGTGTTCGTTCCGGGCCGCATGTCGCTCGAAACGCTGGATGGAGAGTTGCTCGATAGCCGCTACGATCCCGAGGCCGCTTACGCCGGCCATGTACAAGAGACGCCGTGGGACAAGTTCCACGCCACCTATTTCGCCAGCGAGGCGCTGTGGACGTATCTCACGTCGCCCTTCCTTTACACCTACCCGGGGTTCGAGAGCGAAGAGATCGAGCCGTGGCACGAGAATGGCGAGGAATGGCGCCGCCTCAAGGTGACATTCCCCGCTCATATCCATAGTCATACAAAAACGCAGATCACCCATTTCGGCCCCGACGGACTGATGCGGCGCCACGACTACACCGTCGATATCCTGGGCGGCGCGAGCGGCGCCAATTACGTCAGCGACTATCGCGAATTCCAGGGCATCAAGATGCCGACCAAGCGGCGCATCTACGCCCATGACGAGAACATGCAGAAGGTGCCCGAGCCCTTGCTCGTTTCACTGGACTTCGGCCAGTTGACCTTCAGCTGACAGACCACGCGTCTTTAGCGCCGTACCGCATTCGACCGGGAGTCTCGCCATGTCTGCCGACTATCTTTTTGTGCCGCTCCAACTGGGCGCGTTGTCGCTGCCCAACCGTATCGTGATGCCGGCGCTTACCCGTATGCGTGCAGGTCCCGGTGGCGTGCCGTTGCCCATCAGCGCCGAATATTATGCGCAGCGTGCCTCGGCAGGACTTATCGTGACCGAAGCGACAGCGATCAGCGCCAATGCGCACGGGTATCCGCAGATGCCCGGCATTTATTCGCCGGACCAGATAGCCGGTTGGCGTCGTGTCACGGAAGCCGTCCATGCCAAGGGCGGCCTGATCGTACTCCAGATCGTTCACCATGAGCGCTGGTCGCATTCGAGTTACAACCCCGACGGCAGCCCGCCCGTCGCGCCTTCTTCTATCGCCGCTCCGGGCCTCGCCTATACGCCAGCGTTTCAGCAGGCGCCCTTCGAGACGCCGCATGCGCTGGAAACGGATGAGATACCGGAGATCGTCGAGGCCTTCTGGAACGCCGCGAGGAATGCACTCGATGCCAACTTCGACGGTGTCGAGATCCATGGCGCGAACGGCTTCCTGCTCGATCAATTCCTGCAGGACGGCAGCAATCATCGCAACGACGAGTATGGCGGCTCGATCGAAAACCGGACCCGGCTATTGCTTGAGGTCGTCGACGCAATCATCGACGTCATCGGCGCCGATCGCACCGCAGTGCGTCTCTCGCCACACGGCAACCTGGGGGGATTGAGCGACAGCGACACAGTGCCTCATTTCATCTACGTCATCCGCGAACTCGGTAAACGCGAGCTTGCGTATCTCCACATGATCGAGCCGCGTGCGTCGTCCGCCGGTTTTGGAGACGACGCGAGCGTCGACAACGCCAACAACGCCGCGCTGTTCCGTCATGCATTCGATGGACCGATGATCACCGCCGGCGGCTACAGCCCCGAGGCCGCGGTCCAGGTGCTCGAGTCGAAGCTGGCCGATGCCGTCGCGTTCGGGCGGATGTTCGTCGCCAATCCCGATCTGCCAGAGCGTATTCGAGGGGGCGCTGCGCTGAACCGGTTCGATCGGGCTACAGCCTATGCGGGAGGCTCGCAGGGTTATACGGACTATCCGAGGCTGGCAGCTGCCAGTCAGGTATGACAAAGACTTGCTGAACGGGCAGGAACCAATCAACTCAAGCCAAGGGAAACACCATGAACATTCAAGAGGAAAACAAGGCCATCGTCCTTGAAGCATTCGACACGCTCTTCAACCAGCGCGACTATGCCGCCGCAGCGAAATTCTGGTCGCCTCAATACGTCCAGCACAGTGCGCACATCGCTCCGGGCCGCGAGGGTCTTTTCGAACTCGTCAAGAACCTGCCTGACACACTGGTCTATGAACACGGCATCATCATGGCCGAAGGTAATTTTGTCATGGTTCATGGCCGCTTTTCGGGCAACGGCCGTGCGGTGGCTTTCGTCGCGGTAGATATCGTCCGGCTTGAGAATGGAATCCTGGCCGAGCATTGGGACGTGCTCCAGGATGAAGCAACCCCTGAAGGTTCTGCTAGTGGCCTGCCTATGTTCGGCGAGCATTTCCCCAACTGAACCAGACGCCCGATTGGTCGGTTTCAGTTAGCCGGGTGAGGCGGACGTCGCGCTCATCGCGTTACGTCCGTGGCTCACCCGGTTGCAACCATCAGGCGGGAAGTTGAGGAGCAGCGGGGAAGTCGACCGGTACGCGAGTTGTCCCGTGCAGATAGTTGGTCACCGTCTTGTCACCGATCACGACGATCGCGTCGACCAGATTGGCCTTCGTCCAGCCCGCGGCGAGGAACGCATCGACCAGTGCCTGATCGGCGTGCCCGCGGTTGACCGCGATGTTCTTCACCAACCGTGCGAGCGCGTCGAACTTCGCATCGAAACTCGCCCTGCCGCTGCGGATCTCGAGGATCTGCTCGTCGGTGAAACCGCTCATCTTGCCAATGACGGTGTGGGCCGCCAGGCAGTATTCGCAGCCGTTCACCTGGCTGACCACGAGGTTGACGACTTCGCGTGCCTTGCCGCTAATGCTGCTCTTCGCGTTCTGGAACGCGAGGTAGCTGCCGAGCGCATGCTCCGAATGAGCAAGCGTTGCGTACAGGTTGGGCACAGTGCCGAGACTGCTCTTGAGCTTGTCGAAGATGGCCTGGTTAGCCGGGGAGACTTCTTCGCGCATCGGGACATTGATCATGGTCATGGTGATACTCCTTGGCAAAAAAGATGAATAAAGTTGATTGAAAAAATCCGGGCGTTATTGCGCCGTGTAGGCGCCGTCGACCGCAATGTTCTGTCCGGTGAGGTAGCGCGCCTTGTTGCTCGCAAGAAAGACAATCGTCTGGGCGATCTCGTCCGGGGTGGCGGCGCGTCGTGCCGGTATCGTGGAAAGGAAGCTTGCCTTGCCCTCTTCGCTGCCGCCGGCAAAGCGGTCGAGCATTTCGGTGGCGACAGGACCCGGCGCTACGGCGTTGACGCGCACGCCTGCGGCAGCGCCTTCGAGCGCCGCGCTTTTCGTGAGGCCTTCGACCGCATGCTTGCTGGCCGCGTAGACCGACGCGCCCGCGATGCCGACCTGGCCCGCGATCGACGAGAGGTTGATGATCGAGCCCGCACCCTGCGCCAGCATCACGCGCATCTCGTGCTTGAGCGACAGCAGCGTGCCGAGCACGTTGACTGAGAACGTGTCTTCGTAGTTGGTCGCTGTCTGCTCGACGATCGGCGCCAGTTGACCTTCAGTGCCGGCGTTGTTGACCGCCACATCGATGCGGCCGAAACGCGCGACGGTCTGCTCGACCACGCTGCGCACTTCGGCTTCGAAGCGCACATCGGCGCGCAGGAATTCGGCTTCGGCGCCGAGGGCGCGCAGTTCGGCGGCAAGCGCCTGGCCTGCCTCCTCGCGACGGCCGCTGACGACGACGCGGTTTCCTTCGCGGGCGAAGGCAAGGGCGGTGGCGCGGCCGATGCCGGTCAGCGCGCCAGTGATAAGGACGACAGGTTGGTTCATATCAGTGCTCCTTCAGGTTGGGTGAAATCGCGTGAGCGATGACTGAACTTTGACTGATTCCGAATTAACGATATAGACGGTGTATGCTCATATAACTAATTCCCCGCAGGAATATATTGAGCAAAATGGACAAGCTTCAGGCAATGAAGACTTTCGTGCGCGTGGTGGAGGCGGGTAGCTTTTCCGCGGTCGCGCACGAGTCCGACACAACGCAGAGCGCAGTGAGCAAACAGGTCGCGGCGCTGGAGCGCGAGCTGGGCGCAAGACTGCTGACGCGAACCACGCGTTCGCTCGCACTGACGGAAGAAGGTGAACACTATTTCGAAAAGGCGCGGCGCCTGCTTGCGGAGATCGCGGAGGCCGAAGGCGCGTTGCGACGCGGCGAGCAGCAACTGACGGGCTGGCTGCGGATTGCGGCTTCGGTCGGCTTCGGGCGCCTGAAGCTCATGCCGCTGGTTCAGTCGTTTCTGGCGGAGCATCGCGGCGTGAAGATCGACCTGCGTCTTAGCGATGGTTTTATCGATCTCGTGGAGCAGGGGATCGACGTCGCGGTGCGCATCGGCGATCTGCCGGACAGCAGCCTGATTGCCCGTCGCGTGGGAACGACCCAGCGGATGCTGATGGCGCATCGCAGCTACGTGCGCTCACTGCCCAAAGGAACGAAGGTGCCCCGCGTTCCTGACGACCTGACCGATCACAATTGCATCGTCTACACCGAACTGGCGATGCGCAACGCCTGGAGTTTTACGGCAGGGCCCGGCGCGGTGGATCCGGCGGGAACTGCGCGCATTGTGCGCGTCAAAGGCAATTTGCAAACCAACAGCAGTGAGGTGATGCGGGCGTCGGTGCTCGCGGGTATGGGTATCGGATATTCGCCGACCTGGCTGTTCGATGATGAACTGGCCAGTGGCGAAGTACAGCGGATGTTGCCGGACTGGGAAACGATCCCTATCCCGATCCATGTGGTGAGCCCGCTTGCGCGCCGGCATTCAGCCAAGGTCAAAGCATTCGCCGAGCATGTCGGCAAGGCGATGGCCCGTAGCTGAAGGACGACGGTGCTTCTAATAGGCGTTGATACGAAGGGCGCGGTTCATTGAGCACTCTCCAGTGCGGGATAGTCGATATACCCGCTCGGACCGGGCGAGAAGAACGTGTTCCGGTCTGGCGTGTTGGACGGTGCATCGGCGAGGAAACGTTGTGGCAAATCCGGATTGGCGAGATACAGGCTCCCGAATACGGCGGCATCGGCGTGACCTTGTTCAATCAGCGCTTGCGCGGTCTCGTTGGTCAGCCCGCCGCCCGATAAAAATGGGCCATCGAACAACGGCCGCAGCAGCGCGCGATAGTCGAACTTGCTCCCCGTCATGGCTACATGGAGATACGCGAGCTTGAGCGAGTTGAGTTTCTGCACGAGATAGTGATAGGTCTCCTGCGGCGATGCATCGCTTACATCGTTGAAGCCCATTTCAGGCGCGATCTTGATACCGACGCGGTCACTGCCCGCTTCCTGAGACATCGCACTCAACACTTCCACAATGAAGCGCGCGCGATTGGCAAGCGAGCCGCCGTACGCATCAGTCCGCTGATTCGTTCCCGACGACAGGAACTGCTCCGGCAAATACCCGGAAGCCGCGTGCAATTCAACGCCGTCGAAGCCGGCCATCAACGCGTAACGCGTGGCGAGCCGATATTCCTCGACGATGTCCGCCACCTCACCAGTCTCCAGAGCGCGCGGCCGCACAAGTTCCTGCGGTCCCGTCGCCGTGAACACCGTGCCGGCCGGCTGGATCGCCGAAGGGGCAACAGGTGTTGCGCCGCCCGGCAAGAGGCTCGGATGGGAGATACGTCCGGTATGCATGAGCTGCAGGAAGATCACTCCGCCCTTGGCGTGAACGGCGGCGGTGACGCGCTTCCATGCCTCGATCTGGGACTCGGAATGAATGCCCGGCGTGCGCACATAACCCTTGCCCATCGGCGCGGGATAGGTGCCTTCCGTAATGATCAGGCCAGCGCCGGCGCGCTGTCCGTAGTAAGCCGCCGCCATGTCTGCGACCACGCCGGTGGCGTCGTCCGCGCGGGAGCGCGTCATTGGCGCCATGACGAGGCGGTTGCGAAGCGTGTAGCGGCCGATTCGGGTAGTGCTGAAGAGCGGGTTCATGTCGATTCCTTGTTTGTGAAGGGGTATCGATATAGTGCATTGATCCATATAAGGGATAAATAGCTATACTTGGAAACAGTAATCCACCAGTGGAGCAATCATCGTGGAAGTGTTGAGCTATATGCGTTTGTTCGTGGAGGTGGCTCGAACCAAAAGCTTCAGGCGCGCAGCGGAAGCGCTCGATATGCCCAATTCGACGCTGTCCCGCCATATCGCGGAGCTGGAAAAGACGATTGGCCTGCAGCTGCTTCATCGCTCTACACGCAAGGTCGAACTCACCGCTGCGGGCGACGTGTATTTCAAGCGTTGCCAGAGCATTGTCGAGGAAGCGCGTATGGCGCACGAATCCCTGGTCGATGTGGTGGAGCGGCCCAGCGGCACGCTGCGTGTGTCGATGCCGGTCGATCTCGCTATTGGCTATTTCGCGCCGATCCTCAGCGAGTTCGCCCAGGCTTATCCGTTGATCAGTTTCGAATTCGACCTGACGCCGCGCCGCGTGGATCTGCAGAGCGAGCCGTTCGACCTCGCCATTCGCATCGGTCCACCGCCGACGGCGCCCTCAACGCTCGTCGCACGCCAGATCGGGCTGTTGCCGCGTTATCTCTATGCATCGCCCGGTTATCTCAAGGCTGCGCCGCCGCTGCTCCATCCCGATGACCTAATTCATCACGTGGTGTGCATCGTGCAGGGGACGAAAAACCAGGAGGAGGTCCTGAGGACCTTTTATCGGGGCGACGAAGTGGTCAATGTAACGATTGCGCCCCGCTTCAGGATGAATAGCGTCGGGCTAAGCCGCGCGTTGGCAATTCTGGGTGATTGCATCGCGGTACTCGATACGGAGCTCGCGCGCGAGGAGGTGGCATCGGGCCGGCTGCGGCGGGTGCTGCCAGACTGGAGTCTTGCGCCTGTCCAGGTACATGCGATTACTGATACTCGCCTGTTGCCGGCGAGAACCCGGTTGTTCATCGATTTCATCAAGGCCCGGCTGCATCAGGCCGCCTCGAAGTAAGGGTCTGCCATACCGTCGCGCGTCCGTGCTAATGTGTTCGGCGCTTGGCTTCATCGACATCGCATTTTGCTAACAACACCCCACTTTCGGGACGCTCTGGACGCTTTATGAAAAAAGTTTCGCTGCTGCTCACTTTTGCTTTTATCGCTTCGTCATCTGCTTATGCCGCTACGGGAGCGACAGAAACGCTTCCTTCCGGCGTCACCGTGACGCAAATCAAAGAAGGTACCGGGCCGCAGCCTACTGCGGCAGATACCGTGACCGTCAACTATCGCGGCACGCTCGCGAACGGCACCGAATTCGACTCTTCGTACAAGCGCGGTACGCCCGCATCATTCCCGCTCGGCCAAGTCGTCCCGTGCTGGACGCAAGGCCTCCAGAAGATGAAGGTTGGCGGCAAGGCCAAGCTTGTATGCCCGCCGGCGACGGCATACGGCGACCGTGGCGTAGGTCCGATTCCGCCGAACAGCACGCTGACGTTTGAAGTCGAGCTGCTGAAAATCGGCAACTGACGCCCTGACGTCTATACGGCGCGCGATCACTTCCACCCACGCGTGAGGGCCGCGCGCCTTATGCAATTGCGATAACTTTTGTTATTGCAATTGCATTGCTTTTCATCGAAATTCGCTGCAAAGAGCAGGCGCTGCGCATGCAAGGGCGCATATCTGCTGCGGCGCTCTAATCGGCCAAATTCCTTCAGAATCAATTGTCGAACGTCATTAGGCGGATATGCCGATGTGAGTCAACGCTTAATTCCATTTCGAGGGCAAACGGTATTTCCTATATGAGTAACGCCCCTTGCCGTCATGATGGCCACGCGTTTAATCAGAGGATAGAGAGACGCGAAATAAGAATTTTCCAGCTCGCTGCCAGCCACACGGATCTGTCACCTGCGCCAAGTACAGTGCGCGGCAGCGCGCCCACGGCCGCATATGAAATGATTGCGGCCTCACGACTTGCAAACGTTTGGCCTTGGTTGCAGTTTTAATACACGTCCGGTACCATTAATTCACGAGGCGTATCATTTTTTTACCAAACTAACAAGCTGCCGGAACCGCCCGATTGATGGGATTTGCTGTCGTTTTTCCGAGCGACAGATCGGGTACGCAATTAGGTGCGTCATAAAAAGTCTCCCTGCATAACCCGTCGTCGAAGGCAAAAATGACTAAACATGCCTTTGAGACCGGTGTTAATAAAAAGAGGGCTGTATTTTAGTCACTTCCACCACCACGGCGACGCTGTGATCCGACACATTCTGGGCGGCTTGCTGCTGGCGATGTCATGTCTGGGCCGCGCGGTCGCCGCAGGGCCCGATTGCTCACGCCCCTTTACGCTCGCGCTGCACGATCACGGCCTGCTCTATTCCGCCGATACCGACACAGGCATCGACAAGGACTTCGCCGACGAACTGATCCGCCGAAGCGGCTGCAAAATTGGCGTCAGCCTCATGTCGCGCGCTCGTATCTGGCAACTGATCGAATCCGGCGCGCTTGATTTCAGCTTGTCCGGTATTGCCAACGCCGATCGCAACCGCTTTGCCTCCTTCGCCTGGTATTTCAGCAACAAATACTATTTGCTGGTGCGCAAGGACGCGGGCATGCATCAGCTGGCCGATTTCGAGCGTAGCGACCAGTTTCAACTGGGCGTGATCCGCAGCTTTCGCTATAGCGACTCTGCGAACCGGCTGGTCGACACACTCTCGGCTGAAAACCGCGTCAGCCAGGCGGGTGGTCTGGCACCGCTGTATGAGGCGCTGATCCACCGCCGCATCCAGGGCATGATCATGGAGCCGTTCGACTACCCGGCGCTCGATGAAAAGAAGATCCGCGATGTCACCACCATCATCGAGTTCAACGATCCCGCCATTCCGCATGGCCTGATCATGTCGAAGAAGGCGCTGTCGCCGGCCGAGCAGGATGAGTGGCGTGCGCTGGTGAACGAGATGCGCGCGGATGGAACCGTTCTCCGCATTTTCGAGAAGTACTTCAAACCCGACCTGGCTAAATCCATGGTCGATTTCCAGGCACCCCCGTGACCTGGGCGCGTCTGGTCTTGCTGCCCTTGCTGATCTTGTCCGCCGCACTCGGCGTTACCTGGATTGTCTGGGATCACGAACGGCAAGCCTCCCGCAACGAGTTGCTCTCCCAGTTCAATTTTTCGCTGGGCGACGCGGTGAGTCGCGTCGAACAGCGCATGTCGACCTACGAGCAGATGCTGCGCGGCGTGCAGGGCCTGTTCGCCGCCACCGGCATGATGGACCGAGACAACTTTCGCGACTACGTCCGTGCGCTCAATCTCGATGCCAACTTTTCCGGCATTCAGGCGATCGGGGTCGTCCAATGGGTGCCGGCGGCGCGCAAGGACGCGCATGTCACCGCGATGCACCAGCTGGGTTTCACCGGCTACACCATCCGGCCGGGTGGCTCGCGTGAAAACTACGCCCCGATCGTGCAGCGCGAACCGCCTATTGGCGGCAATCGCATCCCGCTTGGCGTGGACCCCTGGGCCGACCCTGTGCGGCGGCTCGCCATGGAGAAGGCGCGTGATTCCGGCATGGTGGCGGTGTCCGGGAAGGTCCGCCTGGGCGTGGATACCGGGCCGGACGCGAAACCGGCTTTCATCATGTACCTGCCGATCTACGCCCGGGGCCAGCCGCACGACAGCGTCGCCGAGCGCAGGGCGCATCTGGCCGGTTGGGTCTACGCCTCGTTTCGCATGCACGACGTCATCGCGAGCCTTTACGGCGATCCGCTGCCCGGCCTCGCTTTAGCCATTTACGATGGCGTCGAACCGTCCGAGGCGGCATTGCTGTACCGATCCCCCGACACAGGCGAGCAGCACCTGCCTCCGGCCATTTCGGCCGTTGAGTACCTGGTTGTGCCCGGGCACAACTGGACGCTCTCGATGAGCACCCAGGACGACTTCAAGGGCCGTTTCGGCCGTAACGCCGAGATGCTGATCGCCGTCACCGGTACGGGCCTGAGCCTGCTGCTGGCGCTACTTGCCTGGTTGATGGTGACTGGCCGCGGCCGCGCCATGCGGCTGGCTTCCACGATGACCCGCGAATTGCGCGAGAGCGAGGAAAAATTCCGCGCCATTGCCGACTGTACGGTCAACTGGGAAGTCTGGTGGGGACCGGACGGCAAGCCACGCTGGATCAATCCATCGGTCGAGCACTACACCGGATATACCGTCGAGGAATGCATGGCCATGCCGGACTTTGCCGGCACGCTGATTCACCCCGAGGACATGCCTCGTGTTGCCCCTGAGTTCCTGAAGGGCCTTCAGGGCTTTCGCGGCGAGGACCTTGAATTCCGCTGTGTCCGCAAGGACGGCTCGCTGGTCTGGCTGTCCGTTTCCTGGGTTCCGATCACGGATGCGAGAGGCGTGTTCACAGGCTTTCGGACCAGCGGGCGCGACATTACCGATCGCAAGCAAGTCGAGGCTGAACTGCGTATTGCCGCGGTCGCCTTCGATTCGCTCGAAGCCATGATGGTCACCGACGCCAGCAACACCATCCTGCGGGTTAATTCGGCCTTCACCGAATGTACCGGCTACACGGCTGAAGAAGTGGTGGGCCAGACCCCGAGACTGCTCCGCTCGCACCATCACGACGAAGCTTTCTTCACCGGGATGTGGGAGACGATCCACCGCATGGGTGGCTGGCAGGGCGAGATATGGGGGCGGCGCAAGAATGGCGAGGTCTATCCGAAATGGCTCACGATCTCGGCGGTCACGGGAGAGGGCGGGGTCGTCAGCCACTATGTGGGCACGCACCACGACATCACCGAACGCAAGATCGCGGAAGAACGAATCAAGGAACTGGCCTTCTTCGATGCCCTGACCCGTTTGCCCAACCGCACCTTGCTGCTGGATCGGCTGACGCAGGCCATCACGGTCAGCGCTCGAACCGGTGCGTGCGGGGCGTTGCTGTTCATCGACCTGGATCACTTCAAGACTTTGAACGACACGCTGGGTCACGACAAAGGCGACTTGCTGCTGCAACAGGTGGCGCAGCGTCTCGCGGCCAGCGTACGCGATGGCGACACCGTGGCGCGGGTGGGCGGCGACGAGTTCGTGGTGGTGCTGGGAAGCTTGCACGACACCTGGCAAGAGGCTGCCAGCCAGACTGAGGCCGTGGGTGAAAAAATCCTCGCGGTGCTTGGCAAGTCGTATCAGCTCGACGAGATCGACTACCGCAGTACCGCGAGTATTGGTGCTGCCGTGTTCAGGGGATATCAGACGCCCATCGACGAGCTCCTAAAGCAGGCCGACCTCGCCATGTACAAGTCGAAGGAACTGGGGCGCAACGCGCTGTGTTTCTTCGACCCGGCCATGCAGACCGTCGTGGTGGAGCGAGCCGCGATGGAGGCGGGTCTGCGCAAGGCTCTCGAGGGCAATCAGTTCGTGCTTCATTACCAGGCTCAGGTGATCGACGGCGACCGGGTCATGGGTGCCGAAGCACTGGTGCGTTGGCAGCATCCCCAGCGCGGTCTCGTTCCGCCTGCCGATTTCATTCACCTGGCTGAAGAGACCGGGCTGATTCTTGCGTTGGGAAATTGGGTGCTGGAAAACGCGTGTGCTCAACTGGCGTTATGGGCCGTCCGGCCGGACATGGCCCATCTCACGATTGCAGTCAACGTCAGCGCGCAGCAATTCCGCGAACCTGATTTCGTGGACAAGGTGCTGATGGTGATCAGTCGAACAGGTGCTAACCCGAACCGGCTCAAGCTGGAACTCACAGAGAGCGTGCTGGTCGACAATGTGCAGGACATCATTGAAAAGATGGTCGCGCTCAAGGCACGGGGCGTGGTCTTTTCGCTGGACGATTTCGGTATCGGCTATTCGTCGCTTTCGTACTTGAAGCGCCTGCCTTTGGATCAGTTGAAAATCGATCAGTCGTTTGTGCGCGACGTGCTTGTCGATCCGAATGATGCCGCGATTGCCAGGACTATTGTGGCGCTTGCGCAGAGCCTCGGTTTGGGGGTGATCGCCGAGGGGGTGGAGACTGAAGCCCAACGCGACTTTTTGGCCAGCGCGGGTTGTCATGCCTATCAAGGTTTCTATTTTTGTCGGCCGTTGCCTATTGAAGGGTTTGAAGAGTTTGCGGGCAAGGGGCGGTTGAGGTCGATAGCGGTCCGTGCATGAACGAGGTTCTTTTCGTTCGCACTCGGGGGGCTGGTTGGTGGGGTTTTGGGGCGTAAGGGGCGGGGGGATGCTGGGTTGCTGCTGCTTAGGCCTGCGGTCGGTTTAAGTTAGTTATTCTATTTATCACTATTAGCCACTGTGCGTGGCGGCACGTCATTTCTTTTTCCAACGGCGAAAAAGAAACAGAAGCAAAGAAAACGCCTCCCAA
>NZ_JALPRJ010000129.1 GCF_030464885.1 Caballeronia sp. SEWSISQ10-4 2 | reverse complement strand
CCACCTTGATGGCCGAGCTCGCCAACCTCGTGCGCAATACCTGCCGCACGCCAAATGCCGGGCCCGACGCGCCCACTTTCGAGCTCACCACTACTCCCGAGCCCACACACGAACGTGCTCTCGCGCTCGTCCAGGCGATCCAACCGTAGACAGAAAACCGAACCCCGATTTCCAGCCGAACGCTTGAATCACAAAGGAAACTCGCCTACCTCGTCGCGGAACTTCGGACTAAAACCGATGGCCAACGGAATCTTCAGGACCGCCTGACGCAAGAGAGCGCACCATGCTTGTACTCACTGGTTAACTTGCAACAGCCTCTTTCCCACACGCAGGGCAGTAGTGTGCAAACGCATTCTTTCGCGTTTGACAAAAAGTGCATGCGTCGAACAGGCTGATCCCGCAGTGCATGCAGAAGTCGAGTTTCGGATTACCCAGGTCGGCCTTGCGTTCGCATCCTGGGCAGATGCCCTTTGCAAAGCGGCTTTGGGCAACGTCATAACTCAACGCCTGGCGACGTTGATCGTCGGGCAGCGTCTCGGCGGATTTCTGGTTTTGCAGATAACGCTGCAAGCCATTGATGGAATAACGCCCGACCAGAATCGTCACGATCACGCCCACGATGTACCGGACATAACCGCCATAGTCAGGAAGGTACGGGACCAGTTCGACGAAAAACGCAAACAGCGCAAAAAATATAAAGCCCCAGACAAAAGGCCAATAACGGTTCTTGCGATGCTTGGCAAACAGCCATCCGCCAATCACAAGCAAGGGCAAGGTGATTGCCAGCCGGATGAGGAAATTCTTCATGTCGATGCCGCGCTGGAGCACATCGAGTTTCTCTTCAGCCTGAGTACGAAGCGCCGCTTCGGCCGTTCGCCCCTTCACCAGTGCTTGCCGCTTCTGTGCATTGCTCTGCTGTATCTGATCGAGAGCCTTTTGAGCGCTGCGGATATTGTCGTTGAGCGTCTCCAGCGAGCGGGTACGGCTGACGAGTTCCTTGTTCTGATCGGCCTGCTCTGTCGCCGTACGAGTGGCAAGCCAGTTCGAAAACGTTTCGTGCGCGCTCGTATATTCGGCGGTCGCGGCTTGCAGTTTGAGCCGCGCGGACTCCTCTGCCAACTCGCCGTCACGCACATTGCCTTGCGCTTGCTGAAGCGATGTTTGTATCGCGGCGCTTGCTGTCGGATCGATCAACGATTCCAACGTAGGCGGAGCTTCAACGCCGGGCAAATTCCCCACAACGAGTCCGCCCAAGCCGATCAGGAACCCCGCAAAGGCGAAAGAGATCAACCACAACGCACGGTGGAACCATTTTTCTGACACTCGCATAGGTTGCATCGATCAATCCCCGTATTGAAGTTGCTGCGTAGCGGACCATCAGGACGCGCGACCACGTCTCACCACGATAACGATGAGGTGAGTCTATAAATCAAAGGCTTTAGTCTGCGGAATGATAGCGTAAGCGTCCTGGAAGGACGCGCTTCGGGATGGGATGTAGATTGGCAACAGACTCGAAGGCTCGCTGCTTCGCGGCCGAGCGAAGCAATCAGGGGCAATTCAATCGTTCGACGCGATGCTCGGGTTAGACCGTCAGGCTTTCTGTTTACTTATCTAAGCCGTTTCCCGGTACAACGTCCGCTGCTCCGTCGGTTCAGTTCCGTTCGACCCGCCGCGCGACGACCCCTCACTCCCCTGCAACAGACATCTCGCGTGCGCCCGCTTCAAATACATGCTCGGCGTCATCCCGCAGAAACGCTTGAAATGCCGCGCGAAATGGCTTTGGTCGAAGAAACCGACTTCAGCCGCGACTACCGACCCTGGCACGCCCGCAAGCAACAAAGCCTGGGCGCGCTGGATCCGCAGCCCGCACAAATACCGGTACGGCGACGAACCGAATTGCTGCCGGAACGCGGTAGCAAACCGCGACACACTAAGCGCCGACAGCTCTGCAAGTTGCGCAAGTGTCACGGGTTCATCGAAGTGCGCCTCGATGAACGCCCGTGCTTCGGTCAGCGGCATGGACTGTTTCATGACGCCGCCGCCACAGGTTGAGCTTGCGATGAAGACGCAAACGAGGCAAACCGGCTGACCGAAAACGCGTCGAGTGGAATCGGCGTGCTGCCGGTATCGATCAATTCGGCCAGCGTCTCGCCCACGCCCGGACCAATCTGGAACCCCGAGCCGCAAAAACCGAATGCATAGAACACGCCGTCGGTTGTCGAACTGCGGCCGATCACCGGCTCGCTATCCGGCAAGTATCCTTCCACGCCGCTCCAGACCCGGATCACGTGCAGCGGCGCCATCGAAGGAACCAGGCGGCGGAGTTGCGCAATCTGACGCACGGTGTTGATGGGCAGCACCGACGCGCGTTTCGTGAGTGCATCGGCGGGACCGGGCGGCCCGCCGCCCACGATGATGTTGCCGCGCGGGATCTGGCGGAAGTAGATGCTTTCCTGCTTGATGGATGTGAAGACGCCCATCGACGACTTGAAGACATACGGCACCGGTTCAGTGACAGCCATTTGCGGTCCACTTGCACGCAGCGGCACCGGCTCGCCGAACTGCTCGGTCAGCCGGCTCGCCCACGCGCCCGCGCAAATCACGAGCCGTGCTGCCCGATACACCACGCCCGCCGCACTTTCCACGCGAAAGCCGTCGCCGTCCTTCTCCACATGCGCGATCTCCGTGTTCTCTACCACCTGCGCGCCGAGCCGCGCCGCCGCCCGGCCGAAGGCCGGTGCGGCGAGGCGTGGATTCGCGTGGCCGTCGAGTGGGGAGATGGAGGCGGCCAGCACTTCACGGCCGAGGAAGGGGAAACGTTCGAACATCGCCTTGCCGTGCAGTACTTCGAGATCGAGGCCGTAGGCACGCGCATCGACGGCATAGCGATCGAAGGTCTCCACGTCGTGCGCGTGATAACACACACGTGTATGGCCCGACGGCAGGAATTCGATGTCCTCGCCCAGCAGTTCCTTCGAGTGCTGCCACGTGTTCAGCGCACGGTTCGCTATCGCGAGCTGCGGCAACGCCCGGCCTTGCCGGCGGACGCCGCCAAAGTTGACGCCGCTGGCTTGCTGGCCGGTCAAGCCGCGTTCGAGCAGGATCACCGAGCAAGCAGGGTTGCGGCGGCGCAAAAAGAACGCCGTGGTCGTGCCCATGATGCCGCCGCCGATCACGATCACATCGGCTCGACGATCGGCTTGTTGCGACGCCGTCATTCGCTGGCCTCCTCTTGCTCGACAAGTGTCACCGGCAACGGCTTGACGGGCGCTTGTCCACGCAGCCGCCCGACGGAAGCCAGCGGCACGGATGCCGCCGCCGCGATCACTTCAGCTCCCGCGTGAGCACAAAAGCGTCCCTGGCATCGACCCATGCCGACGCGGGAAAACGCCTTGGCACGATTCGCTTCCTGCGCGCCGGTCTCGCGGACGACACGGCGTAACTCGCCCGCCGTAATCGCTTCGCAACGGCACACGATGGTCTCGTCCGGCAGCATGCTCGCGAACCGGGCGGGCCACGGAAAGGCGGCGCGCAAGCCGGCCGCGAAGCGGCTGAAGACCTGCAGTTGTGCACGCAAGGCGGCCAGACCTTCGACCTTCAAACCGCCATCCTGCATCGCAGCGAGTGCGGCGAGACGACCCGAACGTTCAGCGGCGTCGGCGCCGCGAATACGCGCGCCGTCGCCAGCCAGATAGATCCCTTTGACGCTGCTGCGGCCGTCCTCATCGATTGCAGGAAACCATTGCTGCGTGGCTTCATCGAAGGAAAATTCGCAGCCGGCGAGGTCGGCAAGCTGCGTCTCCGGACGCAAGTGATAACCGAGCGCGACCGCATCGCAGGCCACCTTGAACGGCATGCCGCTTTGCAGCGCGACTTCGACATGGCTCACGCCATGAGCAGGCGATCCGACGATTTCAAGCGGTCGAACGCCGCGATAAACTCGTACCCGCGCTTTCCTGAGTACGCTCATCAACGCGATGCCTTTTTTCAGCGCGGCGGGAATGGCGAGCAGCTTCGGCAGCGCGGAGAGCCGTTGCAAAAGTGTGGAGGTATCGAAGACGGCGGACACTGCCGCGCCCGCTTTCACATACTGCGCAGCCACGAGGTAAAGCAGCGGCCCGGTGCCCATCAGCACGACTCGCGAGCCGATCGAGCAACCCTGCGACTTCAGCGCGACTTGCGCGCCGCCCAGGCTATACGTCCCGGCATAATGCCAGCCCTTTACCGGCATTAACCGATCCGTCGCGCCGCTGCAAATGATCAGCGCATCGAATTCAAGCGTCCGGTAAGACGCGCCGCTGACAAGATGCACGGCGTTCGTCGTGATGTTCCAGACGAGCGTTTCGGGCAAGTAATCAATGCGACTCTTGAGTGCATCGAAGCTCTCATGCAGAGCAGCCGCTCGCGCACTTTCCGTACCGTAGAGCGTGTCGTAAGAGCGCGTGAACCCTTCCGGCTGCCGTCGATAAATCTGCCCGCCATCCCTTCGCCCTTCATCAATCACCGTCGGCCGCAGGCCCGCTTCGACCAGCGCCTCGGCGGCCCGAACCCCGGCAGGCCCGGTGCCGATCACAATCACGCGCGCGGCCATACGCCCTCCCCGGCTGTAGACAGTTGCGTGATGATCGACATGCCCGCTACCACCGGCGTCGTACACGCACGCAGCCGTTCGCCGTCAGCGGTCCAGACCCAGCAGTCCTGGCATGCGCCCATCAGGCAGAAACCGGCGCGCCGGCCATCGCCGAATTCAGAGTCGCGCAAGGTCCTCGTGCTGGTCAGCAACGCGACCATCAGCGTGTCGCCTTCCGCAGCCTGTCGCGCCAGACCGTCGACGGTAATGACTACCGCCCGGCGCTCCGTTTCCGCCAACCGCACGAACCGTCCGCTCATGCTTCAATCGTCTCGATGGTCTGCAGCCGGCTCAGTTCGGCCGTCGAATGATGGCAAAGAATTTCCGCCCCCGAAGGCAGCTTCTTCATGGAGGGCGGCGTGGCGTTGCACTTGCCGTCGATACGAACCGGACAGCGCGCCCTGAAGCTGCACAGTTCGGCGATGTCGGCGCTCTCACCCATCTGCGGCAAAGCGGCGCTGCCGATCATGCGGCGTGCGTCGAGCCAGCCTGGCTTTAGCGCCGGCACGGAGTCCACCAGCAAGCCCGTGTATGGGTGATACGGCGGTGCCGCGAGCACGTCGCGCTCGCCCGCCTCCACGCGATGTCCCGCGTACAGCACGATCACTTCGTCGCAGATCGAACGCACGGTGGAGATGTCGTGGCTGATGAACATGTACGAGACGCCCAGCTCGCGGCGTAGTTCAGCCAGCAGGTCGAGGATCGCCGCACCAACGACGGTGTCGAGCGCGGACGTGACTTCATCGCAGAGGATCAATGCGGGATCGGCGGCGAGCGCGCGCGCCAGGTTCACGCGTTGCTTCTGGCCGCCCGACAAACCACCCGGCGTGCGTTCCGCAATCGATGCAGGCAGCTTGACGAGATCGAGCAGTTCCAGTGTCCGCTTGCGCGCCGCCGCCCCGCGCAAATGATGATAAAAAGCGAGCGGCCGGCTGAGGATATCGGCGATGGAATGGCTCGGGTTCAACGCCGTGTCGGCGTTCTGGAACACGATCTGGATCTGCCGGTATTGCTCAGGAGTACGGTTCGACAGTTTGGCGGGCAGCGGTTTGCCATCGAAGAAAACTTCGCCGCGCGCCCGGTCGACCAGACCCGCCACCACGCGCGCCAGCGTCGTCTTGCCCGAGCCCGATTCGCCGATCACACCCAGCGTGCTGCCCCGGGCAATCGAAAGGCTTACATCGTCGAGCACACGCACGGCCGGCGCGCCGTAGCGGTCGATACGGCCATAACCTGCTGCCAACCCACGAATTTCAAGCAAGGGCGGCGCGAGTTTCTGCGCATTCGTTTGCACCGATAACATCGGTTCCGGCCGGCGCGTGGCCGCCAGCAATTGCTGCGTGTATGCATCGACGGGGGCATCGAGCACCTGCGCCACCAAGCCGTTCTCTTTCACCCGGCCACCGTTCAACACAACGATCCGGTCCGCCATTTGCGCCACGACCGCAAGATCGTGCGACACGTAGATGGCCGTGGTGCCCAGCTCGCGGATCACCTTCTTGAATGCCGCGAGCACTTCGATCTGCGTGGTCACGTCGAGCGCCGTCGTCGGTTCGTCGAACACCACCACCGCTGGATCCGTGATCAGCGCCATCGCCGCCATCAAGCGCTGCAACTGCCCGCCCGAAACCTGGTGCGGATATCGCTCGCCGATCTTCTCCGCGTCCGGCAATGCGAGCGCGCGAAACAACTCGATCGCCTTGCGACGCGCTGCATCCCGTGTCATCAATCGATGCAGCAACGCGGGTTCCGTCACCTGGTCGATGATCGTGCGCGCGGGATTGAACCCCGCCGACGCGCTCTGCGCGACGTACGCCACAGTGCGCGCACGAAGCGCCCGGCGGCCGTTCTGGTCGAGCTCGAGCACTTCCGTCTCGCCGATACGCACCGATCCACCGCTAATGGAACACCCTTGCCGCGCATACCCCAGCAGCGCCAGCGCGATAGTCGTCTTGCCCGATCCGGACTCGCCGATCAACGCAAGCACCTCGCCCTTCTTCACCGAAAAATCGACGCCCTTGACGATCTCGGTCACGGGGTCGGGCGCTGCGCCCGCCACCACTCGCAAGCCCTTCACCTGAATCATGTCGGCGCTCATTGCGCAGCTCCTTGCCCACGGCCGCCACGGCGGCGCAGGTTATCGATCAGCAGGTTCACGCCGATGGTCAGCGTCGCGATCGCGATAGCCGGCATCAACACGGCCAGCGCCCCTTCCGCCAGCCCGCCGATGTTCTCGCGCACCAGCGAACCCCAGTCGGCATTAGGCGGCTGCACGCCGAGGCCGAGAAAACTCAGGCCGCTAAGCAGCAACACGATGAACACAAACCGCAGGCCGAAGTCGGCGAGCATCGGATGGATCATGTTCGGCAGCACTTCCACGCGGGCGATGTAGAACAGCCGTTCCCCTCGAGCCCGCGCGACCTGCACGTATTCGAGCGTCATCAGGTTGACCGCAAGCGAGCGCGAGATGCGAAACGCGCCGGGAATATAAGCGAGCGCGGCGACGCCGGTCAGCATGGGGATGGACGATCCGAACGCGGCGATCACGACCAGCGCGAGCACCTTGCTCGGAATGGAGATCAAGGCATCGAACAGGCGGCTCAGGATTTCATCGACCCAGCGGCCCGACACGGCGGCAATCAGCCCGAAGAACGTGCCGATCAGGCTCGCCAGCAGCGCAGCCGCGAGGGCCAGTCCGACCGTATAACGTGTGCCGTAGAGAATCCGGCTCAGCATGTCGCGGCCAAGATAGTCGGTGCCGAGCGGAAACGCCCGGCTGGAACCGGCGAACACATCCATGGACGAAAGCGCGCCGCTTTTGTAGGGCGCGACCAACGGACCGATGACTGCAATGGTCAGCCAGAACACGACCATCACGAGACCGATCAGACCGAGGACGGAGAAGCGCCGGACCAGCCGCTTCAAGACGCCCGGTTTCGGTCCGGCAACGTCAGGGACCGGTACGGACGGTTCATTCACGATGTCGTCGCGGGCCACGTCGTAGAGCTCGGTGCCCGGATGAGGAATGGAGGAGTTGGCGGGTCGGTTCATCGTTGACGCAGCCTCGGGTTGGACACGATTTGAGCTAGATCGGCAATCAGCACGAGCAGCAGGTAAGCCGCGCAGAACACCATGACGCACCCCTGCACGAGCGGCATGTCGCGGTTCGTGACGGCGTCGACCATGAGGCTCGCGAGGCCCGGGTAATTGAAGATCGATTCGACGATCACTACACCGCCGAAAAGATACGACAGGCTCAGCGCCACCGCATTCGCGATCGGGCCGATGGTGTTCGGCAACACGTGGCGCAACACGACGCGCATCGGCGAGGCGCCTTTCAGGATCGCCATCTCGACATACGATGCATTGAGCTGATCGAGCACGGCAGCGCGTGTCATGCGCGCCATTTGCGCAACGAGCACGCAGCACAGCGTCATGACGGGCATGGCGTAGATCCGCAGCAGGCCGCCGAACGACGACACCTCGGACAAATACGACAACGCGGGCAGCCAGCGCAGCTTCACGGCGAACACGAGCACGGCGATGGTCGCGATCAGGAACTCCGGCACCGCGACCGTGGAGAGCGTCAGCACGTTGAGCACGCGATCGAGCAGCGAGCCGCGAAACATGGCTGACGAAATACCGATGAACAACGCGACCGGGACGGACACCAAGGCCGTCAGTCCGGCCAGCACGAGCGAGTTCGGCAAGCGCGTGGCGATCAGTTGACTGACCGGCAAACTATTCGACAACGACGTCCCGAAGTTGCCGGTGACAACCAGATACAGCCACTGGAAGTAACGCTGCAACGCCGGCTGGTCGAGCCCAAACTGATGTCTTAACGCCGCTACCGCTTCGGGCGTTGCCGCTTGCCCGAGCGCCTGCTGCGCGGCATCGCCGGGAAGCAGGCCGGTGATGCCGAACACCACCGCCGAGACAATCAGCAGCGTGAGCAGCGCGAGGCCCAGGCGAGCGGCGATAAGTCGTGACGCGTGTGCTTTCATGATTCGCCTCCGGGGTTGAAACCGCACGCCCCGACCGGGCGGCGTGCTTTACTGCCTGATGCTCTGCGTACACCAGATGCACCAGGTACACCAGACTTCAGCTTTCCAGCCAGACATGCTCCGCGAACGCGAAGCCCATCAAACCAGCCAGCGGAATCGATCCCAGGCCCTTGAGCTTGGTCGTATGACCGTCGATCGAGCTCTGGAACATCGGAATGCCGATGCCGCCCGTTTCATGCACCAGCACCTGCATGTCGCCGTAGATCTGCTTGCGCTTGGCGTCGTCCGGTTCGCCGCGTGCCGCCACCAGCATCTGGTCGAATTTCGGGCTCTTCCAGTTCGCTTCGTTCCACGGTGCATCCGACTTGAAGAACTGCGTGAACAAAACGTCGGCGCTCGGACGCGCATTCACCGAGCCGAAACCAAGCGGATGTTTCATCCAGTGATTCGACCAGTAACCGTCTGCCGGTACACGCGTGACCTGCAGGTTCAGACCCGCTGCGGGTGCGGCCTGCTGCAACAGCATCGCCATTTCTACCGAACCCTCAGCCGCGGGCGACGCAAAAATCTGCACGGGCGTACTGCCCACTTTCGCCTTCTGGAAGTGGAACTTGGCTTTCTCCGGATCGTAGGCGCGTTGCGGAATGCCGTGCATGTAGTACTTGTTGGTCGGATCGATCGGCTGGTCGTTGGCGACCGTGCCGAAACCCTGGAACACGGCGCGGCGAATCTGCTCGCGATCCACGAGATAGAACATACCCCGACGAAAATCGTCGTTGCCGGTAATACCGCCTTCGTCGCGAACAATCAGGTCGGTGTACTGGCCCGTCTTCGTTTCCAGCACCGTGAAACCCGGCGTGCCCTTGATGCGGCCAGTCGAACGCGGGCTGACCGCGTTGATGAGCTGCACGTCGCCGGAAAGCAGCGCATTCACGCGGGCCGATTCGTCGCCGATACCGATCAGCTCGATCTCGTCCAGATGCGGCATGCCCGGTTTCCAGTACTTGTCGTTCTTCACACCGACCGTACGCACGCCCGGGGAGAAATCCTTGACCTTGAAAGGACCGGTGCCAATAGCCGTCTTGAAGTCGGTCGTGCCATCCTTGATGATCAGGAAATGCGAGGTGGCGAGGATCACCGGCAAGTCCGCATTCGCGCCTTCCAGCGTGATGGTGACCTCGTTCGGGCCCGTGGCTTTCACTTCCTTGAACTGGTCGGCGAGCGTCTTGGCCTTCGATGCCGTCGCTGGATCTTTGTGGCGCATCAGCGAATAGACCACGTCGGCGGGCGCGAGGGATTTGCCGTCGTGAAATTGGACGCCGCTGCGCAGCTTCACGATCCACACCGTCGCATCTTTCGTTTCAAGCGACTCCGCCAAAGCCATCTTCGCGCCAAGATGCGAATCCAGTTCGGTCAGGCCGTTGTAAAACATGTTCGCCCGCACATAGTCCGTGCCGAGCGCGCCCTTCGCCGGGTCGAGCGTATCGGCGGCGGATGCGGACTGCGTCGCCACGCGAATCTTGCCGCCCTGCTTCGGCTTCTCCTGCGCGAACGCAGCGCCGCTCGCACTCAGCAGCCCGGCGCCGGTGATCGAGGCCATGCCGGCCGCGGCCAGCGCGCGCAACACCTCGCGCCGTGACGCGCCCCGGCGCGTGAGGCGCTCGAGCTCGGTCACTTCAGTCCCGGCTGGGGCATCGGCGTGTTGCAGATTTTCTTTATTCATCGAAACTTCTCCGCGAGGTGGCTGGGTCTGGTTTTGGTTTGTGGTTCGGCGTGGGTGATACGGGGGGCGTCGAGCGGCAAAAAAAACGCGGCCGGTCGAACTCAATAAAACACGTCCTTGATGCGGTAGTACGTGCCGACAAGCGGCAAAAACCAGGGCTTGCCCGTGTGGCCGGGAATCGCCGGCCACTCGAATTCACGCCACGGATTCGCGGTGGTGCGGCCATCGATCACATCGGCCATCACCTGGCCCATGTGCGTTGACATCTGCGTGCCGTGGCCGCTGTAGCCCATCGAAAAATAAATGCCTTCGTGCTGGCCGGCACGTGGCAGGCGGTCGGCGGTGATATCGACGAGACCACCCCAGCAATAGTCGAGACGCGCGTGGGCCAGCGCCGGGAACATTTTCGCGAGACCGTCCTGCAGGATGCGTCCGCTCTTGGCGTCCGATGGCTGCTCGGACGCCGTGAAGCGCGCCCGGCCGCCGTACAGCAAACGCGAATCGGGCGTGATGCGGAAATAGTTATGCATGAGGCGCGACGTCGTGTACGCCCGGAGATTCGGAAACACCTGGTGCACGAGCTCAGGCGACAAAGGCTCCGTTACCACGATGAACGAACCGACCGGCGCGAGGCGTCGCCGAAACCAGCCGAACGGTCCTTGCCGCGATGGACCCGTCGCGATCAACACCTGCTTCGCGCGGACTTCACCGCGCGCCGACACGATCCGATAACCTCGCTCGCCATCCTTTTCTATCGACGTCACAGCCGCGTTCTCGTAGAGCTTGGCGCCATGGCGCGCGGCGGCATTGGCGAGACCAACGGTGAACTTGCCCATATGCATCTGGCCGCCATGCCGCTGCAGCAGGCCGCCGAAAAAACTGTCCGACTGGATCTCGGTTGCGATCCGGTCGCGGCCGATGATCTCGACATTGGCATCGACTTCACGCCGGATCACCTCCGCTGTCTTCTCCAGATGCGCGAGATGATGCGGCTTCGATGCGAGCTTCAACTTGCCCGACGCCAGGTAATCGCAATCGATCTGCTCTTCGCGGATCAGGCGCTCGACGGTGTCTACTGCCGCCGAATACGCCCGATAACAACCGCGCGCTTTTTCCAGTCCGAGCTGTTCGACCAGTGCGGAAAAATCCTGCGCGACGCCGGTATTGACCTGACCGCCGTTGCGTCCCGACGCGCCGCCGCCGATCCGTCCCGCGTCCAGTACAGCCACCGATGCGCCGCGTTTGCCCAACGCCAGTGCCGCCGACAACCCCGTGAAGCCCGCCCCGATCACGGCCACATCGACATGACCGTCGAGCGGACCAGCGCTTGCCGACAGCAGCGGCGGCGAAGTATCGAGCCAGTAGGAATCGAGCTTCATACTGTGAGTCCCTGATGCGAAATGCGTTGGAACCACAGCCGCTTACAGGCCGAGCAACGTGGCGAGATGCGGGATGTCGTCGACTTCGGTGTACTCGTAGTACGGCGTGGACGGTTCATGGCCGCGCTTCACGAACGCCTTGTGCTTGACGCCCATGTCGTGCGCGGTCATCAGATCGTAACGCAGGCTCGACGACACGTGCAGCACGTCTTCCGGGTTGCAGTTCAACTGGTCGAACATGTACTCGAAGCCTTGCATGCGCGGCTTGTACGACTGCGCCTGCTCGGCCGTGAAGACCGCGTGAAACGGCGCGCCGAGCTTGTCGACGTTGCTCTGGATCTGGTTGTTCGACGCATTCGACAGGATCACCAGCTTGTACTTCTTCGCCAGCCGCGAGAGGCCTTCCGGCACGTCCGGATGCGGACCCCAGGTCGGCACGGCGGTATAGAACGTCTCTGCCTTGGCTTCATCGAATTCGACGTTCATGCGTTTGCAGGCCCGTTTGAACGCATTGACGATCACGTCGCGATACGGCTTCCATGCGCCGAGCACTTCATCGCGCCGATAACCCGAAAAGAACGCAATCAGCTTGTCCATGTCGGGGCCGCTCAGCACGTCGCCGTACATTTCGCGCGTCATGTCGGCGAGGCGGAATTTGGTCAGAGTGCCGTAGCAATCGAAAGTGATGTACTTCGGTTCGAATTCGATCATGGTGATAGTCCTATCGTTTGTATCGTTGATATGAACCCGCGACAGGGTTCAGTGGCGAAAACAGGAAAGCGCATTCCTGTAAAAGATTTAATCAGCGCAAAAACAAAGATGTCCCTGATTCGCGCAAGCCAAAAACACAGAATGTGCGTTTTTTAGGGCGTCCCGCAGCAGAGTCTGCGGTTGCGTTTTCAGGAGCTTTGCGGCGTCAGGGTTTGCCCTTCTTTTCGTCTGTTCAAAAGCCTTCGGTTGCTTGGATTTATGCTTGAATCTATTCGCGCAGATCGATCAGCACGCTTTTGAAGCGCAGGTTCGCTTCGTACGCTTGCCGGCCCAGGTCCTTGCCGATGCCCGAGCGTTTGTAGCCGCCGGTCGGAATCATGAAGTCTGACGTTCTTCCATAGCGGTTGACCCATACCGTGCCGGCTTCCAGCCCCCGGACCAGCCGCAGCGCGCGGCCCAGGTCGGCCGTGTGCACGCCGGCAGCCAGACCATAGTCAGGGTGTTGAGCGAGTGCGAGCGCTTCTTCTTCCGTATCGAAGGTCTGCAATGTCAGCACCGGGCCGAATACTTCCTCGTGGACCGCTTCCGAATGTTGCGTGACACCGCTCAGCAGCGTGGGGACATAAAACGCGCCGCCTGCGCCGCCATCGGCGCGCAACCCGCCGCAGCGCAGGGTTGCGCCGCTAGCGAGCGTCCGCCCCACGATCCCTTCGATACGCGCCGCCTGCGGTTCTGAAATGATCGGCGAGAGGGTCGTGCCGGGAGTCCAGGTTGCGCCCGCTTTCAGTCCGCTGAACACGGCCTGGATGCGTTCGGCCAGCGGCTCCGCGAGCGAACGCTCGACCAGCAGCCGGGAACCTGCCACGCACACCTGACCCGCATTGCCCGAAATTGCCCCGGCGATACGGCGCGCGACGTCGTCCAGACGCGGGGCATCGGCGAAAACGATCTGCGGGCTCTTGCCGCCCAGTTCCAGCGTGACCGGCTTGGTGCCTGTTTCGGCGCACGCAGCCATGATGGCCGCGCCCGTGCGGGTGGAGCCGGTGAACGTGGCCTTGGAGATTTTCGGATGGCGCACGAGTGCATCGCCCGTCGTGCGGCCATCGCCTTGCACGACGTTGAAAATGCCTGCCGGAATGCCGGCACTGATTGCGAGTTCGGCGAGGCGCAGCACTGAGAACGGCGTCATTTCCGAGGGTTTCAGGACCACGGCATTGCCTGCTGCGAGCGCCGGCGCGATTTTCCACGACGCCATCACCAGCGGGAAATTCCACGGTGCGATGGCGCCGATCACGCCGTACGGTTCGGCGATCGTCATGCCGAGATGATCGTGATCGGTTGCGGCCACGTCGCCGCCGATCTTGTCCGCGAACTCCGCGTAGAAACGGATGCCTTCGGCTGTGAACGGCACGTCCCAGTTGCTTGCGTCGCGGATCGGGCGGGTTGAACCGAGCGCTTCCAGGGGGCCGAGCGTCTCGACATCGGCTGCGACGAGGTCGGCGAAACGGCGCAGGATCCGGGCGCGCTCGCGCGGGGCCATGGATCGCCAGCCGCTGGTGCGAAACGCCTGCCATGCGTTTTCGACTGCGCGATCGATCACCTCTGCGTCCGCGAGCGGCACCGATGCATACACCACGCCATCCGACGGGCGCGCGACCTCGATACGGCGGGCGCCTTCATCCACATATTCGCCGCCGATGAAATGGCCGCTGCGCACGGTCACGGCGGCGGGATCGAAGCTATCCATATGAAGGTCCTTTGAGTAGCGGCCGCGGATGCGGCGCGGCCTGATGGAATCGTAAGGCTAGCCGGACCACATTTATCGTCGACAAAAACAGTGGCTCAGCAGATCACACGCGTTATGAAGCCGCCGACGCGCCGTTTTGTATCGAAGTTTGCCCGGTGCGGCTTCAAAGCCGCTTCATGAAAAGATCGTCCTAGCCACGTTGCGTGGTGGATGCGAGAGTGGCGGCGTGAAACCTGAGCTTGATTACAAGGCCTGATGACTGGGCTTGCGTGAAAGCCAACGAGGGAGGCCGGCGTGTCCGAGCAAGTCAACGAACGAATTACCTATAGATCCTTTACTGGCGACGATATTGCTGCGGCGCATGCGCTGACCGTTGAACTTAAATGGCCGCATCGAGTGGACGACTGGCGTTTCGTGGTGCAGGCGGGCGCGGGTTTTGTCGCGCAGACGCCGGAAGGTGTGATTGGCACGGCGTTGTATTGGACTTATGGGGCTGAGCGGGCGTCGTTGGGGATGGTGATTGTATCGCCGGCGTGGCAGGGCCGGGGTATTGGTAAAAAGCTGATGGAGCTTGTGCTGGAACAACTTGGCGGCCGCGTCACGTTTCTGCACGCGACAACGGCGGGGCTTCCGCTCTATGAGAAGCTGGGTTTTCGGGCGGTTGGCACGCTCGACCAGCATCAGGGAGCCGCGTTCCAGCCACCACTGGTGTCGTTGCCGCCGGGTGAGCGGTTGCGGCCGCTGGGTTCCAACGATGCTCCTCGTTTGATCGAACTGGCGTCGCGGGCGTGTGGGCTGGATCGTGGCGAGGTGTTGCCGGCCCTGCTTGAGAGTGCGGATGGGATTGCGCTGGATCGCGATGGCGAATTGCTTGGTTTTGCGTTGTTCAGGCGTTTTGGGCGTGGGTTTGCGATTGGGCCGGTGGTGGCACCGGATGCGCCTGATTCTAGTCGGGCGAAGGCGTTGATCAGTCATTGGCTGGCGGTGAACGAAGGGGTTTTTGTTCGTATCGATACGCCGGGGGGAAGTGGTTTGACGGAGTGGCTCGATGGGCTTGGACTGCCGAAGGTTGATACGGTGGTCAAAATGGTCGCGAATGGGCCAAAGGGTTTGGCAGCCCCTTTTCCTCCCGCCGATCCGGACTTTAAGCAGTTTGGGATTATTAATCAGGCAATAATGTAAGGGGTTTTCGTCCGCACAGGGTTTTTCGCTCGCGCCGGTGGACGGGTTCTGTTTGGGGTTTTCGGGCGTCGTGGTCAGAGTTGGTGCCGGGTTGCTGCTGCTTAGGCCTGCGGTCGTTATATGTTGGACGTTTTCTTTATCACTATTAGCCACTGTGCGTGGCGGCACGTCATTTCTTTTTCCA
>NZ_JALPRJ010000128.1 GCF_030464885.1 Caballeronia sp. SEWSISQ10-4 2 | reverse complement strand
TGCCGCCACGCACAGTGGCTAATAGTGATAAAGAGAACAGCCAGAATAGACCGGCTACGGACGCAGAAAGCAGCAACCCGGCATCAACTCAGCCCCGCGAGCGCTAGCGAAATCCCCCGCCCGAGTGCGAACGAAAAACGCACCCTTAAGCGGCCTTAACATACGCCGACGACATCACACTCGTGACCTCGCTTTCCCGGCTAGGTTCAGCCTTCGCCATCGCGTTCAACACCTCAACAATAAACCGGCGACGAAAATCCGCTGCACCAAACCGCTCCGCATTCCTGCGACACGCAGCCGTCGTAAAGGCATGAGAGCAATCCTCAAACCGCTCCACCGCTTCACATAACGACGCCGGCGTCTGTGTCGTGAAATGCAAACCCGTCGCCCCCGGCGATCCAAGCGGCACCACCGACTCCAATGCCCCGCCCTTGCCGTACGCAATCACAGGCGTGCCACAAGCCTGCGCTTCGACTATCGCGATGCCAAAGTCCTCCTCGGCGGCATACACAAACGCCTTCGCCCGCTGCATGTGATCCTTCAAGACCTCAAACGACTGGTAACCCAGGATACTCACATTGGACGTGGCCTTCGAACGCACCAGATCCATCTGCGGACCATCACCAATCACCACGAGCTTGCGATCAGGCATGGAAGCAAAGGCTTCCACAATCATATCAATGCGCTTGTAAGGCACCATTCGCGACGCCGTCAAATAGAAGTCGCCCTTCTTGTCGCCCACCTCGAATGCATGGACATCGACCGGCGGTGCAATGACCGCCGCTTCACGTCGATAACTCTTCATGATCCGCCGCGCCACGAAGTGCGAATTCGCAATCATGCGGTCCACGCCGTTAGCCGAGCGCGCGTCCCAGTTGCGCAAATAATGCAGCAACATGCGCGCAGCCCATGAACGCGGACCGCGCTCAAGACGCGCCTCACGCAAATATTGATGCTGCAAGTCCCACGCGTAACGAATGGGTGAATGCACATAACTCACATGGGTCTGGTCGGGCCCAACCAGCACGCCCTTCGCCACCGCATGCGAACTCGAAAGCACAAGGTCATAGCCCGACAAGTCGAACTGTTCGATAGCAAGCGGCATCAGCGGCAAATACCCCCGATACTTTTTCTTCGCATACGGAAGCCCCTGTATGAACGAAGTCTTCACGGGCTTGTTATGAACGATCGAGCGGTCTTCCAGGAAGTCCACAAGACTGAAGATGTCCGCCTGCGGAAAGCACGCAATCATCTGCTCCAGCACCTTCTCCGCGCCGCCCGACACCACCAGCCAGTCGTGAACAATAGCCACTTTCATGATGAAACCCGTCTGCCGCAGCCTTTGCTGCCGATGAAGCGAGTTTAAAGACAGTCACTGCACGCCTTCGTGCGCATGCCCACACACTTCGACCATCGCATTGCGAATAATGAGCGCTGTGTCCGCTTGCCCACGATCGTTACCTTTATCGGCTCCGGGCTTGCCCATCGCTCATTCGACCATTTGCAGCGCCTGTCATCGATGCCCACAAAAACCGCAGCCAGCTTATCAATTACATCCACCACACTGCTGCGTGACAAAGGCCCGGCATCGGTAGCCAACACACGCGAGTTCGCCCCGCAACGCGCCGACACCGCGGCCTCGTTGTCATCGAGCAGAGAACCACGCGTCCTCTTCGTCGATCAGAGCGGCCAGCTTGGTGGCGCCGAAATCTGTCTCCTGCCGCTCGCCATTCGATGCACCCAGCGCAGCGAAGTCCTGTTGCTCTCGGACGGCCCGTTCCGTGAACGGCTCCAGGCCGAAGGCGTGCGGGTATCGGTAGACACGGATGCACGTATCTCAAGCATCAAGAAGGACCGCATGAGGTTCGCCGCCATCGCCGCGTTGCCCGGCATCGTGCGTCAGGTCCGTTCGATCGCAGCACGCGCAAAATCCTTCGATATCGTGTTCCTCAACACGCAAAAGGCCTTGATTCTAGGGGCATTCGGTCACGTATTGCATCGCAAGCCCACGGTCTGGCATGTGCACGACATCGTCTCGCGTGCTCACTTCGGCCACGTGCATCTGCTGCTGATCAAGTGGGCCGTGAAGATCGGCGTCGATCATGTGATCGCAAATTCGCGTGCTTCCGCCGACGCGCTCATCGAACTCACCGGTTTGCCACGCAGCGCAGTGCCGATCGTCCACAACGGCGTGGACATTGCACGCTTTAGTGGCGATGCCAAGCAAGCGGTCACGCCGATCGACGAGCGCCGTGCATTGCGTGAGCTTCCCACGGACGCCTTTCTCGTCGGCTTGTTCGGTCGCTTCACGGCGTGGAAGGGTCAGCACGTTGCACTCGATGCCATCGCGCGCGTACCCAACGCTCATCTCGTCCTCGTCGGAGACGCCCTCTTCGGCGAGACCGACTATGCAGAGAGTCTAAGAACGCAAGCCAAGACGCTCGGCATAACTGAGCGAGTGCACTTCGCAGGTTTTCAGCACGACGTGGCGTCATGGATGAGCGTAATGGACGTGGTCGTGCACGCCTCCACCCAGCCGGAACCGTTCGGCCTTGTGATCATTGAAGCAATGGCAGCAGGCAAGCCCGTGATTGCATCGAACGGAGGTGCGGTGCCTGAGATACTAAGGAATGGCGAGAACGGGCTGATCGTCGAACCGAACGATGCACCGAAGTTAGCGGAAGCCATTCGTACCTTGCAGCGCGCACCCGAACTGGCAGCGCGTCTCGCCGCCCAAGGTCACGCCGACGCAGGCCAGCACTTTTCCATCAAACGATATCTACATCAGATGACGCGTGTGCTTTTCAATATCGCAGCGCCTACGCCAACAACTGACCGCGATGTGAAGCTGGCAAAAGCGCCAAGTGCCGCGAAGCACCGCTAACTGAAATGCTAAGGCAAACACCAAGACGAGCGCGAAGAAAACATCGAACCGAAAGGTTAAAAATTGAAAAGCCCGACGCTTGGAACGCCGGGCTTTTTAAATTGCTGCTCCCCGAATGCTTCAGCGTTGGCTAAGATCGCCCCGCACGCCGAGCTGAATTTCGTACATGGCGGCAAGCATCGCAAGATAAGCGCGTTCGCTCGCAGCTTCTGTGACCGACATCCCCTTGCAGGTCTGTCCGCCCATGATCACGCCAAGACACAACGCGTAATTGCCTGCGAATGCCGTGGGCGACGGCTCCATGTGCTTAAGACGCGTGTACGACGCGTCGAGCGTCTTGCGAAGATTGGTTTGCATCGCCGTATTCCCGTAATTGTTAAGACCTTTGACACCACGCCCACGCATAAGCGGCTATACAAGCTATTACGCTTTCTAACGCGGACGGAATGTTCGCGGTCACGCAATCTGGAGGGCTTAGAGCGCTTGCTCTAGGGCTGACCTATTTTTGACTAGGCGCCGATTCTGCTCGATCGGATATATCTTACTAAAGACATATTTAATGGAAATGGTCTGTTCAGGGTTTCTGTGGCTGAATTGCATCGAATAAAAAAACGCGGCAGGCCAGGAAGCCTCCGCGCATTTTTAGAACTTACCGCTGGCCTTAGCGCTGCACGTAATCGATCCGGTCCACGCCACCCGGCGTTCCAAGCAAACAGATATTCGCGCCCCGCGCCGCGAACAAACCCACCGACACCACGCCGGGCCACCCATTTATTTGTGCTTCAAGCGCGATCGGATCGGTAATCTTCAGCGTTTTCACGTCGATGATCTCGTTGCCGTTGTCAGTAATAAACGGTGAGCCGTCCTCGGTCACGCGCAGCACCGGCACCCCGCCCAATGCCGTAATGCGCCGGCCGATCGCCGTGCGTGCCATCGGCACGACTTCGATGGGCAACGGAAACGTCCCAAGCACCTCGACACGCTTGCTTGCATCGGCGATACAGACAAACACATCCGCCACCGACGCCACGATCTTTTCCCGCGTGAGCGCCCCGCCACCGCCTTTGATCATCGCGCCATGCGAGTCGATTTCATCGGCGCCGTCCACATACACGGGCAGCGATTCGATCTCGTTCAACTCCAGCACCTTGAATCCATGCGCTTCGAGCCGTGCGGTTGTCGCGAGCGAACTCGATACCGCCCCGCGATAGCGCGACTTCGTGCTGGCAATAGCATCGATAAAACAGTTCGCCGTCGTGCCCGTGCCGACGCCGATCACCGCGCCTTCGGGTACGTTGGCGTGGACGTAGGCGGCCGCTTCGGCGGCGACCAGTTGCTTCAGTTCATCTTGGGTCATGGCTAGGGTGACAGCGTAAAGGGGGAAGCCTCAATTTTAGCTGAGCGCGGCGGCGCAGGGTTTTCGCAGCGGCAGCGGCGCCGCCCGGTCAGACGTGCATGAAAAATCCCAGCGGATTGTGCGTGCGCGCGACCGACGCGATAAACGCGAACACGATGATCGCGAGCACACCGAACACGGCCCGCGCACTCCTGGTCCGGCCGCGTTTCAGCGCGAAGGTACCGAGCACGATATACACGATCAGCCCAACGATCTTGGCCGACAGCCACGCCGAGTTCGGCCCGAAGCCAACTATCCCGACCAGCCCGATAGCACTCAGCAGCAAGAGCGTATCGACGATATGCGGCACGATCTTCACCACGCGCTTTTGCAGCAGCGGCGAATCACGGAGCATCCAGATCCATCGAATAAAGAAGCCGAGGAGGCTGAGCGCCGCGCACGTCATATGCAACGAACGAAGCGGCAGAAAGAGATCGGACATGAGCAGAAAAAGCCTTTAAGGACGGTACTTATCGAGCAACGCGGCCGCTATTGCGTCCGTTTCCGCATCGGGGTTGCCGGCGTAATCGGTGGGACGAAAGTGCATCTGGAAGGCGGCGATCACCTTGCGTGTTTTGTCGTCGAGCACGCCGTCGGTCGCGACGTCGTAGCCGTAACGCTGGAGTTTTTGCTGCAAGGCGGCCACGTCGACGAGCGCCTTGGGATCGCGCCCGCCAAGATGTTGCGCGACCGTTGCGGCGTCCGGCCATGCGCCAACACCATTGTCGTAGAGCGTGCGCCACGGGAATGCGGGGCCCGGATCGGTCTTGCGTTGCGGCGCGATATCGCTATGGCCGACCACGCGCGTCGGCGGAATCTGGTAACGCGTGGCAATGTCCTTCGCGAGCTTCACGAGCGCATCGACTTGAGCCGGCGGATACGGTTGCCACGTGCGTCCTTGCGGTGTATCGATCGGACCCACGTTGACGTTTTCAATTCCTATCGATGCAGCGTTCAGCTCGGTCGTACCCTGCCATTCGCTTTTGCCCGCATGCCACGCCCGTTCCGTTTCGGGCACAAGCTGATAAACCACCGGCTCGCCGTTTTCGATGCGCGGATTATCGGGCACGACGTAGTGGACACTGACGTCGTCGCCGGTGAGAACCGCGAGCGAGCGCGCTTCGTTGCCTTGCGTGTAATGCATGACGAGAAAGCGCACGCGCGAGTCGGCGCTGGGTGCGTGATAACGCGTGTCGGCAATATAAGCGCCGCGATTGATTTCGGTGGTCGAACAGGCTGCGAGCAGTGTGCAGAACAAACCGCAAATAACAGCGGAGCTAAATCGCATGACGCGCGCTTACTTTTTCACCGACCGCTGCCTGACGGCTTCGAACAAGCAAATCCCACTCGCCACCGATACATTCAGACTCTCGACACTGCCTGCCATCGGAATCTTCATGATCTCGTCGCAGGTCTCGCCGGTGAGGCGTCGCATACCCTCGCCTTCCGCGCCGACAACAATCGCCACCGGCCCATCGAGCTTCGTCTCATAGACGCTCGCCGTGGCCTCGCCAGCCGTGCCGATCACCCACACGCCCGCGTCCTTCAACTCGCGCAACGCGCGCGCCAGATTCGTCACCGTGATGTACGGCACGGTTTCAGCAGCGCCGCTCGCGACCTTCGCGGCCGTGGCGTTCAACCCGGCCGAACGATCGCGCGGTGCGATCACCGCGTGCGCGCCGGCAGCATCGGCCACGCGCAAACACGCACCGAGGTTATGCGGATCCGTCACACCATCCAGCACCAGCAGCAAGGGCGTACCGCTGACGCCATCGAGCAGCTCGGCCAGGTTCTGCGCGAGCGGCATGTCGGTCGCGCGCGCGACCACGCCTTGGTGGCCGACGTTGCCCGACAGACCCCACAAACGCGCTTCATCGGCGGCGATCAGGCGAATGCCCGCTTCCTTCGCCGTGCGCAGGAAATCCGTCATGCGCCGGTCCTTGCGGGTCGGATCGTAGAGGATCTCTTCGATCGTCGATGCATCGGCGCGAACCCGCGCGGTCACCGCGTGAAAACCATACAAAACTTTGAGACGTGACATGACTGGACCAGACCGTATTCAAACAAAACAAAATGGAAACGCGGCCCGGTGCATCGAGCATCGGGCCGCGCATTTCAAACTGAGTGCGTCGCCTTCTTCGCTACCGCTCGCCTCAGCGCTTCTTGCGTGGCGGGTGGCTCTTGGCCGCCGGCTTCGTTACCACCCCGCGTTTCTTCGCCGCCGCGACATCCTTCGCGATCGTCGGCGGCAGTGCAGCCGCGGCTGCCTTGCCCGCCGCCTGCGCCGCAGCCTTCTTGCCGCCGCGGTCGCGCCGGCGGCTGTTCACGCTGCTGCCCTCGTCCGACGGGAACGGCCGCACACGCGGCCCCGCGCCCGCGCTGGCGCCATTCAGCGCGGAGTGCTCGGCAGGCGCCGAGGTCCGTCCTGGCGGCTTGACGGGGGTATCGCGGACGAGACGGAAATCGATCTTGCGGGAATCCAGATCGACACGGCTGACCTGCACACGCACCCGGTCTGACATCCGGTAACGAATGCCCGTGCGTTCGCCACGCAGCTCGTTCTTGATTTCGTCGTACTGGAAGTAGTCTGCGCCGAGCTCCGTGATATGCACCAGCCCTTCAATGAACAGCGAATCCAGTTGCACGAAGATGCCGAACGTTGTCACGCCGTTCACCATGCCGCCGTATTCCTCGCCGAGCTTGTCGCGCATGAAATAGCACTTGAGCCAGGCTTCCACGTCGCGCGAGGCTTCGTCGGCACGGCGTTCATTCGACGAACAATGCAGTCCGAGTTCTTCCCAGATCGCGACGTTGTTGCGCTGACGGCTGCGCGACTCGTCGTCGGACTTCTGCATCGCGCGCGCGGCCTTGGTCAGGCCCGTGCTCAGCGTGATGTCATGACCGACTTCGGGCTGATACTTCTTGCCCTGCAGGATGGCGTAGATCGCGCGATGCGTGAGCAGGTCGGGGTATCGGCGGATCGGGCTCGTGAAGTGTGCGTACGCTTCGTAGGCAAGTCCGAAGTGACCGATGTTATCCGGACTGTAGACGGCTTGCTGCATGGAGCGCAGCACCATGCTCTGCAACATCTGCGCATCCGGTCGGTCGCGAACCATTGCCATGAGCGCGGCGTAATCGCTTGCGTGCGGCTTCTCGCCGCCACCCAGCGACAAACCCACGCCACGCAGGAACGCGCGCAGGTTCTCGAGCTTTTCGGGCGTCGGCCCGGCATGCACGCGATACAGCCCCGGATGCTTGTTGCGCTTCAAGAAGTCCGCGGCACACACGTTCGCGGCCAGCATGCTTTCTTCAATCAGCCGATGCGCGTCGTTCCGATGCCGCGGCACGATCTGCTCGATCTTGCCCTGCGCATTGCAGACGATGTACGTCTCGGTCGTATCGAAATCGATCGCGCCGCGCTTCTGACGCGCGGCATGCAGCGACTTATAGACGCCGTACAGATCCTGCAATTGCGGCAGCAAGTCGGCGCGCTTCGCAGCTTCAGGTCCCTTCGTATTGGTCAGGACCGCAGCGACCTCGGTGTAGGTCAGCCGCGCGGCCGAATGCATGACGCCCGGATAGAACTGGTACGCCTTGATCTCGCCGCGCGCGGTGACCACCATGTCGCACACGAGCACACAACGGTCCACGTGCGGATTCAGCGAACACAGCCCGTTCGATAATTTCTCGGGCAACATTGGAATCACCCGGCGCGGAAAATACACCGACGTGCTGCGATCGAGCGCATCAACGTCCAGCGCCTCGTTCGGTCGCACGTAATGCGAGACGTCGGCAATCGCGACCAATAGACGAAAGCCCGTCCCGCGGCCCACCGTCATTGGCTCGCAATACACGGCGTCGTCGAAGTCTCGGGCATCTTCGCCGTCGATGGTGACCAGCGGCACATCGCGCAAATCCACGCGATGCCGGATATCCGCCGGACGCACTTCGTCCGGAAGCTTCGAGGCCTGCTCGAGCGCACGGTCGCTGAACTCGTGCGGCACGCCGTATTTGCGCACCGCGATCTCGATTTCCATACCCGGATCGTCGATGTCACCGATCACTTCCGCCACGCGTCCGAGCGGCTGCGAATGGCGGCTCGGGAAGTCGGTGAGATCCACCGATACCACCTGCCCCACTTTCGCTTTCTTCGGATTCTGCGTGATCAGGATGTCATGGCCGATGCGCTTGTCTTCCGGCACGAGGATCAGCGCGCCGTTCTCGCTGATCAGCCGGCCGATGATGCGTTTATTCGCGCGATCCGTGACTTCGACTATGTGACCTTCGGGCCGCCCGCGACGGTCATAACCGACGATCCGCGCGAGCACGCGGTCGTTGTGCATGACCTTCTGCATTTCGCCGTTGGGCAGGAACAGGTCGTCCTGGCCGTCGTCGCGAATCAGGAAGCCAAAGCCGTCGCGATGGCCCTGGACTCGGCCCGCAACGAAGTTCGAGGGGTGCGTGAGTTGGTAATAGCCGCGTTTGTCGAGACGGACCTGGCCGTCACGTTCCATGGCTCCCAATCGCTTGAAAAATCCTTCGCGCTCCTGGCGCTTGATCGACAGAGCTTCGGCGATGTCGTTCGCAGCAAGCGGTGCTTCGCTCGTGCGCAACACGCCGAGAATTTCTTCGCGGCTCGGAATCGGATACGGATATTTGTTCAAGGGCTTATCGATGATCTCTTCTCGTCTAACTGAATGTCGCGGTTAATGGGGATCACCTCTTGGGGGGATCACCTCTCGGCATCCCATCCCGGCTTTATTCCGGCCCGCGAAAGGCTGGATCGGCGCGTTGCCGGGACGTTGCACTTAACGTTGTTCCGGTTCGTTCACGAATAGTTTGCGAATCATTCTAACACCCGCCAACCGGGCCACATCGGCGCAAAAGCCATATGGGTAATGGCTCGGCGCCATGTTTCAGTTTCGGTCTCAAAATGCTTGACAGCGCGTTACGCCCCGCTATAATTACGTTCTTTGCTGCACACGCACCCTGCCCAGGTGGCGGAATTGGTAGACGCACTAGGTTCAGGTCCTAGCGGTGGCAACACCGTGGAGGTTCGAGTCCTCTCTTGGGCACCAACACGTAGTCCGGAGCAATCCGAAGAAGTCCGAGAAACCCCGTAAAGCCTTGTGCCTGCGGGGTTTTTTGTTTTAGGCGGTCCGAGGTGTTCCAGTAACATCCGGCGTTTTTACGTATACCGGTGCGTATACCAGTTTCGAGGGCAAAGCCATGCCCAGATACGTCGAACCGAAGTCGGAATTGGCGTTTCGCAACGCCAAAGCGGGGCCCAAACCCTACCTCCTCCCGGACGGCCAGGGCCTTTCCCTACTCATACGTCCGAACGGAGCAAAGACTTGGCTACTCAGATATCGCCGTCCCGGTACCGGGAAAGAAAACTTCCTGAGCCTTGGTCCCTATCCCCCCACGCCTTCTTTCACTGCACCGCGTACGTGTCCACCCGAGCCCAAGGAACACCACTCCCGACAGTACGCTTGCCGACAGGAAAGCCTCAGTTGCGTGCCTGACAGAATCCCTATTTCTATCGCGTTGAGTTTGAGCACGCAGTTCGGTCGCGTGTCTGGTGCTGTGTAGCTCGCAAGCGGCTGCCGGGCCTCTACCGCGCGAGTCGAGTCGCATTGGTGACACCGTTGCGTGACGGAATGAACCTGGTGGCTAAAAGTTCATCGCGGCACAGGATCCTGCTGATCCGGGCATCTTGGTGCTGTCGCGCTTTGCGCGCGCCGCCGAGCAACTGAAGGAAGCGCTACTGGTCAATCCTTACGACACGCAAGGAAGTGCTGATGCCATTCAACGAGCATTGACCATGCCACTCGCCGAGCGCGTAAATCGGCATGAAGCGCTCCTTGAACGAGTGCGCAAGCATGATGTCCACAGGTGGGCAGCGACCTTTCTGGAAGTGCTCACGCAGGTCGAGCAAGCTTCAGAGTGGATTTGACCGCGCCATCGGTGGGACCCATGCAGCAACAACCTTCTTTTTCCTCATGCGTGGGCGGAATTTGGTGGCAAGCGCGTGGATCTTTGGCTGACTAGCATGGACGTGACGCGTCCGCCGAGCGACTGGATCGTCTCCTTACGACAATACGGGCATGCACGCGCCCCTGATCTGGAAGAAGTTCTTCGCGACCTTGCCGCAGTTGCGCCGAGTGATCGGCGCACATCCGACCCGCTGATCGGCGAATTGATATCGCTTATGCTCGCTATAAAGGCTTTTTCATAATTTATGCGCTGGACCTACGTTCAACACGCCGGCTTCTCGGCGAGTTGGGGGGCTCAAGCTTTACTTCTGGATATGTGCCCGCGTTCGCGGAACCCATCGGTCAGCCGCCGACCAATCTTATTAGACGGTGACATAAGCAATCCTGAACATACCGAATCAATCCGCCTCGCCCCTAATCGCACCAGAGCAGGTCGGGGCGCAAGCGTGGATGTTTCTGGTGCAAGATACGAACGCGGTATGATCAATGTGCCGCGCTTCCATCGCCGAAGCACAAGATGGTCCGGCCCTTAACTGGCACTATTCATCATATCTGCCTTTATGGCTTACATTAACATGAACATTGCGGCAAAAACGTTTATATCAGGACTGCTGTTGGCTGAAATGGGGCTCGGGGCATATCTACTGTTGCCCCACGATGATGAGTCTAGACCAGACCGAGTGATCTCCGACTCCACTGGCGACTCCCGTGCCGCCGACCTTAGCGGAGCACCCGCAATCGCGATGAGCAAGGTAGATCGGTCAGGACTCGCTCCAGGTTCGACCAGAGTGTCGGAAGCTCTTGACACCGTGCGCGACAGCTTGAGACGTGACGATCCAGTATCAGCGAAAGCATCGCCGACCGCGGTGGCCACTGCAGAGAAAGACAACTCAGCGGCACGTCAAGTGCAGCGAGAGCTGCTTGCCCGGGAAGAACTGGCCAAAGCCCCACCGCAATCGCCGCAACCAGGCAAACCTGCGTTAGAAATCGAGCCCAAACTACAAAGCTCGGCGACCATCGCAGCGGATGCCCCTCGATACGGCAATGCCAATGTGGCTACGGGAGCCGTGGTTCCCACGGCACCCCCCACTCCGACAAAAGAGAATACCGTGGCGGCGTCGGTGCCCTCTGGAACCGAGAACTCGGTGCCCGAACCGAGTCCGTCGACACCAGATGTCCGGGAGGGCGCAGGAACAACACCCCCGACCCGGCAACGCGTGCCCCAGACGCCCGAACGGATGGACGTTCAGCCTTCCGCACGTATTGGTGCAGGCCAAGTTCCTGGTGCAGGCAAAGTTCTGGAACATGCGAATAGGCCTGATGTGTTGCATCGCCCCGCATCGAGCCAAGCCGCCACGGCGATGACGGACAAGTTGATCAAAGAATCCGTCGCAGCGGCAATTACGGACAAGTTAGTCAGAGAATCCTCCGAAATCAATTCGACATCGGACTCGCCGCACCGACAAGGCGCGCGTTAACTGAGTCGCCCTCGCAGCAAACGGCTGGCGCGCGTCCGACCCTCCATTAGCGTCCTAACAATTCTTGCGAATGACAATTGTCACCAGCCCCTGCTCTGCAGGGTATAGACGATGTGAGGTTCGAGGGCGCCGTCTGCATCGACCTGGTCATATCGAACAAGCCATACGCTGCGTCGCGTTGTGTAGCATCGAGCGCGCATGGAAATGAACGATCGGGCGTGTTGGCCAGTCGCCACGCCAAAGCGACGAGCCGACTGGTCAATGCAGACATCTCCCAGACCTGCCGCGCCAAATTCGGCGTCGACCCAGTCATCTTTGTCACTGGTGGAAGGCAACGGCGTGCGATTGATGTCACGCGTGTACTCAAGCAAACATCGACTCGAATTGTTTACCAACATCCTTCCGCTGAAGATGTGGCGAATCCTGCACCTTGTTAACCGAGGCTTGGCGCCCTTCCGTTTGCGCGCCAGCGTTTGACGAACGCGCGCTTCAACGGCTGTCATAATCGCTTGGCTTCTATTCCCTGTTACGGCTGCGCGACAACGCACAATATCTTTCGCCGAGGGAAATGACCGATTGATTCGTTCTACTTCGTTGCTCGATGACTCGCGTTAATTGCCATCAGGTTATTATGTCTCGGATGCTACTGCGGCCGGTCTATAAGCATGGTTCCCCCGTTGCGTATCGGATTGCTGGGGGCTTGTGATTTTTTGGATAGTCATCGGAGTTGGAGAAGCCGGCCTACGTTTTCTTAATGACGCGGTGGTTGACACAATCTCAGCTCTAACGCGATATACACGCAGGAGCCTGCAGGACCCTAGAAGGGGAATGCGCGGGCATATGTTCAGTTCGTAACAGATACCCCCTCGACGTCTCTCGACGATCTTGTTAAACAACAGCGCTTCGTCAAGGACGATTTTCTGTCCGAGGTGGATATCCAGATTTTCAAAGGGAATCGACAACATATGGGCATATTGCAGGGCCTGGAGAGTCGGCGTGTCCAGCGTCAGGTCCATACACGCACGAAAATGACAAATATCCCCAAAGTGGGCCAACAGTTCAACACTTTAGGACACGCCGCATTCACGCATCGAACTGATCGGTTATGCTTCGCCGCAGCATGAAGCGAAGCAATTGAGTGCGCAAGGATGGGGCGGTCGAGAGGGTGTCCGACCAGGTTTCCAAACGATCCGCTGTCTGGCCGTCTGTGCTGCTTGTGCCCGACCGTTCCTGTTCGATTGGATATCCAGCACGTGAGGAGGCAGTCCGATGACCATTTCTGTTGAAACAGGGGAGCGAGCGCAATCGGTTCAAGGGCGGCTCTGGTCTGCGTTGAGGAAGCGCTTTTCGCCGCAAATTGCCGGCCAACGGTTTTTTGGCTTATCGGGCACAGCAGTGCTGAAAAGGGTTGCCAGTGCAACCGCCAGTCGATTGCTTCACGGCGTGAAGCACTTCCTCCCTGATTACGTGTTTTTGCTTCTTTCGCATCGCAGGAGAGTCGGGCGATTCCCGAATCTGAAAAACGCGGCGACGTTTAACGAAATGATCTTGGACCGCTGCCTGCATCCGGATCCGCGGTGGAGCGCGTTAACCGACAAGCTCGGCGTTCGCGAGTATGTGAAGAGCAAGGTCGGGGAGAAGCATCTGATCCCGCTGCTTGCGGCGCCCGATACCTTTACGCAAGAAGTGTTCGACTCGCTTCCCGCTTCATTCGTCATGAAAGCGAACCATGGATGCGGATTCGTCAAGGTGGTCTGGGACAAGTCCGATACGTCGTTCGAGAAACTGAATCAGCTCGCAAATGAATGGCTGGCTATCGATTTCTATCGCGCCTCACGCGAACGACACTATCGGTCTATCGAACGGCGGATCTTCTTTGAAAAGTTGCTCCTTGACCGAAGCGGAAAAATTCCGGCGGATTTCAAAATGAATATCTTCGGACGCGGACAGGGCGCACCGATCATCTATACGGGCGTAGTTTCCGACCGGTTTGGCGATCCGCGGCACGATTTCTATGACGCACAGTGGAATCGGCTGGACGTCGTATTGGGTGAATATCCGTGCAGCGTGGTCGCTGCGCCGCCGTTGCCGAATTGGGACGAGGTAGTTAGAGTTGCCACGCTGCTGGCGGAAGGCCTCGGTTACGTGCGTGTGGACCTTTACGCGCCTGACAATGAGGTCTTCTTCGGCGAGCTGACGTTCACGCCAGGTGCCGGCGTTTCCCGTTTTTTGCCGGACCGCTACGATTACGAGTGGGGGCAGCTTCTAAAAGAAATGACCCCACCGCAAGCGCTGAGCGGCATGCGCGGGCCGTCGAGTCAGGGATGGAGGCAACGACGATGAGCGCGAAATAGGCCTTGCTGAAGCGCGCGCTGCTACCCCCGCGGCGCTCGGAGCCTGCGCATTGCCATCAAGCCTGTTCCGACCGCACGGTTTCTTGTCGCCAAGCATGTCGCCGGCTACGGCACACTCCGCACAGGCCGCTCCACTGTCACGCAGCCTCGTAAAACTCGCACAACTCGCACAACTCGCGGTTATGTAGCGGGCGCCAAGGATCCCCTACCAGGCAATACTGTCATCTGGCGGGGCCCACATCGTCTCATCGACATCCAGCTTGGCTATATTGGCCGGGCGTGAAAATCCTGGGTAATTGCAAGCTTCTGGGAGCAGTTTGCAAGCCTATTGTCACGACTTAACGGAATGGACTAAACCGGCCAACACTTCGAGATTTTCGGACTCGCCGCATTCCGCACATAAATGAGTGCTTATGCTTCAACTCATCACGAAGTGAAGCAGCTTAGGAGGCGCGGACATGCTGACTTGGTTTGCGTAAGTCCTACCTTAAGTTAATTCAAAATCGACGATTGATGAGGTTAATCATGGTAACAGGGGTGTCAGAATCAGAACATCTGTCTCTTGAGGAGGCATCGATGGATGAAGGCTTCTCCAAGGTCATCGACTGGATCGAAAGTTTCCTCTGCGCCCCCAACAGTGATGTCGGAAGGTCCGGTGACGTGTGCCCATTTGCCAAAACAGCGATGTTAAAAAAATCCATCGAGTTTTTCCGAAATCACTCTGAAAGCGTCATGTGTCTATCAAGAGACATAGAGATGCACATGGAGGAATTCCAGCGAAGCGGCGGAATCTATGACATATACCAGTGTCGAATAATTGTGCCGACCAGACTCAACGAAGTCGTAAGCGCAGTAGAATATGTCCAAAAGCGATTAAAGCCTGTATTCGTTGAACGCCACATGATGATCGGTCAATTTTTTCAGGGTTGCGAGGAGCCTGGACTGTGGAATAATATGTTTCGCCCCCTGCAAGCTCCGATTCCATTAATCGCCATTCGAAATATGGTACCGACAGATATTGCCTTTTTGTACGACGAAGAAAGCCATGTGCGCGCGTACTTAGAGAAATTCGGCAAGCGTGGAGCTATCGCTCTTCGGCAATTTGAAACGACAATGGAGGCAAATAAATGAAGTCCTCGAAGATAGATATTTTTGCTGATGATGTCTATAGGAACAGCATATTTATCGAAAAACTAAACCTTAGCTTCTGCCAGTTCTTTGTAAAATCGCCGTCTGGCAGCATCCTCTGCATAGAGACGGGAATGAGAGATGACTTTTCACAACTAAAATATAATTTGCTAACCGTAGGGATCAACGTTGGATCCGTCAGCAGTATCGTTGCTCCTCACTTCGAGGTCGACGAAATGGGCGCCCTTCCGGATTTTATGTTGCAAAATCAGAATCTAATCGCATACGCTCACCCCATCTGTTCGCACGCGCTCGCCGACATATTTTCCGTCAAAACAAGACTGCTTAAAGATGAAGTGCCGATCACAATTAACGAAGAGTTAATTATTCCGATCTTCACAAAACACGTACACCAGTGGGATTCATTAGTGATATATATTCCGCGGTTCAAAGCGCTTTTTTCATCTGACATCTTCATGAGATATGGTACCGTCGACGAAGCGTCAGGAAGTACATTGCAGGGCATTATTTCGTCGATAGAGAAATCCGGATACCTCCCCTCCATCGACCACCTGTATTCAGCGTTAAAAAAGATTCAAAAATATGATGTCGACTGGATATTCCCGATGCACGGCCCTTCGATTCACGATGATGCCGCGGCGACAATTGATGGGCTCATAGGATACTGCACGAAGAATAGGCTTAAAGAAATTGTCGAAAGATAATCCGGGCTTAGCAGGCTGCGGAAATACCTCACCCCGAAGTCACCCAAAAGGTCAGTTCAAACGTTG
>NZ_JALPRJ010000127.1 GCF_030464885.1 Caballeronia sp. SEWSISQ10-4 2 | reverse complement strand
CGTTCAACGCGCATGCCCGCTGAGCCGCATTACCCACTGAGTTTTCAAAAGAGCCGTATATCTGAGGCTTAAATCCATTGAGCCCCCGTACCAAGTCCTTATTAAGCCCACGTTCCGTTAAACGTCCCTCATAAACGACGCACGTCAGGTGTGTAAAGCAAAGTCCAATCGCTTCGTTGCCGCGTTCGCGGGCGAATGCTTCAATTTATTGCCACTTCAATTTTCTGCCTGCGCCAGCCGCGCGAACGTCCAGATACCACCCAACAATTCCCAAGGAGCACTCGATGACCCTCATCGCCACGCCTGCCGTTGCCGCCGAACCCTCCCTTGCGCTGGACCTCGACGTCCACCCAGTGGGCGGCCGGATCGGCGCCGAGATCCGGGGCGTGCGCCTCGGGCCGGATCTGGACGACTCGACCATTTCAGCCATCAACGCCGCGCTGCTGCGGCATAAGGCAATCTTCTTTCGCGGCCAGTCGCATCTGGACGATGCCGCGCAGGAAGCGTTCGCCAGCCGCTTCGGCGAAACGGTCGCGCATCCGACGGTGCCATCGGTTGCCGGCAGCAGCCATCTGCTGGAACTCGACTCGAAGAGCGGCACGCGCGCCAATTCGTGGCATACGGACGTGACCTTCGTGGAAGCCTATCCAAAGATTTCAATTCTGCGCGGCGTGGTAATTCCGCCCGCTGGCGGCGATACGGTCTGGGCCAACACTGCAGAGGCCTACAAACGCCTGCCTGCCCCGCTACGCGCCCTTGCGGACTCCCTGTGGGCCATTCATACGAATACCTACGACTACGCGGCCAACCGCAGCGCACCCGCCACCGACGCCGAACTCGCGTACCGCGAACAGTTCACTTCGACGGTCTATGAAACCGAGCACCCAGTCGTGCGTGTGCACCCCGAAACGGGCGAACGCAGTCTCGTGCTGGGTCATTTCGTGCAACGTTTCATCGGCTTGTCGCAACGCGATTCGGACCGGCTGAAAGAGCTCTTCCACGACCACGTGACGCGCCTCGAAAACACGGTGCGCTGGCGCTGGACGCAGGGTGACGTGGCCATCTGGGACAACCGGGCGACGCAGCACTACGCGGTAGCGGACTACGACGAAAGCGCGCGCCGCGTGGTACGGCGCGCAACGGTGCACGGCGACGTGCCGGTGGGTATCGACGGCCGTCGCAGCCGCGCCTTGCGAGGCGCGCCCGCGCTGAACTGACGCCGCTCCGGCAGCGTTGATAGCGACGCTGCCTTTCCCCTCCCCATTCCTTGCCAATTCAATGACACCGCGATCCCTTCTGCATTCCCTCATCGTCACGTTGGGCATCATTACCGCCACGAGCGTCCTGGCCGCCGCACCCGCGGTCGTCCGGATCGGCGTGGCGACGCAAGGATATGGCGATCCGCCCGTGTTCGGCGGCTCGCCGGCCGCGACCGCCCAGTTGCAGCATCGCGTGGAAGATGCGTTCAAGTCCGACGGCATCAAAGTGGAATGGCTGTTCTTCAAGGGTGCGGGACCAGCGGTCAACGAGGCCCTGGCGAACCGCCAGATCGACTTCGCCTATCAAGGCGATCTGCCAGCCGTACTCGGCCGTGCCAATGGGCTCAAAACGAAGTTGCTGATCGAATCGAACGTGCGCACCGGCGTCTACCTGGCCGTGCCGCCCGACTCCGACATCAAGAGCGTCAAGGACCTAAAGGGCAAGCGCGTCGCCATCTTTCGCGGTACGAACTTGCAACTCGTAGCCGACAACGTGCTGAAAGCGAATGGCCTCTCCGAACGCGATCTGCACGTGATCAATCTCGACGATGCCGCGTCGCAAGCAGCGCTCGCATCAAAAGGCGTGGACGCTGTGTTCCTCGACTTCAAGTTGTTCAAGCTGCAGCGCCAGGGCCTCGCGAAGATCATCTATGCGTCGCGAGACGGCGGCTTGCAATACACGCGGCAGGCACACCTGCTGGTCCTCGATGACTTCGAGCAAAGCCATCCCGATGTCGTACAGAAAGTGGTGACGTCAGTCGTGCAGGCGGCGCAATGGTCGTCGGAAGAAGCGAACCGCGGGACGCTGTTCGCACTGTGGGCGAAGAGCGGCGTGCCGGTGGAGTCGTGGGAATCAGAGTACGCGAATCAGCCGCTCAAAGACCGCAGTTCGCCGCTTATCGATCCGTTCATCGTGGCCCGCTATCAGGCCGTTGCCGACGACGCGTTGCGTCTGACCCTGATCCGCCAGCCCGTCAGCGTGAACGGCTGGTTCGAACCGAAGTATCTCGATCAGGCCTTGAAGACACTGAAGCTGGAAAACTACTGGCTGCGTTTCGATCCGTCCGGCAAGCCGCTTGCATCGTGAACATCTGAATTCTCAGGAGAATCCGGTCATGGCGAACAACATCGCTCGCACTTTGTCTCCCAGCCGCCAGGCGTCGCTCGACGGTGGGCACGGTCACGCTGCGAGCGTCGCGCGCTCGATCGGCTGGATTGCGTTGCCCTGGCTCGTGCCCGTGGCCTGTGCCGTGTTGTGGGTGCTCGGCTCGCACTACGGCTGGATCTCGGCGCAAATCCTGCCGTCTCCCATCCTCGTCTTCGATACCCTCGGCAGCCTCGCCAGCAGCGGCGAACTCTGGATGCATGTCAGTGCGAGCTTGTCGCGTATCGCGGTCGGATTCACGGGTGGTGTCGTGCTCGGGTTGTTGCTTGGCAGCTTGCTGGGACTGTCGCGCACAGCCGAGGCTTACATCCTTCCCAGCTTCAATGCCGTGATGCAGGTGCCAGTGCTGGGCTGGTTGCCGTTCCTCATGATTGTGGTGGGGATCGGCGAGCCACTGAAGTATTTGCTGATCGGACACGCCGCACTGGTCCCGGTGACGTTGAGCACACTGCAGGGATTCCGCCGGACACCGCCAGCCTATCTCGACGCCGCGCGTGTCTTTCGTTACTCACGCCGCCAGACGATCTTCAACGTGATCCTGCCGTCGGCCGTGCCGGTGATCGGCACCGGTATTCGCCTTGCATTCACCAAGGCATGGCTCACGCTGGTCGTGGTCGAACTGGTGGCTTCGTCGGAAGGGCTCGGTTATCTGATCGTGTACGGACGCCAGTTGTTCCAGCTCGATCTGGTGCTTGCATCAGTGTTGATCGTCGGTGGGATCGGGTATGTGGCGGACCGCTCGCTTACCGCACTCGAACACAAGTTGTCGCCCGCGCGGCTGGCCTGAAGGAGCATCGATATGGCCACACCTTCTCTTGAACTCGAAACCGGCTCCGGCGCTATTGCCGGGTCGGGTGAACCGGGCAAAGCCGGACGCTGGCGCGGCTGGGTTATTCCGCTTGCTGCACTGCTGTTCTGGTGGTTCGTCTCGCGTCACGTTGTTGCCGGGCACGGCATGATGACGTCGCCCGCTCAGGTGCTTCATACCGCCATCAATCAGGCGAGAACCAGCGCGTTGTGGCGCGCGCTCTCGGCGTCGCTTGCCCGTGAACTGACAGGCTTCACGCTCGGTGCAAGCCTTGGTCTCGTGCTAGGTGCGTTGCTCGGTGTCTCTCCCTTCGCGAACCGGCTGATCGGTCCAAGCTTCAATGCATACAAGCAAGTCTCGTTGTTTGCATGGATACCGCTGATCTCCGTGTGGTTCGGTCTCGGCGATGTGGCAAAAGTCGTGTTCCTCTCGCTCGCCGCACTGGTGCCCGTGGTCGCGCATACAAGCGACGGCATCCGCGCGGTCTCTCCCGCGCTGCTCGATGTTGCCCGTGTGTTCCGCTACAGCAAGTTGCAGACCGTCCGATACGTCGTCCTGCCCGCCGCGTTGCCGTCCATCTTCACCGGCATCTATCTCGCGCTGATCTATTCGTGGCTCGCCACGCTCGGCGCCGAGTATCTGCTGGTTGCGGGCAGTGGCATCGGCAACATGCTGGTCGACGGCAGCGAACAGTTCCGGATGGATCTCGTGGTGCTTGGCGTTATTGTGATCGGCGTCACCGGCTGGGCGTTGAATGCGCTGGCCCGCGCCATCCAGCAACGCTGGTTCAGCGATCCGGCGGCTTGATTCCGCAGTGCTCATTTTTATAAAGAGTCCCTATCATCATGGCAACTGTCCCGGTTTCCCGAACAAGTGAGCTCAACCTGCATCACGTCAGCAAGCGATTTTCCGGCGACGATCACGCCTTGCCCGTGCTGGATCGCATCGATCTGTCGGTGAAAAGCGGCGAGTTCGTGGCCATTGTCGGCGCGAGCGGTTGCGGCAAGTCCACGTTGCTGCGCCTGATCGCGGGCCTCGACGACCAGTTCGACGGCGATATCGAATTCGGCGGCGAACGCGTTCGTACCACCGACCTCGCGCGCGGTATCGTGTTCCAAGATCACAGGCTGTTTCCGTGGCTCAATGTCGAGCAGAACATTGCGGTCGCGTTGAAGAACTCCCGGCGCAGCAAGGAAGAGAAACGCCGTGCGGTCGCCGAGCATATCACGCTGGTCGGTTTGAAGGGTTATGAAGGGCATCATCCGCATCAGCTTTCAGGCGGCATGGCGCAGCGTGTGGCAATCGCCCGCGGGCTCGTCAATCGGCCGAAGCTCTTGCTGCTCGACGAACCGTTCGGCGCGCTCGACGCGCTCACGCGCAGCCGTCTTCAGAGTGAGTTGCGACGCATCTGGGAACACGAGCAGATCACGATGATCATGGTGACCCATGACGTTGACGAAGCCGTGTTCCTTGCCGACCGAGTGGTGGTCATGCAGGCGCGGCCGGGGCGAATTGGCAAGGTGGTGAAGGTTGGGTTGCAACGGCCGCGCAGCCGCAGCGACGCCGCATTCGTCCGCTTGCGCGACGAGATACTCGCGGACTTCAGCGTGCCGCACGACGAGGCTGCGGTGGCTTGACCACAACGTTCTTCGGCGCGAAATCTTCACAACGTTTGCTTCTTTCCAATCCCCGACTACGGCGGGTTTGCTTCTGCCAAATGCTTGTTTCCCTTGTCTTGCAAGGCTCGCTAATCTGGGGCACATGCGTTCCACTGCATCGTGTACCGGAGGTAAAACGAACATGCACTACAAGGGTTATGAAGTTGCTCCCGCCGCACAGCCGCTGCCCAGCGGATTGTTCGCTGCTAATCTCGTGATTCAAGACGAAAAGTCGCTGCAAAAACGCGCTTATGTATTCGACGCGCTCGACTACTTCTTCGAATCCGATCTAGCCATTGCATATGCTGCTCGCTGGGCTCGCATGTGGATCGATAACCGGCGGTTGCCGCGCGCCTGACGTTGTTGGGCCGCCCTCACGATGACAGGCGGCGTCCTTCTTCAGGAACTGGTCTTAATTCAACGCAACGGCCGCCGCCGTGTTCACCGGTGATCCTTCCAGCGCTACCGAGGCACGTCCGTCCGGTCCTACCGGCACATCGCCGACCAGCGTCGTCCGATACAGTTGCCGATCGAATTCCAGGTCGAAGATATCCGAAGGCGCCAGGTGCGCAGTCGACCGGTTGTCCCAGAACGCAATGCTGCCCGGTTCCCATTTGAACCGTACTGTGAACTCGGGACGCGTCACGTGCTCCCACAGCAATTCAAGGATCGCCTGACTTTCACGCGGCGTTACACCAACAATGTGCTTAAGGAAACTCGGGCTGACATACAGCGCCTGCTCGCCGGTTTCGGGATGCACGCGCACCAGCGGATGTTCAGTGACAAGCGCCCGCTGTTGCACGGCTTGCTGGAACGCGTCGGTGGCGCTTGCGCCCGCGGGAGGTGTGAATCGATGCACGCCGCGCAGGCCATCGACGAAATCGCGCAGCGGCGCCGAGAGTTTTTCATACGCAGCGACAAGGCTTGTCCATTGTGTATCGCCGCCATAAGGCGGGATGGTCACGCCGCGCAGGATCGACGCAAACGGCGGGTTAACGGCAGCTGTCACGTCAGTGTGCCAGCCGGTCCACGGACGCAACAGCGCTTGACCTTCGAAGCGCGTCGCCTTGCGATACTTGGAGATGGAGTAGATCTCGGGATGCCCTTCAACGTGCCCGAACACCGGATGCCCTAGCGTGAGCTCGCCGAACTGCGCTGAGAACGCCACGTGCTGGGCATGCGTCAGGAACTGCTCGCGGAAGAAAATCACACGCCACTTCAGCAAGGCCGCACGAATCTGCGCGACCTGATGAGACTCGAGTGGCTGCGATAGATCGACGCCGCTGATTTCCGCGCCGATAAACGCCGACAGCGGCGTGACCTGGACCGACTCGAAAGTGCTTGCTGCGGCTGCATTCATGACATGTCTCCTAGTTTGAGGTCAACTACATTACGGCCGCCCCGTAGTGCCCTCAACCAATCGATGCGCATATGCAAAGCACACCGGACGCAAAAGATGGCCGAAGACTAGAATAAATCTCGCAGCTTCGAATAACGTTATCGCGTTTTCTTCCTTCCCAATCACGAGGAGCCGGTCTAACTTCGTCGCCATGAACTCAACCATCCAGTCATCTACCAATCTCCCGCATGAACAAGCACCGGTCGCGTGGATCGCCGGTGTGGGCGCCAGCGCGGGACTCGGCGCAGCAGTCGCCCGGCGCTTCGCGCAAGGCGGCTTTACCGTCGCCCTCACAGGACGCACGGCAGAGCGTGTGGAAACCATCGCCGCGGAGATTCGCGCCGCCGGCGGCATAGCCCACGCATTGCCCGGCGATATCTCGAACGAAGCGAGCGTAGCGGAGCTTGCCGATCGCGTGCGCGAACTCGGTCCTTTAACGGCAGCCGTGTTCAACGCAGGCAACGCAAGCCGTGCGCCGACGCTCGAACTCACTGCCGCCCAGTTCGAGCAAGCGTGGCGCACCGGCGTGCTCGGCGGTTTCCTGTTTGCCCAGGCAGCACTGCGCCGCATCTTGAACAATGGCCTCAGTGCCGCGGGCTCGACCGGGCGCGGCACGCTGCTGTTCACTGGAGCGACGGCCGCGTTGCGCGGCAAGCCGCCCTTCGCGGCGTTCGCGGCCTCGAAGGCTGCGTTGCGCTCGCTGAGCCAGACCCTCGCCCGCGAGTTCGGGTCCGAAGGCATACATGTAGCGCATATCGTGATCGATGGGGGTATCGACGGCGAGCGTCTTCGCCAATCCGCACCGCAACGCGTGCAGCAGGCCGGCGACGATGGTTTGCTGCAGGCAAGCGCGATAGCGGAGAGTTATTGGCAACTGCACCTTCAGCATAAAAGCGCATGGACGCAGGAACTCGATCTGCGTCCGTTCAAAGAAACGTTCTGACCAGCGAACCGCGCGTTGACGTGTAGAAACGTCGCGCGCGGTTCGCTGCAGCTTCACCGGCAAACGCTCTTTGCCGTCCTTTATTTTCTTTTGCCTATCCCCCTCATGCCGACGCTTCCATTCCTGTTCGCATTCGCGCTTTGCGCTGCACTCGCTCCATTCAGCGCCCGCGCTACCGATGCAAACGAATTGCGCATCGGCTTCGTGCCCGGCCCTTATGCCGATGAATTCAAGGCCGGTGTCGAACCTCAATTACGTCAGAAGGGTTATGCGATCAAGTACGTGGAATTCAGCACGGGGCTTGAAGCGAACCAGGCGGTGTATCGAGGGGAAATCGCAGCCGATGTCATGCAGCATGAGGTCTATCTGAAGTCCTACAACGACCGCAATGGAACGGATCTGGTGGGTGTCGTGCAAGTACCCACGCCGCCGATGGGTCTTTATTCGAAGAAGCATCACGCGCTGACGGAAGTGAAGGCTGGAGCGAAGGTGGCGGTGCCGAACGATCCGGTCAACCTGGAACGCGCACTCAAGATCCTGCAGCGGATCGGCTGGATCAAGCTTCGTCCGAACAGCAATCCCGTCGACGTCACCGAGCGTGATGTGATTGCGAATCTGGCCGGCATCAAGATCGTTCCGCTTGAATCGGCACAAGCGCCGCGCGCGCTCGACGACGTCGATTTCGCCGCCATCCAGGGCAACTTCGCGATCTTCAGTGGCTACAAACTTAGCGACGCGCTCGCCCTCGAGCAGATGACACCGCCGTATATCAACCAGGTCGTGGTCAGGGTTGCTAACAAGACGGCGCGCAGCACGCAGGACATCGTCGATGCGTACAAGTCACCGGTTTTTCAGCAGGTCATCCTGAACAATCGCTTCTACGACGGCTTCCGTCTTCCCGAATACTTCGCCAGCAAGTAGGGGTATCGTCGCCCTGGAATCGCGCTGCTCAAGGAGCTTGCCCGAGCGAATAACCTTATGGAATTTTATTCGTTCAGCTTCGAGGCAGGCGGGTATAGCGTTGAAAGTCCTGACTTCCAGGCCGAGGAACGACTATGAGCACCGTATTCGAAGAACGTCCGCGTGCAGGAACGCTGCAAGCGGTCGAAGCTGAACTCAACTATCTACGTGCTGGCGAAGGCCGGCCGGTGAGCTACACATTTGAACCACCGCCGGGCGTACCCTGGACCTCCGGCACGCTCGAAGCTCGACGCGTGACAATCCGCGATGCTCGCCCGCTCGCTGCCGCGGGAGAGTTATCGCTTGATAGAAGCGGCTTCGAACGCATCGCGCACACAAGCGCGCTGACGGACTTCACGGACGACGCCGCCATCCGCTCGATCTACTACAGCGAATCCGAGCAGGTTTTGCTCAAGGCGACCGGCGCAGAGAAGGTTGTCGTCTTCGATCACACCCTGCGCGACAGCTTGAACGGCTCGCGTGCAACGGCATCTTTGCGCGAGCCCGTACGACGCGTGCATAACGACCAGACGTTCGTCTCGGGACCGCGTCGCGTGCGTGACCATCTGTCTGCCGGCGAAGCCGCTCAGCGCCTCAAGCATCGCTTTGCGATCATCAATCTATGGCGTCCGCTCGACGTGGTGGAGCAACTACCGCTCGCCCTCTGCGACGCCCGCTCGATAGCGGCCAGCGACCTGGTGCCCGGCGATCTCGTGTACAGGGACAAGGTCGGCGAGACCTTTTCGTTCACGTATAACCCTGCGCATCGCTGGTATTACTTCACCAAGCTACGGCCCGACGAAGCGTTGCTGCTGAAGATCTACGATTCACGCGACGACGGCACTGCCCGCCTCACCGCGCACACGGCCTTTGAAGATCCGACTACGCCCGAAGGCGCCGCACCGCGCAGAAGCATCGAATTGCGGGCGCTGGTTTTCTGGAAGGACTGAAGCCGAACGACGAGTTAATGTCCGGTGCATGCACCGGACATTAACTAAGCTTTCAGATTTGCATAAACACATGAAAACAGATTCGTTAGGTTAGCGCGCAAGGCATGAGACGATGCGCGCCTTCCAACCAGAAAGAGTTTCAACATGCATCGTAGAACCGTTATTGCAAGTCTCGCCTTCGCCGCACTCGGCGCTGTATCCGGCGTCGCCCACGCGGAAGACGCCCCGCTGCGGATCGGCACCATGAGCGGTCCCGACGCGCAGATCTGGACCGAAGTATCCAAGGTCGCGGCGCATGAGGGCCTCAAGATCAAGGTGATCGAATTCAACGATTACATCCAGCCCAACGCCGCACTCGATGCCGGCGATCTCGATGCAAACGGCTTCCAGCACCAGCCGTTTCTCGACAGCCAGATCAAGCAGCGCGGCTACAAGATCGTGAACGTGGGCCTGACCTACGTCGCACCTATGGGCTTTTATTCGAAGAAGATCAAATCGCTGAAAGACCTGCCTCAAGGGGCGAAGGTCGGCATTCAGAACGACCCGTCGAACGGGAATCGTGCGCTGTTGCTGCTGCGGAAAAACGGCATCATCAAGTTGAAGGCGGGTGCGGGTAAAGATGGCGTGAACGCAACGCCGCTCGATGTGATCGAGAACCCGAAGGGCATCAAGCTGATCGAACTCGACTCGGCTCAATTGCCGCGTTCGCTGGACGATCTTGCTGCCGCATCGATCAATACGGACTACGCGGTGAAAGCCGGTCTGTCACCTACGAAAGACGCGATTGCTATCGAAGACCTGAAGGGTCCTTACGCCAACCTGATCGCCGTTCGCGCGCAGGATCGTAACAAACCCTGGGTCAAGAAACTGGTGGCGGCGTATGAGTCGCCGGACGTGAAGAATTTCATCGACACGCAGTTCAAAGGCTCGATCATTCCGGCGTTCTGACCGGGACTTGCCGCGCCGCGAGGCGAACCGTATTCGAGCTTTTACTGGTTCACGCTCGCGGCAGTTTTTATTAGTCAAGTCTTGGGGCGGTCGCGGCCTAGGCCCGCTTCTGCTCCTTCAGCACAGTATCAAAGCCTCGCAATCGAGACCTCGGTCGACTTCACGAACGCAATGACTTCGCTACCGACCTTCAGTTCGAGCTCATCAATCGAACGTGTGGTGATCACCGAAGTGACAATGCCATAAGGCGTTTCTACATCGACTTCCGAGACCACCGAGCCGCGAATGATCTCCTTGATGTGGCCTTTGAACTGATTACGCACGTTGATTGCCGTGATGCCCATGATGATGCTCCGTATTGAGTGAATAGTGCCGGGGCCAGTCGACAGCGGCAATGAGTGAATTGATACAACGACACCTAGCTCGGCTATGCTCCATGCCTCAGCACGCGCGACAACACCTGTTCCTCCAGCACCGCGAAACCTTCAGCCGTACGCAAACGCGGGCGTTGCAGCGCGATAGCGGCATCAAAGGAAATCCTCCCTTCTTCAATCAATACAATCCGCTCACCCAGCGCCACGGCTTCCTGCACGTCATGCGTTACCAGCAGCGCAGTGAAGCGATGCTCGCGCCACAAGCGTTCGATCAGCGCGTGCATTTCGATCCGCGTCAATGCATCGAGCGCGCCTAGCGGCTCATCCAGCAGCAGCAGATCCGGCCGATGCACGAGCGCACGCGCGAGTGCCACGCGTTGCCGCTGACCGCCGGACAATTGCGCAGGCCAGTCGTCTTCGCGTGCGCTCAAACCCACTTCGGCCAGCGTCGCGCGAGCGTCGTCACGCGACGAACGCGGCAGGCCGAGCATCACGTTTTGCAGCACGCTTTTCCACGGCAGCAGGCGTGCGTCCTGGAACATGATGCGGGTCTCCAGGGCGCTGGCTCCCGCCGCTGCGTTGCGCTGCACGACACCGCCGGTCGCTTTTTCAAGGCCCGCGATCAGGCGCAGCAACGTGGACTTTCCGCAGCCGCTGCGTCCGACTATGGATACGAAACTACCGCGCTCGATGGTGAAATCGAAGTTCGACAGCACCTTGCGTTCGCCGAAATGTTTATCGACGCCTTGCAGTGCGACAGCCATGTCAGTGGGACCCACGCGCGGCGCAGGCGCTGCCGGTACGCGTTCGCGCGTGGCGATTTCCGGCTCGTCGCCGTCCAGCACGACGTTGCCCGATGCATACGATGAATAACTCAAGGTCACGGTTTTGCTCCCTTCTGATACGCAGGATGCCAACGCAGCGTTGCCCGTTCGATCGACTTCGCGAGCATGTCCGCGAGCTTGCCGAGCAGCGCATAAAGCAGGATGCCGACTACAACCACATCGGTCTGCAGGAACTCGCGCGCGTTCATCGTCATATAGCCGATACCCGATTGCGCCGAGATGGTTTCCGCCACGATCAGCATCACCCACATCAACCCGAACGCAAAACGCACACCCACGAGAATGGACGGCAATGCCCCCGGTAAAATCACATCGCGATACAGCGCGAAGCCCGAGAGTCCGTAGCTGCGAGCCATCTCGATCAGGTCTGCATCGACGGAACGAATGCCGTGATACGTGTTCGTATAGACCGGGAAAAACACGCCGAGCGCGACCAGGAAAAGCTTCGCTTCCTCGCCGATGCCGAACCACAGGATCACCAGCGGAATCATGGCGAGCGCTGGGATATTGCGAATCATCTGCACGGTCGAATCGAGGGCGATCTCAGCCGGCTTGAACAGTCCTGTTCCAAGCCCGAGCACGAAACCGATCCCGCCGCCGATTGCAAAACCCGTCAACGCACGCCATGCGCTGACCTTCACGTTCGCCCACATGTCGCCCGACTGGATCAGCTCCCACGCGGCTTTTACAACGGCCAGCGGCTCGGGCAGCACACGCGACGACAAACCGCCCGTGCGCGCCGCCAGCTCCCATGCGAGCAGGATCAAGATGGGCACGAGCCACGGTTCAGCCTGCACACCCGCGCGGCGAAAAAACGGAACTGCGTTCATCGGACCTCCGGTTCAACTTTGCGAAGCACGCGGCAAATACGACGTGCCGACAATTTCACCGAACGGTCCCGACAACGGACCCGACGTCCGCTCTTTCTGTTCGCGCGGCAGCAGCGGGAACACAAGTTCGGCGAAGCGGTACGACTCTTCAAGGTGCGGATAGCCGGACAGAATGAAGGTGTCGATACCCAGCGCCGCATATTCCTTCATCAAGCCCGCGACCTGTTCCGGATTGCCCACCAGCGCCGTGCCTGCACCGCCACGCACGAGGCCGACGCCGGCCCACAGATGCGGATAGACCTCAAGCTTGTCGCGCTGACCGCCATGCAACGCCGCCATGCGCCGCTGGCCTTCCGAATCCATCTTTGCAAACGATGCCTGTGCGCGCCGGATGGTTTCGTCGTCGAGCTTGCTGATGAGTCTGTCGGCATCGGCCCATGCTTCCTGCTCCGTCTCGCGCACGATCACGTGCAGGCGAATGCCGAACTTGATCTTGCGGCCCTTATCGGCTGCGCGGCGACGGATATCGGCCAGCTTCTTTTCGACTTCGGCAGGCGGTTCGCCCCACGTCAGATAGGTGTCGATATGATCGGCCGCGATCTCGTGCGCCGCGGGTGACGAGCCGCCGAACCACAGCGGCGGATGCGCCTTCTGTACCGGCGGATAAAGCACCTTGCCGCCCTTGGAACTCAGGTGCTTGCCGTCGAAATCGATCGAACCGTTTTCATGTGAGGACTCGAGCAGACCGCGCCAGATACGCAGGAATTCATCGGTGACTTCGTAGCGGGTGTCGTGGTCGTTGAACACACCGTCACCGGCTAGTTCGACCGGGTCGCCGCCCGTCACCACGTTGATCAGCAGACGGCCGCCGGAGAGGCGATCGAACGTGGACGCCATGCGCGCGGACAACGCCGGCGATGTCAGGCCGGGACGAATCGCGACGAGGAACTTGAGCCGCCTGGTCGCGGGAATCAGGCTCGATGCAACCACCCATGCGTCTTCGCAGGACCGGCCCGTAGGCAGCAAGACGCCTTCGTAGCCGAGCGTATCGGCTGCGACGGCGATCTGGCGGAAGTAGTCGTAATCAGCGGCGCGCGCGCCTTGCGTCGTGCCGAGATAACGGCTGTCTCCGTGGGTCGGAATGAACCAGAAAACATTCATCGAGGGCTCCTGCCTTGCTTATTTAAGTTCAAGTGTCGATTGGGGAATCAGGTGGGCCGAGGCGAAGAAATAGCTCGTACGCCCATGACCCACGTTAGTTGATTCATCTTAGCGATGCCGACTTTGCGCATGAACGATTTATTTGAGCTAAGGTTCTCGCCAATTCTGCTTACGCGTCTCTAGCGACGCAGGAGCGCAGCGCTTGCGTTAGGCGACGTTCCAGCGCGCATCGGTAACCGCCAGCTTCTTCGGAATCAGCTTCAGGTCAGTGAAGGTATCGGCGATTTGTTGCTGGTACGCGAGGGTCTCCGCCGTGATCGGATGCACGCCGTAGCCTGTGCGTTTCAATGCGCGTTCGAGCGTCGGCTGGTCGAGCCCGACCAGCGGCGACAGAAGCTTCGCGACATCCGACACGTTGTCGCGGCCCCATTGATCGACGCGGTCGAGCTCCTCCAGCAACGCGCGCACGAGTTGCGGCTGGGCGGTCGCGAATTGACGTGTTGCAAGGTAATACTGCGTGTTGCGCACCAGACCGGTGCCGTCCGTAATCACACGCGCATTCGCCTGACGTTCAACGGCCGCGAGATAGGGGTCCCAGATCACCCACGCATCGACACTGCCCTGCACGAACGCCGCCCGTGCATCGGCGGGAGCGAGATAAACCGGGTGGATGTCCAAATACGAAAGTCCGGCTTTCTTAAGCGCCTCCACCAACAGGTAATGAACATTCGAGCCCTTGTTCAACGCCACTTTCTTGCCGCGCAGATCCTCCACCTTGCGGATCGCTGAATCGTTCGGCACGACGATCGCTTCGCCTTGCGGTGCAGGCGGTTCGTTGCCCACATAAACGAAATCCACGCCCGCGGCTTGCGCGAAGATCGGTGGCGTTTCGCCTACGGTGCCGGCATCGACTGCGCCCGCGTTGAGTCCTTCGAGCAGTTGCGGTCCGGCTGGAAATTCGAGCCATTGCACGGTGATGCCCTGCGCGGCGAGCCGCTTGTCGAGCGTGCCGCGCGCCTTCAGAACCACGAAGTTGCCGTACTTCTGATAACCGATGCGGAACGTTTTGACCGGCCCTTCCGCGCGTGCTGTCTGGCTCGCCAGCAACGCGGCACCGCCGGTCAAAACGGTGCTTGCTCCCGCGCTCAACGCGGCAATTTTGAGTAGCGCACGCCGCCGCGACGGAACCGTTGGTTGCGGTAACGTTTCGTCTGCGGGTGCTCGATGGTGGTCGGACATACGTTGTTCCTTCAATAAAAATTGAGGCGTTGCACCAGTGACGATCAGAGCCGCCCGGGTCGTGGATCCGGTACGAAGCCGTCACGGTTTGGCATCTTTACTTTGGGTAGCGATTGCGCGTCGAGCCGCGTATCGGATGGTACGAAACCGTTCTGATTCGACAGGAACGCGCTCACCGTCTAGACCTCATCGACGGACAAGGACGCCGGCGGCCGGGTGAAGGCGAGGATTTATGGGAGCTCATCGTTTAGCTACGGCTGAATGGAAAGCAGCCGACCATGTTAGCAACGCGCGCGTCCTGCACTAAACGATCAATCGTGATATCCATTGCAGCGGAAATGCTGAGGCAGCCGTGCGCTTCCAGCCGCGTGGAGCGGACTTGAAATTGCGCCGGTTATCCCGCATCTCATCATCCATTTATCCGGAGCTCGATCATGGGAAGCCGTCCCCAATTCATCGATGACCTCTCACGCGGTCCCGCCGAACCCGCCCTCGCAAGCCCGCTCGGCGACGACGCCCTTCTTGACGCTTATTCCCAAACCGTCATCAGCGCGCTCGAGCGGGTGCAGCAGGCGGTTGCCTTTATCTCGGTCGAACGGCGTTTGCCGGGCGACAAAAACGGCCGCGGTGCGCGCGGCGGCACCGGTTCGGGTTTCCTCTTCACGCCCGACGGTTATCTGCTGACGAATAGCCATGTCGTGCATGGCGCGACGCATATCCGCGTGACGCTTGCGGACGGCGCGAAATTCGACGCCGATCTCGTCGGCGACGATCCGGACAGCGACCTCGCGGTGCTGCGCATCGGCTCGGCCGACGCGTTGCCGCACGTCGAGCTGGGTGAATCCGGCAAGCTGCGTGTCGGGCAGATCGCCATCGCCGTGGGGAACCCTCTCGGCCTTGCGCAGACGGTCACGACCGGCGTGGTCTCGGCGCTCGGACGGTCGCTGCGGTCCAACTCCGGACGCATGATTTACGATGTCATCCAGACCGACGCCGCGCTGAATCCCGGCAACTCGGGCGGCCCGCTGATTAACTCGGCGGGTCACGTGATTGGTGTGAATACCGCGATCATTGCCGGTGCGCAGGCGATCTCGTTCGCGACGGCCATCGATACCGCCAAGTGGGTCATCATGCAGCTCTTCGCGCATGGTCGCGTGCGGCGTGCGTACATCGGCGTGGCTGGCACGACGTCGCCTATCTCACGGCGCGTGCAGCGTTATTTCGACCTGCCGGCGGCGAGCGGCGTGCATGTGATGGAGGTCGTGAAGGCGAGCCCGGCTGCGCTTGGCGGATTGCGTACCGACGATAGAATCGTTGCCGTCGATACGCTCGCGGTGGATAGCGTTGATAGCTTGCAGCGCGCGCTGGATGTTTCGCGGATCGACCGGGCGGTGAAGGTCACGGTGTTGCGCGGTTCGCAAAAGCTGGAGCTGGAGGTGACGCCGGTTGAACAGGCTGGATGAAGCTGAAGTGGTCGGGGGGTAGATGGGGGTTTTGGGGCTAGTGGTCGGGGGGGATGCCGGGGTGGTGCTCTCGGCCGTGGTGGTCTGCGTGAGTTAGGGGGGTGTATTTTTTATCACTTTTAGCCACTGTGCGTGGCGGCACTTCATTTCTTTTTCCAACACAACGGCGAAAAA
>NZ_JALPRJ010000126.1 GCF_030464885.1 Caballeronia sp. SEWSISQ10-4 2 | reverse complement strand
TGATAAATAGAATAACTAACTTAAACCGACCGCAGGCCTAAGCAGCAGCAACCCAACACCACCCCCGACCACTAACACCAAAAGCACCAACCCAGCACCACCCCCGCCCGAGTGCGAACAAAACCCCCCTGGCGCTGATGGACCTCAAACCCAAACCTCGTCCACCAGCGCCAGCGCCCCTTACGACCAATCCGCGTGGAAACTTCCCTTCTTGTCCACGCGTTCGAACGTATGCGCGCCGAAGAAATCGCGCTGTGCCTGCACCAGATTCGCCGGCAGCGTCTCCGACCGGTAACTATCGTAATAAGCCACCGCCGACGAGAACGCCGGCACCGGCACACCCGCCTTCACAGCCGCTACAACTACATCCCGCAATGCGCCCTGATACTTCGTCGCAATGTCGCTGAAATACGGATCGAGCAGCAGGTTATGCAAGTCGGCGTTGGTCTTGTAAGCGTCCGTGATCTTCTGCAAAAAGCCCGCACGGATGATGCAACCCGCCCGGAAGATCTTCGCGATCTGCCCATACTGCAGATCCCACTTGTACTCCTCCGACGCCGCACGCAACTGCGCAAACCCCTGTGCATACGAAACAATCTTGCTCAGGAACAACGCACGCCGCACAGCTTCCACGAACGCATCGCGGTCACCATCGAACTTCGGCGACGGTCCCGTCAACTGCTTGCTCGCCTCAACGCGCTGATCCTTAAGCGAAGACAGCACGCGCGCAAATACAGCTTCCGTAATCAGCGGCAACGGTGCGCCGAGATCAAGCGCGTTCTGGCTCGTCCACTTTCCCGTGCCTTTTTGCGCGGCGCGATCCAGGATCACATCGACGAGATACTTGCCCGTTTCCTCATCCTTCTTCGAGAAAATCTTCGAGGTGATCTCGATCAGGTAACTATCCAGTTCACCCTTGTTCCACTCGACATAAACCTTACCCAGCTCTTCATTCGTCAAGCCCGCCACGCGCTTCAGCACGTCGTAACTTTCGGCGATCAACTGCATGTCGCCATACTCGATCCCGTTGTGCACCATCTTCACGTAATGTCCCGCGCCATCCGGTCCCATGTACGCCACGCACGGCTCGCCATCCGGCGCTTTCGCGGCGATCTCGGTGAGGATCGGGGCGACTAAATCGTAAGCTTCTTTCTGGCCGCCCGGCATGATCGACGGACCTTTCAACGCGCCTTCTTCACCACCGGATACACCGGTGCCGATGAAGTGCAACCCCGACTTCGCGAGGTCGGTGTTGCGGCGGATGGTATCGGTGAAATGGGTGTTGCCTCCGTCGATCAGGATGTCGCCCTTGTCGAGCAGCGGACGCAGCGAGTCGATGGTGGCGTCGGTGCCCTGGCCGGCCTTGACCATCAGCAGGATGCGGCGCGGTTTTTCGAGCGAGTCGACGAATTCTTCCAGCGTGTACGAAGGCACAAGCTTCTTGTCGGGATGCTCGGCCATCAGGTCGTCGGTTTTCTCGCGGCTGCGGTTGTACACGGAAACCGCATGCCCGCGGCTCTCAATGTTCAACGCCAGGTTGCGTCCCATGACGGCGAGGCCGACAACGCCGATTGCTTGTTTGCTCATGTTTCTCTCCGAATGACCGAAGCGCGGGAGGCTCGTGGCTGCACACGCGACGGATGCGATTTGTCAATTGGGGCGGTGCCCGTGACGGCGTTCCGGACAGGCTTTCGCGCAAGGAAACGCTGGCAAAAGCGGCACGGAAAACACACGTTTCCGCAGCCCGGCTGGCTTCCTCGCGTGAACGCCGCGCGGAACGCGCAGACGGAGCGAGATTACCACTTTGACACGGGGCTGGCAGACATCGCACGCTCGCGCACGACCGGGCAGCGCGCGGGCAGCACATTGGGCACCGGTCTAGAATGAGCGTCCGCAGCCCGTTTCAGGCGCGGCGCGACTCGCTTCGACCAGGAGAAAAAACAGGGCAACCGCATGGCGCTTCGGAAGAAGACTCACCCAAAATCCCATCATTACCACGTCTACGTGATCGAACTCGCCGATACGGTCTGGAACGAAGCGCGTTTCCGGCGCGCGAATCCGGACTACGTGCTGGGCATGCCGTTCGTGTACGTGGGCATGACGGGCATCGATCCGGACGTTCGTTTCGACAAACACAAAGCGGGCATCCAGTCGAACCGGTATGCGCGGGAATTCGGGCTGCGCCTGTTGCCGCGGCTCTACGAACTGTATAACCCGATGCCGTACGAAGGCGCGCGGGAGATGGAAGTGGAATTGGCAATCGGCTTGCGGGAAGCCGGGTACGGCGTCTGGCAAGCGTAAATCAAGGCAAGCGTAAATCAAGGCGGCCGCTACTCGCGGCCGGCGTTCTGATCAGACTAAATGCAAGGAGCAGGACATGCGGATTCTGGTGGTGGGTGCAGGCGCAATAGGCGGCTACTTCGGCGGGCGGTTACTCGACGCTGGCCGCGACGTGACGTTTCTCGTGCGCGAACGGCGTGCCGCGCAACTCGCACAAACGGGCCTCAACATACGCAGCCCGAACGGCGATCTGTCGATAGCAAAACCGCCCGTCGTGCTGGCGAAAGACGTGCGCGAGCCGTTCGACCTGATCCTGCTCAGCTGCAAGGCTTACGATCTTGACGGCGCAATCGAGTCGATAAAAACCTCGGTCGGACCCAACACCGCCATCCTGCCGATGCTCAACGGCATGCATCACCTGGACGTGCTCGAAGCGCAATTCGGCGCGGACCGCGTGCTCGGGGGGCAATGCATCGCCGCCGTGACGCTGGACGCGGACGGCACGGTGGTTCACTTGAACAGCGTGCATTCCATGGCGTTCGGCGAGCGTGCGGGCGGTATCCCGGCGCGCATCGAAGCCATCTCGGCGCAGTTGTCGGGCGCGAATTTCGACGCCGCCGCGAGTCCCGACATCATCCAGTCAATGTGGGAAAAGTGGGTGTTCCTCGCAACGCTCGCGGCCGGCACGTGCCTGATGCGTGCGCCGGTCGGCGACATCATCGCGGCGCCGGGCGGCCAGAAACTGATCCTCGATCTCTTCGATGAAGCCCGCGCCATCGCAACGGCAAACGGCTTTACGCCGGGAGAAGCGGTCGTCGCGCGCGCCCACGCGACGTTCACCGAGACCGGCTCCACGATCACCGCCTCCATGCTGCGCGATCTGGAAAGCGGCGCGCGGATCGAAGCAGACCATGTGGTGGGCGATCTGATCGCGCGCGCCAAAGGCGTACAAGGCGCGGTAAAAACGCCGATCCTCTCGACGGCCTACACGCATTTGAAAGCTTACGAATCGCGTCGCGAACGTGGCGGCGTGAAGGCTTCGTAAGACAAAACCCGCGATGACGACGGGATGGGTGCCGGAGGGTGTGCCGGCATCGCGTCTCGTCGCCTAAAAGAACCCCATGCCGGGTTCAATGCTTTGAAGCAGCAGCCATAAAGCGTTACGCTTTGCGCTTTCCAAAAGCCACGTTCGCCGAACCATGCATGAACATGCCTTGCAAGAGCCTCTCGCTTCGCCCACCGTCGCGGAAATTTTTATTGGTTTCCTGACGCTCGGGCTGACCGCGTTCGGCGGCGCGCTGCCGCTTGCACGGCGAGAGATCGTCGAGCGGCGCAAGTGGCTCAGCTCCGACGAATTCACCGATCTGCTCGGCCTGTGCCAGTTTCTGCCGGGCGGCAACGTGATCAATCTGTCGGTTGCAATCGGCATGAAATTTCGCGGCGTAACCGGCGCGCTGGCTGGTTTGCTGGGGCTGATCGGCGGGCCTTCGCTGATCGTGATCGGACTCGGCGTGCTGTATCAGCGCACTCACCAGGACCCGCATATCCGCCATTTATTCGCAGGACTGGCTGCTGCGGCGGCGGGTTTGCTGGTGTCGATGGCGATCAAGGTGGCGTGGCCGCTGCGGCGCAAACTGTCGATGGCGGCCATCGCAGCGCTGGCGTTCGTTGCTATCGCGCTGCTGCGTTTGCCCTTGTTGCCGGTCATGCTCGTGCTCACGCCGGTGTCGATTTTCATCGCGTCGAAGGCGAACCGCGAGGTGCAGCGGTGAGTGCGATTAATCACGATCTCGTTTCGCTTGCAGCCATTTTCAGCCAGCTTTCGCTGCTCGCATTCGGCGGCGGCAATACCATCCTGCCCGAGATGCAGCGGCAGGTGGTCGAGGTGCATCAGTGGATGTCGAAGGCGGATTTCTCCGCGTTGTTCGCGTTGGCGCAAGCGGCGCCCGGACCGAACATGATGATCGTGACGCTGGTCGGCTGGCATGTGGCCGGCTGGCCGGGCGTGATCGTGACGTCCATTGCAAAGTTCGGTCCGTCGTCGGTGATGACCGTTGCCGCGATGCACGCCTGGGAGCGCTTCAAGGCGCATCCGTGGCGACGATTTGTTCAACTCGGCCTCGTCCCCATGACGGCCGGCCTGATCGCGGCGAGCGCGGCGTTGATTGCCGAAGCGTCGGACACCCAATGGGTACTCACGGCCATCACGGCGGTGATTGCGTGGCTGTCGTTCAAGACAAAACTGCATCCGCTATGGTTGCTGGCGGCGGGCAGCCTGATCGGGCTGACGGGGTTCGGGCAGTTCTAGGCAATGCTGAGTCTTCTGCGGGCAAGAGCCCGCCGGTTTGCCACGATCACGCAAAGGTCACGTCAAGCGCGTCAGGCCGTTGCTGAATAGAATGGCTGGAATTGCGCTTCGAGGAGAAAAAGCTGATGCCGATGACCATGGAATTCGAACGGACGGCGCCGCCGCGTGCGGATATCGATGCATTGCAGGGACCGACGGTGATCGAGTTCGGCACCTCCTGGTGCGGCTATTGCCGCGCTGCGCAGCCGCTGATTGCGGAAGTTTTCCAGGATCACGCGGACGTCAGGCATCTGAAGATCGAGGACGGCAGCGGCCGTCCGCTCGGCCGGTCTTTCCGGGTCAAACTCTGGCCCACGCTGATCTTCCTGGACAACGGCACCGAAGTCGCGCGAGTCGTGCGCCCGAAAAATATATCTGAAATTCGCGATGCCTTCGCGCTGATCGACCATTCCGTCTCACCGTGACGAGGGTTTTTACCGATCATTCGCCGGCGCTGGGTCCGTGAATATCATCGTTTTGAAACGGGGAAACGGGCAGCGCGGAAACCGGGCGCGAGAGTTGCGCACTGGGTCTTGTGCACCGCTCCGGCGACGTCCACTCGCCTGAGTGACAGCGTCTGGGCATTACCCCGACCAGCAGGAGGTTCATCATGCCGCGCTTCGCCGCCAACCTCACCATGATGTACAACGAGCACGCGTTCCTCGACCGGTTCGGCGCGGCGGCGCGTGATGGTTTCAGGGCGGTCGAATTCCTGTTTCCCTATGAATTTCCGCCGCCCGAGATCAAGGCCCAGCTCGTGGATAACGGCTTGAAGCAGGTGCTGTTCAACGCGCCGCCGGGCGACTGGACCGGTGGCGAACGCGGTCTCGCTTCGCTGCCGGGACGCGAGCAAGAATTCAAACGCAGCATCGAGATTGCGCTCGACTATGCCGCGGCGCTGGGCAACGACCGGCTGCATGTGATGGCGGGACTGATCGGACCGCAGCAATCACGCGAACAGCACCGCGACGTGTATGTGAAGAATCTCGCGCTGGCCGCGAGCATGGCGTGGGCGGCGCGCGTCACCATCGTGATCGAACCGATCAATACGCGCGACATGCCCGGCTTCTTTCTAAACCGGCAGGACGAGGCGCAAGCTATCTGCGAAGAGATCGGCGCGCCGAACCTGCAAGTCCAGTTCGATTGTTATCACTGCCAGATCGTGGAAGGCGATCTCGCCGTCAAGCTTCGCCGCGACATGAAACGGCGCAACGCGGGTATCGGCCATATCCAGATTGCGGGCGTACCGTACCGGAACGAGCCCGATACGGGCGAAGTGAATTATCCGTACCTATTCGATCTCATCGATTCCCTGGGTTATAGCGGCTGGATCGGCTGCGAGTACCGGCCGCGCGCGGGCACCTCCGACGGCCTGGAATGGATCACGCCGTATCGTCATACCGGTCGCGCATCATGAGCGCCGCCGGCCTGAAACTTTCCGTGCGGAACGGCAGTCCACGGCAAAAAGCGGGGTCTCTTGCGCCTCGTGCAGCCTGGTTTGTTTTTGTCACCCACTGCGTAGATCGCTGCCTGCGAGACGCGCTGCTTTCAGGAGAATTCACATGCAGATCACCGGAGAAATGTTGATCGGTGCCGCGGCGGTACGCGGGAAAGACGCCACGCTGCATGCCTTCGATCCGGCGCGCGGCGTCGACCTGCAGCCCGCTTTTGGCGGTGGCGGCGCGAAGGAAGTCGCCCGTGCGGCCGATCTGGCCGAGCAGGCGTTCGATACTTATCGGCTGGCAGCGCTCGAAACGCGGGCGCAGTTTCTGGAAGCGATTGCGGACAACATCGTTGAACTCGGCGACACGCTGATCGAACGCGCACAAGCCGAATCCGCGTTGCCGAAAGCGCGGCTCGAAGGCGAGCGTGCCCGTGCGGTCGGGCAACTGAAACTGTTCGCGTCGCTCGTGCGTGAAGGGCGCTGGCTTGCCGCCACGCTCGATTCTGCGCAGCCCGAACGCAAGCCCTTGCCGCGTCCCGACTTGCGTTTGCAGAAGATTCCCGTCGGACCGGTTGCCGTGTTCGGTGCCAGCAATTTTCCGCTGGCGTTTTCGGTCGCCGGTGGCGACACGGCTGCGGCGCTCGCCGCTGGCTGCCCGGTGGTGGTGAAGTCGCATCCGGCGCATCTCGGTACCTCGGAACTGGTTGGGCGTGCCATTCAAAAAGCAGTGGCCGATTCAGGTTTGCCCGAAGGCGTGTTTTCGCTGGTAGTCGGCGCGGGCAACGCCATAGGAGAAGCGCTGGTAGCGCATCCGGCCATCAAGTCGGTCGGCTTTACGGGCTCGCGACGTGGCGGTCTTGCGTTAATCGAGATCGCGACTAAAAGGCGCGAGCCGATCCCCGTGTTCGCCGAGATGAGCAGTATCAACCCGTTCTTCGTGCTGCCGGGCGCGTTGGCGGCGCGGGCTGAATCGCTGGCAAATGGGTTCGTCGATTCGGTGACGCTCGGGGTCGGCCAGTTCTGCACGAATCCAGGTCTCGTGCTGGCGCTGGAAGGGCCGCATCTGCAAGCGTTTATTGATTACGCGGTGAGCGCATTCGAAAAGAAGGGCGCTCAGACGATGCTGACCCCGGGTATCGCTGCGGCGTATGGGGAGGGCATCGCGCGACGCGATCAGTCTGGCGTCGAGCGAGTCGCGACCGGCGCCGAATCCGCTGCGTCATGTGCTGCGTTGCCCGCGCTTTATACCGTCAGCGCCGAGAAATTCCTCGACACGCCGCAACTCGAGGACGAGATTTTCGGACCGACATCGCTGATCGTGATTTGCCGGAGCGAAGACGAGATGCTCGACCTCGCGAGGCGTATTGAAGGCCAGTTGACGGCGACGCTGCAAATGGAAAGCGACGACGTCCCGCTGGCACGCCGCCTCTTGCCCATCCTCGAACGCAAGGCCGGCCGGATTCTCGCGAACGGCTTTCCGACGGGCGTTGAAGTATCGTATGCCATGGTGCATGGTGGTCCGTATCCCGCCACCTCCGATAGTCGCGCGACATCGGTCGGCGCGATGGCGATCGAACGATTCCTGCGGCCGGTGTGTTATCAGGATCTACCGTCGGCATTGCTGCCGCTGGCCCTTCAGGACGACAATCCGCTGAGCCTGTGGCGTCTGCGCGATGGCGAGCTCGGACCCAATTAAAGATGAATCAAACAAGGAGATGAAAACAGATGGAGCGCCGTTATCCCGATCCCGCCGTCCGTGTACTCGATCCGCGCTTTAACGCGTTGCGTCTCGGCATGGCATCGGTTGAATGTTTGTATCAGGGGGCTCGCTGGTCGGAGGGCCCGGTCTGGTTTGGCGACAGCCGCACGCTGGTATGGAGCGACATCCCGAACAACCGCATGCTGCGCTGGGACGAAGAAACGGGCGAGGTCCGCACGTTCCGCAAGCCCTCGAACAATGCCAATGGCAACACCCGCGACCGCGAAGGACGGCTCGTCACCTGTGAGCATCTCACGCGCCGCGTGACGCGCACCGAATACGACGGGTCGATCACCGCGCTTGCCGATCAGTACAACGGCAAGCCGCTCAATTCACCGAACGACGTGATTGTGAAATCCGACGGCTCCATCTGGTTCAGCGATCCGACCTTCGGTATCGACGGCTTCTATGAAGGCGAGCACAAGGAGTCGGTGCTGAAGCCGGCGGTGTATCGCGTGGATGGCAAGAGCGGCGAGATCACGATGATGACCGACACACTCATTGGCCCGAACGGACTGGCGTTTTCACCGGACGAGTCGGTGCTTTATATCGTCGATTCGCGTGCGGCGCCGCGCAAGATCCTCGCCTTCGATGTTGCAAGCGATGGCCATACGCTGACGAACCAGCGTGAGCTGATCGACGCGGAGCAGGGCACGCCCGACGGTTTTCGCGTCGATGTGCACGGCAACCTGTGGTGCGGCTGGGGCATGGGCAGCGACGAGCTGGACGGCGTCAGGATCTTTACGCCGCAGGGTGAAGCCATAGGACATATCGCGTTGCCCGAGCGTTGCGCCAATGTGTGTTTCGGCGGCCGTTATCGCAATCGCTTGTTCATGGCGGCGAGTCACGGCCTGTACTCGCTTTACGTCAACACGCAAGGCGTGAGCGGCGGCTGAGGCCTCATTCCGGTCTCACCCCGGCGCGCGTTTTTCCATCAGCTTTTCCGGCTGGGCAGGCACGACAAAACCGAATCGAGCGTATAGCGTGTGAGCGCTTGTGGTCGTCAGCAACATCTTGCGCAAGCCCTGCAAATCCGGATGCGCCAGCACGCATTCCACCAGCCATGTGCCCAGGCCGTCGCGTTGACGGCCTGGAAGCACAAATACATCGGCGAGATACGCGAAGCTCACGGTATCCGTGATCGCGCGTGCATAACCGATCTGCGCGTCGTGATGGAACAGGCCGAACGCCAGCGAATGTCTTGCGGCGCGCTCGACCTTCTCGCGCGAGATGCCGGGTGACCAGTACGCGACCTCGCTCAAGTAGCGATGCACGACATTGAAGTCGAATGTGCCGATGTCAGTCGTGACGCGATAATCATCTCTCGACCATTCTGTCACCATCAACGCACCTTGTAGATACGGCCGGTTTCAAGGCCTTCTACACTGCGGCTGTACGCCAGCGCAACGCGCGCACCGGAGGCCGCTTCAAAGCCGCGAAAGTACGGGCCGAACGCTTCACGCGCTTCTTCCAGCATGGTCGCGTTCACGACGTTGATACGCAGGCCGCGCGGCAATTCGATCGCGGCGCCTCGCACGAAACCTTCAATCGCGCCGTTCACCGCTGCAGCACTTGCGCCGTATTTGATCGGCTCGTCGCCCACGATCCCGCTTGTCAGCGTGAACGAGCCGCCGTCGTTCAGATATTGTTGCGCAACCAGCACGAGATTGACCTGACCCATGAGTTTGTCGTCGAGGCCGATACGGAATTGCTCGGGGGTCATCTGCGAGAGTTCGCCGAAGTGCACATGCCCGGCGGCGGCCACGATGGCATCGACCTGACCAATCGATTTGAACAGCGCATGGATGCTGTCGATCTTCGTCAGGTCGACGCGATGCGCGCCACGGGTAGCACCGATTTCGATGACGTCGTGACGCGGCTGGAATTCGGAGAAGACGGCGCGGCCTACTGTGCCGGTTGCACCAATGACGGCAATTTTCATGAGAGGCTCATCGAAGAGGAAATGGGCTCTCATTGTGCGTTTTACGGGCCGCTTGAACAAGCGCCCCGAGGGGTCATCTCAGCGAGTCCGGTGCGCCGCGTCCGGCGAGAGCAGGAAGATCGATGCCGCCAGCTTGCACACGAGCACCGCGCCGGTCACCAGCGCCGCGGCGGGGAAGGCCCGCCATTCGCCGCCGAGCATGGGCGCGACCAGCACGACCGACGCGAATCCGAGCACGACGGTGATCCAGCGCGCCCATTGCAGGCGGAACGCCACGCAGACATACAAGCCGCCCATCAACGCACGCGATGCAACCAGTGCGGCAACGGGCTCGCCGGGACCCGCGATCAGCGCCAATCCCATCTCGGCCCATGACAAGGCATACGCAACGCCAAGACAGATCAGTGCAGCGAACAGGGCCTTTTCGCGCCATGGTCGGCGCACGCCGCGCGTGGGTCGTACGGTGTCGTTCGGATACGTGTTGGTTGAGTTCATGCCGGTCCCCGGTCGCTTAGCTTTTGCGATGCATCGTGCTGCATTCGTCTTGCATTTGTGTGATACGCGGGAGGCTTATGCATGGGTTATGCCAGATTGCTTCGACGCTCGGAACATCGCTTGCTTTCAATTCCTTCGAACCCATGGCGACGGCTATTTGCCTGAAGAAAGGCCAATTCGCCTTTGTTGGCTTCGGGTTCAAATCTCTGCGCACGACGCCACGACATTGCAACGATACTGCACGCGATGGCAGGCTTTACACAGTCTACCGGCCAGGAGCCAACCTGAACGAGGCAAGCCGCACGGAAATTCGTGCGGCTTGTAGTCTTTCAACTGGCCGACGTCGCGTTCTTCTAGTTGCGTCCTGTCATTTTTCGCGGCGCTGGATTTCGATCAGGCGCGACGGCCTGACATGATTGATGGCGAAGTGCTTGCGTCCTCGCAAGCTGTAACCGCGGGGATCGCGATCCACGAATTCATACTGCCGTTCCACTTCCTCCACGTCTGGCGCGACCATGCCTTTATCGACAACACTGAAGCCTTCCTCTAATGCCAGCGCGAGGCCGTTACGCGCAGGGCGGCTATCGAAACCGCCCAGGCCATCGCCTTGTTCATAGCGTGCATTCACAAGCGATGCATTCACGCCGACAAACGCGTCGGGATGACGCATGATCAGCACTTCGTCGCGCGTGGCGTCTCTATTTTTCCCGTCGGCGTCGACTGTATCATCCAGCGTTTGGTCGTTAAGAACGTCGATTGCCCGAGGCGCGACATCGGTTTTGCCGAGCGGCCCGGCATGCTGCAGCGATGAATCCGGTGCTCCACCGCCCGCTTGTCCGAGCCCAACTTCGTGTCCCGCCGCTGCCGCCGCCACATCGCTGGGCCTGGCTTTAACGGTTTCGGTTTCAGGCTTCTTCAGCAGGCTGTCGGCGGCGCGCTTCGTTTGCTCCTCCTGCGATTGGTTGTTCGGTGCGTTATCCATTTTTGCTCCGCCTCATTTCGGTTCAATAAAGAAACATCACGCAAGAAACATTCCGGTGCATAAAACCAGGTTGGAATAAACCGCGGGATAAAACATCAGTAAATGTTCTAAGCCGAATTGATTTTTTTCGGCCCAACGAGGGTTTTCTCAAGAGTATGATTTGTTGTTCGCGAGGGCAGCGTGCGTCACCGGACGGCCTCGTGCCGCTTGCCGGATTCGCGCGTTTCAAGCGAACGGGAGACGACCATCGCGAATCAAGCGAGGCACTTAAAATCAGGGTGACTCATGCAATTAGACGCTGCATTTTCACATCGCGGCTATTTACTCAATTGTGCGCCGGCACGCCAGGGCGACGGCCGTTACCAGCCTTACGTGGTCATCTCGCGATCGAGCGACGGTGAACTGGTCGCCAATCGTTTTTTCCCTGCCGACCTGCGCTTTGGCAACGCCGACGAAGCCATCGCGCACGCTCGCGACTGGGCAGTCCGATGGATCGATGCCAGCCACGTGAAGGTCGATCCCAAGTCCTGAGCGCGTCTGAGCACGTTTCCAGCACAGGCGGCGGTCTTGCAGAAAAACGGTTAATCTCGGGGCATCGTTTAGATCGTGCCGCTCAACGCGGCGTCATCCGCCCAAGCCTCGATATGCCCAAGACTGATTCCACAGAAGCTCAATCTCCCTCCCACGAATTTGGTCTCGACAAGATCGTGGCCGACTTGCGGGCGTCGCGCGAGCAGTTGCATCGCACGCGCCATCCGCTTGGAATCCGCGAACTGCCGTCGCGTGAAGTGATCGTGAAGATCGTCAACGGGCTGCGCTCGGCGCTGTTTCCCACGCATTACGGCGCCGCCGACCTGACCGCCGAAAGCGTGGATTATTACGTCGGCCACACGCTCGAGAGCACCTTGCGCCTGCTCTCCGAACAGATCCGGCGAGCCTTGCGTTTCCTGCCGGAGAACCATGACCTGAGCGACGCCGAACTCGGCACGCATGCGTTCGAGCTCGCGCGTGAATTCGGCACGCAGTTGCCCGCCATTCGCGCGCTGCTTGTGAGCGACATCCAGGCCGCGTTCGCGGGAGACCCCGCTGCGCAGCACATCACGGAGATCCTGCTGTGTTATCCGGGCATCTGGGCCATGACGCATCATCGTCTGGCGCATGCGTTGCACAAGCTTGGCGTGCCCTTGCTGGGGCGTTTCATCAATGAGATCGCGCACTCGGCTACAGGTATAGACATCCATCCGGGCGCGACGATCGGGCCGAGTTTTTTCATCGATCACGGGACGGGCGTGGTGATCGGAGAGACGGCGGTGATCGGTCAACACGTGCGTGTGTATCAGGCGGTGACGCTGGGCGCGAAGAGTTTTCCTGCAGGCAACGACGGCGTGCTGGTGAAGGGCAACGCGCGGCATCCGGTGGTGGAAGACCACGTGGTGATCTATGCCGGCGCGACCATTCTCGGGCGCGTGACCATCGGGCGTGGCTCGGTGATTGGCGGCAACGTGTGGCTCACGCATAGCGTGCCGCCGGGCAGCAATGTCTCGCAGGGCAAGATTCGCGAAGGCGGCGAAGGCGACGCGGCCGATGAAGGCCGCGGCGCGTGAGCTTCTGATCCAGCTCAGCTATTCGATACGCTGAAGCCGCTCGAATGTCCGACGATAGAGAGGAATTCGCGGCGCGTGGAGGGGTCGTCGCGGAACGTACCCAGCATCCGCGATGTCACCATCGACGCCCCCGCTTTATGCACGCCGCGCGTCGACATGCATTGATGCGTGGCTTCCAGGATCACGCCAACGCCTAGCGGCTGCAGGACTTCTTCGAGCGTATCGGCGATCTGCGCGGTCATCTTCTCCTGGATCTGCAGACGCTTGGCGAAGGCATCCACCAGACGCGCCAGCTTAGAGATGCCCACAACCCGTTCACGCGGCAGATACGCCACGTGCGCGCGGCCGATGATCGGCACCATGTGATGTTCGCAATAACTTTCGAAGCGAATGTCCTTGAGCACGATCATCTCGTCGTAACCCTGCACTTCGGAAAAAGTGCGTGCCAGGATGTCGTGCGGATTCTGCGTATAACCTGCGAAAAACTCTTCGTAGGACCGGATCACGCGCGAAGGGGTATCGACAAGACCCTCGCGGGAAGGGTCGTCGCCAGCCCAGCGGATCAGAACGCGAACGGCGGCTTCGGCTTCTTCGCGGCTCGGACGATCGGCCTGATCAGCGTGATCCTGGATGTCCGAAGACGCGTTGGGGGAGTTGCGCGTGGCGCTCATCGAAGGCTCCAGATGCATGTAGCGAAGTCATGAAGCCGTCATTGTTCCACGTTTTACCGTTTGGAAGACCCCGGTGCTATGTCGGGTTTTACCGCCGCCATGCGCCAGATGACCAAGTGCGGGCAATTTTCGCCGGCCGGGCAGGACCGGCGGATCGAAGAAACCTATGGCAACGCGATCCCCCGGCCGGTCCGGCATGAGCGTTTTACAGATTGCTCATCCCGCCGTCGATGACCAATTCGCTGCCGACGGTGAAGCTCGATTCATCGGAGGCGAGGAACACGATCGCTTTCGCAATCTCGACCGGTTCGCCGAAGCGGCCAACCGGAATCTGGCTGCGGATGCTTTCGGCGACGCCGTCGAGTTGTTCCTTCGTCATCCCAAGCTTGCCGTAGATGGGCGTGGTGACCGGTCCCGGGCTCACCACATTCACGCGGATTCCACGCGATATCAACTCGCCCGACAAGGTCCGCGCCAACGAAATCAGTCCCGCTTTGGTGGCGGCATAAACACTCGAATTCGGCATGCCGATGCGCGCGTTGATCGAGCCGTTGAAGACGATGGACGCGGGTTTTGCGAACACAGGCAGCAGCGCCTGGATGAGGAAATACGGCCCTTTCAGGTTGACCGCGAAGGACCGGTCGAAGTCCGCTTCGGTCCATTGGTCAACCGGACGCAAGCCGACTACGCCTGCATTGACGAAAAGCACGTCGAGCTGGCCGAAGGTTTCGGCAACGTGAGCGGCGAGCCGCTTTTGATCGTCGACATTGCCTGCATCGGCGCTCAGCACGATCACGTTCGGGCCGAGTTCCGCTTGCGCCGCTTCGATAGTCGCCGGGTTCGTGCCCGTCACAATGACACGAGCGCCTTCCGCTAAGAATTGTTTGGCTGTTTCCAGGCCGATACCGCTGGTGCCGCCGGTGATCAAAGTACGTTTGCCGTTGAGTCGGGTCATGATGTTTTTCCAGTAATCGATAGAAGCAAATTTACGTGCGTGTGATGGAAGCGCCGCCGTCCACTAGTGACGCCGTGCCGGTGACGAACGAGGAGTCATCGGAGGCGAGATACAGCACCGAGCGCGCGAGTTCTTCCGGCGTAGCAACGCGCTTCAACGCGTGCAGGTTGGTGATGAAGGCTTGCGATTCGGCGGTGTCGTTCATGTCGCGATACATCGGCGTATCGACGGCGCCGGGCAGCACTGCGTTCACGCGGATGCCTTGTGCGCCGTACTCGGCAGCGAGCGCTTGCGTGAGGCCGATCAGGCCGGCCTTGCTCGCCGCATACGACGCCGTGCCGGGGAATGCAAATGAATAACCGACGAAGGTCGACGTGAAGATGACCGAACCGCCGCCGTTTGCGAGCATCGCGGGGATCTGGTGTTTTGCGCCAAGGAACGCGCTCGTCAGGTTGGTGGCAAGGGCGTTGTTGAATCCTTCCACCGAAACGGAGGTGGACGGTCCCATTTCGCCGAGCGTGCCGGCGTTGTTATAAGCGACGTCGAGGCGGCCGAATTTTTCGATGGCCAGCGCCACGACGGCCTTTGCGTAGTCTTCCGATTGCACGTCACCCGCGAGATACACGGCTTCGCCGCCGTCGGCTCTGATCTCGGCCACCAGCGTTTCCAGTTCGGCCGCGCGGCGTGCTGCCACGACCACTTTTGCGCCTTCCGCCGCGAACAATTTTGCTGTGGCGCGGCCGATGCCGGCGCTTGCGCCCGTGACGATTGCAACCTTTCCTGTGAGTCGATTCATGATGTTTCTCCGTTTCTGTTCAGCGTGTCCGGCGCCCGATGCCCCGGTCCATGTGATGCAATGTAAGCGCAGCGGAAGCTTGCGAACAGGCACGGAAGATGGTCTCATTGTTCAGTTTTTGTGAATCTTGACTCCAGGATCGGCCGATCCTGCAGCGGAGACGTCCGATGGATCGCTTGCGCGCTTATGAGGTTTTCGTGGCGGTGGTGAAGCGCGGCAGCTTCACGCGCGCCGCCGATGCACTCGACACGTCGCCCGCCAACGTGACGCGTTATATCGTTGAACTGGAGGCGCATCTGGGGACGCGGCTGCTGAACCGGACGTCGCGGCGCTTGTCGCTGACGTCGGGTGGCGAGGCGCTTTACGAGCGCTGCGTTGCCATACTCGATGACCTTGCGGAGACCGAAGGGCTGGTGTCGTCGTCGACTGTCGAGCCTCGTGGACGGCTGCGGATCAACGCGCCGTTGAGCTTTGGTGTGTTGCAGCTTGCGCCGTTATGGCCGGAGTTCATGCGGCGTTATCCCGACGTGGAGCTGGATGTATCGCTGGTGGACCGGGTGGTGGATATTGTCGATGAAGGGTACGACCTTGCCATTCGCATTTCACGCGCGGGGTCGATGGGCAATGCGGCGCGCAAACTCGCTGCGTCGCGCAACGTGCTATGCGCCGCGCCTGCCTATCTGGCGGGGCGCCGGTTGCCTGAGAGGCCGGCGGACCTGGGTGAGCACCGTTGTATTGGTTATACGTATGCGGCGAGCGGTGATGAATGGCAGTTTTTGGATGCCGACGAAAAGCCGCACAACGTGCGTGTGAATTGCCACATGCATACGAACAATGGCGATACGGCGCGCGCGGCGGCGCTTAGCGGGCTGGGGGTGATCTGGCAGCCGACATTCATTATTGGGGATGACTTGCGGGCGGGGAGGCTAGTGGCGCTGATGCCGGCGTTTCATATGGCCGATATCGATGTGCTCGCGATGTATCCTAGCCGCCGGCATTTGAGTTCACGTGTGCGTGTGATGATCGATTATCTGGTTGATGTCATGGGTGGGGTGGCACCGTGGGATCGCTAGTGGGTTTTCGTTCGCACTCGGGGTTCTGGATGGGGGTTTTGGGGCTGGTGGTCGGAGTTGATGCCGGGTTGCTGCTGCTCAGGTTAGCGGTCGGTTTAAGTTAGTTATCCTATTTATCACTATTAGCCACTCTGCGTGGCGGCACGTCATTTCTTTGTCCAAAGCGACAAAGAAACGAAGCAAAGAA
>NZ_JALPRJ010000125.1 GCF_030464885.1 Caballeronia sp. SEWSISQ10-4 2 | reverse complement strand
ACCATGCGCTTATTGCGCGATGACGGTAATGCCGACATTTCTGTATAACGACATGTCTTAAGGGACGTCTGTTGAAACGATTATCTAACCGTTTTCGCGTTCCGATCCAGCGCGCATTTTGCGCCGGACATTCAGCGGAGATTATTCTTCACGTCCGCGCGCGTTTTTTAAAAATGATTTTCGATCGCGCAACGCTTCACTGCCCGTTTGTCTGCACAGCGCGAATGAGTTTGGAGCGGCTTCCAACACCGAGCTTGTGGAAAGAACGGTCAATATGCGTGCGGACCGTCGTGTAGGAGATACCCAGCCGGAATGCGATTTCCTTGTCGAGCAAACCTTCTACCACCAGCCCGACGACATCCCGTTCGCGTGCCGTCAGATTCTTCAGCACGTCTTCGGAAATCAGCTTGGCTTGAGGTCCGGACTGCTTCGTCATGCCCGCCGCAGCGCGCGCTCGCGCCAGTGCAGCGGTAAAGGCCGGCCGGATGAACTCGGCCATGGCGAGGTCGTGGTCGGAGAAATCGTCTCTCTGTTTGCCGCGCCAGATGCGCAGGTCGCCAATGTTCGAATCGCCAGCCCACGCGTAGACGTTCATACCCCAGTGCAAACCGTCGCGACGCAGAAAGTCGTTGAACAGTTCAGTGCGCATCAGCTCGCCCTGCGGAATCACGTTACTGACACGAACTGCCTCGCGGCAGTATTGCAGGCGCGGGGTCACGGTATCGCGGTACTGGTAGTACTGCTCGTACTCGGACAGATTGTCTTCCGACATGTTGAACGAAACACGATTGACGAATTCCTTCTTCGTGTCGTCCCAGACGTACGACCCGAGGTAGTCCGCGCGCAGCAAGCTGAGCATGCGAACGCCCACTTCCTGTCGCATTAGCTGCTCAGGAAGTGAGTCGGCAAGCACGGCGAAGATGTCGGAAACCAGAGCGGTTTCGCGGCTCGTCAAATACATTTCACGGACATGCTGGTCGATCCCCGGTCAACGGCTCGCGTACGTTTTCGCCACGCGCAAGCCTCCCACATTTTGGAATGCCGCCTTGCAGACTACACGGACGATATTTCCGATTCAAGTCTCTTGTGTTTGTGCCGTTAAACAGTTCGCCGTTACTTCAGTTGACGGACCAGTCGTTTGAATGCATCGCGAGGCGGCGGCGACTACAGTTGCCGGCACCCGGTCCAGACTCCTACCAAACGGGGAAATGCATGGCCTTCATTCCAAATCTGCGTCGCCGCAAACCTGTCATTGCAGCCGGTGAAACTGCTCCAACCCGGCAACCGACCTTTGGTTATATCGACACCCTGTTCGACTATGGCGCGTTCCTGGCAGCGTCGCCGGTGCTCGGCACGTTGCCGGCGAGCGGCCAGACGATTGCGATCATCGGCGCGGGCATGAGCGGGCTGGCATCGGCTTACGAGTTGCTGCGCGCCGGCGCGTCCAACGTCGTGCTGTACGAAGCGTCCGAACGCATTGGCGGGCGCGCCTACAGCATCCCCTTTACGAGCCAGGCGCCGGCATTCCTGGCCGAAATGGGCGCCATGCGTTTCCCTCCCAGCGAGTACAGCCTGTTCCATTACCTCGACCAGTTCGGCATCGAGGCAAACTCGAATTTCCCAGATCCCGGCGAAGTGCTGACCAATCTTGGTTATCAAGGACAGACGTATACGTGGCCGGCGAAAGGCAACCCGCCCGACATGTTTGCGACGGTCCATGCGGGCTGGACCGCGTTCATCAGCGACGGTTTCGCGCCCTCCTCCGGCCCGGCTTTGCTGGCGCCGGTGGCCATCACCGAGTTGTTGCGCGCCGGACAGTACGGTGCGGCGCGCTCAGCATGGCAGGCGCATATCGACATGTTCGGCAATCAGAGTTTCTATAGCGCGCTCCAGACCCTGTTCAGCGGCGCGAATCCTCCCGGCGGCAAACCATGGCGCAACCCGGACGACTACGAGCTGTTCGGCGCGCTGGGGGTCGGTTCGGGCGGACTCGGGCCGATGTATCCGGTCGCTTTCCTGGAGATCGTGCGCCTGATGGTCGATGAACTCGAAACCGACCAGTTGTTCATTCCGGCCGGCATCGAATCGCTGGCGCAGGCGTTTAGCCAGCAAGTCTTCGGCGGCCTCTCGATTGCGCAGCGTGTCGTCAACACGCCGGTTTCGCGCATCGCCCGCACTGGCGAGGGTGTCATGCTCACGCTGGCAGACGGTTCGACCGAGTTTGCCGACCGGGTGATCGTGACGGCCAGCACGCGCGCAATGCAGATCGACATGGCGTTGACCGCGCCCGCGTCGGCGCTCTCCCCGCAGCAGTGCTCGGCGGTCAATGACGTGCACCTGACCAGCTCGTCGAAAGTGTTCGTGATGACGCAGCGGAAATTCTGGCTCGACGAGAATCTGCCCGCGAATATCCAGACCGATACCCTGGTCCGTGGCGTGTATTGCCTCGATTACGCACCCGATAATCCCAATGCGCCGGGCGTCGTGTTACTCAGTTACGCGTGGGAAGACGACGCCATCAAGCAACTCGCGCTCGGGGACAACCAGCGGCGCGTGCAGCGGCTCGTGGCCGATCTGGCGCAGACCAATGCAGCGTTTGCACAGTATGTCGTACCCATCGATAACGACTACCAGACCTACGTGAAGACCATCGACTGGGATTTGCGGCAGGGTTATTACGGCGCGTTCAAGCTGAATTTTGCCGGCGGCGACGCCCAGAGCCAGCAATTGTTCTTCCAGTTCCAGGACAGCAATCAGCCTGTGACGGACCCGTTCATCTATCTGGCCGGAGACAGTTGCTCATTTACCGGCGGATGGGTGGAAGGCGCGCTGCAAACGGGCATCAATGCGGTTTGCGCTGTGATTCGAAGCCTGGGTGGCAGCGTCGTGCCGAACAACCCGCTCGACAATATGTCGCCACCGTATGACTACACGGCCACGTCGACCAGCGAGGCCATCGGCTTGCGTTGAAGCGTGTGCGTTTGCACCGCCAAGGCAAAAAAAGACCCGCGCAAGGCGGGTCTTAGTCTCTCAGTTTCGTATGGCGGAACGCGCGGGCTTTTTTTCTTATCGCACGTTCGGTCTTGCCATCGGAGTTCGGTGTAGACGTCATGCCCCCCGGCTCTAAGCGACAACTTAACTGATTAGAAAGCTTGCCGCATCCTCATTTCTGAGGACAAAGAGCGGTCAACCCTACACATGTAAGGTGGGTGACCGCTTCATCGGACCTCATTTTGATCTTGCAAAACGTACCATTTTTGGTACAATAAAGGCATCGCAAACTTACCCAACCTAAATGCCGACCACCGTCAAGCTCGTTCTGACCGTCCGGTTTTTCCGGACCACTGCTGGTGCCGAGCCGGTGCGTGACTGGCTCAGAGAACTCGGCGCCGTTGATCGCAAGCTGATCGGTGAAGACGCCAAGACCGTGCAAATTGGCTGGCCGCTCGGGATGCCTTTGGTCCGCAAGATGGCGAAGGATTTGTGGGAGGTTCGCATCAGCCTGCCACGCCGAATCGCTCGAATCATGTTCACTGTTGTCAGCAGCGAAATAGTGTTGTTGCACGGCTTCGTAAAGAAATCCCAGGCGACACCGCAGGAAGATATGGGCCTTGCAAAGGACAGGTTGAAACAAGTCAGGAAAGCCGAAAAAGCTTAAAACGTAAGCAACAAAGAAAGTCAGTTAGAAAGCCAAGAAAGCCAAGAAAGCCAAGAAAGCCAAGAAAGCAATGGAGTGCATCATGGCAAACGCACATATCGGAAGCAATTTCGATGACTTCCTCGCCGAGGAAGCGATTCTAGAAGAAGCCACCGCAACCGCGATCAAGCGGGTAATCGCGTGGCAAATTGAACAGGAAATGACGGCGCAACACATCACCAAAACGGCGATGGCAAAGCGCATGAAAACAAGTCGCGCAGCGCTGAACCGCCTGCTGGATGAAACTGATACGAGCCTCACGCTCACTACACTCGCGAGCGCGGCGGCGGCGCTCGGGAAACGGCTCAACTTCGAATTAACGAACGCCTGATCCACTCTGGCGAGAGACTGCTGCGTTTGCCTCAAGTTTTGGATATGGTTGGACCAGGCAAAACGAGGCTGTACGAGATGATGAAAACGGGAGAATTTCCGCAATCCCGGAAAATTCGACACATGTCCGTCTGGGTCGAGTCGGAGGTGCAGGACTGGATCCGGGTCGTCGCCAACCCCAAGAGCATCGGCCAGGATGCTGTAACGCACATAAACGGATGGATAGCTGTCCGTTTATGTGCGCGTTTATGTGCGTAGTCAGCCGATGAAAACCGGGTATGGTTTTAGTTTATCGCTCATAAATCCCAAGCTGGCAAAGGATTATGCTTCGAGTGTGGCCATGTCGATCACAAAGCGATATTTGACATCGCTCTTGACCATGCGCTCGTAGGCCTTGTCGATCTCGTCCATTCGAATCATCTCGATGTCCGACGTGATGCCGTGCTTACCGCAGAAATCCAGCATCTCCTGTGTTTCCGCAATGCCGCCGATCAACGAACCGGCCAGCTTACGGCGCTTGAAAATCAGGTTGGCGACCGACGGAGACGGATGGGCATGCTCCGGCACGCCGACGAGCGTCATTGTTCCGTCGCGCTTGAGCAGCCCGGTGAACTGATCCAGATCATGCGAAGCCGCGACGGTGTTGAGAATGAAATCGAAAGAGTTCGCGTGTTTCGCCATCTGCTGCGGATCTTTCGAAATCACGACCTCGTGTGCGCCGAGGCGCTTCGCGTCCTCAACCTTGCTGGCCGATGTCGTGAACAGCACGACATGTGCGCCGAACGCCGCTGCGAGCTTGACGCCCATATGACCCAGCCCACCCAGCCCGACGATGCCAACCTTCTGCCCGGCCTGGACATTCCAGTGACGCAGCGGCGAATAGGTGGTGATGCCGGCGCACAACAGCGGCGCCACGGCGGCCAGATCGAGGTTCTCGGGAACGCGCAGCGTGAAGGCCTCGTCCACCACGATCGATTTGGAATAACCGCCGTATGTCACGCCGCCCGTGTGTTTGTCCGGCGCATTGTAGGTGCCGATAAAACCGCCCGGGCCTTCGCAATACTGCTCGAAACCTTCCTGACACGACGGGCAAGTCCGGCATGAATCCACCATGCAGCCCACGCCGACCAGCCCGCCGACCTTGAACTTCGTGACTTCGGAGCCGACCTCGGTCACGCGGCCGACGATCTCGTGTCCCGGCACATTCGGATACACCGTACCCGCCCATTCTCCACGCGCGGTATGCAGGTCCGAATGGCAAACGCCGCAATACAGGATGTCGATGCGGACGTCGTGTGCACCGGTATCCCGGCGATCGAAGGCGAAAGGAGCGAATGGCGCATCGGCGGATTGCGCTGCATAGCCATAGGTCTTAAACATGATGTTGTCCTTGAAATGATTCGTTTGATCGTTGCTACCGGGCGCGTTGTCCGTTCAAAAACACGGACATGCTCGTGCGTAAGCAGCGCTGGCGAGGTGCGTTGCGCGGGCCAGGCCGTCACGCGAAATGCTTGATGGACGACAACTGGTTTGAGTTCGACGCCGCGCGGAAATCCTGGGACGCCTGAGACGTCGAGTCGGGGACAAGTTGCTTATGTCGATATCGACCGGTTGAGTGGTTGCACGATTGCGTATGCAATTCCGTGCGAACCGCCAGGCTTCGGCTCCAAATCCTAAGCCCCGGAAGGATGCGAGTGCCCTCTTCGCTGGACAGTATGCAAACTCTGATCAAACCACTCAATGGAAATATTGCGATTTCACAATTCCAATTAATGGAATGTGATATTGACGCAGTTTGCGGATTGATCTCGGAAGGCGCTTATCGCGAGCGGATGTTGAACTACATGCGCCCCTTCCAGGACGACAATGCCTTTTCCAGCCGTCGCATCAAGGCGTCGAAGCAGATTGGGCGGCTCCTTGCGCACAGGAGCTCGGGATTGCTTGCGCTGGTGACTTGAGAACCCTGCGAAATTGTCCTCAGTAAAACCATCTCCCAAGCGGCCGTGTCAAGATTTTTCCAGGCTTGCCGTAATCACGATCAATGATGCGCAAACGTTCTGCGCCACACAGCGAAAGGGAGAAGGAACATGAGTGATTCAGACTGGCCAATGGTTGGGGTATATCTTGTGGTGCTGATCGGCTCAGTGCTGCTCTTGAGCGCGCTGTCCATGCGTGGGACGAGACTGCGGCTCCCCAATGTCTTGTCACGGGACAAATCACCAACCTGACGGATGGCGCCAAGGCTTCTAGTGCAAATAGCGCACGCGAGCGAGCGGATGTTTTTGTCCCCTTGGGCAAGCTGAAAACATCGTCACGGACAGACGAATCGAACGGGTCTTTTACCCGGTGTTCCCGCCCGATCAGAACGCAGCCGATCTTCTCGCCTGGCTGCGCGCTGATCGGGAAACAGGTCAGTCGCAATTGTGAAAACCGGGCCGCCACTCTCGTGTACGATGACTTCACGTCGGGGCCCGGTATCTGAGCGTTGCAGTCAACGTCATGCCTCGGGCACGGTGCAATAACCCGCGCGCCCGAGCTGGATCGGGCATCCTGTCAGCCGTCATTCGGTAGGGATTTCCATGCCACGTTCCGACTGGACTCGTGAAGCGATTCGCAAGATCGAGGCCGACTACAACCGCTCCGCCGATACCCACCTGATTCCGCTGGACTTGCCCGGTTATCCGGCCATCCGTTTCTATTTCAAGGATGAATCCAGCCATCCGACCGGCAGCTTGAAACATCGTCTGGCGCGCTCCTTGTTTCTTTACGCGCTCTGCAATGGCTGGCTGCGCGAGCAAAGCACGATAGTGGAAGCGTCCAGCGGATCGACGGCCATTTCCGAAGCGTATTTCGCGAGCCTGCTCGGCCTGCCCTTCGTCGCGGTGATTCCGGCCGGCACATCCAGGGTGAAAATCGAGGCGATCGAGTTCTATGGTGGGCGCTGCCATCTGGTCCCCAATCCAGCCGATATCTATACGGAATCGCACCGTCTCGCCGCAGAAACCGGTGGTCATTTCATGGACCAGTTCACCTACGCCGAACGTGCCACCGACTGGCGGGCAAACAACAATATCGCCGAGTCGATTTTCAGGCAGATGGACGACGAGGAGTACCCCGTGCCGGCCTGGCTCGTGTCCAGCGGTGGCACCGGCGGCACGATCGCCACCTTGGGACGCTATGTAGCGTATCGCCGGCATACCACGCGCATTCTTTGCGCCGACCCCGAGAATTCCGTATTTTTCGACTACTTCAAAAGCACGCTGGCGGGTCATCCGGATAGCAGCCTGACGCTGGACGTTGGATCTAAGATCGAGGGCATTGGCCGCCCGCGCGTTGAACGCTCCTTCATTCCAACTTGCGTCGACGCCATGCTCAAGGTGCCCGACGCCTTGTCTTTTGCCGCAATGCGCTATCTGGCCGGGCGCTTCGGACGTCGCGTGGGCGGCTCGACGGGGACTAATTTCGTCGGTGTCCTGTATCTCGCCGAACGCATGAAGCAGGCGGGCAAGCAGGGAGCCATCGTCAGCCTGCTGTGCGATAGCGGCGAACGTTATAGCAATACCTACTATGACGATGCGTGGTACCAGGCGCAGGGAATGCTGGTCGCGGAACCCGATGCACTGATCGCGCGTGCGGTGGCCGGCGAGCCGATGCTGACGCAGCAGACTATTGCGGGTCTGGAGGCGGCCGGAGTGGGAATGTAGAGAGCTGCAGAACAGCGATTCGTTTTGGCCGCTTAAACAGGGCCGCATTTTGAAACCCAAGTTTCTTCGCACACACAAGCTGAGGTTCCAATGACACGCACTGTCGCCGAAAAACGCGCCGCCTTCCGCGCTCTTCACAGCCAAGGCTGTTTCGAGTTGCCTAACCCGTGGGATGCCGGCAGCGCCCGGATGTTGCAGCACCTGGGCTTTGCCGCGCTGGCATCGACCAGTTCAGGCTTCGCGTGGTCCACGGGCCGCCCCGACTACGCCGTGACCTGTTCCGACGTCCTGCAACATCTGTCCGCTCTCTGCGAGGCCGTGGACCTGCCGGTGAATGCCGACTTCGAGTCTGGCTTCGCTTCCGACCCTGCAACGCTCGCGGCCAACGTCAGCCTCGCGATACAGACGGGCGTGGCCGGCTTGTCCATCGAAGATCGCGACGTGGAAGCGCCGTTCGGTCTCTATGACACCGCCGTGGCCGTAGAGCGTGTGCGTGCGGCCCGGGCGGCAATCGACCGGTCAGGCGAGGACGTGATCCTGGTTGCGCGAACAGAAGGCCTGCTAAGCGATCCTGGCGCGGTCAGCCAGGCCATCGACAAACTGGTGGCCTTCGCTGCCGAAGGTGCCGATTGCTTGTATGCGCCGGGCGTTGTCGAGAAAGCCGATATAGTGACGATGGTTCGCGCCGTGGCGCCCAAGCCGGTCAACGTACTGATGATGCGTCCCGGTATGAGTGTGGCCGAACTGGCCGACCTTGGCGTGCGGCGCATCAGTGTCGGCGGAGGATTGGCGCGGGTTGCGTGGGGAGCCATGATCGCGGCCGCGGAGCAAATGAAGGCCGGCTCTTTCGATGGTCTGGCCGGGGCAGCGTCGGGCAAGCAATTGAACGATGTCTTCGGCGGATTCTCCTGAGCCTGCAACATTTGCCTGGCTAAAAAGGGTTGGCAGCCGCCATAACTGCCTGATAATATTGAGACGTGGATTGCCCTTGGCTCCACGCCATTCAACCTTCATCTCTCAAAGGGAGGCGAAACATGATCACATTCGTTACCGCCGTCCCTAACTCGGCACCGCGACCCTTTTAGGTCGCCGTCCACGCGGGCACAGCAGCCCGCGCCGTTTCCAGACAGTCCGTTGTTGTCAGTTCGCCCGCACATGCGGGCGCGCTCGGGCTGTCGCTCTCATTTTCTCCTGACCGGATAGCCTCGTGGCGCGTCGCGCCATTGGCTGTGGCAAATGGCTTATACAAAAAAAATCGACTTCGGCGGACGTGCGTTCAAAGACGTTCTCGGTTTCACCATTGCTCATTGGGGCAAGCAACCGTGGCGCATCGTGGCCATCGTCCTGCTCGCGCTGCTGTCGGCGCTGGCCGACGTCATGACGCCGCTCTACGCGGGGCGGCTCGTGGATGCGCTCGCCGCCGGCGCGGCCGGCAAGGAGCTGGCATGGCGCGCGGCGACGGCCGCGTTCGCCACACTGGCCTTCCTCGGATTGACCGGCACGTTGCTGCGCCAGTTCACGTTCATGAACATCATCGTGTTGACGCTCAAGATGATGAGTGAAATTGCCTCGAACGCATTTCATCGCGTGCAGCGTTTCTCCGCCGACTGGCACGGCAACAGCTTTGCCGGTTCGACCGTGCGCAAGATCACGCGCGGCATGTGGGCGCTCGACCTGCTCAACGACACGCTGCTCGTGGCGCTGCTGCCGTCGCTCGTCATGCTGGTCGGGGCGACGGTGCTGCTGGGCCTTCACTGGACCGTGATGGGCGTGGTCGTGGGCATCGGTTCGTTGCTCTACATTGCGGTGACGGTCGGCCTGTCGCTCGGCTTCGTTGCGCCCGCGGCGCGCCTCGGCAACGCGTGGGATACGCGCATGGGCGGTGCGCTGGCAGACGCGGTGAGCTGCAACACCGTGGTCAAGGCCTTCGGTGCGGAAACCCGCGAGGAAGCGCGGCTTGCCCGCGTGATCGGCAAGTGGCGTCACCGCACGCGGCGGACGTGGGAGCGCGGCACGATCAACGGTGGTGTGCAGGGCGGCATGCTGGTGGTCATGCAGGCGGCAATTCTTGGCGCCGCGCTGCTGCTGTGGGAAGCCGATAAAGCCAGCGTAGGCGACATCACGTTCACGCTGACCATGTTCTTCATGTTGCAGGGGTATTTGCGTGAAGTCGGAATGCACGTGCGCAATTTGCAGCGTTCAGTCAACGACATGGAAGAGCTGGTTTCACTTGAAGGTCAGCCGCTGGGAGTGGAAGACAAGCCCGACGCCGGCCTTATCGTGATCGGCAAAGGCGAGATCCGCTTCGAGCATGTGAGCTTCGCCTACGATGGCCACACGAAGCCGCTGTATGACGACTTCTCGGTGCGGATTGCGCCGGGAGAACGTGTAGGTCTGATCGGGCATTCAGGGTCCGGCAAGACGACGCTGATCAAGCTCATCCAGCGGCTTTACGACATCTCCGGCGGCCAGATCCTGATCGACGGGCAGAACATTGCCGATGTCCGGCAAGCGTCGCTGCGCGGACAGATCGCGATCGTCCAGCAAGAGCCGGTGTTGTTCCACCGCTCGCTTGCGGAGAACATTGCGTATGCCCGGCCGGGCGCGACCCGCGCGGAAATTGAGCGGGCCGCAAGACAGGCTAGCGCCCACGATTTCATCGCGACGCTGCCTCAAGGTTATGAAACGCTCGTGGGTGAGCGCGGCATCAAGTTGTCGGGGGGCGAACGCCAGCGAGTGGCGATTGCCCGTGCCTTCCTCGCGGATGCGCCCATTTTGATCCTGGACGAAGCGACATCGAGTCTCGACAGCGAGAGCGAAGTGCTGATCCAGCAGGCCATGGAGCGGCTGATGGTCGGCCGCACTACGCTGGTTGTTGCACACAGGCTTTCGACGGTGCGTGCGCTGGACAGGCTGCTGGTGCTCGACAAGGGCTTGATTGCGGAAGAAGGCAGCCACGAGAAGCTGATCGAGCTCGACAACGGCTTGTACCGGCGTCTGTTCGAACGGCAGGCGCTCGGATTGACGACCGATCGTGCGGAGCCACAGGTTGTGGCAAAGACCGGCCGCCCGGCCGGTGGTTATGTCGACGATTCCTCGTTGATCACGGGGAGATGATGCAACGGTCCGGGCAGGCCCCGGACCGTTGTTGTACGCGGATAGCGCGGGGTGAACCTCTGGCAGGTTCAGTCACTGGTGGCGACGCGTATGGGTATCGGTGTTCGGAGAAGGAGGGGTTCAAACATCCTCGAGTCTGGCGAGCACCGTGCTATCAGGTGCCAGAAACTTCTAGCCTGCACGCTAGGGACATTAACTAGCCGATGGTTGGGAGGCGTTTTCTTTGCTTCTGTTTCTTTTTCGCCGTTGGAAAAAGAAATGAAGTGCCGCCACGCACAGTGGCTAATAGTGATAAAGAGAACAGCTAATTCACGAAGACCACTAACGCCGAGAGCACCAACCCGGCCTCAACCCCAACCGCCAGAACCCAAACCCCAAACCCGTCCACCGTCGCGAGCGAATCAAAATTCCTGCATGGTCGGACGAAGCACGATCTCGTTGATATCGACATCGGCCGGCTGTTCGATCGCGTAAGCGATAGCCCGAGCCACCGAGTCCGCGGAAATCGCCTGCTGATAAAACTGCCCCACCACCTTCGCGCTCTCGTCATGCGAGCTGCCGAATTTCAGTTCGGAATCGACAGCGCCCGGTAGAATGATCGTCGTGCGAATCGCGGCGCCGACTTCGTGCCTGAGTCCTTCGGAGATAGCGCGTACGGCAAACTTGGTGCCGCTATAGACGGTGCCGCCGGGGCTGAAAACCTTGATACCCGCCACCGATGAAATGTTGATGAAGTGGCCGCTGTTCTGCTTCTGGAATACCGGCAACGCCGCCGCGATCCCATACAGCACGCCCTTGATGTTGATGTCGATCATGCGTTCCCACTCGTCGACTTTCGTCTCCGACATAGGTGCAATCGCCATCAACCCGGCGTTATTGACCACCACGTCCACTCGTCCGTAAGCGCTCACTGCGCGGTCGACCAGCGCCTGGACATCTGCGCGGCGCGTGACATCGGCTGCTAATACCTCGACCTTGCCGCCCGCTTGCCGCAAATCCGCAGCGATGTTTTCAAGCCGGTCAAGACGACGCGCACCCAATACTAGCGATGCACCTTTCGCCGATAAATGACGTGCCGTTGCTTCACCGAGCCCGCTGCTCGCACCGGTGATGACAACGACCCTGCCTTCGATTCCATTACTGACGTTATTGCTCATGTTTGACATGCCCCTGTGATCCTGGGGGCGAAGGCCCCCGCTACAGAAGACAGTATGGGAATCGCAAGCAAACCATTCAATGGAAATGATACGATTTCATAATTCCATTTTATGGAAGCAAAACCGGGAACTCCTCATGCAGAATCGCCTCGAAATGTTGCGCATCTATTGCGCGGCCGTTGAAGCAGAGAGCTTTAAAGAAGCGGCTACGCGGCTGGGCACGTCGCCTCAGGCAGTCACGCGCGCGGTTCAGGAAGCGGAAGCGCTCGTGGGGGAAATCCTCTTCCACCGGAATACGCGGCGTGTGCGCGCCACGGAAGCTGGGGAAGCGTTCGCTCATCGGGCGCGCGATCTCGTGCAGCAGATGGACGAACTGCTACGACCGAAAGACAGCGAGATCGATGCGGAAATTGCCGGCCCAGTTCGGCTGACCGCACCCAAATCCATTGGCGAACGGTTTCTCATGCCGGCGCTTGCGCGTCTCGCCGAGAAGCATCCGCGGATCATGCTCGACCTGCGTTTGTCCGATGCGATCAGCGATCCCATTGCGGAGCAGATTGATATTGGCGTGAGGATAGGCTTCATGCGCGACAGTCGCTTCGTGGTTCGCCCGGCATCGCGCGTGGGTTTCTCTGTCATCGCCAGCCCCAAACTGATCGCACGCGTGGGTGAGCCGACCGACTTGGCGGCACTTGCGCTTTTGCCTACGACGGGATTCATCGACAGGAACACCGGTCGCCTATGGCCCTGGCAATTCGCCAACGGGCAGCAATTCGCACCGGCCAACCTGGCGTTCCAGACCGACGACGGAGACTGCGAGTGTCGGGCGGTCGTCGCAGGGTTGGGGTTTGGACAGATCGTGAGTTATCTCGCACAGCCTTTGCTGCGCGCCGGCAAGGTCGTCAGCGTGCTTGACGGTTATGCGCCGGAGGCTTGGCCGGTATACGTTTATCGGCCGCAGCGGGGACCCGTGCCGGCACGCATACGGCTTGTGTTCGACGCGATGCTGGCGGCGCTGGAGAAATCGGAGTTGCAGTAGGGGCCTTATGTGTCAGGCTTACATTCGTTCCGAGACGGTTTTCTAACCAGCATGCATGCGGGCGTGGTAGCTGGAAAAGCCGGAAGCCGGCCACCACGCCGACAACCGGCGCTCATTCAATCGTCGCGTTAAAAAGCTTCCCGCTCCGCGTTCGCCGCGCCGCTTGCTGCGGGTACGGGTACGGGTACGGGCAACGCGGGCGATGAGCGTGACGGTGAACGCGGCGATAACTTCGCGACCCGCCCCTTAGGCTCCAGGCGCGGTTTTGCCTGCGTCTTCGGCTGGACTTTCGCGCTTATAGCCCGCGTTGCATGCCCCATCGAGTCTTCGCTGCCTAATCGGAACGAGGACACTGCCTGAGACAGCTTGCGCCCCTGATCCTCGAGCGATTGCGACGCGGCAGTCGCCTCTTCGACCAGTGCCGCGTTTTGCTGCGTCACTTCATCCATTTGAGTAATCGCCGTGTTGACTTGTTCGATACCGCGACTCTGCTCACCCGATGCAGCAGCAATTTCCCCCATGATATCGTTCACGCGAGCGACAGCGTTCGTGACTTCCGACATCGTTCGGCCTGCTTCGCTTGCCAGCCCCGAGCCGGTCTGGATCTTCTGCACCGAGGTCGAGATCAGATCCTTGATTTCCTTCGCTGCGCCGGAGGAACGCTGCGCGAGGCTACGCACTTCGCTCGCTACAACCGCAAAGCCCCTGCCTTGTTCACCGGCGCGAGCCGCTTCGACTGCGGCATTCAGAGCGAGGATATTGGTCTGGAACGCAATGCCTTCGATGATCCCGGTGATATCCGCTATCTTCTTGGAGCTTTCGCTGATGTCGGCCATCGTATCGACCACCTGCCCCACGACGCTGCTGCCCTTTGCCGCCACGTCCGATGCGTTCGATGCCAGCGAACTCGCCTGTGCCGCGTTTTCCGCGTTTTGCTTGACCGTCGAGGTGAGCTCTTCCATGCTTGCCGCGGTCTCCTGCAATGACGACGCTTGCTGCTCGGTGCGCGACGACAAGTCAATGTTGCCCGATGCTATCTCGCCGGAGCCCGCGGCGATACTATTGGCGGCCATTCTGACTTCGCTGATCAGCTTGACCAGACTGCCCTGCATCGCGCCCATCAAAGCGAGCACGCTGCCGGCAGGTGCCAGATCGGCCCCGCGAACCGGGCTCAGGTCGCCGCTCGCCACCCGTTGCGTCACTTCCCCGAGCGCAACAGGTTCGGCACCCAGGGCGTTGACCAGCCCGCGAATAATGAGGGTGGCCGCGCCGATCGCGATGGCAAGTGCGATCAGACAGATTGCAATGAGCAGGATGCGTTTGCTTGAATAATCAAGCGCCGACTGTGCCCCCATACTCTTGGCGCGCTCGGCGGTGTACTCGGAATAATCGTTGGTCGCCTTGATCAGTTGAGCGAGAAGCGGGCGACATTGATCGTTGATCATTGTGATGGCGTCGTCACGCTTGTTGGTAAGCGCGGCATTGACGATGTTCATCGCGACCGGGCCATACGCACTTTCCACGCGACTAATCTCGGCAACCAGACTGCGTGCTTTGTCGGTGTCGTCGGCCGCATGCGTGACCTGATCGTTCAACTGACGCAGTGCGTTCTGCACGTCCTCGTGCGCCTTGGCCACGTCTGCTTTTTCTGCGTCGAGGTCCGCAGGTTTCGTCACCAGCACCAGATCGCGGGCCGCGATTGCGCGCCGATCCACCGCCGTGCGCACAGTCTCCGCAAGACGCGCACGCGCCTCTATGCCGGAGACATAATTAGAGAATTGACTATTCGCGTCGCCAAGCGCCTTGAGTGAAAAGATTGAGATGGCGACAAGCACGATGATCAACAGACCAAAGCTCCATGAGAGCTTCACTTTGACCGAAAGCGATTTGAAATTCATTTTTATGGTGCTCCCTTCGTTGATGGTGTGAAACGCTCAAGCAAGCGCGCCCCAAACATTTCGCTCAGTAGTCGACAAGGGATTGGCCAGTCTTTGTAAAATGCATGACATGGGCCGGCTTTTCTCTCACCTTGACTACGGCCGGGCTGGCCCAATCTGGAGGGTGCTTGTGAAGGACAAACGTTTGCCGAAAAAAATAAATAACCAGGCAGATGATTTGTCGTTCATTTGTCCGCCTTAATTTGCTTGGACTGCCAAGTTTTGGCAAACAAGAAGCGCTCTTGGAGCGCAGATGTTTTCAGCACAGAAGGAAGTGCCGACAGAGTCTGTCTTGCGCTTGTCCACCGCGTCAGGTTTAGAGTTTTATGTTTTTCCAACGCGCCTTCGTATCGCTTCCTGAAGATGCAAAACGAACGTGGTTTTTAGGCATGACGAGCAGATCCAGAAGATCATGAGGCTCGGAAGATCGCCCGCGCGCAGCGTCCACTCGATTAGATCAGGGGCTAGGCGCGCGGTGAAATCGCTTGAAAGATGAAGCCTTTCAATCTCCTACTCGACGACATCCCAACTTACGTTACCCAGCTGAGCACGGGCCTTCTCCCAGTACCCCAGTACTCTTCTGAACGCCCGGCGGGGCTGCCATCCAGCTCCCAAAGATAAAATGCGAGCGCAAACACTTGTTCTTCCGACATAGGAACACTCATGATCAACTCCGGCATTGAATTGCAGCGAGCCCTATTGCGCGCTGTCTCTGCCGAAAGTTTAGGCGGACCCTCGGCAATAATTCAGAGTGCGGATGACAATGAATTATTGTCGTTTTAAGTGTAAACACCTACGCGGATAGTGGCCAGGTACGACCCAGCTTTGGCCAGCACGCGCGAAACGCTTGTGCGATTTTGCCAATCGGCGCTGGACGACCGTTCTATGCGTCCAGGCGGTCCAGGATGACCCGTTCGCCCGTTTCGGGGATTTCAACCTGCTTGATGACCTTCGAAATGCGGTTCCTGCTCAACTCAAAAGCAAGCATGAGTTGCTTCGTCGAGTCATCCGCCGCGCCAAGGTATTCGCAAACCGCCTCAATCGGAATGGAGAAGGCGCAATAACCCCAACCGAGGCCATAAGCGGAAAACCACAATGAAGCATCGTGAGAAATGAATGGTGCGCTGAGACTGACAAGCTTAGCGTTCATCGTCCACCTCGTTCCGGATATTAGCGACGTCGAATCTTCGCACATGCCGCCGCGTTCCTAAAGCATGGCAGTCTGACGACTCGCTTACGCCGGCCCTTCTCCTTGCGAAATTATTTTCGCTCGCGCCGGTGGACGGGTTTGGGGTCTTGTGGTTTTGGGGTTAGTGGTCGGGGGTCGGTGCCGGGTGGGTGCTTTCAGCCTTAGTGGTCTGCGTGAGTTAGGTGTATTTTTTATCACTTTTAGCCACTGTGCGTGGCGGCACGTCATTTCTTTGTCCACGGAAAGCGACAAAGAAACGAAGCAAAGAAAGCGCTTCCCAACCACCGGCAAGTTAGTGTCCCTAGCGTGCAGGCTAGGAGTTTCTGGCACCTGATAGCACGGTGCTCGCTAGACCGCAGGATGTGTGAACCCCTCCTTCTCCGAATACAGATACCCACACGCTTCGCCACCAGTGACTGAACCTGCCCAAGGAACACCCCGCGC
>NZ_JALPRJ010000124.1 GCF_030464885.1 Caballeronia sp. SEWSISQ10-4 2 | reverse complement strand
GGCGAGCACTGTGCTATCAGGTGCCAAAAACGCCGGGCCTGCACGCTGGGGACACTAACTTGCCGATTGTTGGGAGGCGTTTTCTTTGCTTCCGTTTCTTTTTCGCCGTGCCGTTGGAAAAAGAAATGACGTGCCGCCACGCACAGTGGCTAACAGTGATAAAGAAAACATCCAACATATAACGACCGCAGGCCGAAGCAGCAGCAACCCGGCATAACCTCTGACCACTAACCCCACATCCACCAGCCCCCCCGGATCGAGTGCGAACGACGCTAATCACCCCGCAGCACAATCGTCGCCAACGGCGGCAAAGTCAGCGCAGCGGACCACTCCCACCCATGACTAAAAACATTCTCGGCGTGAATAACGCCCCCATTCCCCATGTTCGATCCACCATAGATCGAAGCATCCGAATTCACGATCTCACTCCAGCGCCCGCCGCGCGGCAACCCCACCCGATACCCCACCCGCGGCACCGGCGTCATATTCGAAATCACCACGCATTCACGATCCTCACCATCAGTCCGGCGAAACGCAAAAACGCTATTGCCAGCGTCATCGCCAATCAGCCAGTCAAAACCCCGGGGATCGCTATCAAGTTTGTGCAGCGCCGGTTCCTCGCCATACACCCGGTTCAAATCGCGGACCAGCTTCTGCAACCCGCCATGGAACACATCGTCAAGCAAATGCCAGTGCGGCGACGTATCGTGATTGAACTCGCCGAACTGACCAAACTCACCACCCATGAACAACAGCTTCTTGCCCGGATGCGTCCACATGAACCCCAGGTACGCACGCAGATTCGCAAACTTCTGCCAGTGGTCCCCCGGCATCTTGCCAATCAACGACCCCTTCCCATGAACCACTTCATCATGCGAAAGCGGCAGCACAAATCGCTCGGAATACGCGTAGACCATCCCGAACGTGAACATGTTGTGGTGATACTTTCGATTGATCGGATCCTCTTCCATGTAGTGCAACGTGTCGTGCATCCAGCCCATGTTCCACTTGAAATCGAACCCTAGTCCACCGCTCTCCAGCGAAGCGGTCACGCCCGGCCACGCCGTCGATTCTTCAGCAACCGTAATCGCCCCGGGAATCTGACGGACTTCGTGATTCAGACGCTTAAGGAATGCTATCGATTCGAGATTCTCGCGGCCGCCATACCTATTCGGCACCCATTCGCCAGCCTTGCGCGAATAGTCGCGATACAGCATGGAAGCCACTGCGTCCACGCGCAAACCATCGACGTGATAACGCTTTAGCCATGCCAGCCCCGATGCCACCAGGAACGCGCTAACCTCGTTACGGCCGAGGTTATAGATCATCGTGTTCCAGTCCTGGTGGTATCCCTCTCGCGGATCCGAGTGCTCGTAAAGCGGCGTACCGTCGAACTCGACAAGACCGTGGGCATCGTTCGGAAAATGCGCCGGCACCCAGTCGAGAATGATCCCCAGCTCGGCTTCATGCGCGCGGTTCACGAACTCGGCAAATTGCTCAGGCGTCCCGAACCGCGCCGATGGCGCGAATTGCCCCAGCGGCTGATAGCCCCACGAGCCGCCGAACGGATACTCGGCAATCGGCATGAATTCCAGATGCGTGAATCCCATACTCTTTGCATACGGAATCAGGCGCTCGGCAAGCTCATGCCAGTTCATGCCGCGGTTGCCTTCCTCCGGCACCCGCAGCCACGATTCCGCATGAACCTCATACACGGAGATAGGCGCATTGACAGTCTGCCGCGGACCACGCGTATTCATCCACTCGCTGTCGGTCCAGGTGTAACCATCGATAGCATCAGCATCGGCCACCACAGAAGCCGTCGCCGGTGGCCGCTCGCTTTGCATCGCGCACGGATCGGCTTTCAACGGCAGGGTGTGGCCGTCGCGCGAGACGATCTCGTACTTGTAGCGCGTACCCGCGCCCAAGCCCGGCACAAACAGTTCCCAGATGCCGGCGTTGTGACGCAGCCGCATCGGATGCCGGCGGCCGTCCCACGAGTTGAAGTCACCGACCACAGAAACTCGCCGCGCATTCGGCGCCCAGACCGCAAACCGCGCACCGGCTACATCACCATGCACGACCGGCCGCGAGCCAAGGCATTCCATCACCGCATACGGATCGCCGCCCGAGATGCGGTTCAGCGCTTCATCGCTTAATACGGGGCCGAACGAATAGGTATCGGCGACTTCCTGCGGCGTGCCGTGCCAATCGATATTCAACCGATACGCTTGCATTTCGTCGATAAACCCGACAAACAACCCCGCCGGATGAATCTTCGTGAGCGTGCCGAGCGCTTTGCCGCTGTCGCGCTCAAGCACCTGCACGCCAGATGCGCCCGGCAGCAGCACGCGAACCACGGGTCCGGCGTCGGTCTGATGAAGCCCGAGCTTCGAAAACGGATCGGGATGGCGAGCTTCGACGAGCGCGTCGATATCGAGCGGATGCAAACCTTCGGTCAGCACCCTGGCGTCAGTGCGCTTATTCATGTTCGTTTCCATCAGAGCTGTCCTTGAATGCGGGGTCCACGGGCCGCGAACCCGGCGCGGGCGGCGCGCCCGTATCGCCCAGCAGGCGGCTCGCAAGCGACGCGAGGCCACGCAACGGCAAGCCGATCCAGGTCGGACGGTTCGCCGCTTCATAGCGGATTTCGTAGGCTGCCTTCTCGATCAGGAACAGGTCGAGCAGGGCGGCCTGCGTGGCTTCGTCGCCGGCAAGCGGTTGCGCAGAAGCCGCCACTGCCGCGCGGTATTCGATCAGGAACGCTTCTTCGCCATGACCGCGGAGGCGCTCGAACAACGCACGCTTGCGATCGGCGGTTGCCTGCGGCGCGTTTCCGGTCGTTGGTTGCGCGGCCGCGCTGGCATACGACAAGGAACGCAATAAGCCGGCCACGTCCCGCAATGGGCTCGACTTTTGGCGGCGTTCCTCCAGCGGCCGCGCCGGCTCGCCTTCGAAATCGATCAGGAAAGCATCACCCTGCGCCATCAGCACCTGACCCAGGTGGAAGTCGCCGTGAATACGGATGCGCAATGCATGGGCGTTTTCCGGCACCAGCTTTTGCACGGCTGCAAGCAACAGATCGCGGCGATCGAGCAGGCTCTGCGCCATCGCACGGTCATGCTCGTTGAACTCCAGAAGCTTGGCCGCCAGGATGTCGAGCGCCGCGACGAGCAGCGTGTGCGTACCGTCGTTCCAGCCGCGCACGTCCTTCTTCGACGCCTTTTCGGGCGCAAAAGCGGGGTCGTCGGTGGGCTGGGCGAGCGCGACGTGCAGTTCGCCCAGCCGCTGCCCGATGATTCCCATGACCTTCCTGTAGCCTTCGATGCCCAGCACTTCCTTCTCGCGATCCATCGAGTGGTCGTCGGTATCCACGGCCAGCGCGAGTTCATCCACCGTGCGGCGCAGGTAATCGAGCGCGTAATTCCAGGCATCTCCCTGGTTGTCGATGAAACCTTGCAAGATGCACAGCGTATGCGGCACGCCTTCCGGATCCACCCGCACGACTTCCCCGAACAGCGGCCCCGTGTTCTCGTAACCGATCTTCGTCAGATGCCGGCTCATTTCGGCTTCCGGATGAATCCCGCCGACCAGCCGGCGCACCAGTTTCAACACGATCTGATCGCCAATGACAAGCGAGCTGTTGCTTTGCTCCGCTGCTAACCAGCGAATTTCCGGCGGTGGTTCCCCAGGCTTGAAATGGGAGGCGAGCTGGTCGAGCCGTTCGGTCGGAATAAAGCGGATCTCGCTCTTCTGCACCGTGGGAACGACCGCCCGCTGCAACAGCTTCTTCAGCACGCCGTAGGTGAAGTTCGGGACCGCGAAGGCATCGGTGATATGGCCGATATTGCGGACCTGGCGCACACGCGCGAGCGCGAGCTGCATATAGAGCGGCGAGGTGGTTTCGGTGCCCCATGCAATCGTGAGCGGCAGCACATAGCGTTCGACGTGGTCGCCGACATCGGCTTCGATCTCCGTGAACGCGAAACCCGCTTCGGGAATGGTCGTCAAGGCCGCGAGGCGCACGCCAACCAGCTTCCGGTCCTTCGATGCAAACCAGCGCCGCTTGCTCAAATAAGACGGCAGCACTTCCGATTCGAGCAGCCGCACGTTTTCCGGCGTCGGGCCGGTCTGGCCGGCGCGGATCACCATCGTCACGAATTCGGGCAGTTGTTCGGAGGGTGCCTGGCTCCATGCCGGACGCTGATTGCCCGGGCACAACTGGAACCACAGGAAACCGTACGGCGGGAAGGTCAGCAAATAGGTGAGCTGGCCGATCGGCGGAAACGCGGAGTCTGCAGTCATTTCCAGCGGCACCGAGCCCGCGTATTCGGACAAATCGAGTTCGACGGCCTGAGGCGCACGCGACAGGTTCGCCACGCAGAGGATCGGCGGTTCGCCCTCGACCTCGCGCAGATACGCGAGGATCTTGCGGTTGTTCGGACGCAGGAAGCGGATGGCGCCTCGTCCGAACGCCTGTTTCCCGCGACGCACCGTGAGCATCTTGCGGGTCCAGTTGAGCAGCGAGTGCGGATCGCGGCTCTGCGATTCCACGTTCACGGCGTCGTACCCGTAGAGCGAACCCATGACCGGCGGCAGCACCAGTTGCTCGGGATCGGCGCGCGAAAACCCGCCGTTCCTATCCGATGACCACTGCATCGGCGTACGCACACCGTCGCGGTCGCCCAGGTGGATGTTGTCGCCCATGCCGAGTTCATCGCCGTAATAGATCACGGGCGTGCCGGGCATGGACAGCAGCAGCGAATTGATCAGTTCGATGCGGCGCCGGTCGCGCTCCATCAGCGGCGCAAGACGCCGGCGAATGCCGAGATTCAGCCGCGCGCGGCGGTCGCTCGCGTACGTGTTCCACAAATAATCGCGCTCGGAATCCGTCACCATTTCGAGCGTAAGTTCGTCGTGATTGCGCAGGAAAATCGCCCACTGGTTGGTCGGCGCGAGATCCGGCGTCTGCCGCATGATGTCGGTGATCGGGAAACGGTCTTCGCTCGCAATCGACATATAAATGCGCGGCATCAGCGGGAAGTGGAAGGCCATGTGGCATTCGTCTTCGTCGCCGAAATATTCCTTCACGTCTTCCGGCCATTGATTCGCTTCGGCCAGCAGCATACGGTTCGGATATTCCGCGTCGATGGTCGCGCGAATCTGCTTCAGGATTGCGTGCGTTTCCGGCAGGTTCTCGTTATTCGTGCCTTCGCGTTCGACCAGATACGGCACCGCGTCCAGCCGCAATCCATCGATCCCCATATCCAGCCAGAAGCGCATCACCTGCAGCACTTCCTTTAGCACGGCGGGGTTATCGAAGTTCAGATCCGGCTGGTGGTTGAAAAACCGATGCCAGTAGTACTGCCCCGCGACCGGATCATGCGTCCAGTTGGACGGCTCCGAATCGATGAAAATAATCCGCGTGTCTTCGTACTTCTTGTCGGTATCGGACCAGACATAGTAGTTGCGATGATTCGAGCCCGGCTTTGCCAGACGCGCGCGCTGGAACCACGGGTGTTGATCGGACGTGTGGTTGATGACCAGTTCGGTGATCACGCGAATCCCGCGTGCGTGCGCTTCCTGAATGAAACGCCTCACGTCGGCGAGCGTGCCGTAGTCCGGATGCACGTTGCGGTAATCGGCGATGTCGTAGCCGTCGTCACGCCGTGGCGACGGATAGAACGGCAACAGCCAGATCGTGTCGACGCCGAGCTCGGAGATGTAATCGAGTTTCGCGAGCAGGCCGGGGAAATCGCCGATGCCGTCGTTGTTCGCATCGAAGAAAGACTTGATATGGATCTGATAGATGATCGCGTCTTTGTACCAGAGCGGATCGTCGCTGAGAGTCGAGTTCTTGTTACGCTTCACGTGTCGCTCCTTGAGCCGCGACGGTGTCCTGTCCCGGCTGTGTGAGTTGTTCTCTGCCACGTCGGCTGATGCCGTCGTGATGATGACCGTCAGATGACCGTCTGCGCGCGCGGCAATCCCCACGTCGGCGCGATTCTCCAGATCGCGAACGGCCGCGTGTTGGGATCGAGGCGGATATGTTGCCGTCTGCCGCGCCATTCGAAACGTTCGCCGCTCATCTGGTCCTCCACGGCCAGCGCGTCCCACTCCTGCACGCCCCAATTATTCAACGTCTGCCACGGCAGATCCACGTCCGCGCCTTGTTCGTTGAACGGATCGAGATTGATCGCGACCAGTACGACATTGTCGCGCGCCGCATTCGCTTGCTCGAAGAACAGGATGCTGTCGTTGTGAGCGGGAAGGAAGTTGACGCCGAGATGCGAATGCAGCGCCGGATTCGCCTTCCTGATCCGGTTCAGCGCCGTGATTTCCCCGACGATATTCCCCGGCCGGTTCCAGTCCCACGCGCGGATCTGATATTTCTCCGAGTCGAGATATTCCTCGCTGTTCGGCAGCGCGGCCGCTTCGCATAACTCGAAACCGCTGTACACGCCCCACAAACCGGAAAGCGTCGCGGCGAGCGCGGCGCGGATCACAAAGCCGGCGCGCCCCGAGCGTTGCAGGAAACGCGGGTTGATATCGGGCGTATTGACGAAGAAGTTCGGACGGAAATAATCCTTCGCGTCGGTTTGCGTCAGGTCGTGCATGTACTCCAGGAAATCGCGCTTCGACTCGCGCCACGTGAAGTACGTGTACGACTGCGAGAAACCGAGCTTGGCGAGGCGGTTCATCACGCGCGGACGCGTGAATGCCTCGGCCAGGAAGATGGCGTCGGGATGGCGCCCGCGCACGTCGGCGATCACCCATTCCCAGAACGGGAAAGGTTTCGTGTGCGGATTGTCGACGCGGAAAATCTTCACGCCCGCCGCGATCCAGAACAGGAATACATCGCGTAGTGCCAGCCAGAGTTCCGGCTTTGCGTCCTGCGCGTAGAAGTCCGGATTCACGATGTCCTGATACTTCTTCGGCGGGTTCTCGGCGTATCGCAAGGTGCCGTCCGGCCGCCATGCGAACCACGTGGGATGCTCCTTCAGCCACGGATGGTTCGGCGAACACTGCACGGCGAAATCGAGCGCAATTTCAAGGCCGTGAGCGTGGGCGGCGTCCAGCATCTGCTTGAAGTCGTCGAGATTGCCCAGTTCCGGATGCACGGCATCATGGCCGCCTTCCTTGCCGCCGATGGCATATGGGCTGCCTACGTCGCCGGGTAACGCCGTCAGCGTGTTGTTCTTGCCCTTGCGGTTTGCAATGCCGATCGGGTTGATCGGCGGGAAGTAGAGCACGTCGAAACCCATCTCGCGGATACGCGGCATCTTGCCAATCACATCCACAAACGTGCCGTGGCGATTTTCGTCGTCGCTCATGGAGCGCGGGAAGATCTCGTACCAGCTTGCGAAGCGCGCGGCGGCGCGTTCGGCATCGATGCGATACGTCACCGGATCGCGCGACAGGAACGGCCGGTGGCGCGCCGCTTCGATCGCCAGCGCCGTCTCCGGCGCGAGCGTCAAGGCAAGGCGCGTTTCAGCATCGGCTTTGGCGAACTGCTTGACGATACCTTCCAGGGGCTCCGTCTCGGCGCCTTCCGTGGTTTTCACTTCGGCCAGGATCAACGCGAACAAATGCCGCGCTTCCTCGAGTTCCAGTTCGACGGTCTGGTCGGCCTTCAGCTTCTTCTGCATGTGATCGATCAGCGAAGCGAAGTCGTCGCGCCACGCGATCACCGTGAATTCATGCCGGCCGAGGCGATCGAGCGGAATGCGCGTCGTCCACAGGTCATTGCCGAGCGGCAGCACCGGCACCATTTGCGTTTCGTGCCAGTCGGTTTCATCGGCGGCGCGCCATTGCACGGCGGCCGCGATCTTGTCGTGGCCCTCCGAGAAAATCGCGGCCGTGATTTCAGCCGCTTCGCCCACGATCCGCTTTGCCGGAAAGCGCCCGTGATCGACCGAAGGTGTCACGCTTTCGATCGCCACCCGCGACGCCAGCAACGCCTCGTTCACCGATTTCTTGTCGGCGGCCTTGGCACCGCGCTTGACTTGCGGTTGCGCCAGCAGGACAGGCGGTTCGGCGGCGCCACGCAGCAAGTGCACTTCACCGGGCTGCAGCAGGAAGGGTTCGAGCGGCAGCGGCGTTTCCGGACTGTCCTCGCCGATAGCCCGGAACCGCGTGAAGTTACCCGGCGCGCCGTCCAGCAAATGGCGCGTATCGATATAAACCGGCGTGGTGAGATCGGGGTTCAGCACGATCAGCGCCGCTTCGCCCGCGATCCGCAGATCCGGGCCGCTGCCGCGCAGGATGGCGGCGTAAGGCGTGCCCGCACCGGTCAGCGCGCGCAGTTCGCCGGTGCTCGCGAGCGCGGCGGAGTTGCGTTGCAGGGAGTTCGCATGGGCCACTTCCGCCGATACGTTAAAACGCGCCCCCTCTTTGGCGCGCCGGAATTCTTCTGCGCTGCCGTGGTTGTAGGTGAGCGGTTGCGTGACGCCGTATTCGAAGCCCATCGGCACAAGCAGGCCGGTGCCAATGCCCGCCGCCGTGTACAGCGCGCGCCGGTAGGCGCGTTCGACCAGCGAGGAGTCGCCGGTATCGGGGAGATCGTGCAGCAGGCGCGAGCCGTAGGGTTCTTCGGGAAACGCAATGGGCGGCGCAATGCGAAACAACGCGGCGTGTTCGTCGAAGAGCCAGTTGCTCTGAAAATCCCACCATCTCGACGATGAAAACACCGAGTCAAATCCGGCATCGGCGAGGCTGGCGAGATCCTGGCGGCTGATGCCCACCGTCCACGCGAGCCATTTCGTTTGCGGATGACGTTCGCGAACCGCCGCGCCAAGACGGCGCCACACATGCGCTGGCACCTTGTGCGGCGCCTCGAAGCGAAAGCCGCCCATACCGGCGTCGGCGAGCAGCATCAACTCGTGTGCCCACCATTCGGTGAGCGCCTGGGCTGCTTCGCCATCGCTGAAATTGGCATGCGCCGCGCTTTCCTCGTGCGGCGCGTGACGCGGATCGAGCCGGGCTTCAGCCGCTTCGAACGGATAGAACCAGTGACGGTTTTCCCTGAATAACCCTCCCTCGGCGCTCACCTGATCGAGGGTGATATCCACCAGCAAGGTCAGGCCGTGCTTGCTCGCCTGACTCGCAAGCGAACGCAAACCTTCGCTCGCGGGCGCGTTGGATTCGAAGACAGCATGAAGTTTGTGATGATCGGCCACCGCCTGTCGATGGCCGTTGCTGCCCGGCTGGAACGGTGCGCCGATCAGGACGTGATCGAAGCCCAGCGCCGCGGCGTGTTCGAATTGCGCGGACCACTCAGACAATGGTCCGACGAGAAGCGGGTCGATGAAATAGATTCTGGGTGCATACGCTTGAAGCATTTGATGGTGTTCCATCGGTCGTCTTTTCCAGTTCGTCCTGCTATGGCGTGGATGCGGGAAAACGCGATCGCGCTCAACCAGGCAATAAACCAACCGCAAGAACGGCAACGGCAGACGAGCCTCAGACAGTCTTCAAAGCACCAATTCCGGGGTGACGAGTGCGGCGCGCATCGTCATCTGACGATACGCCGTTCGGTGCGGCGCCAGGGTCGCAGAGGGGACACAGCACGTAGCGTGCCGCGGCCTCGCCGTGTTTCCCGGCGTGCGTCGGAGCCTGAGCTTGCCCAAGTGTTCGAGACCAGCATGCGGTTCAGGTCAGACGACATTCGCTCGTGGTGCATTGCAATCAAAAACGCCACGAGCGGCCAACCGTGTAACCGTACCATCGAACGGCGCAGCGTGGAACGTCAGGCGCTGCGTGCGACGAATTGCGCCTGTTCCGCTTCGCGACGCTCGGCCTCGGCCACCGCAACGGCCGGCACCGCCCGAACCTTGACCGGCACGCGGCGAGTGCGCAAGGGCGCTTTGGCGGGACGTGCATCGGTGAGACCCGCGTATAGCTGGACATATTTCGCTACCGCATGGTTCCAGCCGTAATCGCGTGCCATCGCGTTGCGTTGGAGCGTGCGCCATTGTTGCGGACGCATGAAGGCGTCGATGGCGCGTGTGGCGGCGGCGATCACGTCTTGCGGGCGGTCGCCGTCGAAGAGAAAACCCGTGGCCGGGCGTAAGGACGTTGCGCCTTCGAAGCCGCCGGGCGGGGACGCCTGGAAACCTGCCTGATACCACGATGCCTCGGCCGCATCCACGATCGTATCCGCCAGCCCGCCCACACGCGACGCCACGGGCAAGGTGCCATAGCGCATCGCGTAGATCTGCGTGAGGCCGCAGGGCTCGAACCGGCTGCCGTGCAGGAGAATGTCCGCACCGGCATGCAGCACATGCGCGCGGCGCTCGTCAAAACCTATATAGACACCGACACGATCGGGCCATGTCCGCGCGAGGCGCTGAAACGCGGTTTCGATATGCGCTTCGCCCTTGCCAAGCACGGCGATCTGCAAACGCGGATGCTGTTCCAGCAGCGCGGGAATGGCTTGCACGGCGACATCGGCCATTTTCTGCGATGTCATCCGGCTGCCGAGCGCGATCACTGGCGCGAAGGGATCGGTGGGAAGGCCAAACATCTGCTGCAGTTCGCGCTTGCAGGCGTGTTTGCCGCGCATATCGTCGAAACAATAGTTGTGGGCAATCTGCGTATCGGATTTCGGGTCCCAGGTCTCTACATCGATGCCGTTGATGATGCCCGACAGCTTGCCGGCGCAACCTTGCAGCACACCTTCCATCAAGTGGCCGAAGCGCGGCGTGAGGATTTCGCGGGCATATGTTTCACTGACGGTGGCGACGTGGTCGGCATGCACAATGCCGGCTTTCATCAGACTCAATGCACCATAAAATTCGATGCTCTGCGGTTCCGTCAGCGCGGGCGCGAGCCATTTGGCGGGCACGCCGAGCGCTGCACCAAGCGAGAGCGAATAGTTGCCCTGGAACGCCAGATTGTGGATCGTGAATACGCTTTTTGCGTGCACACCGGCTTCCTTCATGAGCATCGGCGTGAGACCGGAATGCCAGTCGTGTGCATGCACGATGTCCGGCTTCTTGAGTCCTCGAATGCCTTCGGTGATCTTCACCGCCGCCGCCGATAACGATGCGAAACGAATGGCGTTGTCTTCGTAGTCGCGTCCTTTTGCGTCCTGATAGAGGCCTTCGCGTGCGTATAAATGATCCATGCGCAGCAGGATCACGGGCACGCCGGTGTCCGGCATGCGGCCGCGATAAAACGCGCCATCACCGCCGGGAAGCCCCGTCACGGAAGCCACCTTCTGCAATCCATCGACTGTCTGCAACGCTTTCGGATAGGCCGGGATGAGGATCGTGGCATCCACTCCGGCTTCACGCAACGCAGCGGCGTATGCGCTGACCATGTCACCTAGTCCGCCGGTTTTGGCAAGCGGCACGGCCTCTGAAGCGACAAGCAAGACGTTCAAGGACAAAGTGGACTCCTGGCGTTTGATGGATGAAAAGCGACGGGAATGCGCTCGGCCGGAAGGATCGGCGGGGGCGTGCGTCCGGTGCTTTTATCGGGGGAAGAGGGAGTGCCGGATAGCAAGAGCAAGGCGTGTGCCAAGTTCTTATGATTCCGCTGAATCCGGAAGAAGCAATTGTCTGTTGAGACGCGCTGAGCTGGACGCTCAGCGGACCAATGAGGCCGTGTAAAAAAGCACGCGTCGGACGCGGCGTTTTTACATGACGTGGCCGGGAATCGTTATATGAAATTCCAGTCTGTCTGTGCGCTCTCAGACCAAGCGCCATAAATTGTCAGCCATCCAGACTAATTTATTCGATGTGGTAATTACGCCCGAATCGAATGACGATGGCGGCAAAATTTTCTTTACCTGCGATTCAAGGTCCAAGCAAACTCGCGGCCGTGTTGACACATAAACCAATCACTGCGGCATTAAAGAAGAACGACAAAATGGATTGTGCCAGTGCCGCTCGCCGGACTTCGTTGGAGCAGAGCACGACATCCGAAGTTTGCGATGCCACCGCGATCGTGAATGAGAAATACAGGAAGTCCCAGTAGTCCGGCTTGAGGTGGGCATCGGGAAATTTCAGCGAGGTTTCGTCGCCCTCAGACTGGTAGTAGTGTCGCGCGTAGTGAAGCGTGAAGATTGTCGGGATGAGGAACCACGCACCCAGCATCGTGCTTGCGGTCAACAGATAGTGGAACAGCGCGCCGCGCAAGCCCAGGTTCTTTGCCGCGGCCAGCTCGAACACGATCGCGATAAGACTCGCTACGGCGGCCAGGCTGATGATGAGCAACACCATGCCGGCGTTCTCGTCTTCGCGCTCGGCGAGTTCCTGCACTTTGTCCTGTTTTGCGCTCGCCATCCGGATCCAGATAAGCACAAGATACAACCATACGGTACTGTCCCATCCGATAAGCCCGCGCGCGACCGGCGTGAAACCATGTGGAACCAAAAGCGCCACGAACACACCAATCACGAGGGCAATCACTGCCCGCGGGCGATAACGAAGTACTTGGGGAACGAGATTCATTTTTTATAGCACTCTGGTTATGGCGGTAAGCCGACGTGGTGCGGTATCGTCAAAGCCAATCGCAGATACCGGCACCCTCAAGTGCCGCGATTATTGCCCGTGCGCCTTTCAATTTCCTGCGCGCTCCGGGCCTGGGTCTTTATCGCGTTCATCGTGCAAACTTTGGCCGCCGCTTGGCGTGCCTCTAAATAATCCGGGCGATATCGGAACGTGCAATCAATCATCGTCTCTCTGAAAAACGCGAATTGGGATCTCACACCATGACACCATTTGACCACCCCATGGCGCGCACACACTCGACCACACGCCGGCGTTTTGTTCTCGGCGCCTGCGCATCCGCAGTCGCGCTTGCGTTCGCTTCGGCGGGTTTCGGTTTCCCTTCATTGTTCACCCAGGCTTTCGCCGACACCCCGCCCGCCGGTCTCGACGGTTTCCTCCTGCTCTCACGCAAACTCACCGGCCGCACGAACTTCGACCCGGTGCTGGCGCAGCGTGTGTATGACGCGTTGTCGAAGTCGGACAGCGAGTTTGTCGCCAACGTGAGCGCGCTGAATACCTGGCTCGCGGCGCATGGCGGCGTGCCGTCGGACACGGTGACCGAGGCGCTCAAGGCCGACATGCCCAAGCTCGCCGTCACCGTCACCGCTGTCATGCGGGCGTGGTATCTCGGTCTTGTCGGCGATGCACCGAGCATAAGCGTGGTGGCCTACGAGCGGGCGCTGATGTTCGATCCCGTCAACGACGTGCTGACCATTCCGTCGTATTGCCGCGACGTGCCGTTCTATTGGACACAAAAGCCGCCCGGCGCGGCCTGAACGAACGCATCGAAGAACGCATCGAGAAAAGCACTAAGCCGGCGCGCCGCTCGACAGCGCGACCGAAGCAGATAAAAACCTACCCTTACAGGACAACAACAAATGGCAAATTCGAATTCGGCCGATGTGGTCGTCGTCGGATCGGGGGTTGCGGGCGGTCTCGTCGCGCATCAGCTCGCGAGCGCGGGCGCATCCGTGATCCTGCTCGAAGCCGGGCCGCGTATTCCGCGCTGGCAGATCGTCGAGAACTTTCGTAACTCGCCGGCGAAAACCGATTTCGCTACACCGTATCCGTCTACGCCTTACGCTCCGCATCCACAGTATTCGCCTGAGAACCACTATCTGATCCAGAAAGGCGAGTATCCGTACGCGTCGCAATACTTGCGGCTCGTGGGCGGAACGACATGGCACTGGGCCGCCGCCGCGTGGCGTTTGCTGCCCGCCGATTTCAAGCTGAAGACGCTCTACGGCGTGGGCCGCGACTGGCCGATCCCTTACGAGATCCTCGAGCCCTGGTACTTCGCTGCCGAGGTGCAGCTTGGCGTGTCGGGTCCGGGGAACAACGTGGATCTCGGATCGCCGCGTTCCAAACCGTATCCCATGGACATGCTTCCGTTGTCCTACATGGACCAGCGTTTCTCCGATGTCCTCAACGCCCAGTCATTCCACGTCGTGCCGGAACCGGTCGCGCGCAACAGCCGCCCCTACGATAGCCGCCCGACCTGCTGCGGCAATAACAACTGCATGCCGATCTGTCCGATCGCCGCCATGTACAACGGCGTTACGCACGCAGAGAAAGCGGAGCGCGCCGGCGCAAAGCTGATCGCACAAGCGGTCGTCTACAAGATCGAAAGCGACGACAAAGGCTTGATCACCGCTGTCCATTACAAAGACCCGAACGGCAACAGCACGCGTGTCTCGGGCAAGCTCTTTGTGCTCGCGGCTAACGGTATCGAAACACCGAAGCTGATGTTGCAGTCGGTGTCGGACAAGTTCAAGAGCGGCATTGGCAACAGTTCGGATCAAGTCGGCCGCAACCTGATGGACCACCCCGGCACCGGCGTGACCTTCCTCGCCAACGAGCCCGTGTGGCCGGGCCGCGGGCCGATGGAAATGACCTCCATCGTCAATTTCCGCGATGGTGCCTTCCGCTCCGAGTATGCGGCGAAGAAGCTGCATTTGTCGAACGGCGTGCCCACCATGTCGGTGACCGCGGACCTGATCGCGAAGGGCTTGACCGGGGCGGAGCTAGACCGGCAGATCCGCGACCGCGCCGCGCGCACGATGAACATCAACAGCTTCCACGAGCATCTGGCCGAGCCGCAGAACCGCGTGGTGCCGTCTTCAGATCATAAGGATTCGCTCGGCATTCCGCAGCCCGAGATCTATTACTCGATCAACGACTACGTGAAGAAAAGCGCGGCGGACACGCGTGCGCACTATGCGCGGATCGCGGAATTGTTCGGCGGCACGGAGATTAGCTTCGACGATAAATTCGCCCCGAACAACCACATCATGGGCACGACCATCATGGGCGCGGACCCGAAGGATTCCGTCGTGGATTCCGAATGCCGCACGCACGACCACTCGAATCTCTTCATTGCCGGGAGCGCGGTGATGCCGACGGCGGCATCGGTGAATTGCACGCTGACGCTGTCCGCGTTGTCGCTGCGTCTCGCCGACAAACTGAAGAAAGAACTTTGATTGCGCGCCGACGGAGATCCACGATGAAGAACCATAAACCTCGCGACGCGAAGACATTCAACAAGCGCATCGGCGGCGCGTTCGCCGTGCTTGCGCTTGCCGTAGCCGGTGTGAGTTTTCACACGCTGATTCAATCGGCGCAGGCGCAGAACGGCGCGGCTGAACCCGTGGTCGTGCAGCGCGATACGCAGGCCGGCGCGGAGCTGATCAAACGAGGTGAGTACCTCGCGCGCGCGGGCGATTGCGTGGCATGCCATACCGCCGACAAAGGCCGTCCGTTTGCAGGCGGTCTGCCGATCAACACGCCGTTCGGGACTATCTATACGCCCAATATCACGAGCGATCCGGATACCGGCATCGGCCGTTGGACCGACGCGGATTTCGTGCGCGCGATGCACGAAGGTATCGGCAAGAGCGGCGAGCGCTTGTATCCGGCGTTCCCGTACGCCGAATACACAAAGGTCACGGATTCGGACGTCCTCGCGATCCGCACTTATCTGAATACGCTCACGCCGATCCACTACACGCCGCCGCGCAACGAGCTGTCGTTTCCGTTCAACCAGCGCTGGCTGATGGTGTTCTGGAACATGTTCAATTTCAAGGAAGGCCGTTTCGTCCCCGATCCGCAGCAGAGCGCGGAATGGAATCGCGGCGCTTATCTGGTTGGCGGTCTTGCGCATTGCGAGGAATGCCATACGCCGCGCAATTTCACTCAGGGCCTGAAAACGAGTGAACGCTTCAGCGGCGCCGAGTTGTCCGGCTGGCATGCGTTCAACATCACGCCGGACAAAAACGCGGGCGTTGGTGCATGGACCGACGACGAGCTGACGCAATATCTCGCCGCTGGTGTCGCGCATGGCCGGGCGAATGCGGCCGGTCCGATGGCCGATGTAGTCCAGAACAGCACGCAGTACATGACACCCGAGGATCTGCGTTCGATGGTGGTGTACTTGCGTTCGGTGCCGGCGCAGAGCGGCGGCGACACCCGTCCACGCGATTCCTTTGGCAAGCCGACCAGCGTGGACATTACCGCGATGCGCGGCACGTCGATCAGCGGCGTGAACGGTGCGCAATTGTTCATTGCGAACTGTGCGACGTGTCATAGCTGGACCGGCGAAGGCCGGGGCGGTAACGCGGCGGGCGCGTATCCGTCGCTGATTCATAACAGCGTGGTGGGGGCATCGGCGGCGAATAATCTGACGATGGTCATGCTGCACGGCGTGGACCGCGAGACAAAAAACTCGATGGCTTTCATGCCCGCTTTCGGGAACGAGCTCAGCGATGAGCAGATTGCCGCCATCAGCAATTACGTGACGAAGACATTTGGCAATCCGCAGTCGACGACATCCGCCGATCAGGTCGCCAAACTGCGTTCGACGCCGCAATAAGTACGTTTTGATCGAGATTGCGCGGCAATTATTGCCGCGCAATCCTGGTCTTATTGCACATCAGCGTTGGCCGTTTCAGAATGTGGAGGGATAAACTCCATGGTAAGCGAGTTGGCGCGCATAACCGCGCGTTTTGTAAGATTAAAATTACTGCCATGACTGCTTCTACCTACCCTGTCGTTTGCTGGCATCCGGCGAACAAAATTGGCCGTGACCTTGTGGTTGGCGACTTGCACGGCTGCGTCGACGCCCTGCGTTACCTGCTTAGCGAGATCGGTTTCGACGGTTCACGTGATCGTTTGTTTTCCGTGGGCGATCTCGTCGATCGCGGCAGCGATTCGCTCGCGGCCATTGATCTGCTGGATAAACCCTGGTTTTACCCTGTGCTCGGCAATCACGAAGATGCGCTGTGCGCGGTCGCGGCCGGCAGGATGCAGCGCCACATGTGGTATTCGATTGGCGGTGCGTGGGCGGCGAATCTTACGGACGAGCAACTCAAGGTGATTGCCGGGAAGCTGGCGAGTGTTCCGCTGGTGCGGATTGTCGGCGATGGGCCGACGCGTTTCAACGTGCTGCACGCGGAGTTTTTCGGCAGTGACGCTGATCTGGAAGTGGCGTATTTCCCCGACGATGTCCGGCAGCAGATGTTGTGGGGGCGTTCGCTTGCGTTGGGGACGGGTAAGCCTGCGTGGCAGCGGGGGTTATCGCCGACGTATTGCGGGCATACGCCCATGAAGGCGATCAAGCAGATCGGGTCGCAGATTTTTATTGATACCGGAGCGTATACCGACGATGGGCGGTTGACTATCGTGGAGGCGGGGACCGAGCAGCGCTGGTCGGTGAAACAGGGCTGGGCGAGCGCTGAGGGGGCGCGGGAGTTAACCCTTCCATAGGGTTTTCGTTCGCATTCGGGGTTCTGGTTGGGGGTTTTTGGGGCTGGTGGGCGGGGGTGGGGCCGTGGTGGTCTGCGGGAGTTAGCTGTATTTTTTATCACTGTTAGCCACTGTGCGTGGCGGCACTTCATTTCTTTTTCCAACGGCACGGCGAAAAAGAAACAGAAGCAAAGAAAACGCCTCCCAACAATCGGCAAGTTGGTGTCCCCAGCGTGCAGGCCCGGCGTTTTTGGCACCTGATAGCACAGTGCTCGCC
>NZ_JALPRJ010000123.1 GCF_030464885.1 Caballeronia sp. SEWSISQ10-4 2 | reverse complement strand
TCTGGTCGATAGACGTCGACCGCGAGACGAGTTCCATCCCGCATCGTTACGATGATGTCGCGTTCTTCAATCATGTCCCCTCCACATTCATTGGTAGTTTCGGCTTCAACGGTCGGCCGCTGCCGCGCTCAAAGGCGGCCAATACTTTCGGACCTCGGACCTCGGACTTCGCGCTTGCCGTTTGGCGATGTCCTGCGATCATGCAAGTTCTGTAAAACACTATACTTCACACTCGTAAAGTATGCAAGACGAACAATGTCCATCACAGGACGTCGTGCCCGGCCGTTAGGCTGGGCCGCGTCGATGCTCGCCTCCCGGACAAACAGCGCGGGAATTGATGATCGCGCCACTAGCGACCAAGCAAACGAGCTGCATTTTCACCGTACACCTTGTCCATCTCGACACCCGGAATTTCGATGTCGTCAAGCACCGCTCCAAATTGCCGAATCGCTGTAGTCGGCGCGAACGGAAAGTCCGTGCCGAAAAGGATGTGGTCCGGATCGGCGATTTGCGCAAGCGCGCTCAGGGGCGCTTTGCCGGCCGATAGCGCCGTGTCGAAGTAGAAGGACCTGACCGCTGCAAGCGTGTCACCAACACGCTCGGCCGCCCCAGGCATCATCGAGATAGAAAGGGCAAGGCGCGGGACCAGAAACGGCAACGTCCCGCCAGCGTGAGACAGTATGAAACGGGCATTCTTATAGCGAGTCATCGCGCCGGAGATGACCAGGCTGGCGGCTGTACGTGTCGTCTCAAAGGGATACTCGAGCACGGACGCCGGCGCGACGCGCGGTATATCGTGGGGCGGCTGATTGGGGTGAATGAAAACGACCGTGCCACGCCTGTCCAATTCGTCGAGGAGAGGCACGAAGTGCTCGTCTCCTAAATACAATCCGTCGTAATTCGTAAAGAGGATGAACCCATCAACCTTTAACTCGTCGAGGCAATAACTCACCTCCTTCAAGGCTGCGTCGATGTCCGGCAGCGGCAGGCTCGCGAACGATCCGAATCGGCCCTTATACCGGGACCGAAGCTCAGCCGCGTGGTCATTACATCTTCTCAACAGCGTGGCCGCATCCGGCATTGCCGGTCCGGACGAGATGGACAGGATGCCCTCGTCGATGCCGTTCTCGTCCATCATGGCGATGGCGGCCTCTTCGGACCACGTTGGGGCCACACCAGTCGGCATCGCCGCATTTAGCAAGTCCAAACCTACGGCGTCCACATACAGCTTTGGCAAAAAATGCTGGTGAGTATCAATCTTTCGTTTCGACATGACCTTAGTCTCCTAATCTATGATTCCGTACATTGAGCGCGGCAACCGACTCCGCCGCACGCTATATTCATCTTATACACAATGCTTTACGACCGCAAAGTTTAGATGGAGGAATGCCGCCTCTACCTGATCTTGGCCAAACTGTTGCGGATTCAAGCAGGCAGGCCGTCCGTTTCATCAACGCTTTGACGCAGCCACCCGGCCCCCGAGAATTTGAGGCGGCGGATCATTCGCTCCAAGGCGCAGCGCCTCTCCTCTGTCACGAGTCAAAACCGCAGGCGGATTGTTCGGGATGCGCCTTTGCCTGAGATAATCACTTTTCGACAGTTGCTCAGTAGAAACGCATCATGGGACGCTGAATCGCTGGCGGAAAGACTTGCCACGTACCGTCTGTATGCCGAAAGAACAAGACCGAAACGGGCCGTTCTTGTCGCGACACCTCAACGCGCACGAAGCGCGTCCCGCCGCTGGCCGTTCGACTGAAGACGGTCAAGCGGGCGGGTGCGGCTTGCGTTAGCCAAAGCCATTTCTCCACCAGCGAACGAAGCGATCCCTCCACGAACTTCACATGCTCGTGCGCCGAATTCAATGTAACTGGACTCATTTGGCTTGCCTCCATACCGACACATCGTCACCCTTCCCCCAGCACGTTGACTATCGCCAAATCACAAAGATGCAGACGAGAGTTCGCAGATGGGACTTTCTCCGTCAATCGAGTCAGGCTCTTTCCAATTCACTTTGCAGCACAAAATTCTCACGGTGCGGTGCTATTGGGCAACGTCCCGTCCGGACCCGATACCGTACCGATGTTTTCCACGTATTCACTGGGCAACCGCCGTTGTGCAGAGAGAACGCGTGCCATGACGGCCATGCAAGCGCTGGCTATCAGGAGCGGTATCGACAACAAGGCGCATACGAGTAGATAGGGGAAACCTGAGATGACTATCAGCCCGATCAACGATGACCCGATGATCGAACCGAGCCGTCCGATCGCAACCGTCCATCCCCCACCAGACGCACGAAGCGCTGTTGGATAGAAGATGCCTGGAACCGTATTGACACAGGTCAGTGGGCCACCGATGGTCAACCCGGCCAAGAAGACCACGTTCGCGTGCCACGATGTCGTCTCGGAGAGGCCCAGGGCTATGACAAGCAATGAACCTACGCCGAACGCGCCACAAATGATCGAGGCTACGTTATAGCGGCGCACGAGGACCGCGAAAAGTACCGATCCGCCAAGCGCGCCGAATTGGAACATTGACGATACTTGTGAAGCCTCATGCATCGATAGACCGATTTGCTTCAAATGCGTAGGCAACCAGCTTCCGACAAGAAAGAAGACCAAATACCCGGCAAATTCCGCTATCCAGGTCAGCACGGTTCCCAGCCGATATTCCTTTCCCACGAGCGCCAGGCTTCCGCGCTTCGAACCGCTTGGTGAAGCAATGACGAAATCCAAACCGGAGCAGTCGACCTTCGGGAATATCTTGGCCACGACTCGCTGGACAGCTGCGTTGGACTTACGGCTCGCCACCATGTAGAGCGGCGACTCGGGTACTTGCCATGCAAACAGGCCCACGACGCAAAGCGGCAGTACGCCACTCAATACAAGCATCCCCCTCCAACCTAAGGCACCTATGGCGAACGAAGTTACGAAGCCAGCGACAGCAGCGCCGAAAAGAAACCCGCAAAAGGCTGAGGCAAGCATGGCGGAGCGCGAGCGGTCCGGGCTATATTCAGCGACGAGCGATGACGACGCAGGCATCGCGGCGCCAACACCCAGACCAGTGATAAAACGCAACAGCACAAGCTGCATTACCGATTGCGCCTCGCTGGACGCGAGAGCCGCTACGCCAAACCACGCGATCGCCGCGATGCCCACTGCTCTGCGACCCACGCGATCGGCCATTGTCCCACCCACGATTGACCCGGCCAATAAACCAACCAGCCCTGACGCAACTAGTGGCGCAAGCGCCGCGGGAGACAATTGCCATTCGTGACTAACGGTGGGTGCAATAAACGCCATGACGATCGTATCGAATCCCTCGATAGCGATCGCCGCAAAGCAGACGAAAAACACCATCCACTGTTTCTTCCCCAACGGAAGGTCGTTAAAAAATTTGCGTATGTCGGTACGAATATTGTTTGTCTGTTCCATTACGTTTCCTTGAAGCGATGAAATTCAATTCAGCTTGCTTGCACCACGCAGCCGAGATCAGAAGCACCTCATCAACCTTGTCTGGTTCTCCTTGTCTCGAGATAACCGGAGCGAGTGTGACGTTGTCGCCTGAAACGATCATGACTCGCCACGCCTGTCACCTGAGCTTTTCAATTTTTCAACCCAAACGAACCTCATGACTTCGTTAAAAACGATGACGAAGCCCGACGCGCAAGAGACCTTGGGATTGCCCGTTTGATGGACTCGTGACATACGTCATTTGCGCCTGGGTCGCCGAACCTGATGCCTTCATCAATTGCGCGGCAAAGTAGACGTCAGTTCGCTTAGATAATAGGTAGTCCGCAAAGAAACCGATCGCCCGATAGATTGGGTTTGCGTCGGTTGCGTCGACCTTGCCGTGCGTATAGACGTACACGATGCCGGCCAGAATGTCAGGGCTGATCAAGTAACCGAGGTTCGCCTCATAGTTGTCAAAGCGAACGTCATTGCCTAGGAAGGCGTGCTTGAAGCGCGTCGAAGTATATTCAAGATCGATCGTCGCGTTGCCAATCTTGTACTGTCCGCCAACGCCCGCGAGCGTCTGGCTCTGTGCGGCTGGCACATAGGCGGCAAACGTGATTGCGTTAGGCGCAACGCTGTTGAATACGGCTGTAAAAGGATTCTTGATATACGTATAGGCGGCAGCGACATACAGCGGTCCGCCGGCGTAAGTGACGCCAACCGATTTGACGCTATTCGTGGAAAATTGGCCTGCCTGTCCGCCAAAACTATACAGTCCGTTGAACGAAAATCCTGCCACTTGGGGACTGGTGTATTTGACGGCGTTGCTGATACGGTTGGTGCCCGCAGTGTTATCAATGTCGCCGGCGTGAGCGAAGTAGACCGACCAGTTCAATCCGGCATTGATTTTCGACAGCAAATCAGCCATCTCTTCGTACTGGCGCCCAAGCGTCAGCGTCCCATAGTTGCTGGCGATGCCGACATACGCCTGCCGACCAAAAAGGGCTCCGTTATTGCCGATGTTACCTGTGGATGGATCAAAACCGTCTTCCAGCACGAAAACGGCCTTCATGCCACCACCGAGATCCTCTGAACCCCGAAGCCCCCATCTTGATATAGAAGCTCCACCGCTCTGAAGTTGCCAATTCGAGGCCCCCTTCTGATTGGTGGTATAGGTGATGCCTTCGTCAACGATTCCATACAAGGTCACACTGCTTTGCGCATACGCGCAAGCGGATGAGCCGCAAAGTAAAGCGATGGCGCACGACAATCCCTTCATCTCCAATCTCCTGATCTTTTGGTTATGCCAACTACTTAACATCGCTCATAACTGAATGAAGTGTTTTGTTATATTTTCCATTAGTACAGTTTTAGTGTAGTCAAAACCTTTCCGTTCGTACAGGATTGTGGGATTGGGACTATCCCTATGAAGCGGAGTCGTGCGGACGAACCGCCGATGTTCCAGACGTGATCGGGAAGGTCAAGGAGAGGGATGAAAAAGCTCGGAGGGCGCCGCACCAGCGGCGTGGGGTCCGAATGCCCGGCTCATCCGGGCTTTAGCGGGAATCCAATGGCGCGTTCAGGTCGGCAGCGCAACCATGTGCGAGGACAACTTTGACAAAAAAGGCGTGTATTCCGTAGTTGGACCATTTGCCGATTCCATGGACCGATCAAGCGGCGGGCTCGTGGCAATCGCCTGATGCAGTTCCGCTACATCTCGTGTCACCGCCAGGCAATGCGTCCTTCCCCGATCGGCCTCTCGTCTTCAGGTTGACGAGTTCCCTGGCGAATTCAATCGTCCAACGAATCCGGCTACTCTCTGATTAAACGCTTCGGTCGCGGCACATCTCAAGAACGCTTGCTTTTCATCCTCGAGATGTTGCTCAAGTCCATCCTCCGATGCCTTGCTGACGAGCGATTTCATCTCGCTGACCGCCGATGGCGGCAAGTCCATTACATTCCGTGCCATAGCAAGGGTGGCTTCTTCCAGCGAAGCTGGATCGGCAACGCATTGCACAAGTCCCAATGAGCTCGCTTCTTCTGCGGTCAACACATCCTTCACCAGCAGAAGTTGCAGGGCGCGCGCCGACCCCAGGCGGCGCGCCAAATGGAAGGAGAGTCCGCCGTCGGTCGAGGTGCCGAGCTTGCCGTATCCGACGACAAAGCGAGCCGTACGTGACGCTACGACCAGATCGCACGCCATTGCCAACGAGAAACCTGCGCCTGCCGCAGCTCCCTGCACGCTCGCAATCACAGGAATCGGCAGACGCCGTAGCGCCAGAACCACAGCGTTAAGCGCACTGATTAGTGTTTCGATGAAGCTATCGGATCTTTGGAGTCCGCCCAGGATCTGAACGAGATTTCCGCCGGCCGAAAATATACGGCCTGTGGCTCGAAGAACAACCGCGCGATACTCCCCGCGCGCCTCGATGTCGCTGAGAGCCCTCAAGACGCCATCACAGAAATCCAGGTCGATCGCGTTTGCCTGCGCTTCGTTTTCCAAGGTGATGACAGCGAGATCGTCACGGGAGGTTAAGGTGATGTTGCTCTGCATTTGGCGACACCTGCATTCGTGGAATTCAGGGAGTAAAGCGCAGTTCTGTTCTGGTGCGTTTCGGCGCTTAGGCCACGCTACGCTTGGCGCCTAAATTTTGGTGGTCATTTAACCAGCGGTCGGACCCGGCGCTACGTCGAGGTCTTCCTCGCGCCGGCCAAACTATTATACTTTACCATCGTTTAATTTAAAAGATGTGGTGCTGTTAGGTCGCTTACCTGTTCGGGAACGCTCCCGCATGGCCGTGCCTACTCAGCGCCCGGTGGCTTTTCTTCTGATGATTTGTTGGTGAGTGCACGTGTGGGCCTGCCCGGGGCACGCAGGCGCGTGAGATCACCTTGGGTAGCGTTGGAGCGGATGCTTGCGCGCCCACAACAGTCGGCACTTGCACATGCCCGATTCAACGAGGCCGAACAACTCGTCCGGCGGAGTGGTGTCGTTCTTCAGACGAGTGGCATGCACAATCCGTTGTATTATACCTTTGTATAGTTTTCTTACGGCCACGCTCTCGACGCGGACATTTAAGACAGCCCGCCGAAACCGGTATCGAACGCCGTCTTGCCAGGCCCCCTCCGACAAGCGCGCTCCGGCAACGAAATTCCTATTCGAGAAACCAAATGGTGCAACGTACAGTTTCCAGCAAGAACTCCGGCAGCAAGGGTCGCCCGGCAGAACTCCGACGTGCGGAGCAGCAGCGCGCTCAGGAAACACGGGCCGCGATCTTGAGCGCGGCGCTTACGGAATTCGCCTCGAAGGGCTTTGAGGCTGCAAGCATCCGCAGTATCGCGGACCGAGTCGGATTGCAGCACCCGCTCATCACTTACCACTACCGCTCCAAAGATATTCTGTGGCACGCGGTGGCTGAATATGTTTTCGAACGTATCCGTCACGAGTGGGACGGCTATCTGGCGGATATGCCTCCTCTCAGCGCTGCAGAGCGCGTGCGGGTGGTGTACAAGGCCCTATTTAGATTCACGGTCGATTATCCTGAGTTTCATCGCTTCATGCTCCAGGAGTTCCTTGGACACAGCCCGAGGCTGCAGTGGCTCGCTGACACGGTGCTCAAGCCGCTGATCAATTGGCTGCTGCCACAGATCCGTGCCGCACAAGATGAAGGCGCGTTGCCCCAAGGCGATCCCATAATCTTCCATTATCTGTTCATCAGTCTCACGTCGACCCTTTCCGGCTTCGGCCCGGAGATGCAGGCAACCTCGAATATTTCCCCGTCTGATCCCGCCGTGGTGGACGCCTACTGGCAAACGGTCGAGGACCTCGTCTTCCACAAGCAAACGCCCTCTGGACGGTCCGAAAAGGCCGGATCGCGTTCGGGCCATAGCGACAGACAGCCGCGCGTGTCGGGTCGCTTAAAGAGTGCCAACTAAATCGGCAGGCGCTTCTGCCGAACCACATGAGCCTGGCATCTACGGGTTGACGACAAGGGCGTTTGAACTGTTCGATCGACGCTGCTAGGTGTTCACGGGTAGAGTGGAACGGCCACCGGATATCCTTCTGTGCGCCGAGGTTCCACATCCCCGGCGCGCGACCATTATCAGTCTGCAGATGCCTCAGCTTCCGGCGCCGACACCCTAAGCCGGTCACCGCGCAGTCGTTCGAAATCCGGGTGTTGGGATGCGCATTCATAGGCGTTGAGCGAGATGCTGGTGTTTCCCACCACGTTCTTGACCAGAAGGTCGCTTGGTTCCGCGAGTGCGGTCTCGATGAAAATCGCTACCTCGCCGTATTTCGTCGAGCCGTATTCGTTATCTGACGTGATACTCCCCGCGCCGGTGCTCCATATCGGCCCTGTAAGCCCTGTCACGATGTTCTCGCGGTTTTATTCTGTTAGGCATGGCCGTTTCGGGCCATGTAATGGCGAACGATACTTCGCTTACAGGACACCATAGGAGTGACTAGCCTATATCTGTCGAATTGCATCCCACACGGACCGGTCTACTGTCGGTTCATGAGCGTAGGAGTGCAGTTCGCTCACGCCGGTCGTGAGAGCCGTGCTGACGTATTCGGATATTTCATCCGGATGCGATACACCGAGTACGCCTGCCATTGGAATGATTGCGGCCTTCGATACTCCGATAGCTTGCCACGCACTTATCGCGTCGGTGTAGTTTTCCCGACTCCTTGGCCGTTTGACACCGGTCCATGGTCGGTTTGGGATCGCCAATACGCTTGAGGAAAGAATCCTCGCGACTGCTCGACGAGCGTCTGCCATGGCAGAAAAGGAAACGGCTTGGTCGCCATGTAGTGGGCGGTCAGCACAAAAAAAATCTTGGGGTTCGCAGCGTTGATCGTATTGCAATAGTCCGACGCAACGGACTCAAGCCCCTCGGCATGCTCGCGCTGTCACCAATTCGTGACACGCATCACCGAAGGCTTCAGCCACTTCGTTACCTCCATAGCTGCTCCGGTTGCTTCCGGCTGGAGCGATTGCCGGGTGGGACCGAGGTGGACTTGGACACGACGGCGGCGGTACGCACGGACGTCGCCAAATCCCGTTCAATGTTGCCAATTCAAACTCCTCCGCCTACGTCGCATATCGCCCGAAGGACGCTGCAAGCGCGGAGTCGCCACTGTATTTCAGTCCATCGTACTGCCTGATCGCCGCAGGGTTCGCCAGATGCACGCAGTAGCCATCCTTCATCAACTCATCCACCAGCCAGTACCAGTTGAACGTCGCCTCGATGACCACCCCCACCAACTCTTCACGGTGCGGCGCCAGGGCCGCCCGGATCTGTACCGGATCGTTCGGTAACCGCCGCTGGCAGACGATCCGGTCAGCTTCATCGCTGACCACTACCACACTGTTGTTCGAGTGCAGGTCAATTCCACTAAACTTGTTCATGCCGGCCTCCTGTGCGTCAAGTCGCTGTCCGCACTCCGACTCTACGCCAGCCGTTCTACTGGGACAGAGGCAGGCCGGCTATATGATTATCAGAGCCGATTTTTTCTATTTTTACAGCCGCGCTGCGAAATTCGGCAGGTGAGGCGCACGACGACTCAAAAACAAAAGACCGTAGCGTTAACCAGGCGTGCCCGACCAGCAATCAATGATGACACGCACGCCCTGTTCCCCTCCGCATGGTTCAGCCGCCCTCGCCTGCCCATGCTCGTTGAAGCAGCTCACCAAGCGCCCCTTCCTCGATTGGCCGTGGATTGCCATACGGATTGGCCATTGCCTGTTCGACCGCGCGTGGTATGCCGTCGTGCGGCATACCGATATCGCGCAACGCCAACGGAATGCCGCACTCGCGTTCGAGTTGGAGGAGCGCGAGAACCGGATCCTCCGTCTTCATCGCCCGCCCCAAATGCATCATCGCTTCGGGTACTTCCGGTTCGTTGTACGCGAGCGCATATGGCAAGACGATCGCATGAGTTTGCGCATGCGGCAGGTCGAACACGCCACCTAACGTATGACAAAGCTTGTGATGCAGCCCCATCGTCACCGCGCCGAGACAGCATGCACATAGCCATGCGCCATACAGCACGTCGGCGCGGGCCGCGGGATTGCCCGGCTCTTTCAGGATGCGCGGAAGCGCATCGACAATTGCGCGTACGCCCTCTTCGGCCATTAACGACACAATCGGATTTGCGTCGGGCGCATAGAGCGCCTCCACTGCATGCGCGATCGCATTGAACGCGGAAAGCGCCGACATTTGCGTGGGTAGCGACAGCGTCAGATCGACGTCATACACGACCACCTCCGGCAACACCTTGAAACTGCGTTGCGTGGTCTTGATACCCGCTTGAGTTTCCCCAAGTATGGGTGTCATCTCGGAGCCCGCGTAAGTGGTCGGCAGCACGATCTGCGGCAGATCGGTACGTAATGCGATTGCCTTGCCCAGTCCGGTTGTCGATCCACCGCCGACCGAGACCACACCGTCGATATCGAGTTCCTTGACGTTGGACAGCGCACGTTCGGTGATCTCGACAGGCGTGTGCATCGTCGCGCCGGCGAAGGTCCCGACGGCGCGTGCCCCGAGCAACTGCTGCACCTGCGCTCCCAGTTCCGCTTGCTCGCGGGTAGACAAAACGAGCAGCCGCCGCAAACCGAGGCGCTCTGCTTCAGCGGGAAGCTGTGCCAGCGTACCGCGGCCGAATATAACTCGTGCCGGCTGGGACTGATACACGAATGATTGAGACATGCAACTCACCTTGGTTCATTCAGCTGGTTCGGTCGACCGGCGAGGGCCGGACTAAAAAAGCTCACGCTGGTGCCCGGTCACGCACTGGAATTACCTCATAGTCCACCTGATACCTGGCGACGCGAACGTCGCCCAAATCCTGCTTCACGCGAAGGTGTTCTGCGTGTACGGCATAGGCAGCCAGAGCGTCCTGTGATTCGAACTCCGAATAAAGCACGACATCGCACGCGTAGTCGGCCTTGCTTGTATCCACGCCGATTTCCATATGCAGCAGTCCCGGTATTCTCCCGGCGAGACCTTCAAAGGCACTTTGCAGCTTGTGGACTGCTCGCGCCTTCTTGTCCGGCGTCTCGCCTTTCAGATTCCACATCACGATGTGCTTGATCATCTGATTCCTCATCAATCAATCTGCGCCACGCCGCGAGCGCTATGCAGCGTTGCTTCGGACGGCAGCGCCGGCCTGGTTGAGAACAAACGTGAAATCAAGCGTCCTGAAGGACGTATCGATTTCGGTACCGTCGGGAGCGCGCCCTGGCGCATGCTGCTGCCAATCTGCCACCAGCGACGAGCGGACGCCGAACACCGCGTCGGAATCCAGGTACTCGTCGCCCGAGCGAAAGACGTGGGTAATCAGCCGTTCATATCCCGGGGCTTCGATCATGAAATGCAAATGCGCGGGCCGCCACGGGTGCCGGCCGAGCGCCGCGAGCATGCGGCCAACCGGTCCATCGTGCGGAATCGGGTAGGACTCGGCGGTCACAGACCTGAAGTGAAACGAGCCGTCGGCGAGACTGCGCAACATGCCGCGTCCCTGGTTGCTGGTAACACCCTCGTACTGCACGTCGTAGAAACCGTCGGAATCGGCTTGCCACACTTCGACTCTGGCGTTCGGAACCGGCTCGCCGCCGATCCCGGTGATCCGCCCAGTGACAAAGCATGGCTCGCCTTTAGCGCCGTTGGCGACGTCGTCGCCGTTCTGGTATTGGGGAGCGTTCTCGACAAAGAACGGGCCGAACACGGTCGACTCCGTACATTCCCGCGGTTTGCGATTGTTTAGTGCCGTGACCAGCATCGACAGGCCGAGCGTATCCGAGAGAAGGATGAACTCCTGGCGGTTGTCGTCGGTAATGTGCCCGACATCGGTCAGGAACTGGATGCCCTTGAACCACTCTTCCTCGGTCAGTTCCACATCACGCGCAAACGCGTGAAGATGCTGCACCATGCTTGTCATGATCTGCTTGAGACGCGGATCGGTAGCGTCCGCATGACGGGCCAATACGATCTGAGTAATGGTGTCTTCATCGACGTTTTGCATGTTGTCTCCGTAAAAATGTTCTATAGGTCAGAATATAGTCTGCCGGAGATCGGCGAAAAAGGCCGATTCGGGGAAATTCAATCCCGCTCAGCGGGAAACTGGAGACGAGTAGTGGACAAATGGCTGGAGGTGCAGGTGTTCGTACATACTGCAGAGCTGGGCAGCGTTTCGAAAGCTTCGGAGGCGCTCGGGCTGTCGAGTTCGGCCGGTAGCCGCTATCTCGCGAATCTCGAACAGAGACTCGGCGCCCGGCTCGTCGAACGGAATACGCGGCGACTGTTTCTAACCGAAGTGGGCGATGAGTTTTATCGCCGCTGCAGAAACATTACGTTTGAAATGGAGGAAGCCGAGGCACTGGTCAGTTCGGCTTCGCTGAGTCCTGTCGGCACATTGCGCGTGACGGCCTCGGTGTCCTTCTGTTTCCAGATCATCGCGCCCCTGCTGCCAGAATTTACGAGGCAACATCCAAAGCTGTCTGTCAGCGTCACCGCGGCCAACCGCTACTTCGACCTGATTGAAAACGGTATCGATATCGCCATCCGTACCCGTGAGCACGAAGCAGACTCCGCGTTGATCATCCGGCGCCTCGCGGAAACCCGGCGTATCCTCGCCGCCTCCCCCGAATACCTGAGCCGCTACGGCACCCCGAAATCACTCGAGGAACTCGATGGTCACCATTTCCTGATCTATACGCTCGCCAATAACCCGTACGAACTCGCGTTCACGAAGGGCTCGACAGCTCATACCGTCAAGATCAACGGTTTGCTGGAATCCAATGAAGGACAGGTGATTTGCAAGGCCGGCCTGAACGGTCTCGGGATCGTGATCCAGCCCGTCTACATCATTCACGACGACCTCGTGGCTGGCCGGCTCGTGCCGATTCTGGACGATTGGGATCTGCCGAGATTGAGGATCAATATTGCCTATCAGAACCGCAAGTATCTGTCGTCCAAGGTGCGGACGTTCATCGATTTTCTCGTCGAGAGTTTCGATCATATGGATTACGAACGCCGATGGACGCAGATCTGGTCACATCGGCATTAAAAGTCTATCGCGCTTTGCCTGCCCCACCCCAATTAAAACCAAAACCGAACTGCATCGCCGGCGCCGATGGCTTGCCGGCGTCCGACTGGAATCAGCCGCTCGCGGGCCGGCGTGCCGTGGTCACCGGAGCGGCGCCAAAAAAACTTCGCAGTACGCCAGTCACCTGCAGTTCCCGGATTACATTGCGCGGGGAAGTCCGGCGCGCACGGCGCCACACGGCTGACTCGATTGCCACCATTCGCTACGAACTTACGGTCCGGCCGGTCGCCGGACTCGATGTGTGTCCATGCTGCCGGAATCTGGGAAGACGCTTTGATTTAATGACACAGTAAGATTAGGAATGTCCGATTCCGTCCTCCTGGCGCACGCTGACAAAGCGTGTTGCCAAGGGACCGATCTGAACTCGCTTCGCTCCCTTACGGAGTCTGCAGGGTTCCATCCCTCAGCCGGGTCTGCGTCCACGTCGTCACAGTGTTTTCACACGGATATTTCGCTGCCTCGGCTTCATCGATGTCGACACCGAGGCCTGGCTTGTCGTTGGCATAGACATGTCCATTTCTGAATTCCGGGAGGCCGGGGAATACGTCAAGTAATGCCGCCCTGGGCCCTTTAAGCTCCTGGATCACGAAGTTGGGCGGCTCGGTGCCCGACCATTCCTGCACGCCGAAGTTGCGTGATGCGAGGTCAATGTGGATGTTCGCCGCATGCGCCAACGGCGACATGTCGCCCGGGCCGTGCCACGCCGTCCTTACGCCGAATTGCTCGGCAAAGATCTGCAGCTTGCGCGCGGCCGTGATGCCGCCGATCTGACTGAGGTGAACCCGGATGTAATCGATCAATCGCTCGGTGATCAGGAATCGCCACTCGGAAGGATTGTTGAAGAGTTCACCCTGGGCCAAAGGCGTAGTGGTTTTCGACCGCAACTGACGAATCCATTCGCCCTCTTCCAGAGCAATCGCATCTTCGAGAAAGAACAGGTCGTACTGTTCAAGTTCGCACGCGAACTTGATGGCTTCGACTGGCTTCAGCCGTCCGTGTACGTCATGGCACAAAGCGACGTCGAAGCCGACCCTGCTGCGAATGCCATCGAACAGCTTGAGCGTTTCCCGCATGTACTTTCTGCTGTCGAGATACACGCCGTCCACGGCGCCCTTGGGCGCGCTCGATGGCGCCTTGCCATAGACGGCTCCTCCGTAGCCGCCGCTTTGGCAGCGGATGTGGGTAATGCCCTGCTCGCGATACGTCTGGATCTTCTCGCACAACTCGTTCAAATCACGGCCATCCGCATGGCGATAGATGGGCACGCCTTCGCGGCACTTGCCGCCAAAGAGTTGGAAGAGCGGCATGTTAGCCATTTTGCCCTTGATGTCCCACAACGCCATGTCGATGCCGGAGATCGCGTTGTTCTCGATCGGACCGTTACGCCAGTAAGCATTCTGGTGCATCAGTTGCCATAGCTCCTCGATGGCCTCGGCGTCCCGACCGATCAGCAGCGCTCGCAGATACTCCTCGACGAGACACTTGACCGCGACATGCCGATACGCAAACGTCGCGCATCCGAGGCCATACAAGCCATCCTGGTTGGTCTCCACCTTGACGACGATCAGGTTGATGCCTTCCGGCGCGGTCAGGATGACCTTTACATCGGTAATGAGGGTTGCCATTTTCTTTCTGCCAAGATCAAATCAAATGAATCGAAGCCGCATCGCGGGGCTCTTCGTCAGCACCAGAACATGATCTGCATGTTCATCCCTGCGTTGCGCCCGCGCCCAGCGCATCCTGAGCCCGCAAGGCGAATCGATACGCTTTACGTGCGACCCACCGCCAGCGACCCTTCACGCTTCGCGCGCTGGTCGGAATGCGCAGGCACGGTAATCATCAGGATGGCCGAGAGCAGCAGGCCACCTGCCATGAAGATGTACGAGGCCGCAGGGCTGCCGGTCGCGCCGTTCAAATAACCGACCACCCACGACCCAAGGAACGCGCCCAGCGCGCCGCATGCATTGATGAGCCCGATCGCACCACCCAGCACGTTGCTCGGAATCAGTTCCGGCACGAGCGCGAAGAACGGGCCATACGGCGCATACATCGTCGCGCCTGCCACCACCAGCAGCGCGAACGAGATCCAGAAATGCGATCCGCCGATCATGTACGAGCTCACGAACGCGATGGTCCCGACAAGCAGCAGTGGCCACACAAACAGCTTGCGGTTGCGGGTTTTGTCCGAGAGCCAGGACGCGAGCAGCATCAGCACGATCGCTGCGAGATAGGGGACTGCCGCGAGCCAGCCGACGGAAACGATATCGATCGTCGAAGCAGCCTTGAGAATCGACGGCAGCCACATGATGAAACCGTACACGCCGACGCTCCACAGCGCATGAATCGCGCAGCACTTCAGAACGATCGACGAACGGAACGCCGACTTGTAGTCGCGCACCGGAGCAATGTGGGTCTGTTCGGCCTTGAGGCGCACGTCGAGTTCGACCTTTTCGGCGTCGGTCATCCAAGGCGCATCGGCGGGGCGATCCTTGACCGTGAACCACCAGACCACCGCCCATGCGAGCGCCGGGAGGCCTTCGAAGACGAACATCTCGCGCCAGCCGAAGCTGCGGACCAGATAGCCCGACACTACCGACATCCACAGCACCGTCACCGGATTGCCGAGAATCAGGAACGTATTGGCGCGTGAGCGTTCAGTGCGCGTGAACCACCGGCTGATGTACATCAGCATCGACGGCATCACCGCGGCTTCCACCACCCCGAGCACGAAGCGCAGCACCATGAGCATCGGAATATTGCTGACCATGCCGGTCGCCGCAGCGCACAGGCCCCAAAGGACGAGACTGAAAAAAATCAGCTTCTTCACGCTGTTGCGCTGCGCGTAGATCGCGCCGGGCACTTGGAACAGACAGTAGCCGAGAAAGAACAACGAACCGATCAGCGACGACGTGCCATGGGTGATGCCAAGATCTTTGTCAATCCCGGCCGCCGCGGCGAAGCCGTAGTTCGCGCGGTCCAGATACGCAAGGCTGTAAGTGATGAAGATGATGGGCATCAGATACCACCATCTTTGGGGTGCAACGGGTTTGACGCTTTCCATGATGTCTCCAGATCGGTACGGCGCACACACTGTTCGGTTAGTGCGGGTCGTTCTTTTTGTTCTGCTGTCCCCGCGCGGACTTGCACTTAAAGCACGGCCAGCCAGCCTCCATCGACGTAGATGATCTGGCCGTTCACATAACTCGATGCCGCGGACGACAGGTACACCGCCGTGCCGACGAGCTCCTCCGGCTTGCCCCAGCGTTGCGAAGGATTGCTGCTCTTGACCCAGGCATCGAAGGTCGCGTTCTCGACGAGCGGCTTGTTCATGTCGGTCAGGATGTAGCCCGGACCGATTGCGTTCGCCTGAATGTTCGACGACGCCCACTCGGCGCTCATCGCGCGGGTCAGCATCTTGATGCCGCCCTTGGCCGCCGTGTAGGCGCCAACCGTCGCGCGCCCTGCTTCGCTCGTGAGCGAGCCGATATTGATGATCTTGCCGCCCGTGCCGCGTGCGATCATGCGTCGCGCCGCCTGCTTCGAGACGATGAACGAGCTCGTCAGGTTGGTGTCGATCACGCGCTGCCAATCGCTCAACTCGAGTTCGACCAGCGGCTTGCGAAACTGAATGCCGGCGTTGTTGATGACAATGTCGATCTGCATTCCGTCCTTGTCCCATTGCGCGAACGCGTCGGCGACGGCCTGTTCGTCGGTCACGTCGAAGGCACGGCCTTGAGCCTCGAACCCCTTGCTTTTGAGCCGGCCGGCCGCCTCGGCGACCGCGTCGGCGCGCGTGCCGTTCAGGATCACGCTGGCGCCTGCCGTGGCGAGCCCTTCGGCAAGCGCGAAGCCAATGCCCCGCGCTGAGCCTGTTACGAGCGCCGTGCGGCCGCTCAAGTCGAATAGCTGTGTCATACGCCGTTCCTTTCCAGGTGTGCAAGTACGAGACGCGAGTGCGCCCCTCGCGACCGGAACTCCGGTCGCGATAACGTTGATGTCGATTTCGCTGGTTAAGACGTCAGGCGGGCGCGTCGTTGGCGACGAGATTCAGCGCGGCGCGGTCTTCGAAGTCCTTCTCCGCGCGCTTGATGAGCGTAAGAACCGCCTCTTCCGCTCCCGCCGGATCACCTGTCTCGATCGCGACGCAAAGCGCTTCGTGCATCGGCAGCGAACGGGCTGGGCCGCCGGCTATTTCAGAGCTGAGTTCGAAGCTCGTGCGCAGGATCGCCGACAGCGCGTTCTGCATTTGCTGGATGAACTGGTTATGGCAGGCGGTGAGGATCGCGCCGTGGAACGCGAGGTCGGCGGGAACGTATTCGCCGTGGCCGGCGACAGCGCGTTCCATCGCCTTGAAGGCACGCCGCACCGCGACGCGATCCTCCGCCGTCGCGCGCTTGGCAGCGAGCCTGGCCGCGTTCGGCTCGATGATCAGCCGCAATTCCATCAGGTCCTGGATCAGACCCTCGTCGATTGCGCCCGCCCTCGCGCGCCAGGTGATCACGTCCGGATCGAACAACTGCCATTGCGAGCGCGGCAACACGATCGTGCCGTAACGCCGGCGCACTTCGAGCATGCCCTTGGCGGAGAGCGACTTCATCGTCTCACGGATGGTGATGCGGCTGACCTGCAACTGCTCGGCGAGCACGGGCTCGGCCGGAAGAATATCCCCGGGCGCAAACTTGCCCGAGCAAATCTGTTCGCCCATCTGATTCAGGACCTGCCGGTGTAGTGTCGCCACGATTTACTCTCTAGATCATACGTATGATGTAGAAAGATAGGCGAGCAGATTTTTTGCCGCAATCCGGGTTGACCCGAGGTCGGGCTTTCCCACTTGCCGTGGACCAAATCTGCGTATCGTGTTGGTACCTGTTTGCTCGTCGTTTGACGGTAGAGCCCGCGAAAGCGACTACTGGTCGGGCTTAAGCAAACGCGCAGGCCGTCGTCCTAGCGGCACTAGTACGACATCCCATAAATAGGTTTAATAATTATCTGGCTGTAAATAAGGCGCCAGGAGCG
>NZ_JALPRJ010000122.1 GCF_030464885.1 Caballeronia sp. SEWSISQ10-4 2 | reverse complement strand
CGCCGTTGGAAAAAGAAATGAAGTGCCGCCACGCACAGTGGCTAATAGTGATAAATAGAATAACTAACATATAACGACCGCAAGTCTGAGCAGCAACCCAGCATCAACTCCGACCACTACGCCCGAAACCCCGTGCACCCCCCCGAACACCACCCCTGAGCCCGACCAAACTCGCTCAAATCCGCAAGTCAGCCAGGATCTGCTCCGCCAAGAAATCACACGGCGGCCGATTCGATCCCGCACTCCGCGCGAGCACAATCTCCAGGTCCGGCAACGGCGGCAATCCGTCGGCACTGCCTAGCTGGACGAATCGTTCGGGAATGCTGCATCGGCCCAGCGCTGTAATCGCAAGCCCCGCTTCGACCATGCTGAACAGGCCCAGCACACTAGGGCTTTCATACGACGTGCGATAGCTGATCTTTGCACGCTCGAGCGCGTGGATCGCCTTGGCCCGCGCAACGCTACCCGGCGCAAAGACGGCAATTGGCAGCGGACGTTCCTTCCAGACTTCATTGCCAACAGCGTTACCGGCCCACACCATCGGTTCGAGCCGGATAAAGTCAGCGCTCAATCCCTTCATCCTCGTCATGCATGCCAAATCGATCTTGCCTTCCTTGATGAGTAGCGCCAGCGCGTTGCTCGGCATGCCGATGACCTGGATTTCAACCTTCGGATAACTCGCCGAAAATTTTCTCAACACCGAGGGCAACAGCGAAGACGCGTAGTCGTCCGGAACCCCGATCGTCACCCGTCCCTTCACATCCGGACGAACGATCGAAGCCCAGGCTTCGTCGCGCAAGGCCAGCATGCGCCGTGCATAGGCGAGCAACACGTGGCCGTCTTGCGTCAGCGTGATGTTGCGCGGCTTGCGCAAAAACAAGGGCTTTCCCAAAGACCCCTCCAGCGACTTGATCTGCATACTCACAGCGGATTGCGAACGATGCACGAGAGCGGCGCCGCGAAGGAAGCTGCCTGTGTCGGCGACCGCTACGAACATGGAAAGCGCATCAAGATCGAAGGTTTTCATTGGCATCAGAAATTCTGAACGAAGTCTTCAATATAACTCGCTTTTCTGAATTCGTCGGGACTTGCATACTGGGCGTCCCTCAACGCCAATCGCCGGAAAAGAAAAGATGTCGATGACCTACGATGACTTCAGGAAGCTTGGACTCGCAATCGATATGACCCGCGGGAAACCGTCACCGGCGCAACTCGACCTGTCGTCGGATGCGCTCGTCAATTGCTTGCGAGCGGGCGAGTTCATGTCGCGCGATGGTATCGATTGCCGTAATTACGGCTACCCGCAGGGTCTGCCGGAAGCGCGTGAGTTTGGAGCCGATCTGCTTGGGGTCTTGGCGGAACAGGTGGTGGCCGCCGGCAACTCCAGCCTTGAGCTGATGCATGACGCCATGGCCTTCGGCATCCTCCACGGCATGCCCGACGGCAAACCGTGGCGCAACCAGAGCGACGTCGCATTTCTCTGTCCTGTGCCGGGATACGACCGGCATTTCGCGATTTGTGCCGCGCTTGGCGTGCGCATGATCCCGGTGCCGCTGACCGGCAATGGTCCTGATATGGATTTCGTCGAGGCGCAGGTAGCCGCCGATCCAGCGATCAAAGGCATGTGGTGTATGCCGCTATACAGCAATCCGACTGGCGAGATCTACTCGGCGGATACGATTCGCCGTCTCGCTTCGATGCAAACCGCCGCCTCGGATTTTCGCCTGTTCTGGGACGACGCGTATCGGTTCCATCACCTGACGGAGCAGAAGCACACCACATTGAACATGATCGAGGCTTGCGCGGCGGCGGGTCATGCGGATCGTGCGCTGGTCTTTGCGTCGCTGTCCAAGATCACGGTGGCCGGCGCGGCGTTGGCGTTCGTTGCATCGTCGCGGCGCAACGTCGACTGGTGGCAGCGTTATTCGTCTATCCGGACCGTCGGACCGGACAAGCTCAATCAACTCCGACACGTGCGTTTGTTGCGCGACCGCCAGACATTGAAAGGGCTGATGGAGCGGCACCGCGCGCTGTTGCGACCCAGGTTCGACGCAATGACGACGACCTTCAGCGAGATTCTTTCGGGTCTGCCGGGGGTGTCATGGACTGCGCCGCAAGGAGGTTATTTCATCAGCCTTTATAGCCCCGATGGACTCGCCAGGCGCACCGCCGCATTGGCCGCCGACGCCGGTATTGCAATGACGCCAGCGGGCGCTGCTTTTCCGCATGGCATCGATCCGCGCGATCGGCATCTGCGTGTCGCGCCGACCTTTCCTGCACTCGACGACGTGAGGCTGGCCGCGCAAGGCATTGCGTTGTCGTTGCGTCGCGCGTTCGAAGAGCGCGGTTGAACCGTATTGTTACCTGGAGCGATGCATGCCCTTGGATCTGACAAAATTCAAAACCTTGACGTTTGACGTGTACGGTACTTTGATTGACTGGGAACCCTCGATCATTTCGATGTTCCAGAGCGTTGCCGACCAATACAACATCGATCTTTCCCGTGACCAGCTATTAGCCGAGTTCGACCGTGCCCGGGCGCGGCTTCAACAGTTGCGTCCTGCGTTGCTTTATCCGGATGTGCTACGTCGTGCGTACGACGAATTCTGCGAACGCTACGACGTTCCGGTGAACAATGCGGAACGTGAGTTATTTGCGAACGCAGTCATGTTGTGGCCGACGTTTCCCGATGCCAAAGAAGCGCTGGCTTACCTGCAGTCGCACTTTGAGATCGGGCTCTTGAGCAACATCGACAACAATTCGCTTTCGTTTTCAACACGGAAGCTAAACCTGGTTGCGGACGTTGTTGTCACGGCGGAAAGTGTTGCTGCGTACAAGCCCGATCACCGTCATTTTCACGCGGCATTCGACCGTTTCGCAGAGCGCGGCATAGCGCGTGACCAGATCCTTCATGTCGCGCAGAGCTTGCGTGCCGATGTCATTCCGGCGAACGACTTGGGCGTGCGCTGCGCGTGGATCAAGCGTCCGGGCCGAAGCCTTGGGTCTCGCGCCGAGGACGCTAAAGGAGCCGTTCCGGATATAAGCTTCGATACGCTTGAAGAGCTAGCCGCGCTGCATCGGGCGCAGTTGTCGCGTCTCTGAATCGGCGGCGCTGATTTCAGTCGCATCTTCCGGCGCAACAGTCAGCGTAAATCGACGAGGCCGCTTTGGCAAACCGCCGAAGCACGCCGCGTATTCGGCACAAAGAACGTTAGTCCGACGAGGATGACGGAAGCCGCCGCTGCCAACCCATAAACCGGTTGAAACGAACCGAATGCCGTCTTGCACAATCCACCCACCACGTTTCCCAACGCCCCGCCCACGCCAAACGCCGCTTCGCAGATTCCGCACGCCATGGCGGCGAGCGCCGGCTCGCTCGTCTTGCCGACATACGCATGCAGCAGGCCGAAGATCGGAAAGAACGAAAATCCTAGCGCGACCGCCGCGACCATCAGCGCGTAACCGCCCGGACGCGACGCGGCTATCAGTGAGGCGCACAACAACATGGCGCCTGCACAGACGAGCGCGGTGCGCATGCCGTCACGTTGCGTGTACCCGCTTCTATCAGGACTACCGCGCATATCGCCGATCATGCCGAGCACCAATCCGCTTACCACGCCGACCATCCCCACGAGCGCCCACGCGTGTGCGGTTACATCGAGACCCAGATGCAGGTCATCGTGCGAATAAGCTGAGAAGTAGGTGATGAACGGGACACCCGCAAAACCGCACAACAGCGCGATGGCATACACCAGCAGGTATTGCCGTGCGAGCATTCGCCGTAACCTTGACCCTGAACGCTCGCGCGGCCGTCCAGCAGGACGCGGTGGCGCGGCGCGTGGCGACAAGGTCCGCGAAGAATGGCCAAGCCGTGCAAACATGAGGACAATCACGCCGCTCAACACCGCAGTCAGCACCGCGCTCACGAGCCAGACAGAGCGCCAGCCCCACGACGCCAGCAACGCCGGCACCATCAACCCGTTCAGCAAGACGCCATAGTTAGTGCCGCTGCCAATGACGCCGATTGCTTTCGCCTGATGCCGCTCGTCGATCAACGGTACGATCAACGCCATCATCGGGACCCAGGTCGCGGCGGCGCAGGCATTGAGCGTGACGAGGGCGGTGCCCATCATCCAGGTCTTCTCGATGAACGCGAGGCCCGCGAGGTCGATGGCGGACAGCGCGGTCGCCGTGAGCACGACCCTTGCCGCCCCGAAACGCGCGGCGGCAAGTCCGGATAACAGCGCCATCGCGACGTTGGCCAGTTGCCGTGCAGCCGTGATGTATCCAGCCTGCGCGTAGTCGAAGCCAATGTCATGCTTCATCTGCGGCAGGATGACAGGAAACAGATACACGCCGAACCCATAGGTCGCGGCGATCACGGCAGTCAGCAGCAGTGTGATGGCCAGTTGACGTGAAACACGAGAAGAAGCGTCCATGGCCGCCTGCCGGAAGATGTCATGGGATTCATTCTCGGCGGCCTTTTATCATGATGGAAATGATTTAATTTACTATCATTGATTAAGACCCGTCATCATTGATCTCGACCATGAACCTTGACCTTGCACTCCTGCGCGCGTTTGTAGCCGTTACGGAAGCCGGTGGTTTTACAAGGGCGGCGCGGCGCCTGAACCTGACGCAATCCGCGATCAGTCACCAGATACGGCGGCTCGAAGAAGAGGTGGGCCGGCCGCTTTTATACCGCACCACGCGCAGCTTGACCCTGACCGAAGACGGCGAGGATTTCCTGCGTTACGCCATGCAGATCTTGAACGCAATGGAAGCTGTCACCCAGCGTTTTCACTCCTCTCCGGCTTCCGGTGTCGTGCGTTTCGGCGCACCGGATATTTTCATGGGCGAGCGGCTTCCCGTCCTGCTGACGCAATTCTCGCGGGCATTTCCAAACGTGCGGCTGGACGTGAGCGTGGGCATGAGTCTCGACTCGCGGGCGATGGTCGCCGCGCACGAACTGGATCTTGCCGTGGTGCTGGGCGTACGCCCGGAAACCGATCGCGACGAGGAGGGCATCGTCCTGAGGCGAACGCGGTTCGTCTGGGCCGCGGCTGAGTCGTTCGAAGCACGCGAGGGCGCTTCGCTGCCGCTCGCGCTTTTTCCTGCACCTTGCGTGAACCGGCGAGTGGCGCTCGAAGCGCTAGATGACCTGCCGGTCGACTGGCACGTGGCCTTTACATCGTCGAGTCAGTCGGGCATCCGCGCGGCCGTGATGGCGGGGCTCGCGATCACGCCATTGACGCGCGACGATCTGGAACCGGGCATCGTGGTGATCGACGGCCAATACGGTTTGCCGCCCTTGCCCGAAGCAGAATTCAGGCTGCTCTGGGGCAAGGGCGAACCGACGCTGGCTGCGCAGGAGTTCGGCCGCCTCGTTCTGGACATGCCGGTCGAGCGTCCGCTACGAACGAGCGCGGCGAAGCTGGCTTGAGGCGGCGTACAGACCGTTCCGGCGAAGCTACATTCGCTCGGCAATGCTGTGCGCTGTCGCGGCCGAGAGCGTCCACCCCAGGTGCCCGTGTCCCGTGTTGTAGAACACGCCGCGCCGCTTGCCGCTCCCGACCTTCGGCAACATGCTTGGCAGCATCGGCCGCAAGCCCGCCCACGGAATCACGCGCGACGTCGCGACATCCGGGAGATAGCGACGCGTCCAGTCGACCAGCGGCGCGATCCGGTCGGAGCGAATATCGCGATTGAAGCCGTTGATTTCGGCTGTACCCGCTACGCGAAAACGGTCGGCGCCAAGCCGGCTGGTCACGATCTTCGCACTGTCGTCGAGCAGGCTCACCCAAGGCGCACCCTCGCGGCTCGCGGCGTCGTCCAGGCAAACGGTGATCGAATAACCTTTCACCGGATAGATGTTCACGTGGTCGCCGAGCATCGACGCTATCTGGCGGCTTGCCACCCCCGCGCACACGACAATGCGGTCGAATCCGTACTGTTCCTCGTCACTCGCGTTGCCGCCATGCAGCACGCGCACGGCGAACGGGCCATCGCCGCGCTGCTCTATGCCGGCAATTTGCGTGTCGTAATGAAAGCGCACGCCGCGGCGCTCGCAAGCATCGGCGAGACCGCGTGTGAACTTGTGGATGTCGCCGGTTGAATCGGACGGAGTGAAAAAACCACCGTGGAAGTCGCCTCGCAAGGTGGGTTCGAGCGCGCGCATTTCGTCGCTTGTGACCGCACGCCGATCTAGGCCGCCCGCTTGCAAAAGCAGGTTCACTTTTGCGGCGGTATCGAAGTCCTTCTTCTGCTGGTACATATGCAAGATGCCGCGCTGCTCGAGATCGAAGTCGATCCCTTCGCGCTCGGCGATCCCGAACAGATGCTCGCGTGCGGCGATTGCAAGGCGCACCGTCTCGATGGTGTTGGCCCGGTAGTTGGGGATCTGGCGCAGGAACTCGCCCATCCACGAATACTTGTGCCAGGTGGGCGCGGGATTCAGCAGCAGCGGTGCGTCACGCGTGAACATCCAGCGCAGGCCCTTGAGCACGGTGGCCATGCTGTTCCAGACCTCGGCGTTGCTGGCGGAAAGCTGGCCGCCGTTCGCAAACGATGTTTCCATCGCCGCATACCGGTGACGCTCGAAAACAGTGACCTCGTGCCCGCGTTCGGCGAGGGCGTAAGCGGTCGTGACACCGGTAATGCCGGCGCCAATGATGGCGATTCGTGACATGACAAGGTCCAGATGAAAGTTGGGCATCGCCGGTAATTCCGGCGTCTATGCCCCATCTGTCCGTGTACCTGAGAGTTTCAGTCGTGGCGTTGCGCGCACGACATCCCCGTCGGTGGACGCATTAAAGCGCCGCTCTCCAGATGTTCCTGCTGCGCGGTCCTTGGGCCTGAGAGTTTCCGGGGCGGTTGCTCCGTCGGCGCCGTCACCATGTTCCGTGACAGTCTCTCCCGCGCTAGCGATTAGAACCCTGCAAAGATAACGCCTAAAAATAAGATAGGCAAGCGGGGCGTGGATTTGGCACGAGTCGCTCACGTCATTCGAATGCCTGACGCAGATCTCGCCGCAAGGTATTGCGCCAGTATCACGCAGGCCGGGCCTGTTCCGGTCGATAGGTAATCAGGATACTTAAGGATAAATTTCCTGGCCGGCTCCAAGAAAATCATGGCGTTCAGCATCCGCTTTTTTACATATCTTTCATATCCTACAATTCTTTCTTTTTACTTTCATTTCAATATAAAATGCGCTTCCCTATTACGGATTTGGAGGCCGGCATGACACCTTTTGCGAAAGCAGCAGCCACTCTGGCAGCGTGTATTGGCGCTTTTACGGTCGTTGTATGCATTGTCGAGGGACTGGCAGGATGACGGCATTGCCGCTACCGTTTCTGCCAGACGCGCAATTCAAATAGCGGCAGGATGCCGTAGACGTGGTCGAACATATCCGACTGTATTTGTTCGTACGATTCCCAGCTTGTCTCGTCGATGAACAAGAAAACCTCGAGCGGCAAACCTTGATGGCCGGATTGCAACTGGCGAACCACTAGCGGCATGTCGCTGCGAATCGCCGGGTACTGGCGAAAATACTCCATCAGATACACGCGAAACATGCCGAAATTGGTGAGGTCGTGCCCATTGTCCGGCACCCTGAACTGCACTCGAAACTTCGTGCTCGCCTTCAGATTGGCGAGCAGTTCGTCGTCGCAGAACCTGATGGTATCTATGTCCACATGAATCGCATGCTTGACCCGCCGTCCACCGGATTCGACCATGCCGCGCCAGTTCTTGACGCTGTTGGTTAGCAACACATAGCTCGGCAGCATGACGATGGAATTGTCGAAATTACGCACCTTGATTGTGTTGAGCGAGATATCGATGACCGTGCCGTCGGCCACGAATCCAGGCACCTCGATCCAGTCGCCGACGCGCAGCATGTCATACGCAGCCAGTTGAATGCTGGCGACGAAACCCAGCAGCGAATCGCGGAAAATGATGATCAGCAGCGCCGTCATGGCGCTTACGCCGGTGAGGAAATTAGCGGGCGAGCGACGCAGCAGCAGGGAGATTGCAGCAATCAGTGCAAGCACGTACAGGACGATGGTAGCTATCTGAAGGAAGCTTTTTATCGGTCTCTGGCTCGCGAAGGGGAAGTGGCTATAACGGTCTTCAATGCTGCCCAGGAACGCGAATGCAGCCCGGAGAATGGTCAGCACGATGAAACATGCGGACAGCGTCTCGACCGGAGGACCCAGCGCGGAAATGACCGGAAACGACACTCCCGTTAGCAGCGGTGCGGACAGATAGATGATGATCGCGGGCACCAGCGGCGCCAGGCGATCAAACACCTTGCGGCGCTCGGCGGCGCGCAGCCACTTGTGCTGCTCGCCGCGTGCGAGTCGGCCGACTATCTTCAACAAGATGAAGCGGGTGATGTAATAGCAGATCGCGCTGGACAACAGGATCGCCAGGAACAACGCAATGACGAGAAGGACTGCCACGGCGTAGCTGTCGGTGTGGACATAAAAATGACGCCCATCCGGTCCAGTCACTATTTGGAACATGTTGTCGAACATAGATCCTCTCAGTGCTGGCCAGCCGGCTTCCTTGGAGACAATCTGGGAGCGTGGTAACGACCATTCCTCGTTTTGGCTACGCAGCCGCGCTAAACGTTTGCTGCGGTGCGGGCCAAGCCGGCCGCGCGGCCTGATCCTGTCAACGGCATTGTAACGGCGTCCTGATCTTTCCGGCGAGGCCAAACTTCTTCGCGGCCGAGCCGTCCCGCCGCTTAAGTTTTACTTATACCCAACCCATTTTGGCTGATTGGACCGGGCTAATTCGGCTACCGACTATCGGGTCAATGCTTGTCGCTTCACATCAGGTGAAGCCACGCGCATTCAACCAGTGGGAGGCCGGACATGCTAGCCGATGAGGCAATTGCGGGCGATGCTGAAATCGCTCAAACGCGCAGGGCTCTCGCGGGAGCCGTCGCGCAATCCAGTCACGAGATCGTCGCGCTCGCACGCGCCCTGGTGGCTGTTCCAAGCGTCTATCCGCCGGGAGACACTCATGCAGTAGCCGACACGATCGAGTCGATGTTCAAAGGCTGCAACGTCAGCGTCGAACGATATGGCACGCTCCCGCATGTGATGAATCTCGTGGTCCGCGTTCGCGGTGCGGCGCCTGGTCGCCGCCTCGTTTTCAACGGACACCTCGACACTTTCCCCCTCGTCAACGCAAAGCAATGGTCTGCTGATTTCAACGGCGAAGAGCGCGACGGAAAGTTGTTCGGGCTGGGAGTGTCGGATATGAAAGGCGGTCTGGCCGCCATCATTTTTGCATTGCGTCATCTCGCTAGAGTACGTGATTCGTTCGCGGGCGAGGTGGTCGCCACGTTTGCCGGCGACGAAGAAAGCATGGGCACCGAAGGCAGCGGATACCTTCTGGGTCATGTCCCACATGCAGCAGGCGACGCGATGATCAGCGCCGACACCGGCTCACCCCATGTCCTTCGATTCGGCGAGAAGGGCATGATCTGGCTACGCCTCGACGCAACCGGCAAGTCAGCTCATGCAGCGCACGTGCACAAGGGCGACAGTGCTATCGAAAAATTATTGGACGCTATCCAGGAGCTTAAAAGCGTACGCGACTTTCCGGTCGCCGCTCCTCGACAAGTTCTTGCCGCGATCGCGCGGTCTGCTGCCGCGTCCGAGGCTATTTCAGGCGTTGGTGAGAGCGATGTTCTTCGCAGCCTCACCGTCACATTCGGCACCGTCAACGGCGGCCGGCTATCGAACCTGATTGCTGATCAAGCGAGTGCAACGGCCGACATCCGGCTTCCCGTCGGCGTGTCGGTCGCGCAGATGGAAGCGCGGATCACGGAGATCGTTGCTCATCATCCGGGCGTATCCCTTGAGATCGTTCGCCGATACGAACCGAGCTGGACCGACCCCGATCACGAGGTCATCCGCACGCTCAAACGCAATTGCGCAGTGAAGCTCGGCACCGAGCCGGTGGTCAACATGCGGGTGGGTGCGTCCGATGCACGGCTTTATCGCCAGCATGGTGTGCCGACGGTCGTATGCGGCCTGACTTCTTACAACATGGGCGCGGCCGATGAATACGTTCACGTCGATGAACTGCGCGCGCTCGGCGAAATCTTCGCGCTCACTGCATTCGATTACCTGAATGCGCCGGCTGGCGCCTAAGCGTCGCTTCTCCCTAAAAAAATCGTCAGTGCGCTCGCCAATGCTTTGCGCATCGGCAAAGGAAACGTCCATGTCCACCGATAACGCTCTAACTCCCGAGCAGCGCAGCAAGTTCCGACGCATCCTGGCGTCGGCGCTGGTCGGCAACATGCTCGAGTTCTATGACCTGTTCGTCTACGGCTTTCTAGCTGTCGTCATTGCGAAGGCGTTCTTTCCGACCGGCGACGCATACACGTCGATGCTTGCTGCTGCAGCGACCTTTGGCGTCAGCTATTTCATCCGGCCATTGGGCGCGATGGTGATCGGCGCCTATAGCGACAAGCATGGCCGCAAGGCTGGCATGATGCTTACGATCTGGCTGATGGGAGCGGGCACGCTGGTCATCGCATGCGCGCCGACCTATGCCACGTTTGGCGTCATCGGCACGCTTATTCTGGTCTTGGGCAAGGTGTTGCAGGGCTTCTCGGCGGGCGGCGAATTCGGCTCGACGGTGTCCTTCGTGACCGAACATGCGCCCGCGCGCATGAAGGGTTATTTCGCGAGCTACCAGGTGGTTGGGATCGGTCTCGCGACGGGTCTGGCGAGCATCGTGGGACTTGGCACGAACAAGCTGATGACGCCCGATGCCTTGCTGTCGTGGGGCTGGCGCGTACCGTTTCTGATCGGGCTGGCGATCGTGCCATTCGGTTACTGGATTCGCCGGCGCGTCGACGAGACGCCCGAATTCAAGGCGTCCAGTCATGAACGCAATCCGATTCGCAATACCTTGGCGACGGCGAAGACACGCATCGCGGCGGCAATTGGCTTGTACTCGCTCGCCGCGTCGACGAATTATCTGCTCGGCGTTTTTATCCCGCTCTATGCGCAGAAAACGCTGGGCATGAGCGCCGCAGATTCGATGTGGGGCGCCATCGGATATTCCGTTGCGCAAATCGTCTTGCCGCCAGTATTCGGCGCGCTGTCGGATAGAGTGGGACGCCTTCCGCTGATTACTATAGGTACGTCGCTGACGGTGATCTTGACCATCCCTGCATTCCATCTGATGGTTGCATCGCCGACAGTGGGGACGTACGTGTTCTGCGTCACCGGCCTGACAGCATGCGTGATGGTGTTTCAGGGCGCGATGCCCGCGTTTGTAGCCGAACTCTTTCCGCATGAAACGCGCACCACGAGCATCGCGATCGTTCACAATATGACCTTCGCGGTGTTCGGCGGATTGTCGCTGATGATCTGCACGTGGATCGCTAACGCGACCGGCAGTAAATTCATCCCCGCTTATTACGTCATGGTCACCGCGGTGCTTGCGCTGGTGTGCATCCTGTACTTTCGTAAGCGGGCGTCACCCGTCGCGGCGAGCGCGAGCGTGTTGACGAACGCTTGAGGAAGCCGGAGAGCCGCTCGCCCGGGCCGACCGGAAAGCTGAATCCAACGGACCCACTACTCGATGCGGCTCAGGCATATAGAAGTCGTGAACGCTATCCGCGTCACTGGGACACTTAAGGCTGCCGCGGCGCTGTTGTCCCTGACGCAGCCTGCGATCACGCAAATTCTGCAAAGCGCGGAGCGTCAGCTAGGTTATCCGCTCTTCGACCGGGTTCGGGGCAAGCTGATTCCGACGAAAGAGGCGCAGTTGCTGTTCCCCGAAATACTTCGGCTCGATGAACAGCTTCAGGCCGTTCAGCGGCTCGCGGAAAACCTCCGCGGCGGCACCGACGATTCGTCCATACGCGTTCTTGCCGCGCCCGCGCTGGCGCAGACCGTGGTGGCGGATGCGGCGCTGGTTTTCCAGGCGAAGCATCCGGACGTGAAATTGTCGATTCGTTCGGATTACTCAGCGACTGCCGTTGCCAGTATCGCGCTCATGGAAGCCGACGTCGGCATTCTGTATCACAGCGTGTCCCACCCCGCCATCAAGGAGATCGAGCTCGCTGCCAGCCGGCTTGTCTGCATAGGACATCCTTCCGTGCTGCAGGACGCGCAGTCCATCGAACTCAATGCGCTGGAGGGCAGCGAGATCATCGGACCGGATCCTGCCGACCCGCTGGGAAGGCTGCTGGCCAAGCGCCTGGAGGAGCTCTCGGTGACGGTCGATGTCACCATCACCGCCCAGTCGTATCACTCGCTGGTTGCGCTGGCGGCGCGCTCGAAGCTGATCACGATCGTCGATGAAGCAGCGGCGCTTTCAGCTCGCGCGCAAGGCCTTCGCGTGGTGCCGCTGTCGCCGGCTATCGCGATTCCGGTTGTAGCCAGCGTAGCGATCAACGGCGAAAGATCGGCGCTCGTCGAACAATTTGTCAAGACGTGCCAGGAGACCATGCGCTTGCTGAGATGATTTTCTCGCGGCGCGTCGACATGTCGTTTTTCGAGCGCGAGCGGGTTGCAACAACAGGTGAGTCAGCGATCGACGCGCTGCTGCAGATGGGCCGGGTAGCGATCACCCGCCACCGTGATCTGCCGCAGTGCGGCTTCAATGGCGGACAAATCATCAGCAGACAGTTCGACCGCTGCAGCGCCAACATTCTCTTCGAGCCGATGCAGTTTTGTCGTACCCGGGATCGGCACGATCCACGGTTTCTGCGCAAGCAGCCAAGCGATTGCAATCTGCGCCCGCGCGGTGCCCCGGACGTCGGCGATCTGGCCAAGCACCTCGACCAGGACCGCATTGGCCTTGCGGTTTTCCTCGGAAAAGCGCGGCACGATGCTGCGGAAATCGCTCTTGTCGAAAGCGGTGTTTTCGTCGATGGCGCCAGTCAGGAAGCCCTTGCCGAGGGGACTGAACGGCACGAAGCCGATACCCAGTTCCTCCAGGGTCGGCAGCACCGTCTCTTCCGGCTCTCGCCACCACAGCGAATACTCGCTCTGAAGCGCCGCCACCGGCTGCACGGCATGGGCGCGACGGATCGACTGCGCCCCCGCTTCGGACAACCCGAAGTGCTTGACCTTGCCTTCCTGGATCAGATCCTTGACGGTGCCGGCCACTTCCTCGATCGGCACGTTCGGATCGACACGATGTTGATAGAAGAGGTCGATGCGGTCGGTCTTCAGGCGTTTCAGCGAGGCCTCGGCGACAGCACGGATGCGCTCGGGACGGCTATCGAGCGGCTTGCTGGAGTCGCCGTCCTGGAAGCCGAACTTCGTAGCGATCACCACCTGGTCACGAAATGGAGCCGTCGCTTCGCCGACGAGTTCCTCGTTGACGAACGGGCCATAACACTCGGCGGTGTCGAAGAACGTGACGCCCTTCTCGAAAGCAGCCTGAATGAGTGCGATGCCCGCGGACCGTTCAGTGGCCGCGCCATAGCCGAAGCTCAAACCCATGCAGCCAAGGCCGATAGCGGACACTTCGAGACCGCTGTTTCCCAGTTTGCGTTTTTGCATGATGTTTCTCCCTTCTGATGTCGCCCGCGAATCGTTGCCGTCATCGGGCGGGGCGGCGTTCGCCATTCACGAAGCTTAGGCTGCTGTATCTCGCTCAACAATCCCGCTAGACTTACACGGGCTGTTGAGAGGAATTCATCTATGTTGCAGATCACCGCCCATCTACTTGCGCTTGCATGTCTCTGCTTTGCATCGACATCTTTTGCAGCAGAACCATCCGCCGGCCCCCTGACGGTTCTTTCGGCCACGCCGCTGCCAGCCGTCACCGGCGGCGACTTCGACCACTTTGCAGTCGATCTGCCTCACTCCCGTCTGTACGTATCAGCCGAGACATATGGGTCCATTGAGGTGTTCAGATTGCCGGACGGCCAGCACCTTGCAAGCGTAAGGACGGTCGCGAAGGTTCCGCACAAAATAGTACTAGCCAACGAAGGTAAGGAGCTGCTTATAGCGGATGCGGGCGACGCGAACGTCAAGGTTATCGATACGAAAACTTTCGACGTCGAGAAGGTCATTCCGCTGGAGCCACAGCCGGATTCCGGTATCGCGGATCGGAAGAGCGGCATCTTCTATGTCGGTAATGGAGGCGTGCAATCACATGAGGGCAATGCCTACATCAGCTTGATTTCGCTTGCCGACGATTCCGTCCTAGGGAGAATCGATGTTCCTGCGGGACAACTGAAGGCGATGGCCATCGACCATTCCACCCATCGCCTGTTCGTGAACATGCGCGAGAAAAACGAAATCGGCGTTGTCGATCTGAATACCCGCAAGCTGGCGAGTATCTGGCATGTTCCCGGTCCAAGCCTTAATTCGGCGATGGCGTTTGATCCGAAGACCAGGCGGCTGTTCATCGGGTCGCGCAACCCTGGCAAGCTGTTCGTCATGGACGCGAGTAACGGCTCGGTCATACAGTCGCTCGATATCGTGAACATCTCGGACGACATGACTTTTGACCCGGTGCATCGTCGCCTCTATGTGACCGGCGCAGGCGGACTCGACGTCGTCAAACAAGTCGATCAGAGCCACTACGCTATCGAGCAACATATCGACACGCTTGGTGGCAAGACCTCGGTCTATGTTCCGTCGCTAAGGAGGCTCTATGTCGTTCACACGAAGGGTCCGCAGGCGGCGGAGGCCGGGCTCCAGGTGCTTGGCGTCCGCTGAACCGGGCAAGATGAGGCGTCGAGCACATCTCGTCGCTTGACGCGCCTAAGCACGGCCGGCTTGCTTGCGTTGTGCGAGGGACTCCAGCCGCCCGATGATTTCTGTTGGCAGGTGCCTCGCCCGCGCGATGCCGACCGCGTCACGACCGCCGTAATCCTGGATTGACGGGCCCGCGCCGGCATCGATCAAGAGACCCAAGGTCGTCAGTCGCTTAAGCCGGGCTGTCCCTGTGTGCGCTGCTACACTTGTCCTAACGCTAATTTCCCCAGAATCCGCGCCAGCCAGCACGGTGCTGATCGCGACCTGCGTCACCCTGCGTCACCATTACGCGGCAAATCCTCCTCTGACTAAATCTGCAACCCATGCTTCAATTCGAGAACCTTTGCAAACGCTACGGCGAGCGCATTATCTTTCAGGGACTGCGTTACAGCGCCGGGGCGGGATGCGTCGCGCTGAACGATGAATCCGGCAGCGGCAAGTCTACCTTGCTCGGTATTCTCGCCGGTGCGATCGAGGCCGACCAAGGCGAGGTGTGGATCGACGGGCATTCGCTGCGTACCGTACCGCTCGAGGCGAAGTCCGCACTTGCGTACGTGCCCGACGACTGCATGCCGTATTCGCTCCAGACCGGGCGCGAGTATCTGGAGCTTGTGGCATCGACCAGGAAGACAGTCGTCGATAGCCGCACTCTTGACTTGGCAGACCGCTTCGGCCTCACGCCACATCTGGAGAAACGTTTCGAGCAAATGTCGTTTGGCACCCGAAAGAAAATATTCCTGACAGCGACCGTGCTGGGTGAGGCCACGGTCGTCATCGCGGATGAGCCGGGCGGTGGACTGGACGCCGCCGCACGCGCTGTTCTGATTGATTTGTTCAAGACGCTGGCTGAGGACCGCACGGTCATCTTCTCGAGCTACGACATGGCCATTACGCGAGCTTGCAACGCAAAAATGATTAGTTTTGCAGACCTTCGAACGAACATCTAAGCGGCTACTGAGCGCCGTCGACTGAGTCATGATGAGTGTTAGCGGAGCGAAAAGAATCGATTCCGCCAGTGCGTCGCCGTCCGTCGCGCGCAAGCGTATTTGTTGTCACGATGCCAAGCCTTGGGCGACTCGTCACTGCTTTGGCGAGCCTCGCGTGAGGCGCGTCTCGCCACTTCGCATCATTGCCCGTCGTTCGCGCCCACATCGGTGCCCGGCGTAAACGAGACACCCCGCAGCACTTCGCCGAAGCTGGCGGAACGGAGCGTGACAAAATGCGCGTTCGCAGCAGCCGCCGGGGCGGTGTTTTTCAGCTCATCCTCGATTGCGACGAGCTTGTTCGGATCCGCGCCGGTATCGCCGTTCCCGCTCACGGCGGACGTCGTGGCCCAGACCGTAACCGTGCCATCGCGGCCAACGTGACCGATCAGGTTACGGAGACCATCAGTCGCAGGAGACCATGGCAGTCCGGTCGCCGCGTTGCTGCCGAGCGGGTAGTTTTGCACCGTGTAAGGCTTGCCCAGATCCAGCCCGTTTTGCAGCGTATAGGCCAGCGCCCATTTCTTCGTGGCCGCATTGAATACCCATTTCTGAAGACCCGCGGTGGACTGCGCGGCCGCGTGCGTGAAGAGATCGGTGCCTCCCGTATAACCGTCGCCTTCATCGGCCACATATAGCGTGTTGGCGTTGGCAAACCAGATGCCGAATGGATAACTGAGGGTCGTCGCGGTCTTGTTCGGAGTCGACGGGAAGCCGCTCAGGATGCACATGTTGCTCGGCAGGCCTGTGGTCGGGAGAGTCGAAGCATCGTAGTTGAGCGGTGCGCTTGGCAGCACCGCTTTTGGCGAAGGTACGCCGGTACCGTTCAGACACGCGGTCCCGGTGGTGTCGACAAAGTAGACGGTGTTGACGCCATTGCCGCCGCTGCCCTTGGTCATGTAGAGCACGTTATTGAAAACTGTCATTCCGCGAAAGTTGTCGTCCTTGCCGATCTTGTCGGCGGGCGCGCTCAGTTGGGTGACCGAAAAGCTTGCAAGCGGACTTGGCGTGCCAGGAGCTTGCTGCGCTTCGGGCTGCGTCGCCTCCGCAATGTATTGCGAGCCTGCGCCGAGGATGACGCCGGTCGGCTGGGGATTGCTTCCATTGCCCGCATTGCCGGTCGTGTAGAAGAAGCGCTTGCCGCCGCGGTCGATCAGGATCGCAGCGCGGCCGTTGTTGCCGCTATAGGCATTCGTTTCGGTGAAGCTGAACTGTCCCTTGCGATCTACTTTGGCCACTGCACGGTAGAAACTCTGCCCGTCGGGATTGGTCGGATCAATGACGCCTGGGGTGTTTGAATTCGACACGTCGAGCACATTGATCGGAGCGACATAGCCCATGAAAGTCAGGTACTTTCCATCGTGCGAGAGGTGAAGCCCGATCTCCGACTTCGAACTGAAGCTGGTTACCAACTGGTCTGCCGTGGTGCCCGCATTCGTAACGCTCGGCACTTCGAGCGTATTGATCCGCCGGCCGGATGGCGCTAGCTGGTCTAGGAAAATCTTCGATGTGATGCCGAAGCTCCCGTCATAAAGGGCGTTGTTCCAAACGAACGGGTAGGTGCCGTCGTTCGGCGCGCCGGTTGCTGCGCCGCACCCGCCGGTCGTTTGCGCGCAACCGGGTGGCAGGATCGAGCCAACTTGTACGTTGGCCGAGCGGTTGTCGTAGACGCTGCGACTGACGACGAGATTCCCCGGTTGAAATGCAGCGTCGTGTCCGTCATCCCGGTCTTGCGCCATTGCAGTGAGGCTAACGCTCAATGAAAGCAGCGCCAGCGCTGAAATGCCTCTGGCAAGGGAGTGCTCGCAGGTCGGAAACGTGCGAATAACTGGCTGCATGTCATTTCTCCGGGAAAGGGAATTGAAATTACACCGCGCTCAACGCAAACAATTGCGTGACGTTAGCAGTGGCGTGTGTAAGATTATTTACAGGCCCAGATAGAACCTGTAGTGGTTTTCCCGCGGCAGAGTCCGGTTCTTGGGCGACGGTCTATCGTGTGGCGCTCGGCCGCCGAATGCATCGTGGAAGGGGTTGCGCAGACGCGAACGCCTGGCCAGCTCTGGGTTCCGCTAAGGGTTTGCGCAGGTACGAGCGTCGCAACGGGGGAAACGAGCCCCGTACGTTGCGACACCCATCGCGCAGCCTTACTCTCCAAGCTTTGAATCGACACAGCCGGTGCTGGTGCACTCGCGTTCGCGTTCCTGCAGGAATGCCATGCGTTTCT
>NZ_JALPRJ010000121.1 GCF_030464885.1 Caballeronia sp. SEWSISQ10-4 2 | reverse complement strand
GTGATAAAGAGAACAGCCAGAATAGACCGGCCACGGACGCAGAAAGCAGCAACCCGGCACTGACCCCGACCGATACGCCCGAAAACCCCGTGCAACCCGGCATCAACTCCGACCACTACGCCCGAAACCCCAAAATCCCAAACCCCTAGTGCGAACGCCCCCCTTGGGCGCTAAAATCAACCCCATGGACATCCGATACATCCAGAGTTTCGTCGCGGTTATCGAGTGCGGCTCGATTGCCGAAGCGGCACGCCGGCTCGACATGACTGCCGCTGCCGTTGCCGCGCGAGTGCATTCCCTCGAAGAAAACCTCGGCACGCCGCTAATCCAGCGCTCAGGCCGAACCGTCCGGCCCACGGCGGAAGGCGTGAAGGTCCTTGAAAGTGCGCAAGCAGTCCTGCGCGCTGTGCGCGACATGCGCGCGGTCGCTCAGGACGGCGACGCCCAAGTGGGCGAACTCCGGCTAGGCGTGTTTGTCTCGGCCATGGTGAGCGTACTTCCCTCACTGCTCCAGCGCGTTTATGCGGCCTACCCGCACGCATCCATATACGTCGAACCCGGCGCTTCCATCGAACTCTGCCGAAAGGTGGGTGCAGGGGAACTGGATGTAGCAATTGTCGTGGAACCGCAATTTGCCGTCCCCAAGAGCTGCGAATGGCACGCGTTGACAGAGGAACCGCTCGTGGTCGTCGCTCCGTTAGCGTTAGCAGGCCGAGACGCGCACGAGCTCCTGAAGACCGAGCCGTTCATCCGCTACGACCGTTCCGTGCTCGGCGGCCAACTGGTGGATCGCTATCTGCGCGATCACAACATTCATCCACGTCAGCGCCTCGAGATCAACGGTCTGCTCGCCATTGCCGCGCTCATCGATAAAGGCCTGGGGGTTTCGCTGCTGCCGGACTGGCCATCAATGTGGTCAGGCGGCCTCGCGATTGCCCGGATAGCGCTCCCCGACCGCGCGCCCGTGCGGCGCATCGGTTTGGTCACCGCCCGGCACAGCCCTCACGTATCGCTTGCCCGCGCTTTCGCGCGAGAAGCAGTCGAGCTGTTCCGGCCGGTGAGCAACCAAGCGCTGCAGCCTCAGCTTCAGCAAGAAAGCAGGTGAAGTTCGCGGCGCCAGCAACTATTCTTCGCCCGGCTGCTTCTCTTGCTGAAGGCTTTCACTGCGCAGGAAATCGAAGTCGACACCCTGGTCCGCTTGCGTCACGGTCTGCAAAAACAACTTCCGGTAACCCCGACCTGCAGTCGGACGCTGCATGGGGTTATCAAGCGCGCGTTGTTGCAATTCAGCGTCCGGCACGAGCAGCGCAATCTCCCGGTTAACCACGCTTAAACGAATCCGGTCACCATTGCGAACATGGGCGAGCGGCCCCCCGATCGCCGCTTCCGGCGTGACGTGCAAAACGATGGTGCCGAATGCGGTGCCGCTCATGCGGCCATCGGAGATGCGCACCATGTCCTTGACACCCGTGCGCGCCAGTTTGCGCGGAATGGGGATATACCCCGCTTCGGGCATACCAGGTGCACCGACCGGTCCAATGCTCTTCAAAACAAGAATGTCTTGCGCGGTGACGTCCAGCGCTTCGTCGTCGATACGATTGACCAGGTCCTCGAGGTTCTCGAATACAACCGCACGTCCCTCATGTTCCATCAATGCCGGATCGGCAGCCGATTGCTTGATGATCGCCCCGCCCGGGGCAAGATTGCCGCGCAGTACCGCGAGACCGCCTTGTGGATAGATCGGATGACTGAACGATCGCACGACATCCTGCTCGTATCCGGGTCCGCTCAGTTCTATCTCGTCCCCGAGCGTACGCCCCGTGACGGTCAGCGCATCCAGATGGAGCAACGGCTTGAGTTCGCGCAGCAACGTAGCCACGCCGCCAGCCTTGTGGAAGTCTTCCATGTAGTGCTGGCCGGTCGGCTTCAGATCCAGCAGCACCGGCGTTTCCTTCCCCATCCGGTCGAGCATGTCCAGATCGATCCGATGGCCCAGCCGCCCGGCGATAGCCGTCAGATGAACAATCGCATTCGTCGAACCGCCGATTGCCAGCAGCACGCGCATCGCATTTTCAAAGGCTTTCGCGGTGAGAACCTTGTCTATAGTGAGACCGTCGATTGCCATCCGGACCGCTTGCGCGCCCGTTTCTTCCGCCACGCGAATCCGGTCGGCCGTGACAGCGGGAGGCGACGCGCCGCCGGGAACCGTCATGCCCAGTGCTTCCGCAACACAGGCCATGGTGCTGGCCGTCCCCATCACCGAACACGTTCCTACGCTTGCGACCAGCTGGTTGTTGACGTCGGCGACCTCTTCCTCGTCGATCTCGGTCGCGCGAAACTTGGCCCAATAGCGACGGCAATCGGTGCATGCGCCCACGCGCTCTCCCCGATGCGAACCCGTCAGCATGGACCCGGTGATGAGCTGGATGGCCGGTATGCCCGCGGAAGCCGCACCCATCAATTGCGCCGGCACGGTCTTGTCGCAACCGCCGATCAAGACGACTGCATCCATGGGCTGCGCGCGAATCATTTCCTCGGTGTCCATCGACATCAGGTTGCGCAGGTACATGGACGTCGGCGATGCAAAGCTTTCGTGAATGGAGATGGTCGGGAAGTCCATCGGCAAGCCACCCGCGAGCATCACGCCGCGCTTCACCGCTTCGATCAGCTGGGGCGTGTTCCCGTGGCAAGGGTTATAGGCGCTGCCCGTGTTGACGATGCCGATCACCGGCCGGTTCAATGCCTTGTCGGTGTAGCCGGCGCCCTTGATGAACGCCTTACGCAGGAACAGCGAGAAGTCCTGGTCGCCGTAAGACGTGAGGCCTCGTTTCATGCCGGTGGCAGAGACCGCAGCTCGCTTGTCATCCGGCTTGTCGGATTGATCGGCCATTGGTGAATTCCCTATTCAGTAGATTTCGTAGGTTACATCTAACGTCGCATGAAACGGCGTGACAACTGGAGCAAGGACACCGTGAAGGCCTGAAGCCTGAGTGTGGGTCATTAGACAAATGCGAGCGGCTCGCGCTTAATGATTAACCAGACGAGCCGGCAGGAACCTCAGGATCAGCAGCGCCGAGAGCGTCAACGTGCCGGCAACCAGGTACAGTCCCGACGACAGCGTATGGGTCTCCGTCTTCAGCCAGCCGATCACGGCAGGACTGACGAAACCAGCGAGGTTTCCGGTTGAGTTGATCAACGCGATGCCGGCCGCCGCACCGGTGCCGCCGAGAAACGACGTGGGCAGTGCCCAGAACATCGGCAAAGCGGAGATCACGCCGACCGTCGCCAGGGTGAGGCCCACCATCGCGGGAAACAATTGATCACCGCTGAACGCGCAGAGGCAGAACCCGGCAGCCGCGATCAGCGCCGGACCACTCACGTGCCAGCGGCGTTCGCGCAACCGGTCCGCGCTGCGTCCGACCAGCTGCATCGATATCAATGCGCACGTATAGGGGATGACCGTGAGAAAGCCGACCATCAAGGGGTCCCTGACACCCGAATTGCGGATGATGGTCGGTTGCCAGAAGCCAATGGCGTACGAGCCCATGATGATGCCGAACAGGATCAGGCAAAGAAGATAGACACGCGGCGACGCAAACACGGCCTTGACCGAGCCATGGGTCCGAACGACCGCGTCCTCACTTATTTCTCGGGCGATGTGTGCCTTCTCTTCATCGCTCAGCCATGCCGCGTCCGCCACACGATCGTCGAGAAAGAAGTACACCACCACGCCGAGCACGATCGCCGGCATCGCTTCGATGATAAAAAGCCACTGCCATCCGGCATGTCCCAGCGTCCCGGCAAACGCATGCATGATCGCGCCGGACAGAGGACCGCCGACCATGCCCGATACCGGGTTGCCCGCCATCAGCACGGCGACCATGCGACCGCGTCGATGAGAGGGGAACCAGTACGTCAGGTACAGGATCATCCCGGGGAAAAACCCGGCTTCCGCAACACCGAGAAAAAAACGCACCACATAGAACATGAGCGGCGAGTCCACCCATGCCGTGGCGAATGAAAGCACCGCCCACGTGATCATGATTCGTGCGATCCAACTGCGTGCGCCCAGGCGATGCAGCAGCAGGTTACTCGGCACCTCGAAGAAGAAATAGCCGACGAAAAAAAGCCCTGCACCAAGGCCATACACCGCTTCGCTGAAGTGCAGATCGTTGAGCATCTGCAGCTTTGCAAAACCAACGTTGACACGGTCGAGGTAAGCCACCACGTAGCAGACGAATAGAAGCGGCATGAAACGCCAGGCCGCCCGGCGGAAGGTCGCGTCCGCTGACGGAACGCCTGCGTCGGCCGGGACGGCGGGATGAAGCATCATGTCTTGTCTCCTTTTTCGACCCGCGTTTCTTCCTGTCGTCTCGAAGTGAACGACGTTGCGCGACTCATCGATGCTTGTCTCTGGACCTGGCGCGCTGTGAGATCAACGCTTATCCGCAGGTGGTTTTGCAACAGAGGGCGAAGGCTTTATTCAATTGCCTTCAGGCTTGAATTGCGGCTCTAGCCCATCGAAGTATTGCAAGCGCGAAACCATCGGGAAAGCACGTGTTTCCCTGTTCACTCGATAAAATTTTTTTGTTCTGAGGAATGACGGAGGCGCCATCGGTGTGCTGTTTCCGGCCCTGGCGGGCATCATGAGCGTCAAGGCGGCGCGGAGTTAACGCGACGGAAAGCGACCTACGAGCATCGCGCGTTTCCAGCCAAAACCCGCCACCTTGCGATATTCGAAACCCGCTTGCAGCAGCGCGCGTTTCACATCGCCGGCGCTGGTGTAAGTGGAAAACGTGGCGTCGTCACCCGCCAGACCGGCGAGCGAACTGAAGATATCGGGCGTCCAGAGCTCGGGGTTTTTAGCCGGTGCAAAACCGTCGAGATAAAACGCGTCGGCACGCAGCCGGAGCGCGGGCAAGACCTGCACCGCGTCGCCGAATATAAGCGTCAGCGTGACCCTGCCATCGTCGAAATCGAGCTGGTGCGTGCCGGGTTCCAGCGCCGGCCACGCAGCCGCGAGCGTGTCGGCAAGTGCGCGGACCGATTCATCGTCCACAGTTACCGCGTATGCGCGACGCAAATCCTCCGCCGAAAACGGGTGCTTTTCGATCGACACAAAACGCAGATGTTCGCAGCGCACGGGATCGGCACGCCATGCGGCCCACGTTGTCAGAAAGTTGATCCCCATGCCGAAACCGGTTTCCAGCACAGTAAATGCTCCCCACCCCTGCCATCGTCCCGGCAGGCCGTTGCCCTGTAAGAACACATATTGCGACTGGGCAAGACTGCCCACGATGCTGTGATAGATATCGCCATAGTCAGGCGAATACGGCGAGCCATTAGGGCGAAACGCGAGCGTGGCGGGAATCAGCGGATCAGTCATGCAGGGTCGGATACTCGGGAAAGCCGTGCTGTATTGGGCCAGGACTGCGTCATTATTGCGCGGTGCGGCGAAGGTTCAGAACGTTAGCAAAAACAGCTGGCCTGATGCGATAAATGTGCCGCGGCTGATAAAAGCCGCTGCTTGCCGTGATCTCTGCCTTGATATCGATAACGAGTTTGTCCGGGTAGTCACAATCTCGACTTGCAATGAAGACAAGCTAAGATGAACAAGATGGTTCCGGTTCGACCGGGCCGCGTTCGAGCGTGATTGTCTTTGACAGGAGAACAAGATGGCAGCCAAGAAAATCTTATTTCTGACCGGCGATTTTGCTGAAGACTATGAAACGATGGTGCCTTTCCAGGCGCTGCAAATGGTCGGTCATACGGTGCACGCCGTGTGCCCTGGCAAGAAGAGCGGCGACAAGATCAAGACCGCGATTCACGACTTCGAGGGTGACCAGACCTACACGGAAAAGCCGGGTCATCTGTTTGCGCTGAACGCGAACTTCGATGACGTCGATGTCAACGGTTACGACGCGTTGATGATCGCCGGCGGCCGTGCGCCGGAATATCTGCGCCTGAACAAACGGGTGATCGAAATCGTACGGCAGTTCGCTTCCGCCGAAAAACCGATTGCCGCCGTTTGTCACGGCGCTCAGTTGCTGGCGGCAGCGGATGTGATTCGCGGCAAGCGGATTTCCGCCTACCCCGCTTGCGCGCCGGAAGTCAGGTTGGCGGGTGCGGACTACGCGGACATCGAAGTGGATAGCGCGGTCACCGATGGCAATTTCATCACGGCCCCTGCATGGCCCGCTCATCCGCAATGGCTGGGTCAGTTCCTCGCGCGGCTTGGAACCGAAATCTCGCTCTGAGCGGTCTCATGAGACGACGCTTCCGGAGCGGAATTTGGAGCTGTGAGAGGGTCGTCATGTGCTGGATGCGTGTCGGTACCGACACGGTGATTATCGGCGGCCGGCGGCCGATTTCCGGCGTCCGCCGGTTGTTGCAGTTGTGTGAAGATTGTCCCGCCCGACCGGCAAGGAGAACGCCGGGCGCGGCGGACTGCTAGAATCGACGTTTTATCTGCCTGGTTATGTGCTATGGGCTTTGAACAGCTCGCTGAATTGAAAGAGCAACTCGCTAAAGAGCAACAGGCGAAACGTGCGCAGGCCAAGCCTAAGCACGCTAAACCCGTCGCCAAGCCGCCGCGCGTGCCCCGGCCTGCCGACACCCGACCTACGGGTGCCCGGCCTGTTGATACGCGACCCGCGGCCCCCCGGCCCGCCGCTGCCCGGCCCGCTCCTGTCGTGGTCAAGTCGAAACCGGTGGATCCGGTGGTGCTGACCATCGGGAAGCTGCAAAAACGGTTTCCTAAAGCATTCCCGAAAAATCCGTCGCCGAAGGTGCCGCTCAAGATCGGTATTTTCGAGGATCTTCTCGCCCAGGCTACAGAGTTGGCGCTGAGCGAGACAGAGTTGCGCGCCGCGATCAAGATCTGGTGCCGCGGCAGCCGTTACTGGACGTCGATGGTCGCAGGCGCGGTTCGCGTCGATCTTTCGGGTGAGGAAGCCGGCCGCGTGTCGCCGGAAGACGGGGTCCGCGCGTTAAAGCTGGAAGAAGGCCGCCTGGCGAGAGTCGCGTCGAAGGCCGCGGTTCCGGAGAAGGCGGCGGTTCCAGAGAAGCCACCGGTTCCGGAGAAGATAGGCGAGTGAGACGTACGAAGTGAGAGGTTTGCGGTCCCGAGTGACGCGCCTCTCCTTCGCGCCATCAGGTGATTAAGCACCCGCCCCGTGCCGTCCGCGTCATTCGAGTTCCCGCAATGCCTGATGAAGTATTTCCACCTTCTGCAGGTGCCTCTCTCCGTTCCCGACCAGCCGCTCAGCCACAAGTGAGCAGATCAGGTTAACAAGCCCCGACACGCCAACCACGCTATCGAACAGCATCATGCCGTCTGTATGACAGCGGATGACCCAGTTCGACAGGCGAGCGGGCTTTCCCGCGATGACGTCAGAGAGATAGAGCGTCGGCACCTTCGCATCGGCGAGCACCGCGGCCGCCAACGAAACAGCGGGAACCCGGCGCCGAAAACCAATATTGATCGCGACATCGTCGGGCGTCAGATCGCCCAGATATTCCGCCAACGTGTCGCCGGGCGCGGGCAGCACGACCACATTCGCCCGAACCTGAATGAGTTCGCGACGAATCATCATCGCAATCGTGTGGCTGTGCCTGTAGCCAAGGATCACCACCTGGCGCGCCTGGGACAGCTTGTCCACGACTTCCGCGAGTACCGTCGTGTCGAGCGAACGATAGGTGCTGGCGAGATTGCTCATCTCGTGCTCCAGATGAGCCTGGATCACATCGTCGAGCTTGCTGCTCTTGCGCTCGCGCTGCTGCAGGTAGAGCGGAGAGCCGCTTAACTGCGCCGTGCGCGCGATGGCGCGCGCGTCTTCATACGATGCATAACCGAGCTTCTGGAAAAACCGCGTGGCGGTCGCCTTCGACACCTGCGCGCTCGTCGCCAGTTCGGTTGCCGTCTGCATGGCGAGCTGCCCGGGCGCGCTAAGGATGACGTCGGCGAGCCGCTGGTCGATCTCGGAGAGTTCGTCGTAGCACTCGCTGATTCGGCTTTCTATTGACGCCGGCCGGCGTTTTTCCTTCCTGGTCTGGGCTGCTGGCATCTGAGAGTGAATAGTGGCAGTTGAGGTCCGTGCGAGATGGTGCGATCCGGGCACCCTTTGAGTGCACCGCCGATGAATCGCACTCATGCAGTGCGGTCCACCCACGGCATTCAAGCGCCGATTATAGGCTGGCTGCCGCTACCGAGAAACTTAAATTTCCATGCACATCGTTTAGAAACATACGTTTCACAGCGTATCGTCCAGAAACAAGAGGACCGTAAACCGCGCTTGGTATGGATCGTGCAATGACGTGATGACAGCCGCAGTCATGATCAATCATTCACGGAGTCAGGACAGATGTTCAAGCACCGTACCAAACTCGTTGCCCCGTTCTTGCTGGTTGCAGCCGTCACGCTGATGCACGCAATGACGGCCGCAGCCGACACACTCGACGACATCAAGAGCCGCGGCAAGATGATCGTCGCAATCGATCCGACATTCGCACCCTACGAATACACGGACGCCAATGACAAGATTGTCGGCTACGATCCCGCGATCATGGCAGCGGTTGCGAAGCATCTCGGCGTGACAATCGAATACCAGCGCATGGCGTTCAGCGGCATCATCCCCGGCCTGCTCGCTCATTCGTTCGACATGGAAGGCTCCGCGCTCAACGTCACCGCCGAGCGCGCCAAGCGCCTCTCGTACACCTCCCCGGTCAGCAAGACCGTGAATGGCGCACTCGTTCGCGCGGACTTCACGAAGATCCCGCAGAAGGCAACGATCGAGTCCCTTGCCGGTCTCACAGCGGCAGTGAAGAGCGCAAGCACACCTGAGCAAATACTTAAATCATTCAACGAAACGCTCACGGCGAAGGGCCTCGCGCCCATTCAGGTGCTGACCGTCGATAGCGTCGACCAAACAGTCGCCGCGCTCATGACGCGACGCGCCGACTTCGTGTTCGACGACCTCACCGTGCTCGCGAGCGTCGTCAAGCAGAATCCCGGCAAGGTCAAACAGACCGGCGAACTCGGACCGTCTCAATGGATCGCCTGGGCAACGCGCCCGGACGACACGCGTCTGAACAAGGCCATCAGCGACCAGATTGTTGCCATGAAAAAGTCGGGCGAACTCGCGAAGCTGCAGAAAGCGAATCTCGGTGTGACCTTCGACACGCCATCGAGCGACTTCATCCCGGCACAGTGACATGAGCGCCATGACAAGCCAGCCCGAAACACTGATTGCGAAAGCAGGACATGGACGCACGTTCGAAGTCAAAGCAGGCCAGCGCCTTTCGATCATCGATGTCGACGGCCAGCAGGCCGCCGATTTCGTCGCGGTGGTCGCGAGCGATCCGGCCGAGAAACTCTCGCCCACTCACACGCGCAGACAACTGGGCACGCTTTTCTTCGCGGTGGGCGATGCGCTGTACTCATCGCTTGGCCGCCCGCTGATTCGCGTGCTGGAAGATACGGTCGGCATTCACGACGCCAACGTGCCCGCCTGCGACGACACTCGCTTCACGGTCGACTTCAACGTCGAAGGTCACCGCAACTGCCTGGACAACATGCATGCAGGCCTCTCGCTTTACGGCATCTCGCCTTCCGACGTGCCGGAACCGTTCAACCTGTTTCAGAATGGTCCGGTAACGGCGGACGGCCGCATGAAGGTCACCGATCCGACTAGCAAGCCCGGCGACTTCATCTCGTTCGAGGTGCTCGAGGATCTGATCTGCGCGGTCTCGTCGTGCCCGCAGGACATCATCCCCGGGAACGGGCTGAAGGTGACCGACATCCGCATCGACATCCATCCCGCAACGCACGCCGCCGGCGGCGACGCCTGAACGAGCCACAACATGCTGCTATTGAAAGACACGCCGACGCGCACGCCGCTGGCGCCGGTGAGAGTCGCTGTTCCCGCCGGTGAAAGCCGGGCGATCGACGTAAAGCGAGGACAGATTCTTCGTATTGAAGCGAAAGCGCGCGGCGCAGTAGCGTCGATGTTCGGCTTCAGCCACGACAATCCGGACGTGTTCATGTCGGTGCATCACACCCGCGTGTTCAGCAACTCATATGTGCTGCAAGCCGGCATGCGCATTGTCACGAATCGCCGTCGCGCGATGATGGTGCTCGGCAAGGATACGAGCGGCAGGCATGACCTGTTGCTGCCCGCCTCGACCAATGCATTCCTGCGCGAGAAGGGTTATGCGGGGCAGACCGGTTGCGTGGAATCGGTCAGCGCGGTCATCGAGTCGTGCGGACTGACGCCGCCCAAGCTGCCCGACCCGATCAATCTCTTCATGAACGTCGCACTGCATCAGGACGGCCGTATCGAACCGCTTCCCAATGTGACGCGCGAAGGCGATTTTATCGCCTGCCGGGTAGTGATGGACACAGTGTTCATCGTCTCAGCTTGCTGTACGGGGATTCAGGGTAACGACGTGCCGGGTGCGCTCGAGCTCTCGGCCGCTGAAGAACTCGACGATCTCTGAGTCCGGGAAAACGCATCCATGGGGTTCGATCCGCAAGTCATCCGCAGCCTGCCCTTTTTGATCGACGGCTGGCTGCTGACTTTGGAACTGACGCTGCTCGGCGCGGCGGGAAGTCTCGTCTTCGGCCACTTGGCGCTCGCGCTGCAACTCAGCCGGCACGCGCCGCTACGCTGGGGTGCACGGCTCTATATCAGCTTCATGCGCGGCACGCCGTCGCTCGTGCAATTGTTCGTGCTGTTCTTCGCATTGCCTCTGGTAGGACTCGGCGGCAAGCCGATGCTGGCTGCCGCGCTTGCGCTCGGTTTGAACAGTGGCGCGTACACGGCGGAGATTTTGCGCGGCAATCTGCGTGTGGTGACGGCGGGACAAGTCGAAGCGGCCGTCGCGCTCGGCATGCCGCGATGGCGTATCTGGAGTCGCATCGCCCTGCCTCAAGTGCTGAGCGCGAGTCTTCCCGCATTGATCAACGAATTCACGATCCTGCTGAAGACCACACCGCTTGCATCGGTCGTCGCCGTAACGGAACTCACCTATGCGGGGCAGATGGTGATCGCGCGAACCTATACGTCCACGCAGGTGATGCTGCTAGTCAGCATCGGTTACCTCGCGGTGGCCTTGCCAGTGATTCATCTGGCACGCCGCACTGGGCGCTCCATCGCCACGCGGCGGCTCAGCGCGGGAGTCGCGTCATGAAGTTCGACCTGAGCGTTCTGACCGGTTACTGGACGAGCCTTGCGAGTGGATTCGGCAGCACCGTGTGGCTTTGCATCGCGAGCTGCACGACTGCGATTGTGCTTGGCATCGCGCTGGTAATCGGCCAGCGGCGCGGCGGCCGTCTGCTCGTCTCGATCATCAAGACCTATACCGCTGTCACGCTCGGATTGCCGCTGCTGGTATTGCTCTATGTCATGTTCTTCGTGCTGCCCGACTTCGGCGTCCTGCTTCCCGCACGATTCGTCGGTGTCGCGACGCTCGCGATCTATTACGCGCCTTATGTCGCCGAGGCGATCAACGCGGCCGTGACGGCGGTGCCAGCGGGGACCATCGAGGCGGGCATCGCGATCGGCATGGCGCCTATCGCCATCACCCGCAAGATCGTGGTGCCACAGGCGTTGCCGCTTCTGTTGCCGACCATGACAGGTCTGCTCATCGGTCTTATCAAGGACTCGGCATTGTTATCCGTGATCTCAGTGCACGAGTTCATGTTCGCCGCGAAAGAAGTGGTCTCCACTACCTATGCACCGCTCGAAGTCTATTTCGTCGTGGCGCTCGTGTACTGGGCAGTGACTTCGCTTGTCACTTTCTCGACCCGCTTGTGGGAACAACGTCTCGGGCGCGCTCACCTGAACGCGCTCCTACGATGAAAACCAACCGATGATCGAAACCCCAAAACCCGTTGCGATAAGAGCCTTGAATGTCGTCAAGTCGTTTGGTTCGAATCGCATACTCGATGGCGTCAGCCTGACCGTCATGCGGGGAGAAGTAGTCTGCGTGCTCGGTCCATCAGGGTCGGGCAAGTCGACACTGCTGCGTTGCCTGAACTGGCTCTCGCCGCCCGATGCGGGATCGGTATGGATAGGAGACGAGAGGATCGGCATGCGCGGCGGTGGACGGCAGGGCCCGCTTCCCGAAAGTGAGATCCGCCGCCAACGCAGCCGTATCGGCATGGTGTTTCAGAGCTTCAACTTATGGCCGCACATGACGGTGCTCGAGAACGTGATGGAAGGGTTGATGTCAGTGAAGCGCATGCCGCGCCTCGCCGCCAGCGACGCCGCCTTCGAAGCCTTGCGGCAGGTCGGGCTCGAAGCCAAGCGCGGCGCTTATCCGGCCAGTCTGTCAGGCGGCCAGCAGCAGCGCGTGGGCATTGCCCGCACGCTCGCGATGGACCCCGAGGTGATCCTCTTCGACGAACCTACCAGCGCGCTCGATCCCGAACTCGTGGGCGAAGTGCTGGCCGTGATGCGCGGACTTGCCGCAAGGTCCACAACGATGATCGTGGTCACCCACGAGATCGGGTTCGCACGCGAGGTGTCCGACCGCACCGTCTTCATGGACGGCGGCCGGATTGTCGAAGAAGGACCGCCCACTCAACTATTCGACAACCCTTCTTCGGACCGGCTACGCCAGTTCCTTTTCCGCTTTAACCCCACACCCTCACGCTCATGACAACTTCACCTCATCGCAGCATCGAAGTGCCCGCCGGTCACGGCAAGGCTGTCCGCCTCAGCGCCGGACAAGCAGTCCGTGTCGTCAATACACATGGAACGCAGGTCGTCGACTGCTGGGCATGGAACGCCTACAACCTGAACGAATACATGTGCATGGAAACCACGCGGGTCTGGAACCAGCGTCTCAATCCCGTGGTGGGCGACACGTTCGTGACCAACGAACGTCATCCTGTCCTGACGGTGGTCGAGGACACCACGCCCGGCGTGCACGATACCTTCATGGCCGCATGCGACCGCAAGCGTTACGAGCTGCTGGGCGTGCGCGGCTACCATCGCAATTGCTGCGACAACATGTTCGAAGGCATGTTCGAACTGGGCGTCACGCCGCCGCGTCCCAACCTCGCATCGTTCAATATCTTTATGAACATACGCGTTCAACCCGACGGCATCACGCTTCACACGCTGCCCACGGTGACGCAGCCTGGCGACTACATCACTCTGCGAGCCGAGATGGACTGCTTTGTTGCGTTCTCGGCTTGTCCCCAGGACATCGTGAAAATACAGGGCCAGGGCGACAACACGCCCAAGCCGGTCGACATCGTCGTGCTATCCGACGCGAGCTGGCCGATTGAAGGGACCCGGACATGGGTACCGGAGGCCAGTTAGACGATTTGCACGGCGGCATTTCAAATGCAAGCCAAGAACGGCCGGTAATTCAAGCGCGCCGGCCGCGCGCCAGACTCTTAGTCACATTTCCCATCGCTCCCCGCCCGTCTTGATGTTCTGGCGTTTCGCGCTCAATCCATCGCCGCACTTAAAAAAACCGGTTATGGCTTGTTGTCGGCGCCCTGTCGCCGCATCTTTATAAAATCTTGACATCCTTATTTTGTTGAACAACAGTTCACACATTGTTCAACAATATAGGCCGCCGAAAGCGGTTCTTTCTACAGAAAGGGAACGTCAATGCAACCATATCGTCCGTCTTTCTCGCCCCGTCGCGCCCTGATTGCCGGGGTCACGGGTTTGATGCTGCTGGTCCTTCAGACCGCGGCGAACGCCGCCACGCAGGCGCCGCCCACCATTGTCGCGGGCACGCTCACCATTGGCTCCGACCTGACCTATCCCCCTTACGCGTTCATGGATGGCGAAACGCCCGCCGGACTCGATCCTGATTTCATGAAGACCCTCGCGTCGCACTTGCAACTCAAGCCGCTTTTCGTCGACACCCGTTTCGCGAACCTGATTCTCGGGGTCAACGCGAAGCGTATCGACGTCATCGCGTCCGCGTTGTACGTCACGCCCGAGCGCGCAAAACAGATCGATTTCGTGCCCTACTTCAAGACCGGCGGCTCACTCCTTGCGCTGACCGGCAGCGGCTTCAGTCCCGCCACGCCCGAGGCGCTGTGCGGCAAACGCGTGAGTTCGATCAAGGGCGCCTCATGGATTCCGAAGCTGGCGAAAGTTAGTCAGGATACCTGTATACCGAAGGGTTTGACTCCCATCGATGTACGCGAGTTCGAGACCTCGCCGCAGGCTTCCCAGGCGCTGCTCGCGCACGCCGTCGATGCGCAGTTCGAGGACTCGGCCGTTGCGAAAATGACCGTCGACAAGATGGGTGGCCGTCTCGCGATTACGTCGACTACGCCGCTCTTCCCGGTGGTTGTGGGCCTGGGGATAGCCAAGAGCGATCCGGCGTTGCTCGCGGCGGTAAAAGGCGCACTCGACACGATGAAGCATGATGGCGAGTACGCAACGCTGCTCAAGCGCTACAACGTCGCCGAACCGACCAGCGCGGAGATCGCGCAAGCGCTCGGCGCAGCCAACTAAGATCTCGGACCAGTCACGGGCCTCGCAGCGCGCTTTGAACGGCTGCGTCGCCCTGCGGAGAAAGTTTAATGATTTTCGACTGGCACTACGCCCTGTCACTACTCGCCGACAAGGCGTTCTGGAGCGCATCCTGGAGCGTGGTCGAGTTGAGCATCGCTACGTGGATCATCGGGATCGTAGCCGGCTTTTTGCTCGCGCTCGGCAAGCAATCGCGCATCGCACCATTGCGCACGGTAAGTTCCACGTACATCTGGCTGTTTCGCAGCCTGCCGCTGCTGGTACTGCTGATCTTCGTGTACAACCTCCCACAAGTGTTCCCTGCATCGAGCGTGGTGCTCGCCGATCCCTTCTGGGCAGGCTTGATTGCGCTATCGATCAGCGAAGCCGCCTATATAGCCGAGATTCACCGGGGCGGCCTGCTCTCCATCGGCCGGGGCCAGTTCGAAGCGGGCCGCGCGCTCGGGCTGAGATACCTCGGCCTGCAACGGCTCGTGGTAGTGCCGCAGGCGTTTCGCGTGGCCTTGCCGTCGCTCGTCAACGAATACATCACCATCGTCAAACTCACGTCGCTCGTGTCCGTAATCTCGCTCGCCGAGATTCTGCTCGTGGGCGAGCGCCTCTACACGCAGAACTTCAAGGTCCTGGAGACGATGCTCGCCGTCTCGTTCTACTACGTGCTGATCGTGACGGTGGTCGGGTACGCGCTGAAGATGCTGGAACAGCGGCTGGATGTTGCGCGCAGGGAGCCCGTGGCGTTTAGTCAGGTGGAACCGGCCACGCTCGCTACCGCACCGGCGGCGCAAGTCGAAAAGACCGGCCGCGTCGCGCTGGAAGCGGTGGGCTTGCGCAAGAACTATGGCGTGCATGAAGTGCTGAAGGGCGTCGACCTCAAGGTGCAAGCGGGTGAAGTGATATCTGTAATCGGGCCGTCCGGTTCGGGCAAGACTTCGCTGATCCGCACGCTCAACGGTCTGGAGCCGCTCGACGACGGCGAGATCGTGCTGCACGGCAAACTGTTCCAATGCGGCGCAAGCAAGGCGCGGCGGGCCGTGTCGCATCGCGAGCATATGCGCGGCATTGTCGATATCGGCATGGTGTTCCAGAGCTTCAACCTGTTTCCGCATCGCAGCGTGCTCGACAATGTGACGCTGGCGCCGCGCTATCACGAACGTGGCTCACGGGCCGAATTGCGCGCGCTCGGCATGGAGATGCTGGCGAAGGTGGGAATGGCCGCTCATGCGCATAAGTATCCGCACCAGCTCTCCGGCGGCCAGCAGCAACGGGTGGCGATTGCGCGGGCGTTGGCGATGAAACCCTCAATCGTCCTCTTCGACGAACCGACCTCCGCGCTCGATCCCGAACTGGTGGCCGAGGTCCTGAAAGTGATCGAGCAGCTTGCGCGTGAAGGCATGACGATGGTGATCGTCACGCACGAAATCAATTTCGCATTCCGCATCTCGGATCGGATAATCTTCCTGGAGAATGGCTCGATCGTGGCGGACGCCGCGCCTCGCGTCATGACGGCGTTCGACAAGGATTCCCGCGTCGCGCACTTTCTTAAAGACCTCCAGCTCGCATGACCAGATCCGTTTCCGACTCCCGCATGCCCCCAAAAAAGACCGTAACCGAGCACATTGAAGAAGAGTCCGTGACCGAGCGCATCGTCACGCAGATCCGCGACAAGATCATTTGCGGCGACCTGCCTCCGGGCACGGCTCTCACCGAAGCCGAGCTTACAAAGGCTTACGACGTGTCGCGCAATACGCTGCGCGAGGCGCTGCGGCAAATTTGTCGTGAAGGCTTGGCGGTGCATTATCGGCATCGCGGCGTGGTGGTGCGCACGCTCAGCCGCACCGATGTACGCGACATCTTTCGTGTCCGGCGCACACTGGAATTACAGGCGCTCGCGTTGCCGGGTACGCCCGATCCGGCCGTTCTGCACGCCATGGCAGCGGCCTGCGATGCGGCTACACAAGCCGCGTCGCAGGAAGACTGGCGAAGTGTGGGCACGCATAGCCTCCGGTTTCATCAGCACATTGTGGAGATGATCGGCAGCGCGCTGCTCGATCAATTCTTCCGCACGATTCTCGCGCAGTTGCGCTTGCTGTTCTCCGCCGCACCCGACGAACGACGCTTCCAGTTGCCATGGATCGAGCGCGATCGCGCACTCTACGATCTGATCGTGGCCGGGGAATACAAGCGTGCAAGCAAGAAACTTTCCGACTACCTGGACCGCTCGGAAGAAGCACTGATCGATCTTCTTTGAAGCGCTTCTTTCTAGTGTCCTTTTGCGTTCTATTGCGAACGAGGCTACGTGCCTCACGTCAACCCATTCAGGAGATGAACAACCATGTTGAACTACCCTGCCGCTTATCAGGTAACCCAGGGTTCCGCGCTCGAAGTCAATCGCGATTTCTATTCGCGCATTGCATCGGCACATGACACCCGCACCCTTGTGGATTCGGCCGTGGTACCGATCCGCTCGGGCTACGCGTGGAAAGTGCCGGCTGGACACGTGTTCCGGATCGTGGCCATTGAAGGGCCGCAGGTCGCGGACCTCAACATCTGGAATCAGCATAATCCGCGCGAACGCTTCTGGGCGTCCCGTACGCGTCAGTTGCAGCAGGCGCATGTCAGCACGTTCGACCGCCTGTGGTCGACCCTGCCTTATCTCCGGCCGCTTGTGACGATCACCGACGACACCCTCGCCGGTTACGGAATCGATGAACATGGCGGACGCGTTCACGACCTGCTGGGTACGCGCTGCGATCCGTATGTGAACCGGATGCTGACCGGCGAAGATTTCGATTTCCATTGCCATTCGAACCTGACACGCGCGATCGCACCGCACGGTCTTACCGAATTCGATGTGCACGACGTACTAAATGTGTTCCAGTGCACAGGGCTCAATCTGAACGATCAGTACTTCATGAAGGCCTGTCCGGCGAAGAAAGGGGACTACCTGGAGTTCTTCGCGGAGATCGATCTGCTTTGCGCGCTGTCGACCTGTCCTGGGGGAGACCTGTCGTTGCCGATGTGGGGTCCCGACGCGCGAGACCCGCTCGAAGTTTGCCGGCCCTTGGGTGTCGAAGTATATCAGCTCGCGCCCCGGATGCTCGATGGATGGGGTTCGCCGGAGGTGCCGCCTTATCGCGGCCTGCACGGAATGAGACTCGATGCATCCGGCCGCGGAGGCTGTTGCTGAGAGCGATCGGCGGCTCGGTGCGCGGGTATTGTGGGGGTGGGTTCGGACGGGGTTTTCGTTCGCACTCGGTCGGGAGTGGTGCTGGGTTGGACGGGGTTTTCGGGGTTAGTGGTCGGGGTCGGGTTGCACGGGGTTTTCGGGCGTAGTGGTCGAGGGTCAATGCCGGGTTGCTGCTTTCAGGCTCAGTGGTCTCCCGAAAAAGAAACAGAAGCAAAGAAAACGCCTCCCAACAATCAGCGAGTTAGTGTCCCTAGCGTGCAGGCCCCAGTTTCTGGCACCTGATAGCACGGTGCTCGCCAGACTGAAAGATGTTTGAACCCCGACCCCTCCGAACACCGATACCCACACGCTTCGCCACCAGTGACT
>NZ_JALPRJ010000120.1 GCF_030464885.1 Caballeronia sp. SEWSISQ10-4 2 | reverse complement strand
TGGAGTTTTGACGGGTCAGCTCGTTGCCGCATTCGTAGATTGTCACGCCGTACGGCGCCAACGCGCCGGCGACGGTGACCCCGGTCGCACGAGCGGCGCTGTAGGCAACACTCTCGTTCGAGAAAAGGTTGCCGGACGAGTCAGTCAGGGACTGATCGATCAGCACGAACAGCGTCATGCCCGCCGCCTTGAATGCTTGGGCCAGGCCGATGAGCACGTTGAGTTGCCTCGAGTCAGCGCCGGTCCCGACGCGGTAGGTTGTGCAGCCCAGGGCCTTGAGCATGCTGACGATCTGCGCCGGCGTATAGGTGTAGTCGAAATGGCCGTTCACGCCATAGAAGGAGCCCACCGTCGCAGCGGTGGGGATGCGCGGATCGCTGCACCTTACCCACGTATCGTTGCCGCTCAGGACAAAGAACACATTGGTGCCGATGTGCCATATCTTGCCGCCGTACCACAGCAGCAAGCTCACGTTGTAGGTGTTGCCCACGGTCTGGTTGTTTCTGTAGATCACACCGCCGACCACGGTCCAGACGTTATTGGATTTGTCGATGATGTAAGTGGCAGACGGGATGGCGGTGCCGTCCGGGGAGGTTCCACCCAGGCGCGGATCCCTCGTGAGGCTCCAGAAAGAACCCATCCAGCAAAAGAACACGCCGCTACTGGTCTTGTGGTAGACGCTGTTGCCGAAGTAGAGGACGAGCGCCACGTTGTAGTTGACACCGGCTGTCGCGCCGTTTTGGTATACGACGCCGTTCACGAGTGTCCAGATCGCGCCGCCGGTGTCGACGATGGACGTTGCGGGCGGTATGGTCGTGTTGTTGGGCGAGGCTGCGGCCACGGCGGCGTTTGCAACTGCCATGGCCTTCGCCGCCGGATCCGAACTGTTGGCGTTGGCGACGGCGCCGCTCGTGGGCGTTCCATTGCCGCCACCGCATGCGGTCAAAAGGTAACTGCCACCGAGAGCCGTCAGGCAACCAAGGAATTCGCGTCGTTTTAACATGGCGAGTTTATCCATCGTCGAGAGCATCTCGATAAAAAATTGAGTTAAGCAATGGGCGCTTGCAAAAGGCGGCCGCGAGAAGACGCAGCGTCTTCAATTGTAATCAGTAATCCTAAATATGTGCTTAAGTCCGGACTCGTGTTGGAGTTCGTCAGTCAGTGATTGCCCGCAGGTCGAACGAGAAGTCCGGCGACTTGTGCTGCAGCGCATCGAAACAAACCGCGTTTCGCACATGAGCGCTTCGTCGCCGTCTTACACCTGCTTCGCTACGTGTCTCCTAAACGACTGACCGATATCATTTTTTAACGGCAGGTTGCCGTATAAATTACTTGTGACGGACGTCACGGGGTAAATAGTACGCATATGTACGGTAGCGCACCAACAATTTGTTACAAGGATTGTTATTTAGAAAAAGTCTGCTTCCAACGTGTTGTATGAGGAAATATTTGTCCAATTATATGAGTATATTTTACTCATATAGGTAAAAAGTACTTATTTTTAATATAATGGAAGAAGAAATACTTTTGATAAAGAAAAAAATATCGATCCGATCTGACACTTTTGAAAGCATAAGTATTTTATTCCAGTATCGGCGGAGCAATATTTTGCCGAATCGACGATCTGGAAAACCCTTATTGTTCAGATTAAATCATAACGAAGTAACTCGGGCATCCGCGGAAGATTGCAGTCAGGCAAAAATGACGAGTCATCGCGACGCCCTTCGACGGAAACGACCTAATTCGTAGTCATGGTTTTTCTTTCGTGGTCGAAAATACGTTGTCCGGCTGGTTGAGTATATGAAAAAATACTAGTTTCGATGAATTTACCAACGCCGATCTATTTGAGCGTCGATTCGAGTAAGGATGTACCTACAATCGAGCGCTCGCAGAAAGAACTCACTTATTTTCGTGGTTGAGATAATTTCAAGACGCGACGCAGGTCGAATTTGATTGCTGCGCCGCGGGGCGCTACGATCGAATTCGCCCCTGCGGACGAAAACGCTGCACCTGCTGGTCGCGTCGCGCTATTCGGATAAGCGGAGAAAACAACCGCCAGACTCTTGCAACGCACCCTTCACCGGCGGGCAATTTCAATGTGTGGAGGCGGCATGGCATTTGGAGTACGGCGTGGGCGTCGACAGGTACTGCGGGTACTTGCGGCGCTGGCAGGTTCGGGATTGCAGTCTGCTCGCGCGGCGGAGCAGGGCGCGGCGCCGGTCGCGGCGCGCCCGAAGACAGGCGCGCGCATGATTACGCAGATGATCGGTGCCAACGGTTGGGCAAGCGCGCCTGGCGATGTCGCCATGTGGAAGGACATGGGCATTACGTGGGGACGCGACGTTGTCGGTCCTGGCCAGGGCGAGTCGGGATCGAGCATCATGGACGTCGACAAGACTTCGCCGACCTACATTAGCGATCTGCCGCCCGCTATTCTCGCCAACAACCGCAACGGTATCCATTCGCTCCTGCTGCTCGGCTTTACGCCATGGTGGAACGCGACGGTGCCGAAAGATTCGAAGTCGGCGCCCAAGGATGTCCGCGCATGGGAACGTTACGTCGAGGCAGCGGTACGCAAGTATTCCGCGCCGCCCTATAACGTCAAGTATTTTCAGGTCTGGAATGAAGCTGCGGGCAAGTTGTCCGGCGGTCTGCAGCAGGCGACGTTCTGGCACGGTCCAGATGACGATGACGATGGCAAGCTCGACCGGCCTTACGAGCGGGCAATGCAGGATTATGTCGAACGCATTCACATTCCTGCCGCGCGCATCATCAGGAAGTACAAGGCTTACGTGGTGTACGGCGGCTGGCCCGATCAGGGAGGGCTCGACACGTTCACGCAATGGCTCGAATACCGTAGCCCGACGCTGAACGAACGCATGCTCGACTGCGTCGATTACCTCGATTTTCACTACCTGAACGTGGACGATCTCAGCCCGATCTACGACAAGTATGTGAAAAATGGCCCGGCTCGCGGCATCTGGCAAACGGAAATCGGTGATCGCTTTATCATCGACCCCTTTTACCTGCCTCGCTATTTTTTCGATTTCGCAGTGTGGGCACTCGAACGGAACTGGGACGATCCTGACAAGTACGTTTCGACGGTCTATCACTGGGACGGCTATGAACCTTTCAGACTCACACACAGGGGGCCGCCACGGACCTACAACGTCTCCGGCAGGTCGCTCGTCGTCCTCAGGAAAACGCTGCCGGGAGCGCTCGCGCCGCTCGCGGCTTCACTCAAGTTCAGTGAAGATGCATCGGGCAGCGCCCTGTATTCGGGTTCGGATATCGTGGTTCAAGTGAGTGCTTCAACGGGGTGGCGAACAGTAGAGATCAATACCCGAAGCACACCGGCTTCGGGGCAGGCAAGCGTCGCATTCATCGATGCGCTGACGGGCGTGGCGGCCGCCGCGCAAGATGCTCAGGTGACATGGAATGGGAGCACCTTGTCCGTTCGCTTCAAGGTACCTCAGGCGATGAACGGTGCGGAAAGGAAGACGCCCGCGCACTTGGCTTATCTGGTCGTCAGGTCAAAAGCGTAGCGAGGGCTCTCGGGTCTTCCGCCGGTTGCCGCTTCGCTTCGAGCGTCTTAGTCAATTGCACTACGCATTCAAAACCCTCGCCTATACGATGATCGATCTCCGGCACTACTGCCCGAACTGATCTCACGGCCGATGCATGTGCTTGGTGTTCGGCGCACCGCGCCGGGATCCTGCTCGTCCATTCCATGCCCAAACCTGCTCGCGATGGCGTAAATCATCGCTTCGCCTCCCCGCTCCCGCAGTCTTGCGCTCTCCTTCGGCAGCGCCACACCAGATTCCGATGGAAACCCGCAACCAGTTGTTATAGTGACTCCTGCGATTTATAGCTCAAGTGATAAATGGACATCCAATGAAACAACTGTTTAGAAACGCGTTGTCGAGATTCAAGACATTTTTCATAAAACGAACATTGAACTTGCAAAATGTGGCTTACGAGAGCCCGCCCATATATTCCGGCATGTGGCCAAGAATAAAAAACGAAGGCAAAATTCTCCTTGCCGGAAATTGTTCATTCCGTTCGTTTCGGACGAGACCGTATATTACGGTGCTGAAGGACGCGGTATTGGAGATCGGGCAGGGCACGTTCGTGAACGACGGAGTCAATCTCTGTGCAAAGTCGTCCATAAAAATAGGGGCCAATTGCAAGATAGGAGATATGACGTACATATACGACACCGATTTTCATCAGGTTTCTCCCCAGTATCCGACCAAATGCGCACCTATTTCGATTGGCAGTAATGTCTGGATAGGCGCAAATTCAATGATATTGGCTGGATCGAAAATAGGTGATCACTCCGTGATTGCGGCGGGTTCGATAGTCGTCGGAGAAATTCCAGCGAAGACATTGGCAGCAGGCTCTCCGGCAACAGTAATAAGACAACTGGTTATGCCGGATGATTGGGTGAGGGATTGACGGTCGGCATTTCAGCTGTTCGCGTCTCCGGCTGAATTTGCCGGGAAGGACGCGATGTCGATCCATGCGCGCGGCCAGCATCGTTTCGGAGACGGCGCGAAGCCCAACGATCTGACGATCATGCGCAAGAATGGCAAGTGGTTCGAGTCGGTCACGCTGGCAAGGCGGCGGCGTCACGCCATGGACGCGAAAGATAACTTTGATCGGCGTGAGGTCTTTGCGAGGATCCGAGGGGCCGGGACGATCCTCCGCTTCCGCCGTCTGATCGCGCGGTGGTGGGAATCGAATGGCGAATGGCGATGCTGTCGTCAGCCACCACAACCTCCTTGACGAGCAGTCTCGTGATGCGCTGACGGTCCTGAACTTCGAGGGTCTCGGCATGGCTACACAAACGCTCCAGGAATGCCGTTAGCGTTTCCGCCAGCCTCACACTTGGCGTAGCCGTCGTAGCCGTCGTAGCGCCAGGCGTCAGTGCCCAGGCCGCGGTAGTAGGAAATCTTACGTGCGCTACTGCGTGTCGAGCTCCGGTATAGGGCGTAGCCGCACTCGCGGCAGTGCACAAGGCCTTGGAGAATACTGGGTTCGATCGTCCGACGCGACGCGTGCTTCTCGTTGCTTTCTAGACGCTCCTGCGCCAGAGCGAACGTATCCGGATCGACCAGCGCGGGAACCGGAATCTGAATCCATTGGTCGGGCGGCAGTTCATGGCTCGCACTGTTGCGCGCGGGTAGGCCACCGCGCTGACGTAGTGTCCGGTTGTTGGTACGCTCTCGCACAGCCTGCTGAGTCTTTCCAAAGCAGGCCATACCACGATAGGCAGGATTGCGAAGTATAGCCCAAACCATGAACCGCTCTCAGCGTGCTGCGCCCTTTTTGGTGGGAACCCCCAACTCGTTCAAACGGGGCGTTACGGCACCGATGCTCAGCCCCGTCACCGTGTATAACTCGTAGATTTGGCGGGCCATCTGCGCCTCGGCGTCGATCACCGCGTAACCCCCTGCCTGCTCGTCGCTCTTGCGTTCGTAGCGGTAACCGTAGGGCGCGCCACTTAACACGCTGATCTCGCCTTGCACGGTACAGCTGTCCTCGCCGCGAGCGTTCGAGGATCTGAGCGCGTTCGTACTCTGCGTTTTGCGGTTATCTGCAAAACGCAGATGATGCGGAGCGCGGAATTATGCAAAGCCACACCGCCAAAGTGGCGGCGTAGCTTGCATCTCAACAGTACTCCACTCTGCATTATTGCGGCTCGAACAATGAGGAATAGTAAATCCGCAAATCAATTTGCATGACATTGTTAATAAATGGTCCGCAGTTATATATACCTGACAAACGATATTGCGAGGCAAATGACCCAAGTCAACTTCGCGAGGAAGGCGACGGCCTGTTGAGCAAAACGACGGCCTGTTGAGCAAAACCTACCAGCCCCGACAATCCTTGCTGCACCGTAGCAAAATTTCGCGTAAACTGATCACGCAGGTCGCGCAACCGCCTGATCGGCCCTAAAGGTCGATGGTTTGGCCGATAGTGCTGACATCTCGTGCTAATGCCTGGTCAACGATACGTCTAGAGTAATACGTTGCATGCAGCGCAGCATGTGAGGTTGGCGCCGCAATTGGAATGCCATGCATTCCTTACGAGATTGCATATACCGCAATATAGAAGCTAAAAGCGTAAAGGATTGCGATTTTACCTTCGGTGTTTGCTTGGCGATAATGTCATTGCAACTGTTAAATCCAACCGGACCCGTACGAAATGACGCAGACCTTCGAGGACGCATCCGGCGGCATTGAAAGAAAATCCGTAGCTGCACGGCGCACCCAGATTATGATGTGTCCGTTCGCCAACAACACGAATCGCTATATAGAGATCCAGAAAGACTTGTTCAGGGCGATTGGTTACGACGTTGTGCCTCTCTCCATGAAAGGGCTTCTACAAGGCGGGTTCATTCAGCTGTTCAATCCCAACAATATCGTTGTGTTTCATTGGCTCGAGTTGCGACCTTTTAAGCGAAAAAACGGCCGCACTCATCTGACCATCCTAGGGTGTCTAATTTTCGCGTTCTACTGCTCACTGATGTCCATTGGGCGAGCGAAGGTCGTTTATTTTCAACACGACCATGCGGTCCACGATACGACAGGTTTCATCAGGCGCCTGTCGATTCGGCTGATCAGGTTTGTGCGCGGTCTCGCGGATTTTCGCGTGGTCCATGCGCCGGATTGCCAGGCTAGATACGACGCCGAATATCTGCCGCATCCGCTCTACTGGGATGTGCCGGGACAGGCGTCGAGCACGTCGAAGAACGACACTGGGGCGCCTTTGTTCTCGCTGCTCGGCGCGATTCGCCCGTACAAGCAGATCTCGGCCGTGCTCGATGTCTGGCCAGCCGAATGCAACCTGTATATCGCCGGTCTTGGCAGTGAGTCCTACATCGCGACGCTCAATGGCATCATCAGTCAGCGGTCGCTACGAGATGCCGTGCGCCTCGACGCCAAGTTCCTCTCCGATGCCGAATTCGCGCAGGGCATCGCGAACAGTGACGTCCTCATTCTTCCGCACGCGGCAGATTCCATGCTGGTGAGCGGAGCGTTCTTCGAGGCGATCGGACGCGTGCCGCTGGTGATTTCGCGCTCGACGCCGTTCATGATCTGGGCGGCCAATAAATTCGACAATGTTCTGCTGTTCAATAGCATTGACGAACTCCCGGAGATAGTCCGTTCTGTCCAACAGTCGTGGCCCGATATCGCCCGCAAGTTGGGCAACGGCCTGGCTACTGATGAATTCGGCTGGGCCTCATGTTGCCGGCGCTACGCGCAGTTCTTCGAGACTGTCGTAGGCCGGGGAGAAACCGTCGAGAAACCCGCCGCCAAGTAGCCGGCGCTTTCGCCCGGTGCTGACGGATATGAGCCACCGATGAGGCGTCCCCCAAAGGGTCTTCGCATCGGGCCAACGACAGTTGGCAACCGCTTCTAACAAAGCCTAATGGCCAAGGAAATACTATGCATCAATACCTAAGGCAGGATTCAGCCCCAAAAAATAACAAGCTCCTCGGGCTGGAAATAATACGCTTCATTGCGGCGATGTCGGTTTTATTCTGGCACTATCAACATTTCTTTTACGTCGCCGATAAACCGACCGATTTTGTGAGCGAGCAGCAGCCTCTTTACTCGGCTTTCAGTTTTTTCTACACCTATGGCCATATGGGTGTTCAGGTTTTTTGGTGCATCAGCGGTTTCATATTTTTCTCGAAATATAGAAGGACGATCTCGGAAAAAATTATAGATCACAAAAAATTTTTTGTGCTGCGATTCTCACGCCTCTATCCTCTTCACTTTGCAACGCTGCTGCTCGTTGCTGCGCTCCAGGTAATCTATTTTTCTAGAAATAACGTCTACTTTGTTTATCAGAACAATGATTTTCGGCATTTAATTCTTCAACTTTTCTTCGCAAGCAACTGGGGATTCCAGAGGGGTGACAGTTTCAACGGCCCGGTCTGGTCGATTTCTGTTGAAGTCGTAATTTACATGATTTTCTTTTTGGCATTGCGTTATGTTGGAAAATCCTGGCTGGTGAACATAGCTGTCTTGCTGTTATGCGCTGCGTCCAGGGTGGTCCACGGTCCTTCGCCTATTGTCGACTGCCTGGGATTTTTTTATATCGGCGGCCTTTCGGCCATCGCGCTTCAATATTTCGAGAAAACCAAATATCATAATCTGCTCAGTGCTCTGTCTTTGGCTGCCGTCTTTCTCGTGCCCGTCACGGCGTACGTGACCAGGATTTACCACTATAAGTCCTTCGCTTTCTTGTTCTTGATGACATATGTGCCGACGCTGCTTTACATCGCGGCGCGAAACGTTACCGTGCATCCGACCATTCAGAGCGTAATCGAGGCAGCCGGTAATATGACTTACTCAAGTTATCTGATACATTTTCCAATTCAGCTGACGATAGCGATATTATTCGCGAACACGAACCAAGCAATTCCTGCTCACAGCCTGACGTTTTTCCTCGGATTCATGTTCGTGACACTTGTTGCGTCGTATTACATTTTTCGGTTTTTTGAAAAACCGGCACAAGATTTTATTAGACATAAGTTTAGGCGACTGTCGACCAAGTCGGCTCAAGCGCAGCTCTAGTCACTGATGGACACTTTTGCGTAGACGCAGGATGCGTGTGCGCGACGAACGCCATGAGGACGCGGACGGTCAGTTGCATGAACGTGCGATTGGCGACATTCCACCTCGTGCGGTACAACGTTAACGGTTCCTCTAGAAAAGGATATGGGCGCGCCGTCCTTGCTTCGACTTGAGCAAAAGAATCTGCCGGAAGTATTCAACTGCCGGTCCGAGAAAGATCACGCGTGCCGGCATATGGCACGCAGCGAGCAATGGTCACCTAACGATGGACCGCGAAGATCTGATCTGCTCTCGCCTCGAGTCCCTAGCGCCTTCGGTAGTCGCGGCGACGCCACGCAAGGAGCGTGGCTGCGCTCAATCGTCTGGGTTTGTCACCTTTAGGTCTACGAATCGAACAGTCGTGGCTTCGCATTCGCGGCACCTACAAATTTGCGCCTCTATTGCCGCGTATCGCTTTCAAAGATGGCCATCCGGGGACAGACAGTACCAAGCACTCCGGTTCAGCAATTGCTTGCCGCCTAGTCATCCCGCCAAGCCCACCCCACCAGATTTGACAGTTGCTCGGACGGCGTCCGGTTGGACATCCCGCTTGCGTATTGGAACGCACCGGCACTGAAACCTCCGAATTGTCGGCCAGAATGTCACCTCTTTGCGCCAAGAGCGTCCTAACTTGTCAGAGGATGCCTATGATGCACTGCAATGGGAACGGATTTTCTAGTCAGTGAGTACAGCAAGTTCTTACGCGAGCGCAGCGCGCAAGGTGAAGCCAACCACATCGCGAGTCGCCTTTTCGACAGTTTTGTCCCGGCCAGCGAGGCATCGTGCGCGAGCCTTTATTTGGGGCACAACTGTCGATCTTGGCGGTGGAGAGTTGCTGCGCGTGCGACATGCGCCTCCGATGCGTCAATTGCAGGAACGCGGCATGCTCTTCGTCGGTACAAGTGTGGACCGACGAGATGAATGGGCGACACTACCGCGTATTAGACGCGTTATTCGTAGCTCGCGGCAATCGGGGCTGGCGACGACGCTCATCCCGCTGTCTGGCATCCGTCAGGGGCACGGTTTCCTCGGGTGACAATTTGGCATCGCGGCGAGCTGATCTCAGTACAACTCGAGCGGACGTTCTCCTGCGGGGATGGTCTGGCCAAGATTTTCCTTAAGCGTGTGCGAATTGACCCACGGCATACCGAATGTGAAGTCGCCGACACGCGCGCGTCTTATGCAAATCAAACCATCTCGTTAACGGCGGTCATGGCGTTGACGGAGTGAAGAGGTTCCACAGAGCCGAAATCAGCGGTTAACGCAGACAGCATCACCCGGGAACGGGTTCACGAATAAAGGAATCGAAAATGGACAAGCTAAAGCGGAGTATCGAAGAGGCCGATCAGACCATGGCTGCGGCAGGCATTGCGGCGGATTGCCGACGCCTCGTGCAGGTGATTCTCGCGGGCGGTTCGGGCACGCGTCTTTGGCCCGTGTCGCGTGAACAATTTCCGAAGCAACTGATCGGCGTGATCGGCACGGAGTCGCTGTTACAGGCTACCGTGCTACGCATGAAGGGGTTTCCGGCTGCGTGGGACGTCGTCGCAGAGCCGGTGATCGTGTGCGGCGAAGAACATCGCTTCGCCACCGCCGAACAGGCTCGCGAGAGCGGCGTGAAGGCGCGCATCGTGGTTGAGCCCGCGCGCCGCGATACCGCGCCGGCGCTGACGCTCGCCGCACTGACCGCTTGCGCCGACGGCCAGGACGCGATCCTCGTTGCCATGCCGGCCGATCACGCTATTGCCGATATCGCTGCACTGCATGCGGCCATCGAGATCGCGGCGCATCATGCGCAGGCTGGCGAGATTGCTGCACTCGGCATTCCGCCGACGCGTCCCGACACCGGTTTTGGCTACATCCGTCTGGGGGATTCACTGCAAGACGGCGCTCACAGCATTGAGCGCTTCGTCGAGAAGCCAGCTGCAGAACTAGCCGCGCAATACGTTGCAGCTGGCAGCTACTGGTGGAACAGCGGCATCTTCGTGGTGCGTGCATCGGTATGGCTTGCCGTACTCGAACAACTGCAACCGGAGATGTACCTGGCATGTGTCTCGGCGCAGGAGCAGGGCAAGAACGCCGACGGATACTCGCGTCCAGATGCGGCGCAATTCGCCAAGTCGCCGTCCGATTCAATTGACTATGCGGTAATGGAGCATCTCGGCAAGCCCGGTTCGCCATTCAAGGGCGTGGTCGTTCCGCTCGAAGCGGGCTGGTCCGATCTTGGTTCGTGGGATGCCGTCTGGGATGCGATGGATAAGGACGAGGCCGGCAATGTGGCAAGCGGCCGTGTTTTGTTCGAAGGGGCGACCGCGACATACGCGCGTTCGGAAGGCGGCAGGCTCGTGGCGTGTGTGGGCACGACGAACCTGATCGTGGTGGAAACCGACGACGCCGTGCTGGTGGCCGACCGCTCGTGCGTGCAGGACATCAAGGGTCTCGTGTCGCGCATTAAGAAGCAGAAATCACCCGAAGCAGATACGCACAGAAAGGTTCGCCGCCCTTGGGGATTTTACGACTCCATTGATCACGGCGAGCGTTTTCAGGTCAAACGCATCGTGGTGAATCCGGGTGCGCGCCTGTCGCTACAAATGCATCACCACCGTGCGGAGCATTGGACTGTCGTGTGCGGGACAGCGCTTGTCACGCGCGGTGAAGAAGAGTTTCTGCTGAGCGAAAACGAATCGGCCTACATTCCGCTTGGCGTGCGTCACCGGTTGGAGAATCCTGGCCGTGTGCCCCTCGAGATCATTGAAGTGCAATCCGGCACGTATCTAGGCGAAGACGACATCGTCCGGTTCGATGACAAGTATGGCCGTGCAGTCAATCAACCGTAAAGCAACAAGGTTAGTGGTTCGGAGGACATAGAATGCGTGGCATAACAGACCTACTGGCGAGAGTGTTCGACGTCGCGATGATCGTATTGGGTGCAATCGTCGCGTCGCAAATCCGTTTCGATGACATTTCGCAGCGTAGCTTCTATCCGGCGTTCGTCGCCTTCGCGGCGGCGCTTGCGCTTGCTTTGTTTCCGATGTTCGGCGTATATGAATCGTGGCGCGGCCGCTCGAAGGCCGCGCTCACCGGGCGGGTCGCGCTCAGCTGGCTCATTGTGCAGGTCTGTGCGCTGGCGCTGATGTTCTCCCTGCACCGTATCGACTTCGTGTCACGTCTCTGGTTGGTCTACTGGACCGGCATGACCGGCGCCGCGATGATTGCGGGCCGTCTAGCCACGTATCGCGTGTTGGCTAGGGTGCGCAACGCGGGGCTAAACCTGCAGCAGGTAGCGGTTGTTGGTTGCGGCGAACATTGCGACGCGATCATTCGCAAGATCGACACGGCGCCGGCCGCGGGATTCCGAGCGACGGCCGCCTACAACGTCCAAGAGGGCGCGACGATGAACACGCGCGTACCGGTGTTCGAGGAGCACGAAGCCTTCGCCAGTTGCGTTCGTAAGCAGAAGATCGACGAAGTCTGGCTTGCCCTGCCGATGACTGAAGAAGCGAAGCTTCTCAAGCTCGTTGACGAATTTCGCAATGACCTCATCAACATCCGCTTCATGCCCGACGTGCGAACGCTCGCGCTCTTCGAAGGCAGCGTGACGAACCTGCTTGGCGTGCCGACCATCAATTTGGCGACTTCGCCGTTGCCGCCGAAGGCCGTCATGCAAAAGGATATCTTCGACCGGCTTTTCGCAGCCGGTGCATTGCTCGCGGTGTCGCCAATCCTCCTTGCCTGCGCGATCGCGGTAAAGCTCAGTTCGAGCGGTCCGGTGTTTTTCAAGCAAAACCGTAAGGGCGCCGATGGCCGCGTCTTCAGCATCTTCAAGTTCCGCACAATGCGCCTGCATGCACAGAAGGCCGGCGTGCTCGAGCAGGCAACGCGCGGCGATCCACGTATCACTCGCGTAGGGGGCTTCTTGCGCCGCACGAGCCTTGACGAGCTTCCGCAATTCATCAATGTTCTGCGCGGTGAGATGTCGGTGGTGGGACCGCGTCCCCACGCACTCGAGCACGACGACCTTTATCAGAAGGTTGTGTCGGGATACATCCATCGCTACCGGATCAAGCCTGGCATCACCGGGTGGGCTCAGGTGAACGGCTTTCGGGGCGAAACCGACCGCATCGAAAAAATGGAGGGACGCGTAGCGCACGATTTGTACTACCTCGGGAACTGGTCGTTCGGACTTGATGTGAAAATTATTTTCGCGACGATCTTCAAAGGCTTACGCCACACCAACGCTTACTGAAGTGGTCAACTACCATCATGAATGTGACACAACAATCCGGTGCTGCGATGCCGAACAACAACAGCCATGGCATGCTTGGAGCGCGTATGGCGCTTGCCATGGCGCTCGCCGCCATGCTTTCGGCCTGCGCTCTGGCGCCGGGTCAGCATATGACTACGCCGCCAGCCCTGCCGGCCACGACCGCCGATAACGGCGACGTGACGAGCGACATGCAGATCCCGGTCAAGCAAATCGACCTGGCGCTGATCCGCGAGATCCGCGCGGACCAGAAGAACGACACTAAGGTGCAGAGCCAGCTCAATTTGTTTGCGAAGCCGGCCGGCTACAAGCTCGGTTCGGGCGACGTGCTGCAGATCACGGTATGGGATCACCCCGAACTTGCCGCGGCAGTCGGCCAGCCGGCGCAGAACACGAAGAGCTCGGATGCGGCGCCTGGATTTGTGGTCAACAGCGAGGGCAACATCCAGTTTCCGTATATCGACAAACCGATCCGTGCTGCGGGCAAGCGCGCGGAAGAGGTGCAGCGCGAGATCTACACCGAGCTGAGCAAAGTGTTCGTCAAGCCGCAGGTGACGGTTCGCGTGGCTTCGTTCCGCGCCGCGCAAGTGTATGTAGACGGCGATGTGCGTGCACCGGGTGCGCAGACCATCAATGACATTCCGATGACGCTGACCGAAGCCGTCAGCCGCGCGGGCGGCTTTGCGCCGACCGCCGACCAGAGCCGCGTGACGATCACGCGCAACGGCACGGCCTATCCGGTGAACGTCGCGCAGATGATGAAAATGGGCAAGAGCCCCGCCGACATCATGCTGCAACCGGGCGACATGCTGCATGTGGATGCCCGCGACGACAACAGCGTCTATGTGATGGGCGAAGTGGTGAAGCCGCAGGCCGTGTCGCCGTTGCGTGACGGCACGCTCACGCTGGGCGAAGCCCTCACGCAGGCGGGCCAGATCAACCAGGAAACGTCGGATGCGAAGCAGCTTTTCGTGCTCCGCCAAGCAACCGGGGACGCGCCGGTGATCTATCACCTCGACGCCCGATCGCCGGTTTCGATGTTGCTCGCGAATCAGTTCGATCTGCAGTCGAAGGATGTGGTCTACGTCGACAACAGTGGTCTCGTCCGCGCCAACCGCGTGTTGAACCTGTTGTTGCCGGCTATTAACGCTGGTCTGACCGGCGCGATCGTAACCAAGTAGCTCTGAAAATTGCATCTAGGATTGCGGCAGCCCGTTAAAACGAACGCGTTTGAGTGAACGAAAAAACGGCCATGAATTGTGTAAATCGCCGTCCACGCGGTGAAATGGACGGCGTCGTCGCGGCGCTCGCGATTTGCCTCTTTGTAAGCGATGCTGTCATTTTCACTACAGGTTCAAGCGAACCAGAAACGGGTCAACCGAAACTATTTGGATCCGACGGCTATCCTATACAAGCTCCGTTTCGGAGCGGCTATTTTAGCGAGAGCTCAGGAATGCTATTCAATATAGATGACCCTATTGGCGTTGACCGGATAACATGGACGCTATCGCCGTGGTCCCTCGCAAGGGCAAAGTGGTTCTGTCGCGAAAAGGGTGATTAAGGCAAATTGATTCGATATGTTGAGGATTTCTTGCGTCATCAACGAATAGAATTCGTTCGGCGGCTGCCGGGCGGTTCCACGCGCACACTTCATCTGTCCCTTGGCAATTCAGGCTCGACGTTTAAACACGAAATGAGGATCAGGGTCATCAAATGTTCAAAGTTACGAAAGCAGTTTTCCCGGTTGCGGGTCTAGGCACTCGATTCCTCCCCGCGACCAAAGCCAGCCCGAAGGAGATGCTGCCCGTGGTTGACAAGCCGCTTATCCAGTACGCGGTCGAGGAGGCCATGGCTGCCGGCATCACGGAAATGATCTTCGTGACGGGGCGCAGCAAGCGCGCGATCGAGGATCACTTCGACAAGTCGTATGAGCTCGAAGCCGAGCTGGAGGCACGAGGCAAGCAAGAGCTGCTCGACCTCGTGCGCAGTATCACGCCGAGTAACGTCGATTTTTTCTATGTACGTCAGGCCGAAGCGCTCGGCCTTGGCCACGCGGTGCTGTGCGCAGAGAAGTTGGTCGGCGATAACCCGTTCGCCGTGATTCTTGCGGATGACTTGCTGTACGGCACGCCGCCGGTGATGACGCAGATGATCGAAGTCTTCGATCACTATCACAGTTCGGTGATCGGTGTGGAAGAGATACCGGCGGAGAATTCCAAGTCGTACGGCGTGATCGACGGCAAGGAATGGGAACCCAATATTTTCAAACTATCGGGCATTGTGGAAAAACCGGAACCGGAAGTTGCCCCGTCGAATCTCGGCGTAGTGGGCCGTTACGTGCTGAAGCCACGAGTGTTCGATCACATCCGCGCGTTGAAGCCGGGAGCCGGCGGTGAACTACAACTGACGGACGCAATCCAGTCGCTGCTCGCCGACGAGCAAGTGCTCGCGTACAAGTATCACGGCACACGTTTTGACTGCGGCAGCAAACTCGGTTATCTGAAAGCAACGGTGGAATTCGCGCTGCGACATCCGGAAGTCGCAACTGATTTTGAGGAATACCTAAAGACGTGTTCACCACATCTGGTTGGGTGATTCGCGCAGAGCAATTAAGCGGTCGATGTGACCAGTTTTTGGCGGCCTTGTTGCATGGAGGAGGGCGAGGACGAAGTTTTTCCTTTCCCATCCGCTACGCTGGCTGCGCCTTATAACGGACGAATTTCGGGCGTGCAGCGTCGAGGATGCGGTTGAGCACCGCCACGCCGATGGTGGTTTCGATTCGTTGGGCAGGCAGCTCGCGCGCCCGCAGGCGGGTGCCGATCAGCGCCTTGTAGCTGCTTATTCATAGCAATCTCCACCACCGCGCGCCGACCGTAGCCGATTGAAGCCGGCCGGACCGGCCGTCCCTGTGTCTGAAATATCTGCAGGTACCGCTCGTGCGGCGTCGGCTGCGGTGTACCGACACCTCGACACAGGGCTGTTAAGTTCTCTGGTGCGCAACAGAGACCGCGTGATCGAAGTTGAGAGTATTTCTGTAGACGGCCCGTGAAAATACATGGCTCATCGCTGGCGCGCATGCAGCTGAGCGCGATTGACGCAGTCGGGCAAGGATGCCTGGCTGCGCCCGAATGCGGCAGGCGTCTTCGAACATCACGACATCACGGACATGATGGTTCTGGTTTTCAACGGACCAATGGCCGAGAATGGCTCCTTGAAAGCTACTCGGCGAATAGGACAGCTGTGCTCACCCACCATGCTGTTTCTTCACCGGACTGTGCCATTCCCTTGCGTTTTTGCTCAATGACGCGGACGACTTTCACCACGGCTTGAACCAGCGGTTGCCAGCCTTGCGGCAGCCACGCACTGGGCGGGATAAAAGTATCGATCATGCGCGTCTCTATGCGCCCGTGCCCCTTGTCGTGATCGACGTGCTGTTGGGAAGGGCTCGGGTATTGAGCCAACATCTGACACATCGCGAGCAGATCAGGCTTGTTTTCCTTTACCAGCACCAGCACCAGCACCAGCACCAGCACCAGCACCAGCACCAGCACCAGCACCAGCACNNACCAGGCTCGTCGCCGCCTGAACGAGCTATCGCAAGTGTTTGTTTTGGCAATGCATGGCATCAAGCGTGAACACACGTCCTGAAATCCCCAGAGACTCAATCATCGACTGCACGGCCGGAATTTCGTTGGAATTGTCTGCGACTTCAACATGCCCCAGGATAATCAGGTCATCCTGCGTAAAAGCTGACACCAACTGCCGTGCCCGCAGGTCCATCACACGCGACGCACTTCCTCGCAGCGCTTTGCCATCGAGCGCAATGAACTATATTCCCGGCTGCGTCGACACCTGCTTTTCGGCATGCAAGCGAACGACTTCCTCGACTTGCGTCGCATCAAGTTTCAGCAGAAACCGACGAATCCCAACCCCATGTGGGCGCTTTCTTCCATGACGTGCCAAACAGGGCATTGAGCTGTCCCAGTCGCTCTTCGATGAAAAGCCCCGTCTTTCTCAATGATGTCGGGCCGGACAACACGGCCAGCAATAATGCGCATAGCAACGGCTCCTGCTGATAACGCGTGCCTCTCGCTCTGAGTTGATCGACCAGTTCCGAAAATAATCGCCCAAGCAACATCCCGATTCACCATAGACAACTCAAAGAATTACGTTGGCACAATCTTCGAGGAGTTAACAGCTCTGCGCAAATCCTCTGTCTATTTGTGAAACGTCGCTTTCTCAGGTATGATTTTTAATGTGATCGACAGAGACGGAAATAGATACCTCTTTGCAAGATTTCGATCCACTGCTTGACTATTCATCTCGCGAGAACCGATGTAAGTGGGATGCCGGTAGCTCGACCTCCGATGCATTGTTGTCCAAAGTACTTTTTCGCTAAAGGCCTATTCTCTTTAGGCCGCGGTCAGATTGCTGTTTGACGATTCAACTTTCGATTCCTCCTTCGGCGTGCGAGTCGCCTGAACGTTCGTTCCTATTGTTTCGTTATCCGAACAAAGGTGCCTCAGCCTGAGCTGGTTAGGTACACTCACTGGCCCGACCGGGAGAAACGCATTCATTAACCTTACCGTCGAGTTTCGACGATGGAACAAGCTCCGACATGCTAAAACGACGTCAATTCCTTACCGGGCTGGCAGCCCTCGCTGGTAGCCCACTCCTGGGTGCGGTTTCGGCTCATGCCGCCGTGACTGCCTCGGCCGATGCCACGGCCATCCCGGGTGCCTCGAGCATCACTGACAGCCTGGGTTCGATATGGACCGTGAGCAACGGCGTCATCTTTAGAAACGGTCAAACCGTTGGCAACACCTACAACGTGAGCTTGCTGCTGTGGTACGGCGGCAAAGTCTGGCACAGCGGCACCGGAGGTCAGTTCTATGTCCTGACCGGAAACGATACGTGGGTGCAGTGCAACGATCCGCGGGTCGCGATCCCGGGAGCGGTGGGCTCCTTTTACGGCATGAATGGCCACTTCGACTACACTTATACGCCGGCGCAAATCATCAGCATGCTCAAGGCCCTGGGCTGCACAACGTACCGCGTGGGATGTACGGATGATCCAAGGCAACTCAACGCAGTAGCCGCGCTAGCCCAAGCGTTCGAAAACGCTGGGATGACACTCTTCGTCCTGGTGAACGTCGGCCTGTCCGACTCATCGGGCAACCTCTACCCTAACGAAGAGGTTGCCTACAGTACGGCTCGCGGCGCCAGCCAAACGATTGCCAGTACCCTGTCACCGTACGGCGTGACAATCTACGAATGCGGCAACGAGCTGACCCGTCAAAACTCCA
>NZ_JALPRJ010000011.1 GCF_030464885.1 Caballeronia sp. SEWSISQ10-4 2 | reverse complement strand
AGCACCAAGCGCCCACACTTATCGGCTGTTAGTTTTTAAAGAACATTCGCCAAAATCGCCAAACCTGAATCCTTCCAGATCCGCCGCTTTCGCGTCGCTGCAGTCGCAGCACAGAAACGAGATTATGAAGAATCTTTTTCTCCTTGTCAACCAAGTTTGTGAGCATTTGCTTTCAAACTTACCGACTTTGGAGGCCGCCTGTTTCTTTAGCGGTCCTCGTTGCGAAACGAGGAGACGAATAATAGGCGATGGCGTGCACCAAGGCAAGGACATCTTCAAACTATTTTCGGCAATGTCCTAACGGCCCTTTGCCAGCCCCATTTCGTCGATGGGAACAGCCTCCGACATGGCCGCGTAACCCGCGTCGCTGGGATGGATATGGTCGCCACTGTCGTAGCGCCGCTGAAGCCGGTCGGGATGGGCCGGATCCCGCAGTGCGCGGTCGAAGTCGATTACGCCATCGAATGCGCGGCTCGAGCGGATCGAGTCGTTCACCGCCGTCCGGATGGCCTCACGTTCCGGCGGCAGCGCAGCCGGCGTCAAGGTTGCACCGTAGATCCGGACCCCGCGCTGGTGAGCCTGTGCAATCAACCGCTGGTAGCCACGCAACAGCGAATCGGCGGTCACGGAGGTGTGCGGATCGTCGCAATCAAGACCGGAGTGCGGGGGCATCGCGGGGAAGTTGATGTCGTTGATGCCGATCAGCAGGATCACGGCGCGCACCCCAGGCTGGCGCAACGCGTCGCGATCGAAGCGGTTCAGAAGTGCATCGCCGTAACACGGTGACGCGCTCAGCAAGCGATTGCCGCTGATTCCCGCGTTCACAACAGCTGTTCCGTCGATGCCTTTTTGCGTCAACCGGCGCGCCAAAGCATCCGGCCAGCGGCGGTTCGCATTCGGCGTGGAGCGCATGCCGTCGGTGATGGAGTCACCAATCGCGACCAGCGTCCGCGCCGGCGCGGTATCGACGGAAACGCTGGTCAGCCACACAAATTGCGTGAATCGGGTACGAAACGCAGCGGCGTCGGTATCAGCGGAATGGTTGCCGGGCGTCGACACGTAGTTCGTCTGGCTCGCCACCCGATGCCACGCGGCCATTTTTTGGCCTGCTCCCATATAAGTACTGACGGCGAGCGGCTGGTGGGCTGCGACGTCGAAGGCGATCGGGTCGCTGTCCATCTGGCCACCCGGCGCGATGGTCACACCCTGCTTGCCGCCGAACGTCACGGGATGGGTCGCTCCCGCGCGTGTCGCCGCCGCATTGCCGGATACGGCGCGCGCCACTTGTATACCCTCGATCACCAGCGGCGTGGTGCCGTATACATTGCTGAAGCGCAGCCGAACGTGCCGGCCGTCGATGGCGGGATAGACGATCTGCCGAACCGTCCGGCCACCGATCTCCGGCGCGCGATACAGCGCCGGCAAGTCGGCTCGCTCCGGAATTGCCTGCAATGCCGTGCTCCAGGCGCTCACCCAGTGTTCAGCCGGGGCGTCGTCGGCGCGAGCACTGGTGGACGGCAGCAGGGAAGCAAACAGCGTCGCGGCGGCAACGGCGGAAAGGGCGCGAAGGTTCATCGTGGAGCGTGGGTTAGGGGGGAAAAAGCGATTGTGCCTGAACGGGCAAACCAGGCGCTTACAGTTCCCGAGCACATCCATCGGCCGGCTTTTCTCGCCGAAAATCGGACCATTTTGTGAAAAGCCCTCAGAATGTCGGCATTCCGCCTCGCGGTTCTCACTTTGTCCGGTACTTATTCAGCATGCATTCCAAAACTTCTCCTAGCACCAGCGCCGCACCCTCCCAGATCCAATGGGAGGAAAAAGGCGAGAACCGTTCGGCGCTCTGGCACTCGGAAAGCGGAATCGCGCCGCCCAAACGCGTTGTGATCGGCGATGACCAGATGACCGCCGATTCCGCGTATCGGCTGGCTTGCGAAGGCACGGCAATCTTGTGGCGCGGCGATTTCCAGAACGCCCGGCAGTTGTTGCAGGCGGTCGCACGACGCATCGAAACACGGCCGAAAAAGTCGGCCAAAGCAAAAGCGAAAGAACGCAGCGCCGCCCCCGATGCACCGCCGGCAGCGCCGCCCGCTCCCGCCGAGGCGTTCAATTTGCATCGGCTCGCCCAGTCGCAGCGAGCGCGCACGCTCGGCATGCTGCTGTTGCCGCTCGACGCGGAGTACGCCATTCCGCTGCGTCGCGCGCCGGTCGTGAAGGAAGCGTGTGAGGAGGCTTATGGCGCGGCGTCAGGTGAGTCGGTCGTGTCGCTGCGTGAGGTGCTCGGGCTGGTCGGCGCGCACGAGTGGCGTAAAAAGGGCGTGGACGTCGAGGCGCTCGGTGCGCGGATTCACCCTTACTACGGGGTGTTTTCGCCGGTCCGCGGCGAGTACATCAAGCTGGTGGCGGATCAGCCGTTGCCATCGAAGGAATTGGCTTTCGATATCGGCACCGGAACCGGCGTGCTTGCCGCCTTGCTGGCGCAGCGCGGCGTGAAGCGTGTGGTGGCGACGGAAATCGATGCCCGCGCGCTCGCCTGCGCGCGCGAAAACATCGAGTTATTGGGATACACGCAGGAAGTGAAAGTGGTCGAGGCCGATCTGTTTCCGGAAGGCCGTGCGCCGTTGATCGTCTGCAATCCGCCGTGGCTGCCGGCCCGGCCGAGCTCGGCCATCGAACATGCAATCTACGACCCCGAAAGCCGCATGCTGCGTGGTTTTCTCGATGGGCTCGCCGCACATTTGACGCCGGGCGGCGAAGGCTGGCTGATTCTTTCCGATATCGCCGAGCACCTTGGTCTGCGTACGCGTGCGGAATTCCAGGAGTGGGTCGACCGCGCCGGGTTGAAGACGGACGGCCGGATGGATATCCGCCCGCATCACCCTCGCGCCGCCGATAAAACCGATCCGCTGTATCACGCGCGTTCGGCCGAAATTACGTCGTTGTGGCGTCTTGTGCCGGCTTGAGTTTCGTCTTTGGCGCGGGCGCTTGAACCCGGTTCACGCCCGCTTCAGATAGGCCAGCGCCGCCTCGCCCGCGATCAAACCGCTCGCGAAACACGCGGTGAGCAGATAACCGCCAGTCGGCGCTTCCCAATCCAGCATCTCGCCCGCGCAGAAAACGCCGGGCAGTGCGTCGAGCATCAAGTTCGAATTGAGCGATTCGAAGGTCACGCCACCCGCGCTGCTGATCGCTTCGGCAATCGGCCTCGGACGCGTCACGGTCAACGGCAACGCCTTGATAAGTTGCGCAAGACGCGCTGTATCGGAGAAATCTTCGCGGCCCAGCACCTCGCGCAGCAAACCCGCCTTCGCGCCCGTCAGGTTCAGACGGCTCTGCAAATGGCTCGACATAGAACGAGCGCCGCGTGGATGGGTCACTTCATCGTGGACACGCTGCTGCGTTAAAGCCGGTACGAGATCCAGAAAAAACGTGGCGTCACCGGCGGTCAGGCGATCGCGAATGCGCGCGGACATCGCGTAGATCAGACTGCCCTCGATACCCGTCGATGTCAGCAAACATTCGCCCGTCCGCCAATCGATCCCGCCGTCCAGCCGCGGCAAGCCGATCGCGACGGCTTTCAGCGGCTCGCCCGCAAAACGGCTGCTGAAGTGCTCGCTCCAGTTGATATCGAAGCCGCAATTCGACGGCACGAACGGCGACACGCCCACGTTGCGCGCTTCCAGATACGGAATCCACGCCGCGTCCGAGCCGAGCCGCGGCCAGCTCGCGCCGCCGAGCGCGAAGACAACAGCATCGGCTTGGACTGAGCGCTCGCCTTCCGGCGTGGCAAATCGCAAAGGCCGCCGCGCTTCGTCGCTCCAACCAATCCACTTATGCCGCATGTGAAATCGCACGCCCGACCCGCGTAGCCGATGCAGCCAGGCACGCAGCATGGGTGCGGCTTTCATGTCGGTGGGAAACACGCGGCCCGAGCTGCCAACGAAGGTTTCCACGCCCAACCCGTGAACCCATGCGCGTAACGCGGCGGCATCGAAACGGCGCAACAACGGTTCAACCTGCGACCGGCGCTCCGCGTAACGCGCGACAAACAATTCGGCGGGCTCGGAATGCGTGAGATTCATCCCGCCCTTGCCTGCCATCAGAAACTTGCGGCCGACCGACGGCATGGCGTCGTAAAGATCCACTTCGACGCCGCCTGCCGCGAGCGCTTCCGCAGCCATCAAGCCGGCAGGGCCGCCGCCAATAACGGCAACGCGCGCGCAATGAATTTCGGAGGATGACGGTGACGGCATGCAGGGGACACGGTTGAAAGCGAAGCCGCATTGTCGCATTCAGCGCCGGGAGCAAACTGAGTTCGCCCGACCTGCCACTGCATAATTCAGCCACAACGTTCAACAGGGGATGTCGATGCAAATCGATTGGTCGAGCATTCGCTCGGGTCAGGCCGACACGCTGCATGACAGCGTGGTCGAACTCTCAGGCTGGATGATTCCGCTCGAACCAGACCCATGCGTCGACTATTTCTTGCTGGCGGCCGACGCTCCGTGCTGTCCCGGTTGCACGCCAAACAATCCGCGATCGAGCATCGAAGTTATTGGTGCCTCACTGATCCGAGTGCAAGACGAACCGGTGACGATTCGCGGACGACTGCGCCGTTTGATCGACGATCCGGCGGGTTGGCGTTATCAACTCGTCGATGCGTGCGTGACAAGCCCCGACAAGCCATTCAGCCGGCGGGCGTTCCTGGCATCGACTGCCGCATTGGGTCTGGCCGCCTGTGCTCGCGGCCGTTTCGCCGGATATACCGACGATCAGGATGCAGCCAGGAATTGGCGCCTAAACGGCGCGCTGACGATGGACATGCACAGCCACGCCGGCCGCGTGATCATCTCCCACGATCCGGCGATTGGCGCCAACCGCCCTTTCGTCCCGCTCGCCGCGCCGATGCGCAGCGGCGGGATGAACGTCGTCACCTTGGCGATCGTCACCGATACCGTGGTCACGCGGGTATCGTCGGATCGCAAGCGTATCGAGGCGTACCGGCCTCCCGCGTCCGGCGAACTGTACGCGCTTGGACAAACCGAATTCGCGCGGGTGCACGCGTTGATCGAGCGCGAGCAATTGAATGTCACCACCGACAGCGCCTCGCTGAAGGCGCGTGCGAACGCGGGGCCGAGCGCGATTATCGCGTCGGAAGGCGGCGATTTCCTGGAGGGGCAACTGGATCGCGTCGATGAAGCGTACGCACAGCACCAGCTTCGCCACTTGCAACTGACGCACTACCGCGTCAACGAACTCGGCGATATCCAGACCGAGCCGCCCGAACATGGAGGTTTGACGGATTTCGGCGCGCAGGTCGTTCGGCGATGCAATGACCTCGGGATCGTCGTCGACGTTGCCCACGGCACATTCGATCTCGTCAAACGGGCGGCGACGGTATCGTCGAAACCGCTGGTTTTGTCTCACACCGCGCTGTCCGCGCATCCAGGCGGCCGAAGCCGGCTGATCAATCCCGACCACGCTCGCGCCGTCGCCGAAACGGGCGGTGTGATCGGCGTCTGGCCAAGCTCCGGGACATTCAGGGACCTGCGGGGGATGGCCGAAGGCGTCAAGCGGATGGCCGATCTGGTCGGCGTTGACCATGTCGGCATGGGCACGGACATGCTGGGCTTTATTTCTCCGCCGGTTTTTACTCACTATGGCCAATTGCCTGACTTTGCGAACGAGCTCCTTGCCGCAGGATTTTCGAACGAAGAAACGGGGAAAATTCTTGGGGAGAATTATCGGCGGGCGTTTGAAGCGAGCGTGGGGTAGGACTGGAAAGATCTGACGAATTCATTCGACACAAAAGCACTCCGCCCTCGCCCCGTCCGAATCTATCTCAAAAAATAACTATTAACCGACCGGACGGTCGGCTTATAATTGCGGCACAGTGACTTCCTAGAGCGAGCGATCGTCATGTACACGCAATCCCTCGATATCCCCGGCAACGTGCAGCCCATCGATCCGGCGTCCGAATCGCCGGAACTCAGCCGTTTCGACTCCGTGATGGCCGCCGACGGCAAGATCGAACCCCAGGACTGGATGCCCGATGCCTACCGCAAGACGCTGATTCGTCAGATCTCGCAGCACGCGCATTCGGAAATCGTCGGCATGCTGCCTGAAGGCAACTGGATTTCGCGCGCGCCGAGCCTGAAGCGCAAGGCGATCCTGCTCGCGAAGGTGCAGGACGAAGGCGGCCACGGCCTCTATCTATATAGCGCGGCGGAAACCATGGGGGTGTCGCGCGATCAGCTCGTCGATGCCCTGCACGCCGGAAAAGCCAAGTACTCGAGCATCTTCAATTATCCGACGCCCACCTGGGCGGACGTGGGTGTGATCGGCTGGCTGGTGGATGGCGCGGCGATCATGAACCAGATCCCGCTCTGCCGCTGCACGTATGGCCCGTATGCGCGCGCCATGATCCGCATCTGCAAGGAAGAGTCGTTCCATCAGCGGCAAGGTTTCGACGCGTTGCTCTCCATGATGAAAGGCACTGGAGCGCAGAAGGAAATGGTGCAGCAGGCGGTGGACCGCTGGTGGTGGCCGGTGCTGATGATGTTCGGCCCGAGCGACAAGGATTCCATCCACAGCGGCCAGTCGTTCAAATGGGGCATCAAGCGGATATCGAATGATGATCTGCGGCAGAAATTCGTCGATGCCACCGTCGAGCAAGCCAGGATTCTCGGCGTCACGCTGCCCGATTCCGACCTGAAGTGGAACGAAGAACGGCAGGCACACGACTATGGCGAGATCGATTGGGAAGAGTTCTGGCGCGTCGTGAACGGTGACGGCCCCTGCAACAAGGAGCGGCTCGCCACGCGCGTAAAAGCACACGACGACGGCCTCTGGGTGCGCGAAGCCGCCCTCGCCTACGCCGCCAAACAAGCTGCGCGTGCTCAAAAGCACGCTGCATAAGGAGAGCGAAAGATGAATAACGAATGGCCGATCTGGGAAGTGTTCGTGCGCAGCAAGCAGGGCCTTGATCACAAGCATTGCGGCAGCCTGCACGCGCCGGATGCCCCCGCAGCGTTGCGCATGGCGCGCGATGTCTACACGCGGCGCCAGGAAGGTGTGAGCATTTGGGTGGTTCCATCGGCGGCGATCACTGCCTCCGATCCCGCCGATAAAGCCGAGTTCTTCGACCCGGCCGGCGACAAGATCTATCGGCACCCCACGTTCTTCGTGCTGCCCGACGAAATCAACCACATGTGAGCGAAGGGTCAAGCCCCATGACGACGCCCCAACATCTCTCCTACGTCCTGCGCCTCGCCGATAACGCGCTGATCCTCGGTCAGCGCAACGGCGAATGGTGCGGACACGGCCCGGTGCTCGAGGAAGACATCGCGCTGGCAAACATCAGCCTCGATCTGATCGGCCAGGCGCGGCTGCTCTACTCGCACGCCGCCACACTCGATGCAGAACTCAACGGCACGAAGAAAACCGAAGACGACTACGCGTATTTCCGCAACGAACGCGACTTCCGCAATTACACGCTGACCGAGTTGCCGCACGCGGGTCCGCTGTCGGGCACGGCGCGTTCGGATCGCGATTACGCCGTGACGGTCGTGCGCAATTTCCTTTATTCGACGCTGATGGCGCATGTTTGGACGGCGCTCACGCAATCGACGGACGCACAACTCGCGGCGATCGCGTCGAAGTCGATCAAGGAAACGCGCTATCACCTGAATCACGCGAGCGACTGGCTGTTGCGTTTCGGCGATGGCACCGAGGAATCGCATCGTCGGGCGCAGGCGGCGGTGGATTACCTGATGCCTTACACGCGCGAGTTTTTCAGTATCGACGACGTGGAAACGAGCATCGCCGATGCGAACATCGGTCCGCTCACGGCGGATCTGGAAACAGCGTGGCGCGAGGACGTGGACGCGACGCTCGCCGAAGCCACGCTGCAAAAACCCGCCGATGCCAGACACGTGACAACCGGCAAGCTCGGCGAGCATTCCGAACACATGGGCTTCCTGCTTGCGGAATTGCAAAGCGTCGCTCGGCAGCATCCAGGCGCGAGCTGGTGAACGCGATGATGACCGCTGAAGCTTCGCTCGACCGCGTTTGGGAAGTGCTGGACGCCGTGCCCGATCCGGAAATCCCGGTGGTATCGATACGCGAGTTGGGCATTCTCCGCGACGTCCGCCGCACCGCCGACGACACGCTTGAAATCGTCATCACGCCCACGTATTCAGGCTGCCCGGCGATGTCCCAGATTGCGGAAGACATTGGCGCCGCGTTGAACGAAGCGGGCTTTGCAAAACATCGTATCGAGACAGTGCTGGCGCCGGCGTGGACCACCGACTGGATGACCGACGCGGCCCGCGACAAACTCAAGCAATACGGCATCGCCCCGCCAATGGGCAATTGCGGTTCAAACGAACACGCCCCGCAAGAGCGGCCGATCCGCTTCGTGCCGCGCGTCGTGGACAAACCGGCCTGCCCGCGCTGCGGGTCATCGCATACCGAACGCCTCGCGCAATTCGGCTCGACGGCGTGCAAGGCGCTGTATCGCTGCATGGATTGCCGCGAGCCGTTCGACTACTTCAAACCGTACTGAAAACGACCATGGCGACTCCGCAATTCCACTCGCTGCGCATCCGCGACGTCCGTCCCGAAACCGCCGACGCCGTCACGGTTTCCTTCGACGTCCCCGAAAATCTACGCGACGCATTCCGCTTCACGCAGGGCCAGTTCGTCACGTTGAAGACGCATATTGACGGTGAAGAAACGCGGCGCTCGTATTCCATTTGTGTCGGTGTGACGGATTACGATCGCGACGGCGAATTGCGTATCGGCATCAAGCGCGTGCGCGGCGGCCGCTTCTCGAACTTCGCTTTCGACACGTTGAAACCCGGCCATGAAATCGAAGTCATGACGCCCGATGGCCGCTTCTTCACGCACCTGAACGCCGATCACGTGAAGCATTACGCCGCGTTTTCGGGTGGTTCGGGCATCACGCCGGTGCTCGCGATCGTCAAGACGACACTGGAAACCGAGCCGACCAGCCGTTTCACGCTGATCTACGGCAACCGCAGCGTGGACGCGATCATGTTTGCCGAAGAACTGGAAGACCTGAAGAACCGTTTCATGAGCCGGTTCTCGCTGTATCACGTGCTATCGGATGATTTGCAGGACGTCGAGTTGTTCAACGGCGTGCTGAATCAGGAAAAGTGCGCGGCCTTCCTGGAGGTGCTCGTTCCCGCGAATGAAATCGATGAAGCCTTCATCTGCGGCCCCGGCCCGATGATGGACGCCGCCGAGGCAGCGCTGAAAAGCGCGGGCGTGCCGCCGCAGCAGGTTCATGTCGAACGCTTCGGGACGCCGTTGCCGCAAGCGGGCGTGCCGCCCATCGAAATCACCGACGACACGCCGGCGGCCGATCTGGAACTGGTTATCGATGGCAAAAAACGCAAGCTGCGCCTGCCGTATCAAGGCGTGAGCGTGCTCGACGTCGGGTTGAAGGCGGGGCTCGCGCTGCCTTATGCCTGTAAAGGCGGTGTGTGCTGCACGTGCCGGGCGAAAGTGCTGGAAGGCGAAGTGCGCATGGAGAAGAACTACACGCTGGAGCAGCATGAAATCGATGCGGGTTTTGTGCTCACCTGCCAGTGCCATCCGGTCTCGGATCGCGTGGTTGTGAGCTATGACGAACGTTGAGCGCCGGGTTGGCGGATTGCGCTGATTCGATTCGCTTACACTAGGGGTCGCCCGTTTCGAAAGCGGTGTGCCGCGTCTTGTCGCCGCACTCACCGCGCGCCGGGCGGCCTTCTTACGTTTGCGGTCACCGTTACTGATGAGCACCATTCACGTTACCAACGGCGACGACGCCGCCGAAAATTTGCGCGAAGCCTTGCAATTAGCGGCCCGCGACGAACGCGTCATCCCGCTCAAGGACGACCTTGCGGTCGGCCAGCTTAGGGGGATCGACGACAACCCGGAAACCCGCGCGCTGTTCTGGCAGCAGGTGCTGAACGAACACAAGTTCGACTTCATATCGAAGCTCAAGGAACAGGACGCACTCTTGCGCGAACTCGCGCAGGACAGCGGGCAGGTCGTGATCTGGCACGGCCAGAGCGCAAGTGACCAGCTAACGCTGCGGCGAGTGGCCTACACGCTGCGCAACGCGCCGCAACGCCTGAACGAAGCCAAACTCAGCCATGAAGACCTGCCCTTCGTCACCGCCGCCGACGGCACGCAACAACGCCGTGCCCGGGATGACAGCGCGACGGCGGCCGGCATGTTCACAGCAGCCGAACTAGGCGCCAAGTTGCCGACGGCCGCGCCCATTTCCGTATTGCGCATTAGCCGTCTGGCGCTGGAATGGCAGGAAGTGAAGCAGATCAATAGCGACACTCGCCGGTGGCGTGACAACACGTTCATTTCCGGCACGTATGCCGACGTCGATGAAACCATCCTCCAGATAGCCAGCGATGGCTGGCAGGAAGCGCGCCGGCTCGCCGGCCAGGTGATGGGCGCGAGCTTCGGCTTTCTGGTCAGCGATGCGATTGCTTTCTGGCGCTGTCGTGAACTCGTCGCGGCCGGCAAACTCCAGATTCGCGGCGATCTCGCCAAGATAGCCGAGGCCAGACTTCGCCGCGCCGTACATTAAATTTGCCGCGCAATAGCCGCGTTTAGAATCCCCGATCGACCCAGCACTTCTTCGAGACTCAATGGCCCGTACAAGAGCGCCTGACCACGACACACAACGCGAGCAGATCCTCGAACTCGCCGCCGCCAAATTCGCGCAGACCAGCTATCCGAGCACGTCGATGGCCGATCTCGCCGCAGCCAGTGGCACCTCAAAGGCGCGGCTTTATCACTATTACGCGAGCAAGGAAGCCATTCTTTTCGACCTGCTCGACCGCTACACGAAGCGGCTGATGCTGATCATCGCGGAAGTGGAAGGCGCGAGCCAGCGCCGCGGCTTGACCGAGCGCGAGGCATTCGCGGAACTGGTCCGCGCGTTCCTCACCGAATACGAAACGTCCCATAGCCGGCACGTCGCGTTGCTCAACGACGTGAAATACCTCGAGGACACGCAGCGTGAAATCGTGCTCGAACGCCAGCGCGGCATTGTCGCGGCGTTCGCCCGGCAACTCGCGCGCGCCTATCCGAAGCGGGCGACCAAGGAAAACCAGACCGCGCTCACCATGATGGTGTTCGGCATGATCAACTGGACGTTCACGTGGCTCAAGCCGGACGGGAAGCTGGGCTATCGCGAGTTCGCGGAGCAGGTTGTCAGCGTGATCGAGCACGGCATGAACGGGGACAGTTAATGTTGCAATGCGGCATTTTGTAGCCGAGGGACCGTGCGTTCCACACAACACGCCACAATTCATTGTTTTTTAACGATTTTTATTGTTAATACATAACAATTAGACGGTAGGCTCCATAGACAATTACGGGTTTTCCCTAGTGCTCATCGGGTGGTTCGGCTAAAATTCGTTTTGCGACGCACCATGTCGCACGACGAATCCAGGAGCCACCATCGTGAACATGCCTTTCAACCGCCACACCGCATCGATCCTCGCAGCAGCCGATCGCTCGCAGACAGCTGCCGGTCGTTCGCCCGTTCTCGTTCGTGAACTGTCCTCCACCGATCGCGAACGCCTGCTCACCCACTTCCTCGCTCTCGACGAAGACGACCGCCTGCTGCGCTTCGGCCAGATCGTGCCGGATCGTGTGATCGAGAACTATGTCGCGAATATCGACTTTTCGCGTGACACCGTGTTCGGCGTCTTCGACGACCGCTTGAACCTCGTCGGTGTCGGCCATCTGGCCTATCTGCCAGCCGAAGGCGACAAGCGTACGGCGGAGTTCGGCGTGTCGGTACTGGAAAGTGCGCGCGGCCGTGGCGTGGGTAGCCGCCTGTTCGAGCGTGCCGCCATCCGCGGCCGCAACACGCACGTTTCAATGCTCTACATGCATTGTTTGTCACGAAACTCGACCATGATGCACATCGCGAAGAAGTCGGGGATGAAGATCGAATATGCGTATGGCGAAGCCGACGCTTATCTGTCGCTGACACCCGCTGACCAGAGCAGCATCATCGCGGAGATGTTGCAGGAGCAAGCAGCGGTCTTCGATTACGCGGTCAAGCGCCAGGCGCGCCGGGCATCGCAAATGTTTCAGGCGTTCATGCCTACTGCGGACGCGGCCTGATTCAGGGCACAAATCAGCAAGCATGCGCAAAAGCACGAAAGGCGGCGAAAGCCGCCTTTTTTGCGTCTGGGGTTTCTAGCTGACAGGGTCAGCGGATGGGCAGCGCCGTCGTTTCCTTGAAGCGCTCCAGCGAGAAGCTGGTTTTAACGTCGATCACCGACGGATGGTGCAGCAATTCATCCTGCACAAAGCGTGAAAAGTGCTCCATGTCTTCCACCTGGACGCGCAGCAAATAGTCCATGTCACCGGTCATCGCGTCGCAGGCCACGACCTCCGGCCATGCGTGCACGGCTTCGCGAAACCGATCGGCGTGCGTCGGCGGATTTTTCATTCCCGCGGTTACCGTCGTCCCACCACGCTTTTCCAGCCGCACACTGACATACGCGAGCAGCCCAAGCCCGAGCAGCCGCGGCTCGAGCAGCGCGACGTAACCGCGAATCACGCCCTCTTCCTCCAGCCGCCGGATTCGGCGCAAGCAGGGACTCGGTGACAGGTTCACCTGATCGGCGATGTCCTGGTTCGACAGCCGTCCGTTCACCTGAAGAATCGCGAGAATTTTCCGATCGATGGCATCGAGTTCGACTTTAGCCATTTTCTGCCTCCCATTGACGTAATGACGGCATGAACGTGCGTCATCGTAGTCATGTGCGATTTAAATCGCAAGTATTCGCCGCGCTTTCATCGATAAACTTGTCTCAATAGTCCTCACGGTTCAGGAGACGAAGCATGCAGGCAACAACTTGGGACAACCCCGTCGGCACGGATGGTTTTGAATTCATCGAATACACCGCGCCCGATCCGGTCGCACTCGGGAAATTGTTTGAACAGATGGGATTTACGGCGATTGCCCGTCATCGTCACAAGGATGTGACGCTGTATCGGCAGGGCGAGATCAACTTCCTGGTGAACGCCGAACCCGACTCCTTCGCTCAACGCTTCGCGCGCCTGCATGGTCCGTCGATTTGCGCGATCGCGTTTCGCGTCGCCGATGCGGGCAAGGCGTACAAACGCGCGCTAGACCTGGGCGCGTGGGGCTTCGACAATAAAACCGGCCCGATGGAGCTGAACATTCCAGCGATCAAGGGCATTGGCGATTCGCTGATTTACTTCGTGGACCGGTGGCGCGGCAAGAATGGTGCGCAGCCCGGCAGCATCGGCGACATCAGCATCTACGACGTCGATTTCGAACCGATTCCCGGCGCTGAGCAAAATCCGGTCGGCCATGGTCTGACGTACATCGATCACTTGACGCACAACGTTCATCGCGGCCGGATGATCGAATGGGCCGAGTTTTACGAGCGGCTGTTCAATCCCCCCCCCCCCCCCCCCCCCCCCCCCCCCCCCCCCCCCCCCCCCCCCCCCCCCCGATGAGTTCGCCGTGCGGCAAGATTCGCATCCCAATCAACGAAGAAGGCTCGGATACGTCAGGGCAGATCCAGGAATACCTCGACGCCTACCACGGCGAAGGCATTCAGCACATCGCGCTGGGCAGCGACGATATCTACAGCACGGTCGACAATCTGCGGAGCGCGAAAATCGCGCTGCTAGATACCATCGACACGTATTACGAGCTCGTCGACCGGCGCGTGCCGAATCATGGCGAATCAGTCGCGGAATTGCGCAAGCGCAAGATCCTGATCGATGGCGTGCGGGATGAAATCCTGCTGCAGATCTTTACGGAGAACCAGATCGGCCCGATCTTCTTCGAGATCATTCAGCGCAAGGGCAATCAGGGTTTCGGCGAAGGCAACTTCAAGGCGCTGTTCGAATCGATTGAACTCGATCAGATTCGGCGCGGCGTGGTGAAGGACACAACAACGCCCGGCTAAGCGCGCCGCGTAGCACCATAAAAAAACCGGGAATCGAATCGATCCCCGGTTTTTTTTGCGGCGTTAACAACAATCCTCAAGCGTCGGAATTGTCCTCGTTATCCGTCGCTTGTTTAATCGAAACCTGTTCGACGCGAACCTGTGAAATTCGCGGGACGCCGGAGACCGTTACTTCCGATCCAGCCGGACCGCCGACGCGAACCGGCGTATTCATCGCAAAAAATGCTGCGGAAACCATCAGAAAGCTTTGGATATATCGTTGTTTCACTACTTCCTCCTTCAACTGCGTGCATCGGTATGTCCAACAATCGTGCGCTCGCCTGCAGGCCGAAACCCCGGCAAACGCGGAACGATCGGGCTGTTTGAATAGGCTCGACGCGAGCGGTTCCCCGATGACATCGAAATCCGGCCGTTTTTACACGTCGTAACACCTGTGCAAAGTTGAAATTACTTTTCAGCGGGTTTTTACCAGTGCTGGAAGAAATCCAAAACAGGCACACTCGGAATCCCGGCTGACGCGTTCACAAGACGCGAACGCCCTAAAGTGCTTTGGTGATCCCAAACGTTGGCGGAGAGACCCCACAATGAATGCCCCCCTTGACGCGGAACAACAAGCTTCCCTAGAAGCCGCGCTAAATTCCGTCACCCTCGACGACAAATACACGCTGGAGCGCGGTCGCGCGTACATGAGCGGCATACAGGCGCTGGTTCGGCTGCCGATGCTGCAACAACAACGCGATCATGCCGCGGGACTCAACACCGCCGGGTTCATTTCCGGCTATCGCGGTTCCCCGCTCGGCGCGCTCGATCAGCATCTGTGGAAAGCGAAAAAACATCTCGCTTCGCACCAGGTCGTGTTCCAGCCGGGCGTGAACGAAGACCTCGCGGCCACGGCCGTCTGGGGCTCGCAGCAGGTCAATCTTTATCCCAGCGCGAAATACGACGGCGTGTTCTCGATGTGGTACGGCAAGGGGCCGGGCGTCGATAGAACCGGTGATGTGTTCAAGCACGGCAATTCGGCGGGCTCCTCCCCGCATGGCGGTGTACTCGTGCTCGCAGGTGACGACCACGCCGCCAAATCGTCCACGCTCGCGCACCAGTCCGAACACATTTTCAAGGCGTGCGGTTTGCCGGTGCTGTTTCCGTCGAATGTGCAGGAATATCTGGACTTCGGCCTGCACGGCTGGGCGATGAGCCGTTACTCCGGCCTCTGGGTCGCGATGAAATGCGTGACCGATGTGGTGGAATCGTCGGCTTCTGTCGATATCGATCCGCATCGCACGCAAATTGTCCTGCCGACAGATTTCGCGATGCCCGATGGCGGCCTCAATATCCGCTGGCCTGATCCGCCTTTGGTTCAGGAAGCGCGGCTGCTCGACTACAAGTGGTACGCGGCGCTCGCCTATGTGCGCGCGAACAAACTGGATCGGATCGAGATCGAATCGCCGCATGCGCGCTTCGGGATCATGACGGCGGGCAAGGCTTATCTCGATGTGCGTCAGGCGTTGAGCGATCTGGGTCTCGACGACGAAACCTGCGCGCGCATCGGCATTCGTTTGTATAAGGTCGGTTGCGTGTGGCCGCTCGAAGCGCAAGGCGCGCATGCGTTCGCCCACGGACTGCAAGAAATTCTGGTCGTTGAAGAGAAGCGCCAGATCCTGGAATACGCGATCAAGGAAGAGCTTTATAACTGGCCCGATGCGCAACGGCCACGCGTGTTCGGCAAGTTCGACGAGAAGGATGGTGCAGGCGGCGAATGGTCCGTGCCGATGGGCAACTGGCTTCTACCTGCGCACTACGAGTTGTCGCCGGCGATCATCGCTAAAGCAATCGCCACGCGGCTCGACAAGTTCGATCTTCCCGCCGATGTCCGCGCGCGCATCGCCACGCGTATCGCGGTGATCGAAGCGAAGGAAAAAGCGCTGGCGCGACCGCGTGTGGAAGCGGAGCGCAAGCCGTGGTTTTGCTCGGGCTGCCCGCACAATACATCGACGAATGTGCCTGAAGGATCGCGTGCGCTTGCCGGTATCGGTTGCCACTATATGACCGTCTGGATGGACCGCAGCACGAGCACGTTCAGCCAGATGGGCGGCGAAGGCGTCGCGTGGATCGGGCAAGCGCCGTTCACCAACGACAAACACGTGTTCGCCAATCTCGGCGACGGCACGTACTTCCACTCCGGGCTGCTCGCAATCCGCGCGGCGATCGCGTCGAAGACCAACATCACGTACAAGATCCTCTACAACGATGCGGTGGCAATGACCGGCGGCCAGCCCGTCGATGGCGTGCTCACCGTGCCGCAAATCACGCATCAGCTCGCGGCCGAAGGTGCGACGAAGATCGTGATCGTCACCGATGAACCCGAGAAATATCAAGCGAACGTGGGATTGGCGCCGGGTATTGATGTGTTCCATCGCGAGAAACTCGACGAGGTCCAGCGTGCGCTACGCGAGATTACCGGCACCACGATCCTGATCTATGACCAGACCTGCGCGACGGAAAAACGCCGGCGCAGGAAACGCGGTACGTATCCAGATCCGGCGAAGCGCGTGGTCATCAATGAAGCCGTGTGCGAAGGCTGCGGCGATTGCTCGGTGAAATCGAATTGCCTGTCGGTCGAACCGCTCGACACCGAATATGGCACGAAACGCCAGATCAACCAGTCGACCTGCAACAAGGACTACTCGTGCGTGAACGGGTTCTGCCCGAGCTTCGTCACGGTTGAAGGCGGACAGTTGAAGAAGCCGAAGGTATCGAGTATTTCCGGCGACGCAATGCCACCGGTGCCCATGCCTGAGCTGCCGTTGATCGACCGGCCGTATGGCGTTTTGGTCACGGGCGTGGGCGGCACGGGCGTCGTGACGATCGGTGCGTTGCTCGGCATGGCATCGCATCTCGAGCAAAAGGGCGTGACCGTACTTGACGTCACCGGCCTCGCGCAAAAAGGCGGCGCCGTGATGAGCCATGTGCAGATCGCGACGCATCCCGGCGATATCCACGCAACCCGCATCGCAATGGGCGAAGCGGATCTGGTGATTGGGTGCGATCCGATCGTGACCGCCAGCGATGAGTGCGGCTCGCGCATGCAACCCGGCCATACCCGTGTGGTGGTGAACAGCGCCGAAACGCCGACTGCTGAATTCATCAAGAACCCGAACTGGCGCTTCCCGGGTGCGAGCGCGGAAGCCGATATCCGCACGGCCGCGGGCGAGCATGTTGCTCTCGTCGATGCCAATCGCTTTGCTGTTGCCTTGCTGGGCGATGCCATTTACACGAACCCGTTCGTGCTGGGTTTTGCGTGGCAGCGCGGCTGGGTGCCGTTGCGGCATGAGTCTTTGGTGCGTGCAATCGAATTAAACGCGGTGCAGGTTGAGAAAAATCTCGCGGCGTTCGAATGGGGACGTCACGCCGCGCATGATCTTGACGGCGTCGAACGGCTCGTCAGGGCGCAAGGTCGCGGCGGGGTATCGTCTGGTTCCTCTCAGCAAGGCGGCAGCAAGATCATCGCGCTGCACACGCCGAAGGCGCTGGATGCGCTGATTGAAAAGCGCATCGCTTATCTCTCCGACTACCAGAACGAAGCGTACGCGGCGCGTTACGGCCGGCTCGTGGCAGAAGTGCGCAAGGTGGAAGCCTCAATGGGTTCTGTCGATGGCCAGTACGCGCTGACCGAAGCTGTCGCGAGGAATCTGCACAAACTGATGGCGTACAAAGACGAGTACGAAGTCGCGCGTTTATATGCCGATCCGGCGTTTGTCGAGCGCTTGAAGGGTAGCTTCGAAGGCGACTGGAAGATCAATTTCCACCTCGCCCCGCCGATGTTCTCGAAGAAGGATGCGCACGGTCATCTCATCAAGAAGCAGTACGGCCCGTGGGTCTTATCCGCAATGAAGGTGCTGGCGAAGATGAAGTTCCTGCGCGGTACTTCGTTCGATGTCTTCGGCAAGACCGAAGAACGGAAGATGGAACGGGCGTTGATCGAGGAGTACGAGGCGCTGGTGAAGGAGTTGATCGGCGGCTTGACGGTCGAGAAATTGCCTTTGGCGATCGAACTGGCGAGTCTGCCCGATTCCATGCGCGGCTATGGCCATGTGAAGGACAACAACGTGAATGCGGCGCGTGTGAAGTGGAATGCGTTGCTCGTGCGGTGGCGTTCGTCACCAGGCGGTGAGACGCGGCAAGTCGCCTAGATTGCCGTTGAATGAAAAGCGCCCGATGATACTCATCGGGCGTTTTTCATTGGCAGTGTCATCGTTGCCCGGTTTTACGTTCGTTATGCCACGACTCGCCGCACGCCATGATGTCGCGACGTCCAATACGCGCTTTTCATCGATTCAACTCGAATGAAGCTTCCTCTCTTCGGTGCATGAATAAGCCGTTGGTCACCGACATAGATGCCGACGTGTGTCGCTTCACCACGGCGTGTATTAAAAAATACGAGATCCCCGGGATGCAAGTCCGACTCGGCAATCGCGCGGCCCTTCCGGCTGATTTGCGCGGAGAGAGGCGGCAACATTACGCCCGTCACGCTCTGATAGACATACCGCACAAAGCCGCTGCAATCGAGACCTTCTTCCGGTGTGTTCCCACCCCAAAGATAGGGCACGCCAATCATCGTTTCGGCTTTTTTCACGACACCGGCAAGCTTGCCGCCCCTGTTGCGGTTCGCCCCGAACGGACCTTGCGCCACCGGCTCCTTGTCGGGAAAAATTCGCTCGGCGAGCGCTTCGCTGTCCAGCGAATTCATATCGGCAATATCAATTGCATCAACGCCCAGTGTCCCGGCACCAGGATCCGAATGCCTCGCGTGCGCCGATGTTGTCGGCAATACGACGCTTACAAGCGCCCGGAGCTTCGCTCCAAACCGATTTAAAGACCTTGTTCATGCTGATTACCTGCAAAGAGTTGTGCGGAATGTGTCCGAAGCGAAACGAATTCAAGAAACGGTCCGTCATATCGGACAGAAGAATGAAACGATCCGCGACTCTACTCAGCATAACTTAGCATTCGAATCAGATTAGTCCGAGTAACGAAGGCATCGCCATACACGCCACACCCTTCTTCATCTCAATAAAAAATCACTAAGCTTTTTTATCGCATCCGGGTTACGTGAGACGGGCGCGCATGAAAAAACGGCGACTGGATCCAACCCGTCGCCGCTTCATGGCCATCTCAATTTACCGATATCAACTCTTCAGGATATCGTAATAAATTTTCACATCACGCTACGTTGCTCGTCGTCGTGACCCGTGCGTTCGCCGACGCCACCGCCGTCATGTTGATAATCCGCCGCACAGTCGCGGCGGGCGTGAGAATGTGCACCGGCTTGTCCGCGCCGAGCAGGAACGGCCCGACGGTCACGCCTTCGCCGCTCACCATCTTGAGCAGGTTGTACGTGATATTCGCAGCTTCCACGTTCGGCATGATCAGCAGATTGGCTTCACCCGTCAGCTTCGACCCCGGGAACGCGGCCTTGCGCACGACCTCCGACAACGCCGCGTCACCATGCATTTCCCCATCGACTTCCAGATCCGGCGCACGCTCGGCGATCAGCTTGCGCGCTTCCGCCATGCGCTTGGATGAAGCCGTCGGCACACTGCCGAAGTTCGAGTTCGACAACAACGCGACCTTAGGCGCGATCCCGAACTTCTCGATTTCGCGCGCCGCCAAAATCGTCATGTCAGCGAGTTGCGCGGGCGTTGGGATCTCGTTGACGTACGTATCGCTGATGAAGAGGTTGCGCCCTTGCAGCATCAGCAAATTCATCGCCGCGAAATTCTCCACTCCTTTCGCTTTACCCAACACTTGCTCAATGAATTTGAGATGGTCGTGATACGTATCGATCATGCCGCAGATCATGCCGTCCGCATCGCCGAGACGAACCAGGATCGCGCCAATCAGCGTGTTGAACTTGCGCAGCGCAGCCTTCGCGTTGTCCGGCGTCACACCTTCGCGCGCGGCGATATTGTGATATTCCTGCCAGCATTTCTGATAACGCGGGTCGTCTTCCGGATTCACTATCTCGAAATCGGCGCCGGGCTTGAGCTTCGAGCCCATCTTCTGAAGGCGCATTTCCACTACCGCCGGCCGCCCGATGATAATCGGCTTCGCAATCTTCTCCAGCAGCACGAATTGCGCGGCGCGCAGCACGCGCTCGTCCTCACCCTCGGCGAACACAATACGCGCCGGCGCCGACTTGGCCGCAGCAAACACCGGCCGCATCACCATGCCCGTGCGATAAACCGTCGTGCCCAGTTCCTCGCGATACGCGTCCATGTCGTGAATCGGCCGCGTGGCCACGCCCGAATCCATCGCGGCTTGTGCAACGGCCGGCGCGATCTTGATGATCAAGCGCGGATCGAACGGCTTCGGAATCAGGTAATCCGGGCCGAATTCGAGGGAATGCCCTTCGTAGGCTTTCGCGACTTCATCGCCTTGATCGGTCTCTTCGGCCAGTTCCGCGATCGCGCGCACGCACGCGAGTTTCATCTCTTCGGTGATTGTGGTCGCGCCCACATCCAGCGCACCGCGGAAGATGAACGGGAAGCACAGCACGTTGTTGACCTGGTTCGGATAGTCCGAACGGCCAGTCGCGATGATCGCATCGGGGCGCACCTTCTTCGCTTCTTCCGGGCGTATTTCCGGCTCGGGATTGGCAAGCGCGAGGATCAGCGGCTGCGTGCCCATGACCTTGACCATTTCCGGCTTGAGCACGCCGGCGCTCGAACAGCCGAGGAACACGTCGGCGTCGTGAATGGCATCGGCGAGCGTGCGGTCCGTCGTATTGGCCGCATACCGTTCCTTCGACGGATCCAGGTTGCCGCGTCCTTCGTAGATCACGCCTTTCGAATCGCAGACCAGGATATTCGACTTGTTCAGCCCCAAGTGAACGAGCAAATCGAGACACGCAATCGCCGCCGCGCCCGCGCCCGAACACACGAGTTTCACTTCGTCGAGCTTCTTGCCGACCACTTTCAGACCGTTGAGAATAGCCGCCGATGCAATGATCGCCGTGCCATGCTGGTCGTCGTGGAAGACGGGAATCTTCATGCGCTCGCGCAGCTTCTTCTCAATGTAGAAGCACTCCGGCGCCTTGATGTCCTCGAGGTTGATGCCGCCGAGCGTGGGCTCGAGCATCGCGATGGCATCGACGAGTTTGTCCGGATCGGTCTCCGCGAGTTCGATGTCGAACACGTCGATACCCGCAAACTTCTTGAAGAGACAGCCCTTGCCTTCCATCACCGGTTTGGCGGCGAGCGGTCCGATATTGCCAAGACCCAGCACGGCCGTACCGTTGGTCACGACGCCGACCAGATTGCCTCGCGCGGTGTATTTCTGGGCGTCGAGCGGTTCGTCGAAGATCGCCATGCAGGCAGCGGCGACGCCCGGCGAATAAGCCAGCGACAAATCCAGCTGGTTGGACAAAGGCTTGGTCGGCGTGACCGAGATCTTGCCGGGCTTCGGAAACTGGTGATACGCGAGGGCGCTGAGCTTCAGTTGTTCGTCCATGATTGGCCTGAGACGTTTAGGAAAAGAGTTGAGAAATTATTGGAATAGAGGGCTCGGAAGCTGTGCGTGGAAATGGTCGAATGTTGTTACGGATCAAAAGCACTTCGCGCGCCCGACCAGACTCGATGACGCCCCGCAACGACCCGGCACATAGGCAACAAAAGCGTTCGCACCGATGCGAAACACCCGGCCATAGCATTTTTCGGGGATAAATAGTGTACACCGCGCCATAAAATTGCCGCGCAGCACCATTTTCAACAGAAACGGTACGTGGGCATGCAAAACCGTATGCATCGATTGCACGGCAACTCCCGGATTCGCAAGACAATTCCAGCAACGAAACAACTGTGTCGCGATCGTCCGGGTCTTATCAGTCGGGTAAAATCCCGGGCTACGCGCGCATCGAACGCCGTCGATATTCCCCTCGACCGGACGTTACCGCTACGCCAGGCGCCAATGGCCGCCGCCGCTTGATCGCCAATCAAAACTGGCCCCAGGCGCCCCTTCAAAATCCAAGGATTCGCCCATGACAGGCTTCGACCGCCAGACGATCTCCGACACCACCGCCAAGATGCTGCTCGAAGTCCAGGCCGTGCATTTCAACGCGGACAAACCGTACATTTTCACGTCAGGATGGGCGAGTCCTGTGTACATCGACTGCCGCAAGCTGATTTCGTATCCGCGCGTGCGCCGCGCCCTGATGGAAATGGCCGAGACCACGATCCTGCGCGATGTCGGCTACGAGCAGATCGACGCGGTCGCGGGCGGCGAGACGGCGGGTATCCCTTTCGCCGCATGGCTATCCGACCGGCTGATGGTGCCCATGCAATATGTGCGCAAGAAGCCAAAGGGTTTCGGCCGGAACGCGCAAATTGAAGGATTGCTGACGGAAGGCCAGCGTGTGCTGCTGGTGGAAGACCTGACCACCGACAGCCGCAGCAAGATCAACTTCATCAACGCGCTGCGCGCGGCCGGCGCGAGAGTGAACCACTGCTTCGTGCTGTTTCATTACAACATCTTCAAGGAAAGCGTCTCGGTACTGAAAGATATCGACGTGGAACTGCACGCGCTGGCTACCTGGTGGGATGTGTTGCGCGTGGCGAAGGAAGCGGGTTATTTCGAAGCAAAGACGTTGGATGAAGTTGAGAAATTTTTGCATGCTCCAGCTGAATGGTCGGCGGCACACGGCGGCGTAACGGCATCGCCGCAATAATTCGTTGACACTGAATTTTCTTTGCCATTAAAAAAGCCGCTCGTTTCAATAAACGAGCGGCTTTTTTATGCAACGACATTAACGGTTATTACGTGTTGGCGGGAAGGGGATCGTCAGGATTTCCATCGCCCATGCAAGCCGAAAGATTTAACAACCCGTCACTCTGGGCATATTGAAACAATTCAGAATCCCGTTCAATTCCCAACTTGCGCATGGCGGTATTCTTTTGCGTGCTGATCGTTTTAATACTGCGCTTTAACTGCGCGGCAATTTCAGTAATGGTCATGCCGGACACGAATAAACGCACCACTTCCAGCTCCCGTTTCGACAACACCACGTCACGCTGCTGGCCACTCGCCGACAAGCCCATGCAGTGGAGCGCGAGACGCACCGACGGCCCGATATAGTCCTGCCCTCGCATCACATGAACAATGGCCAGTCCTATGTGGCTCAGATCGTCTAACTTGTTGATCACGGCCGTCACACCCACTTCACGCAAGCGTTTCAGGAGCGCGGGATTTTCGAGCATGGTCAACACGACGATGCGTACCGTCGGAAACTGACGCCCGATATAACCCAGCAACGGCATGCCGTCGCCATATTGACCGCCCGGCATGGCGAGGTCGGACACGACCACCTCGCAGGGCGATTTTTGCAAAAAGCTGAATCAATTCCGTCGATTGCCGCGCCTACCCAATCACTTCGATTTCGGGAAACTTCAATAGCGCCTGCGCGGCGCCAAACAGAATGACGGGATGGTCATCGGCGATAATGACTTTTATCCGTTGACCCGTTATTTACCCCTCGCTCGTAAATGGACAAATCCCTCGCGCATTATAGGCAATGTGCGCTCGTTCATTACATTGTCCCTTCGGCCGGGAGAGCGAAACTGCGGCTATACCCGACGTTACCGTGTTGCCCCTTGCTGAGTCTTGTTTTGAACATTTGAAAAGTTTTGTCCTTTCGCGCAATGTTAAACTTGAATCCGGCTCTAAGCCTATTTCTGAGACAAAATACATCGTTACAGTGGGTGAAACGCCAGATTTGGCTGCGTCCGTGACAGGAGAACTCGCACCATGCGCTTGGGGATCGGGCTTGTGGTTTGTGCTGTGTACCGCGTTGTTGGTTGGCGTGTCGTCAGGTTCCGAATTTCCCGCCGCTCGTTGCTGCTACCGGCTTTCTGCGCCGCGATGGGATCAAATGTGCCGCGTGCGGTCGCTGAAGTTGTTGTCGCAGTCCCTTTCACCTTGACAAGTACCGACGTCTCCGCGAACCAGCGAATGCCGCTCGCGCTCGTTTTCGACCAGAACGACTGCAAGGGTGGCAACCGGTCGCCGCAACTGTCATGGCGAGGCGCGCCGCCCAGCACGCAAAGTTTCGCCGTCACTGTCTTTGACCCGGACGCGCCCGGCCGCGGCTGGTGGCACTGGGCGGTCGCGGGCATTCCCGCGAGCGTCGCGCAGTTGCCGTCGAACGCAAGCGCCTCTGGCGCCTTGCGCAAGATGGGCGCGGTGGAATCGCGCAATGACTTCGATATCGACGGTTACGCGGGTCCTTGTCCGCCGCCGGGCAAACCGCATCGGTACATCATCACCGTCTACGCGCTCAACAGCAGCGACTTGCGCCTGCGTCAGAGCAGCCCCGCACTCATGTTCGAGCACGAAATCCGCACAACGACCATCGCGAGCGCGCAACTCGTGGTCACCTATGGGCGCTGAACGGCCTTTGTGGCGCGCCGGCGCGTCGAAATTAGCTTTGCTAGACTCGCCGGTGAACGTCACCGGCGTCGTTTCTTTACAGCCGGCCAACTTTTATCGCGAAGACGCGCGGCTCCGCTTGGTTCTTGGGCGACCTACGGCTTTGTATTGCAGACAGGGAAAGCAATGTCGAAAATTGTTATCGTTTATCACAGCGGCTACGGCCACACGAAAAAAGCCGCCGAAGCCGTACTGACCGGCACGATTGACGCCGGCGCGGACGCGAAGCTGCTCGCCGTCGGCGACCTGGACGATGCCGGCTGGGCCGAGCTCGACGCCGCCGACGCCATCATCTTCGGCGCGCCCACATACATGGGTGGCCCATCGGCGGACTTCAAGAAATTCGCCGACGCCAGCTCCAAACCGTGGTTCGCGCAATCGTGGAAGGACAAGATTGCGGCCGGGTTCACCAACTCGGCGACCATGAACGGCGACAAGCATTCGACTATCGCCTACCTCATCACGCTCGCGATGCAGCACAGCATGATCTGGGCTGGCACGGGCATGATGCCGTCGAACACGAAGGCGGCGACGCGCAACGACCTGAACTATGTCGGCGGTTTTTCAGGCTTGCTGACGCAATCGCCGGCTGACGCATCGCCCGACGAAGCCCCGCCGCCGGGCGACCTGGAGACGGCGAAAGCGTTCGGCGCACGAATCGCAGCGGTGACGGCGCGATGGAACGCGAAGTAGATTTTTAGACGGCGTTGCACCGTTTTTCAGGCCAATTGGCCGATGTCCCCGGCAATGCCATCGCGTTGTCGCGGAAGCGCATTAAAATGGCGTTTTGACCACGCTCGGGCGACATGACGTCCGGGCGGGACCGAACCCAGCGAGATCGAGATGACCACGAAAGTATTTGTCGACGGACAGGAAGGCACCACGGGCCTGAAGATTTTCGAATATCTGTCCGGACGGCGTGACGTCGAGGTATTGCGTATCGAGGAAACGCTCCGCAAGGACGTGGAGGAGCGCCGGCGCCTGATCAACGCGTCGGACGTCACGTTCCTGTGCTTGCCGGACGTTGCTTCACGCGAGTCGGTTTCGCTGGTAGACGCGGACAATCACCGCACGGTGGTGATCGATGCAAGCACGGCGTTTCGCACGCACGACGACTGGGCATACGGCCTTCCCGAGCTGATGCCGGCGCAACGCGAGCGCTTGCGCACAGCAAAGCGCATCGCGGTGCCGGGCTGCCACGCATCGGCATTCCTGCTTGCAATGAAACCCTTGGTGGCGGGCGGTCTCGTTTCCGCCGATTTCGCTGCGCACGCGTACTCCATCACCGGCTACAGCGGCGGCGGCAAGAAGATGATCGCGGATTATGAAGCGGGCGGAAATCCGCGGCTCGACAGCCCGCGGCCTTACGCGCTTGGCCTCACGCACAAGCATCTGCCGGAAATGGCAGTGCGCTCGGGACTGAAGCACGCGCCGGTGTTCACGCCGATCGTCGGCAACTTCCTGAAGGGCCTCGCCGTCACTACGTACTTTTCGCCCGACCAGCTCTCTCGCGCCACCAAGCCGCAAGACGTTCAGGCCTTGCTCGCCGAGTACTACACGAACGAACCGTTTGTGCGCGTGTTGCCGTTCAACGCGAATAGCAATCTCGACGACGGTTTCTTCGACGTCCAGGCCTGCAACGACACGAACCGCGTCGAGCTGTTTGTCTTCGGCAACGACGAGCGTTTTGTCACCGTCGCGCGCCTGGACAATCTGGGCAAGGGCGCCTCGGGGGCGGCGATCCAGTGCATGAACCTCGCGATTGGTGCTGACGAGGAATCGGGCCTCTCGCGCTAGTCCAATTATCGATTCGAGCGAATGGTGAGCGCGCCCGAGCGCTCATCGCTAAAAGCCGGTTTCCGCCATTGAGCGAAACCGGTTTTTTTACGCCTTCAATCTGCGCTCAGGGCGGTCTTCAAATCCCCATCTCGACATTCCCGCCCAGGTCAATCTGAACTTCGACTGTGTTTTTCATAGGGATTCTCCTAATTTATTTACGAACGTTCGTTCGTCGATGATTACGCGCTTTCGCACTTAAACTTTCTTCGTTTTGCATCGAAATGAAACGGATTTTCCCTAATCAACCTTACGGAAAAACTATTGTTTCAATGCGCCGTCTGCGCCTTGTCAGTCAAGGCACGGCCGGAAGACCGCTGTTTGAATCGATCTTTTAGACGTTTTAGTCGATTGACATACGAAAAAGTCATAGCGAAATTACACGCGCAAAACTAGATAAGGGAGACAGCGGTATGCCGTATGCCATTTCGAAAGGACTCGCGCTCGCACTTGCGACCGCCCCGTTGTTTGTTGCGTGCGGTGGCGGCAACGCCGACAACCCGGGTCCGATCAACACGCCGCAATGTTCCGGCGCGAGTTGTGGCACGCAAGGCGCGCCGGCTGTCGGCGCGGGCGCGGGACCGCTGTGTCCGGCCAACGCGGATATTGTCGCGAGCGCGTATCTGGGCGGCGCGGGCAGCGGTGAGATCGTGAGCCTGAACATCGATGCTGTGAACATGAAATACACGCTGAAGTGGCTCGAATCGCCAATTCCACTGGTCACGGGCACCGTCAATCCCACTCGCAAGGGCACGACGATCGTGGGCGCAGTGGTGCACCCGCCCGCAGGCACGCTGCCCACCGCGGAGCAAACGCGTTGCGCGTTTGTGCTGACGCCGGGAGGCGGGCTGGCATCGGACGGGTCGACGTATACGACCGCCGCCGCGTTCAACCAGGCGAATCCGCCGACCATTTTTATCGGCCAGGGTGTGGCAGGCGGCGGCATTCCGGGCGCGACCGTGCAATACAGCGGCGCGACGCTCACGGCCGACGGCGTCCATGCCGTTCCCGGCATTCCACCGTTGTTCCCGGTGCCGAACCGTCACTTCGACTTCTATCCGTTCATCGGTTTCTCGACGGTGAGCACGAACGTCGCGGATCTCAAGGGCACCTATAACGCGTTGCTTTACCACCTGGTTCCATCGAATAACTACTCAACCACGACCACGCAAGCCCAGGAGTCCTTCGATGCCGCCGGCAACTGCACGGTGCCCGTTCCGGCATCGAATACGGCTTGCCAGACGACGGGCGGCGCCTGGACGGCGAACGCCGGCGGCGCGTACTTCACCAGCGCGGTCGCGCCGCAAGTGCAGGGCAAACGCTCGTCACCGGCGTTGACGGCTCTCGGCTTCCCCGCGTTCCCTGCCGTCGCAAACGCGAACATGGTGATCGGCAAGATCAACGGCGCCATTGTGCCGATCGTCGTGCGCACGGGTCAGGTCTTCGTGCCATCGCCGCTCACGCCGCTGAACGCGAGTGCCTCGCAAGTCGACGATGAATCCGGCATCGCCATGCTCGCTCCGAACACGGTACTCAAGTCGGGCGCGTTCGATGGCGGTTATGTCGGCGCGGATTCGAACTTCAAGTACACGGCGACACTGCTGCAAGGTCCGGTCGGCTCGTTCATCAATCCGTCGACGCAAGCCTCCGAGACCGGTTTCGGCATGAGCTACGCGCAACAGTTGCCTGGCTTGATCGGCGTGCAGGACCAGAACGGTGGCCAGGGTGCGCTGATTTCGGCGGGCGGGATGTACGGGATCTTCATTGCAGGCAGCACGGTGAACGGTGGCCTGACTTCCACGTCCGCTAACGCCGATACGCCGGCGAGCCCGTACTTCGGTATCGGTGCGCTGCTCAGTAAATAAGCACTGCCAAGCACGCAACGCGTACACAAGCACGCAAAACCAGGGCAGCCGGCATGCGTCGGCTGCCGACGAACGAACAAATGTGGATGGAGACAGCGGTATGAAATGGAGAACTTTTGCGATGGGTGCGATGGGTGCGACAGTCGCCAGCGTCACGCCGTTCCTCGGCGCCTGCGGCGGCGGCAGCGACGCGCCTCAAGCACCAGTAGTCCGGCTATGCCCGGCATCGCTCGACTACACGACCACCTTCACCGGTGGTGGCGGCAGTGGCGAACTCATCAAGCTGCAACTCGACACGACGAAGCTCACGTGGCAAGTGACCTACGTGGAATCGCCGATCCCTGCCGTCACCGGCACGGTCTCCCCCACTCGGGCCGGCACGACGCAGACCGGCACGCTGACGATGGAAACCGGCCTGCCCACGCAAAAGCTGAATCAGTGCGCCTACCAGTTAAACGGTGCGACGCTCGATGCCACGCGTCCCGCGCGCATCTTCGTGGGCGAAGGTGTGGCGGGCGGCACGATTCCGGGCAAGGAACTCCAGTTCGGCGGGATTCTGGGCCAGGGCGTGGTCCCCGACCGGACCTTCCCGTATTACCCGTTCATCGGCTTCTCGACGCTCGAAACGAATCTCGCCAACGTCGCCGGGACGTATAACCAGCTGGGCTATCACGAGATTCCGTCGCAGAACTATGCGCGACTCTCCGTCGATTCGAAGATCACCATCAATGCCGACGGCACCTGGCAAGAGTGCGACAACACTGGCGTGAACACCGGCAAATGCCAGCAGGCGGGATCGAACTTCGCGCAATCGCCCGATGGCAGCGGCGCGTTCGTCACCAACAACTTCCTCGGGCAAGGGAGACCGACGCTCGCGGCCGGTGCGCTCGGCAAGGGCTACATGATCGTCGGCAAGCTGCGCGGCCAGAACGTGCCGATCCTCGTTCGCGCTGGCGCTGCGAACGCGACGATCACCACAGGCATCCCGCCTTTCGCCGACGACGAATCCGGCATTTCGATGATGTCGCCGCAAACCAACGTGGCGTTGGGATCGGTGAATGGCGAATACGTCGGCGTGGATAACGCCTTCAATTACCGGACGACCGCGCTCAGCGGCACGCAAGCCACCTTGATCGATCCGTTCCAGCCGTCGCAGGTCGCGTTGTCGCGCGCGCTGAATCTCGATTACACGGAAGCCCTTCCGGGTCTGGTGACATCGACTGTAGTGGGTGCGTCGAGCGGCACGACGCCGACCGGCAAGTTCATCTTCTCCGGGGGCGTGTTCGGCTACCTCGACCAGAGCGACCCGACGACACCGTATTTCACCATCGGCTCGTTTGTGCAGTAACCGTCCGGCAGCCCATCAAAAACGGCTGCATGCGAACAATGCCCGTCTTTCTACGAAGACGAGCAGCGTTCGCATGACGGCCTGTAACCGAAGAGAGACGAAATGAAAAAGCTTTTGGCTGCGGGAAAACCGTTGGCTGTAGCGGTGGCAGCGTGTGCGTCGCTGTCGGCACATGCGCAAAGTGCCGGCGATAACGTCGTGGGATTCGGCTGGTTCCACGTCATGCCACAGGACTCGAGCGATGCGCTGACCACGCATGTCGCGCCCACGCCGATCAATACGCCGCTGCGCTTGCCGTCGCAATTCACGTCGGCGGGCACGAGCTTGTCGACGAAGAGCGCCGATACCTTCGGCCTCGTCTTCACGCACTTTTTCACCGATCACATTGCGACCACGTTCGTGGGCGGTGTGCCGCCCGAGTTCGAACTCGATGGTCACGGCACGATTCAGCCGCCGGGGCCGGCGGGCGCGCTGGGCAACCAGAATCTCGATCAAACCAATCCGATCGTGAAAAGCGTGCGGCAGTGGAGCCCTGCGCTGATTTTCCAGTACTACTTCAATTCGCCGACCGCGGCGTTCCGGCCGTTCGCGGGCTTGGGCGTGTCGTACAACTTCTTCACGAACATTAAGCTGACCAACGGCTTCGTCACATCGACGCAGAATAATCTTGGTGCGGTGCTGGCGGCGGGTGCGGGCAAACCGGGACAGACGTCGGTGGAGGCGAAGGCTTCGTCGTCGTGGCAACCGGTGTTCAATATCGGCGCAACTTATAACTTCGACAAACACTGGGGTTTGATTGCTTCGCTAACCTACATTCCGTTGAAGACAACATCGTCGTTGATCATCAAGGCGGCTGACGGTACCGAGCTCGCTACGACGAAGTCAAAGCTGAACGCTAATCCGCTGATTACGTTTTTGGCGGTGTCGTACAGGTTTTGATGGGTGCGGGCGAAATGGAGCGAGCAGGCGAAAAAAAAGCCCGCCTAAGATGGGCGGGCTGAATCCATATCAGTGGAGACATGGAGGAGACAACTGAACTGTACCAAAACCATTGGTGCAGCGCAACATCTGCGTGTCACTTCACATTAATTCGTTGCACGCATACAACATCAAGGCTGCGTCATCGAGAGGATAAAACCCAATTGATCGATGGAAACGGGCTTCACCAGATGGATATCGAAACCGGCTTCCTGCGTCATCGCGTGGTGCTGCGGCTGGCCCCAGCCAGTCAGCGCAACCAGAAGCATCGACGGGCCGCCGGGCAACGCGCGCAACGCTCGCGCGGCGGAAAGACCGTCCATCGGCGACATGCCCAGATCCAGGATCACCACATCCGGCGAGAATTGCCGCGCGACATCGAGCGCCTGCGCTCCGCACGACGCTTGCGCCACTTGATGGCCCAGACCCGTCAGCAGATTGGCCAGACAGCTCAGGGCGTCGTCGTCGTCATCGGTTATGAGAACACGCTTGGTCACGACTGCCCCCTCATTTGCCCGACACCGCGAGCGTCAACTTTCCAGCACCGGCGGTGGTCGCGGTGATCTGCGTGCGCTGCCCACGCGCGCCAATATAAAAATGCTGGCGACCCGGTGAGTTTTGATCGTGTGTGGCGTCCGGCAGGCAGGCGGCAATGTCCGCCGCCACGCCCTGCAACGCGTCAGCCGCCGATCCGGCGTCCGCCGCTTTCGTCCACATGCAGGTAAAAGTGCCGGCTTTCGCCGCGCACTGCGCATCACGGCCGTACGGCTGCGCGACGGCTTTGCCATCGTCGGGTCGCAGGGAGGTGAAACCGTCAGGCGCGGCCGCCACGATGCGCTTCAATGCATCGCAGGCATTGGGAGTGTCGTCAGCGAGAGCGATCCCGGGCGTACTCAGGCAAGCCCACGCAAGGGCCGCCGATGCCGCCACGAACATGAGACCCCGAAGAGTGCTTTTCATAGTGGGCGCTGTCCTGTCTCCGCTTCATCTTTTTATAAGCTGGCTTTGAAGGCAACGTCCAAGTTGCTTCCATGCCAGCTTCCATGCCGGTTCGTCGCCAACGAGACCTTTTAAAAAGCCTGCACCTGCGACGTGTGCCCGTATGTGCGCCACCGAATGCTGTTCGATTCGAAACAATTCAAAACCTGAGGCAGACGGCGCGACAAGTATAGGGAACGTTCCCGTCCATTGCCGCTATTTCTTGTCGATACAACGCCGTCGCATCCGGACATTGCGACTCCCCTTTACAACTGCGCAAGAATCACACCTTCTTTCCCGCGCGCCGCGCCGCGACTTTTCCCAGCACCGCCAGATCCTTGTCGCCGTCGCCTTGAGCAAGAACGTCGATGAGGTTGTCGCGCACCAGGCTCGCCATGGGCAGCGCCACGTTCACGGCGTCGCCGGCTGCAAGCGCGAGCCGCACGTCTTTCAGCCCGAGCCGCGCCTTGAACAACGCCGGTTCATAGCGGTTGTCGGCAATCATCCGGCCATAGCCCTGGTACACCGGTCCCGGAAACAGCGTGTTCGTGATCACGTCGAGGAACGCATGGGGATCGATGCCATGCCCGGTCATCAGCGACGCCGCCTCCGCAGTTGTTTCGATCGCCGATGCCAGCATGAAGTTCGCCGCCAGCTTGAACACGTTCGCGTGTTGCGGTGCAGTACCGACGCGCCAGGTCTTCTGGCCGATGACATCGAAGATGGGCTGCACGCGCGCGATGGCATCGTCCGCACCCGCCGCCACGATGTTCAGCTTGCCCGCCGCCGCCACGTCCGGTCGCCCGAGCACGGGCGCCGCGACATACGCCACGCCGCGCCGTTCGTGCAGGCCCGCCAGCTCCTCGCAGAACGCGACGGAAATCGTCGCCATGTTCACGTGCACAAGGCCCTTCGGCGCGCGCTCGAGCAGGCCGCTGTCGATCAGGACCGCGCGCAACGCGGCGTCATCGGCGAGCATGGAAAACACCGCGTCGCCGGCGAACGCTTCATCCGGCGACGCAACCACGCGCGCGCCGTGTTCGGTGAGCGGTTTCGCCGCGTCGGGCGAACGGTTCCAGACGCGTACCGTGTGGCCTGCCTTCAATGCATTCAGCGCCATCGCGACGCCCATGTTGCCAAGTCCAATGAATCCGATATTCATGTCGTGCTCCTTTTTCGACAAATGCGATGAGTTCCCGATGAACCCGGCGCCAGCGCGACTCAAAGCAGGCGCGTCGAAGCGATGCGATACTCGAATCCATGACGACTGCCACGTTCCGTTTTCATCGGGAGTTAAATGAGTTCCTGGCGCGGCCGCAGCGCGAACAGGCGTTTGCGTGCGTGTGTCCGGCGGCGTCGACGACCAAGCATATGATCGAAGCACTCGGCGTGCCTCACACGGAGGTGACGCTGATTCTACGCAACGGCGTGTCGGCAGGTTTCGATGCACCCATCGAAAACGCTGACTTTATTGATGTCTATCCGCCCGGCGTCATGCCGCGCGCGCTTGAAATCGCGCATCCGCTGCGCGCGCCGTTGCGGCTCGAGACGCTGCGATTTATCGCCGATGCACATCTTGGCGCGCTCGCTCAACTGCTTCGGCTAGCCGGTTTCGATACCCGCTACGACAATCATTTTCCCGACGATGAAATCGAGCAGCTGGCGCTGACCGAACATCGCGTAGTGCTCACGCGCGATCGCGAATTGCTCAAGCGCCGCACGCTCGTCCACGGCTGCTATGTGCGCGCGCTGCAACCCGATGCGCAATGGCGCGAAGTCGCAACGCGGCTCGGACTCGCGCAACACGTCCGCCCTTTCCGCCTGTGCCTGATGTGCAATGCGCCGCTGCGTCGCGCGAATGCGGATGAAGTGAGCGATCGTGTGCCGGAAGGCGTGCTCGAACGGCACGCGCGTTTTGTCACTTGCGATGTGTGCCGGCGGGTATTTTGGGAAGGGTCGCACTGGAAACGGATGCGGGCGCGAATCGAAGAACTGATGGACGGCGCGCCGGGCAATCCGCCGGTTCCGGCATCCGGCTAACAGGCCGGTCGCGTGACGTGCGTACAATACGCGCCTCGGCCTTTGTGCCTCTATAGCTTTTGGAGCTTCGCGTGAAAAAATTCGATCTGGAAAAAAACAAGGCGCTTAAGCTCGCCAACGGCTTGAAGCAAAACAGCGCGTCGAGCTTCGGCCCGCAAGCCGCGCAGCCGAAACTCGACAAGCGCGAACAGCGCCGGCTGGATCAGGAGAAAGGGCTCGTGCCGTTCGCCTGCAAGCTGGACAGCGATCTCGTCAGGCAATTGCAGGACCTCGCGACAAAACATGAAGGCGGGATGACGGAAGCGTTGGCGGACTTGCTGGTGAAGGCAGGGCTGGAACGTAAGGCCGCGGTTTAAGCTTGGAGCGAGGAGTTTGGCCGAATGAACGCGGCGCTATCTATGACCGCAGAACGAAGCGGGGATAAAGCGCAGCGCGGGTTTATCGTCTGCTGAATAAAAGAGGCCGTTCCGGCGTGTCGCGGAACGGCTTTTTAACGCTTGCCTTCGGCCTCGCATTCGCCGCGGGGTTGATCGCGGGCTTGATTGAATAATCAGATCAATCAAACACTCCCTTGCTTCTCGATTACCAGAATTCGCGCGATACCCACCGGCTCGGCAATATGCTCATCGCCGGGCTGAGCATGAAAGATATCGCCGGCATCGAGCAGCACTTCTTCCTCCACGCCGTCTCGCCGCACGCGCATTCGCACCTGGCCGTGCATCACCGCGAAAACTTCCTCGCCATCGTTCACGTGCCATTTATACGGCGCGTCGGTCCAGTGCAGGCGGCATGAGACGCCATTCATCGTGGTGATATCGAGTGCGCCCCACGCGCGCTCGGCCGTAAATTCGCGGCTTTTAACGACTTTCATCAGTGTTCCATCAAAACATCAGGACAAGACCCGCGCTTCGTCGACATCGGCGTGGCGCGCGGCAGGAATGAAGGCGACCGCGATGATCGACAGTGCGATGCCCACCATCACGTAGAACGTCGGCGCCAGCGGTGAACCGGTCACCTTGATGAGCCACGTCACCACGAATTGCCCAAAGCCGCCGAACAGCATGACCGCGACGTTGTACGCAATCGATAACCCCGTCGAGCGGATATGCGCCGGAAACAACTCGGCGAGCAGCGCGCCGAACGGCCCGTAATACCCGGCGAGCGTGATCGACAAAATGCCCTGCACGATAATCAATCGCGTCACGCTGGGTTCAGCGGAAAGCCACACGAACAAGGGATAGATGATCAGGAGCGTGACGATCAGCGACCACAGCGACAATCCCTTTCGGCCGATCCTGTCAGACCACGCACCGGCGACCGGCGACAACACCGTCAGCAGCAAATTGCCCACGATCAACGCAGTGAACGACTGGCCGAATGGCAGCTTCAACTGCTTGACGGCGAACGTCGGCAGATAGCCGATCAACACATAAACGGTCACTGTCAGCGCGATGACCGCGCCGAGTCCGCACATGACTTCGCGGCTATGTTCGCGGAACACTTCGCCGAGCGTCGCGCGCCGCGCCATCTTTTGCGCGTGCATGAACGCCTCGGTTTCCAGCATGTTGCGCCGGAGATAAAACCCGACCGGTCCAATGATCAGCCCGAAGATAAACGGCACGCGCCATCCCCATGACATCAGCGCTTCGGGCGACATGTTGCGCGTAATGATCGATCCGACGATGGCACCCAGCAGCAGCGACGCCGCTTGGCTCGCCATCTGGAAGCTGCCGTAGAAACCGCGCCGGGAGAAAGGCGCTGCTTCGATCAGCAACGCCGTTGCGCTGCCGAACTCGCCGCCGGCCGAGAAACCTTGCAACAGCCGCGCAAACACAATGATCAACGGCGCACCGAGACCGATGGCCGCGTACGGCGGGGCGATCGCGAGCAGGAGAATGCCGAGCGTCATCAACGCAATCACCAGCGTCAGCGCCGCTTTGCGTCCGGCGCGATCGGCGTAGAGCCCGAGCACGATGCCGCCGATCGGTCGCATCACGAACGCCACGCCGAAGGTCGCGGTGGTGAGGAGGATGGAGGAGTAGTCGCTGGTGGTGGGGAAGAACAGCTTCGAGATCACGACGGTCATGAAGCTGAAGACCACGAAGTCATACCATTCGAGCGCATTGCCGATCACGGCCGCCACGATCGCGCGGGTGTTCGGCGTTCTGCGCAAAGCGCCGGAATCACTGGAACCGTTGGAGCTGCCTCGTCTCACCGTTGCCATGTCGCCTCCGCCCGCGAGGGCGTTTCGTCTGCGCTGGGTTGTGCCGCTTGCGTCGAAGGTGCGGCGATTCGACGCACCGGGTCAGATGCCATGCGAGTGTAAAGAGCGCTGAGATCGTTTTCAAGCGACGATAAAAAACGCGCCCGGTTCAAGTAGCGAGGCGCGTTTCGATGTTAGCCGGGTACGTCAGTTTCCAGTTCTGGGCGGCTCAGGCTTTCTTGTTATATGCGTTGCACCAGCCCTTCGATGCAACCTGCTTGCCGCCGAACATGGGACATCCGGCGAAAGCGTCGGTAGGTTTGCCTTGATAGAACGAGCAATTGCCGCAATCCTGGCCGGCGGCGTAGCGCGGGAATTTGGCTTTATCGACAGTCGTGGCGTCGAGCTTGTAGCCGAGGCCTTGCGCCATTGCGTCCGATTCAGCCAGTTTGACGGGGTCGGCGGCGAATGCGGTGCGCGATACCGCCAGTGCCGATGCCACGCCAATGCTCGAGATCAGGAACGTGCGTCGTGAGGATTTCATGAAGATGTGCTCCGTTGTATTGGGGGTGTGCGCCGTTCTTGTCGACGGCGATGCCAAAGGATATCAACGTGGAGCGCAACGTACTCGGCCAAATCTTTGAGATAAGCGAGCACCCATTTATCCGAGCATCTTCGCAACCTTTTCCGCAATCGCCAACGAAGCGGTCAATCCGGGGGACTCGATGCCGAACAAATTCACCAGCCCCGCCATGCCATGCGCCGCCCTTCCCTGAATCAGAAAGTCGGCCGCCGGCTGCCCGGGCCCGGAAAGCTTCGGCCGAATCCCTGCGTAAGCGGGTTGCAGTGCATCGTCGGGAAGATTCGGCCAATACGCGCGAATCGCGGCGTAAAAACCCGCCGCACGCTGCGGATCGACGGAGTAATCGATCTTCTGGATCCATTCCACGTCCGGACCAAACTTGGCCTGCCCACCCATATCCACGGTGAGATGCACGCCCAGTCCAGCTTCATTTGGCATTGGATAGATCAGGCGCTCGAACGGCGTCCGGCCGCTCACGCTGAAGTAATTGCCCTTCGCGAAATACAAGGGCGGCACATGGCGCGCGTCGAGCCCGCGGATAGTGCGCGCGATCTGGTTCGCCCACAGCCCCGCACTGTTGATCACGCAGCCGGCCTGGAAACGCATCGGCGCCTCGCCTCCGGTTTCCACAATAAACGACCCATCGCGAGCATCGATATCCGTCACCGGCGTATGGAATGCCACCGTCGCGCCTTCGCGTTCGGCGTCGCCTTGCAACGCAAGCATGAATTGATGGCTATCGATAATGCCGGTCTGCGGCGACAACACCGCTTCCACGCACTGAAGCTGCGGTTCCAGCTCCATTGCCTCGGCGCCGCTCACGCGTACCAGATCCGTGACGCCGTTCTCAACAGCCTTGTGCTGGATCGCCGCGAGTTGCGGCAACTGGTTGCGCGCCGTGGCAACGAGCAATTTGCCGCAGCGGTTGTACGGAACGCCACGCGCGTCGCAATACTCGTAGAGCATCGCGCGGCCGCGTACGCACAAGTCGGCCTTCAGCGAGCCGCGCGGGTAATAAAGACCCGCGTGGATCACCTCGCTGTTGCGCGAACTCGTGCCGATCCCGACCGCTTCGCCCGCCTCGAGCACGATCACCTCGCGACCGCGGGCGGCCATCGCCCGCGCGACGGCGAGTCCGACCACGCCAGCGCCAATCACCACACATTCGATTCTGTCCATCTCACTATTCTAGGCCAGCCGACGGAACCGGCTCAGGTGCTTTATTGCGCTTTATTGCGTGATTCTCAGTGTCAATTCCAGCGAGACCCCATTTTCCGAAACAATCGAGGCTAGATCGAGAAATATGGCCTTTTTGCCCGGAAAAAGTCAGTTTCAGGCCATATTTTGGAGTGTTTTTGCAGGTTTGGGCAATTCAGCCTGTTCAAAACCCGATCGATTTCTTCCGGCTGCCATTGCCGAGTTCGATGTCCTTCGCTTGCACCTCATGCCGGTTATCGATACGCGCATTGCCGAACGCATTGAGCATCGCCCGCCGCATTTCGCGTGGCGACGCCTTCGTCAAGGCATCGAGCGGCGCATCGCCGAGTGTTTCCGGAAAGCGCGCGCCCCACGCATGCGCGCTGCGGATCTCGTGATAAATCGATTGTGCGATACGGCGCGCGCCATCGCGATCCGGTGGTGCGATCTCGTAGACGTTCATCCGGTTCAGCAGCGGCTCGGGAATCGTGTTCGCCTGATTCGCCGTCGCGATCCACACGACGTTGCCGGCGTTGATCGGAATCTCGGCGAATTCATCGATGAAACTCTGCGCCGTATCGTGCTCCAGCAACGCGTACAGCGCGCCGAGCGGATCGTATTGCGCGTCGCCGGTCGCTTTGTCGATTTCATCGACGGTCATCACCGGATTGGCGTAACTGCCATTCACCAGCGCATCGAAAACCTTGCCCGGCTTCGCGTTGCGCCATTGCGACGACGCGCCCGACAAGATCCAGCCCGCGGTCAGCGAACTCATTGCGAGGTAATGACAGGACGTGCCGAGCAAGCGCGCAAGCTGCTTCGCGAAATGCGTCTTGCCAATACCCGGGTCGCCGAGCAGCAGCATCGGCATCAATTCGAGCCGGTCCTCGGTTTCGAGACACAGCGCGATCTGCTTGCGGATGTCGTTGAGCGGTTCCTCGAAATTGGGCAGATCGGCAACCAGATCGTCAATGGACGGCATCCTGTTCGGCTTCACGCAGAAGCGCAGATTGCCCGCTTTCAGCATCTTTTCGTACGTTGCGCGCAGCGCCTCGCTGCCCCCTTCGCTCATGCCGTTCAACGCGGTTTCGACTTCGTCCAGGTCGTAGACCTTGCTGAACGACGCCACGGCGAGCTCTTGTTTGACTACGGCGGTGGTCATCGTTTTCCCCGAATTGTTGATCGATAAATTCAGTTTATCGGCCATAAAAATGCACGCAAGCGAGCAGTCCCGGGCGTCTGCTGCTAAATCGGGGAAATTGCGATGGTGTCGGCAGGCGAGCCGAAGCGCTTGTATGATCGACAAGTTGCGCGGCGGAAAAAGCCGCTGCGAGCAGGTGCGAAAAGTGCGTCGCCCGACGCATCGGGGCGTGAAGGATAACTGCAGTTTTTGCGCTCGCGTTTGTAGCTTTTGGAAACAGACGGCGCTGAACGCCAGCATCAGATCAATGTCAGAAAACAAGCTACCCGGATCGAAGGGGCCATGGCCCATACGTAATAAGGGATCAGGAGAAAAGCTCATATGTTGAAACATCACACGGCAGCGTTGCTGTTCTGCGCCGCGATTGCCGCGCCTTTCGGCGCCCTTGCACAAAGCACGCCGCCGCAGCCGGTCAAATGGGAATTGCAGGTTTTGCAGGACGGTCAGCAGATCGACAGCTTCACCGGCACGACGAGCGTCGGCCAGGCCCGTACCGATACCCACCATCACGTGGTGAAGAACAACGTAGGTTGCGCGGACAAACCCGCCGGCGATATCGACCTGCAGCGCACCCTCACCGTTTCTCCGATCCACGCCAACAGCGACGACATCACGCTGCAAATCGACGCCCAGGAAACGCTGCAGGACAGCGCCGCGCCCGTCACCGCAGCGGGTTGCAAGCTGCCGCCGCAGCCGCGTCAGGTCAACGCCGCGCATCCCGGACTGGTTTTGAAGCCCGGCGAATGGTCAACGTGGCAGATCGTCGATAAAAACCCGTCGCTCGCCTACAAGGTTCGTGCGACGCTGGCGACGGCTGCGCAGTAGCGCGCGCCGCGCGTCGAATCACACTCGACGCCGCCGCGTCCCACACCGCGCCGTTCAACTCCGCGGTCAACTCATTCATCGCATGCGAAATCCAGAACATTTCACCTCCGGAATTCCCTCCGCTCACGACACCCTCGACTTCGTGGCCGTGAGCTGGAACCTGCACAAGGGGCGCTCACCGCTCGGCCTCCAGGCGTGGAGCGCCATGCAGCGCTGGGTTCAGTCGACCAAAGCCGATGCTTATTTCCTGCAGGAAGCCATGGCGCGCCGGATGCCGCAGCCGGTGCTAGCCGCGAGCTTCGGCAATCCGCTCGATGCCCCCGTCGACGACATCTGGCATTGCCAGGCGACGGAAATTGCGACATCGCTCGATATGCAGATCGCGCTCGGGCAGAACGTGTTCAAACCGTCGTGGCGGCATGGCAACGCAATTCTTTCGCCGCATCCGCTCGATCTGGGCGGACGCTGGGATATTTCGGCGCACCGGTTCGAGCGGCGGGGTTTGCTGGTCGCACGCGCCACGTTCGCCGGGCGTTCGGTCACGCTGCTGTGCGCGCATCTCGCGTTGACGCGGGCGGCGCGGTTGCGGCAGATGAACTGGATCGCTTTGTGGATTTCGAAGGAAGCGCCTGAAGGACCGCTCGTTCTGGCAGGCGATTTCAACGATTGGCGCAACGATTCCGTGCCGCTTTTCGGTGAACTCGGTTTGAGCGAAGTGGCGACCATGCTCGGTGAATCCGGGCGGACCTACCCGGCGTTTTCACCGGCGCTCGCGCTCGACAAGATGTTCGTGCGCGGGATGAAACCGGTGGAATGGATCACGCCGACGCAGGACACTGCTTGGCTGTCCGATCATCTGCCGTATATGGCGAAGCTGCGGGTGGAGTGAGGCGGAGTTTTACGACTTCTCACCGCCAGAAAACGACGTGGCGATCACCGTTTCTATCGCCGTGAACGACACGGGTTTCACCAGATGATGATCGAAGCCCGCATCACGGGCCGCTTGCTTGTCGCTGTCCGCGCCATAACCGGTCAACGCGATCAGCAACGCCGTTTTTGTCACTGCGCGCGTGCGCAATTCCCGCGCGACGTCGAAGCCGCTCATGCCGGGCAAACCGATATCCAGGATCACTACCTCGGGCGCGAAGTCATCGACTATCGCGAGGGCGCTCGGGCCGTCGTGCATGACGCGCACCTCATGACCGAGCGTCTCGAGCAACATCGACATGGCTTCGGCTGCATCGACGCTATCGTCGACGAGCAAAATCCGGCGCGGTTGTGTTGATTCGCCCGGCGCGCCGTCGATCGTCGTCATTGTGCTTCCCTGCATTTTTGAGATTTCTGAACGTGCTGTTGCGGTTGATGGATCAAGCACGCGAATAATTTCAGGATGATACCGGGAAAGGGGAAGGCGGCTGTCAGGTAAGTGCTGATCCGGGACCGCGCGGTGTCCAGCCGAAGCGTGCCGTGCTTGTTTCGCCCGGCATCAAAACCCCGCCGCCCACGTCCTCTCGCGTCGCATCGAGATTCAGAAAGTCCGCCGTATTCGTCACCGGTTCCACGCACAGCAGATCCCGGTTCGCCGCGGGCGCGTATAGAACCATGTGGTCGAACGGGGCATCGGCGGAAAGCCTGATGCTCCGGCGTTCGTCAGGCCAGTCGATGATCGCGGACCTCGACCAGCCGGCGAAGTTGTTGTCCAGATCGAAGGTATCGGCGGATAAGCCTCCCGGCGATGCCAGCAGATCGACGCAAGGATGTGCACCGAGAAACGTCGGCAGGAGATCCTTTGTGGCGTGCCACATCGCGCGCACGTTGGTGCGAATGCGCGTGGCGGGCGTTCGCGGGTAATAAGGATGGTGGCCCATGCCGAACGGCATGGGCCGATCGGCGAGATTGCGTATCGACATCGTGACGAACAAGCCTTCTGAAGCGTCAAGTTCAAAACGCTGCGTCGCTTCGTATCGATACGGCCAGTGGTGCGCCGGTTCATCGCCGGGTTCGTGGTTCAGGTGTAACTCGACCGCGGTTGCCGATACCGAGCCAACTCGCCACGACCGCCGCCATGCGTGCCCGTGCAGCGCGTGATCGAACGAATTGCCATCGCGGGATAGATCGACCTTGTGGCCGTCGAAGACAAAACGCGCGTCGCGTAGTCGATTGCAGTACGGCAGCAAGGGAAAGCTCGCCATGCCGAGCGGGTTGCAGGAGGCGAGTGCGTCGGCCGAAGCGGGACGCAGCCAATGCAACGGCGTTGCGCTAGTGGCGATCGTGGCACTGTCTGGCAGATCGTAGAACGCCGCGATCGCGCCGCCTACGTGCGGCGCAAGCAGCACCCGCCGATCCCCCGAACGCAGTTCGATTAGCTCGCCATCATTCAACGCGATGCGAAACGCGTCGTCAGCGTGCTTGGTAATGGTAGTGGGCGTGGCGGCGTCGTTCAATATGCAAACCGTTGATAACTTTCGTCGAAGGTCCGCGGTGTCTGCTCGACTTGCGGGCTATAACGCAGCAGCCGTTTCGCGCGGGCAGGCAGTGCGGCGAACACGTCGCGTGGCACTTGTATCTGCACTTCCGGCCTGAAATACCACGAACGGCTATAACCGATAACGACCATCGGACGCGGGGTATCGATGAAATTCGGCGTTCCTCGATGTAACCCGCGCACATCGCGGATCATCGCGTCGCCGAGTTGCATCGGGACGCGTTCAGCCGGGAACTTGCCACTCACCAAACCCGCAAGCGCCTCCTCCCGCGATATCCGATGCGTCCCGCGCGTCGTTTCCAGCGAGCCGTTTCGTTCATCTACATCGACGAGCGGAAAATTCACCGCCAACTGGAACGACGGCGTTTCTGGGAAATTATCGAACAAAGGCGGCGTGTCGCGATGCCAGCCCTGGAAGTCGGAACCACGCACGGGGGTATCGGTAGCGAGCTGACACATCACCGGATCAGGCCCGGCGATTCGCTCGACGATCCCCAGCACGTCGTCATCGCAAAAAATGGCGGGGTCGGCGAACTCGCCTTCGAACGGCAACGTGACGTAATACCGGCCCGGCCCGCGATTGCCGCTGCCACCCTGCTGCTGTGCCGCGTCTGCATGGGGCTTGAACAACAGCTCGAAAGCCGCGCGCCATGTTTCGAGCGTCGCACGCGGGAAATGGCTCGGCAGCAGGACAAAACCATCGCGTTCGAAATCCTCCGCAAGTGCATCGCGAGCGCGCTCGTCGTAGCGGGCCATCGTCGTCTCCTTGTGTTGCGCCACGCGAATCGGGCGCGGTCGGCACGCGCGGCTTGCATCCCGAGAATCGCACGATCGCTATCGGCTAGTCAATATTATTAGTAATAACACTTAGATTGGTTGAATCGCACGGTAAGCCATGCGCATCAATGGTTTCTGAGCGTTGTCGGTAGGAAATATTAGTGGTAACGTCGGCGGCATCCAAAGACCGTTTCAGCGCATCGACAACGCCGCTTTTTCGCGGCCTCACAAAATGAAAAAATCCACACAACGCCGTCCGACGATGACCGACATCGCGAAGCTGACCGGCGTCTCGCAATCCACCGTGTCGCTCGTGCTGAACAACGCGACCGGCGCGAAATTCTCCGATACCACCCGAAACAAAGTACTCAAGGCGGCGCAGGATCTCGGCTACCGGATGACGACGCGCGAACCGTCGGACGCGGCGATCACGGCGGACGAAAAGAACCTGATCGTGTATCTCGCCGATGAGATATCTACAAGTCCGCATCCGGTAGTGAACATTGACGGCGCACGCGATACAGCGTTCGCAAACGGCCGAATGCTTGCTGTTTACTCGACCCACGGCAACGCGGAAATCGAGCGGCAGGTGCTCGACGCGACGCTCACCAATCCCAACGTACTTGGCGTGATCTACGCGACCGTTTATACGCGCAAGGTGACGCTTCCGGCAGCGCTTTCAAAAGTGCCGACGGTCCTGTTGAACTGCTACACAAGTGATTCCGAGCTTTCATCGGTGGTCCCGGCGGAGGTCACGGGAGGCCATACCGCGACGGAATATTTGCTGAACGCGGGGCATCGAAGGATTGGGTATGTGAACGGTGAGCCCTGGCAAGACGCGTCGCGTGACCGGCTGAAGGGGTATCGGATGGCGCTCGCGACGGCTGATCTTCCATTCGCCGCCGAGTTGGTGCGTGAAGGCGACTGGAGCTCTGGCTCTGGCTTCGAACAAACACTTTCGCTCATGCGCGAATCCAACCCGCCAACCGCCATTTTCTGCGCGAACGACCTGATGGCGCTCGGCGCGATCGAAGCGCTCAAGCAGCTGGGACTGCGCGTGCCGGATGACGTATCGGTGCTCGGTTACGACGATCAGGAAATTGCCCGGCATACCCATCCGCCTCTTTCCACGGTCGTCTTGCCGAACTACGAACTGGGCCGATGGGCCGTCGAAACGCTGCTCCAGGAAGAGCACAACCGCGCCGCCGGCGCCCCCGTTCGCCGACGCACCGTGAAGCTCGATGGACCGTTGGTCGAGCGTGCATCGGTAAGGGTAATCACCGTAGCAAAACAGCCAGAAATTAATAATATTAGCGATTGATCAATAATAAAATACGGTGAAGTAATCATCGCATCATCGCACCCCGACTTATTGAGATGGAGCAGAGAAGACGGAAAACACAGCAGGACTGAGGCACCTAAAAAAACAGGACCATCCATACCGGAGGAAGACATGCTGTCGCTTGAAAACTTCAACAAACGCAAATTCCCGTTGCGCGTGCTTGCCGCGTCCGCGCTCGCGCTGTCGATGTCAGCGGGCCTCAGCATTGCCCACGCCGATGACGCCGGCCTGCCGAAACTCGCGAACAAGAAGCCGCTGCGCGTCGGCTTCGCTCAGACCGAGAGCAACAACCCGTGGCGTCTGGCCGAAACCAAGAGCTTCAAGGACATCGCGGCGAAGTGCGGCTGGCAATTGGTGATGACCGACGCGAACAGCTCGGCATCGAAACAAGTCGCCGATATCCAGAGCATGATCGCGCAGCACGTCGACCTGATCGTGTTCCCGCCGCGTGAAGAAAAGCCGCTTGCGCCGATCGTGTTGCAAGCGAAGAAAGCGGGCATTCCCGTGATCCTGGTCGACCGTAACGTGGATCAATCGGTGGCTAAAGCGGGCCAGGACTACATCACGTTTATCGGCTCGGATTTCATCGACCAAGGGCAACGCGCCGCCGACTGGCTGATTAAAGCGACCGGTGGCAAGGGCAAAATCGTCGAACTGGAAGGATCAACGGGTGCGTCCGCTGCGAACGATCGCAAGAGGGGTTTCGACGATGTGATCGCGAAGAATCCGGGCATGCAGATCGTGGCATCGCAGAGCGGCGATTTCGCGCGCGACAAGGGTCGGCAAGTCATGGAAACGCTGCTTCAGGCTCATCCCGATGTAACCGCCGTCTACGCGCATAACGACGAAATGGCGCTTGGCGCAATCGCTGCGATCAAGGCGGCCGGCAAGCAGCCGGGCAAGGACATCACGATTGTGACTATCGACGGGACGAAGGGCGGCATGGACGCCATCGCGGCCGGCGAACTCGGCGCGAGCGTGCAGTCGAGCCCGTTCTTCGGCCCGCTCGCATGCGATGTCGCGCAGAAGTTCGCGAAGGGTGAAACGATACCGCCATGGGTGAAAGTCTCCGACCGCTTCTACGATAAAAGCAACGTAGCGCAGAGCATGCAATACGGCTATTGAGCGAACGTGTATCGCTCTTGGTACAGAGCAATGAAGATGTTCGAAGCGGCGCGCCCGGTCTTTAGCGGGCCGTCGCTTCTTTTGTATCCGGCGGACGGACCGCATCTATCGCGGGAAACCAACGCCAGGGAGACGCGCTAGATGAACACGCCGCAATCTGGATCTTCCTCCATGACCCGCCCGCCGCTGCTCGAGATGCAGGACATTGACATCAGCTTTGGTGGCGTAGCCGCGTTGCGCCATGCGCGGCTGTCCGTGTCAGCCGGAGAGGTGCATGCGCTGATCGGGCAGAACGGCGCGGGTAAATCGACGCTCATCAAGATTCTCACCGGCGCCTATCGGCGCACGGCGGGCACCATTCGCTTCGATGGCCGCGAAGCCGATTTCCGCAGCCCGAAAGAAGCGCGCGAAGCCGGCATTAGCACGATCTATCAGGAGATCAATCTCGTCCCGTTCCGCTCGATTGCCGAGAACATTTTTCTGGGCCGCGAACCGCGCCGGTTTGGCTTGATCGACTGGAAGACGATTCATCGGCGTGCACAGGAATTGCTCGACTCCTTTGGCTTGCAGATCGATGTGAGCAAGCCCGTGCGTGAGTTTTCGACTGCCATTCAACAAATGGTGGCGTTGGCGCGGGCGGTATCGTCGGAGGCGAAGATGGTCATCATGGACGAGTCCACGTCCTCGCTCGATGAACGCGAAGTCGAACTGCTGTTCAGCGTCGTGCGGCGTTTGCGCGATGACGGCCGCGCGGTGATTTTCGTCTCGCATCGGCTGGATGAGTTGTATGCGCTGTGCGACCGCGTCACCGTGATGCGCGATGGGCAAACCGTCGCGGAAAGCCCGATGGCTGCGCTCGACAAACTGCAACTCGTGACCACCATGCTCGGGCGCACACTCGCTGCCGTCGTGCATGAAGACAGCGCCGTGAAGGAAGCCAATCTCGCGAAACGCGGGGCGACGGCGATCAGTGCGACAAACATAGGTGCGGGCGCGAAGGTGACGGACGTATCGCTCGATGTTCACTCGGGCGAGGCTGTGGGTCTAGCCGGGCTGCTCGGCTCGGGCCGCACGGAAACCATGCGGCTGATGTTCGGCGCGGATCCGGCCGAGCGCGGTTCGCTTTCCATCGACGGCAAGCCGGTCACGCTCAAGTCGCCGCAAGACGCGATTGCGCGTGGTATCGCGTATCTCACCGAGGATCGCAAAGGCGATGGCATCGTGCCGGAGCTGTCCGTGCGCGACAACCTCACGCTCGTGTGCCTGCGCACGCTGACCAAACGCGGCGTAGTCGATGTCGCGAAGCAACGGGAGATCGTGGATCGGTTTATCGAATCGCTGGGGATCAAGTTGCGTTCGCCCGATCAGCCGATTCGCGAATTGTCGGGCGGTAACCAACAGAAGGTTTTACTGGCGCGCTGGTTAGCGACGAATCCAAGCCTGCTGCTGCTCGATGAGCCCACACGCGGTATCGATGTCGGCGCGAAAGCCGATGTCGCGAAGATCATCCGCGACTTGCGCGACTCGGGGCTGGCGGTGTTGCTGTCGGCATCGGAACTGGAAGAGCTCACCGCCGTGGCCGACCGCGCCGTCGTGATCCGCGATGGCAAGACCGTCGCCGAACTCGACGGTGCGCGCATGAGCGAAGCGTCGATCATGGATGCGATTGCTTACGGATCGGGCGAGCAGTCCGCGCTGGCCGAAGCCGTCGATGCTAAAGAAGGTCAGCCATGAATCAGAAAACGCAACCGGCCACAGCCGCGCCGCTTGTGCAAGCAGCGCCGAAGAAAAAGTATCGAATCACGGTTCAACGCGAGATCGCAGTGCTGCTCGCGATGATCGTCTTCAACCTGCTCTTCACGCAGCACTTCTGGTCGCTGCAGACCTTCAACGTCAATCTGACGCAGGTGGTGACGATCGTGATCGTCGGCATTGGGATGACCTTGGTCGTGGCGACGGGGGGTATCGATTTATCGGTGGGCGCGTCGATGGCGATTGCGGGTTCGCTCGCACCGATGATCTTCATGAACATGGCGGGACCGTTCGGCATTGCATTGGCCTTTGTCTTGCCCGTTTTGGCAGCCGCCCTCTGCGGCGTGTTCAACGGCTTTCTTGTGACGAGGCTTGCCGTGCAGCCGATTGTCGCGACGTTGGTGCTGTTCATCGCGGGGCGCGGCATTGCGCAGGTGTTCACCGATGGAAGCCTGCAAGCCTTCAACAACCCCGCGTTCCAGTGGATCGCGCTGGGCCGTGTGGCGGGCGTACCGGCGCAAGTGTTCCTCATGCTTGCGCTCGTGGCGTTGTTTGCATGGATCGTGCGCAAGACCTTGTTCGGGCAGTACCTGCTCGTGACGGGCGGCAACGAACAGGCCGCCTACTTGAGCGGCATCCCAACGGCGCGCGTGAAGATGATCGCGTACACCTTGTGCGCGGCGCTCGCGGGGTTGGCAGGGTTGATATCGATATCCGTGAATTCTTCGTCGGACGCCAACGTGATTGGTGTAGGTTCCGAGCTCGATGCGATTGCTGCGGTGGCCGTCGGCGGAACGGCGTTGACGGGCGGCAAGGCGTACATAGTCGGGACGTTGATCGGCGCGCTGATCATTCAATTGCTGCGATATACCCTCCTCGCCCACGGCATTCCCGACGCTGCCGCGCTCGTGGTGAAAGCCGGGATCATCATTGCCGCAGTGTATGTACAGCGGCGTCAGCGTTAGGGAGATATCGACATGAAAAAGAACCTTCCCATTCTGTTGGCGTTAGCGGCGTTGCTCGTGCTGGGCGTGCTTCGATACGACCATTTTGCCTCGGCGTACAACATCAATTCATTCTGGCGATACAACTCGATGTTCGCGTTGATATCGGTGGGCATGGCGTTCGTGATCATCACGGGTGGCATTGACTTGTCCGTGGGCGCGGTGGCGGCGTTGGCGAGTGTTGTAGCGGCACTCGCGAGTCCACATGGCGGCGAGGTCGCAGTAGTGGCCGGCGCGGGAGCGGGACTCGCGGTCGGCGTGTTGAACGGCCTGGTCATTACGCACATGCGGATCTTGCCGTTCATCGTAACGTTGGCGACAAGCCTCGGGGCGCATGGAATGGCGTTATTGCTGGGGCATAACGATGCCGTGTCAATCGCGCCCAGTTCGAGTTTCGGCAACTTTGGCCAAGGCGACTTATTGTCCCTGCCGATACCGGGAATCGTGGCGGCCGTGGCTGCGATATTGGGCTGGCTGGCGCTACGAAGCACACGCTTCGGGCGACATGCGCTTGCAATAGGCGGCAGCGAAGAAGCCTCACGTTTGATGGGTTTGAACGTGGACCGGACGCTGGTTGCGGTCTATGCGCTAAGCGGTTTGCTGGCGGGATTAGCTGGAGCGATCCTGGCGGCGCAGTTCGGCGCAGGGCAACCGAATGAAGGCGTGGGTTGGGAGTTGTTCGCGATATCGGCAGTGGTGCTGGGCGGGACGTTATTGACCGGAGGACAAGGGTCGATCGCAATGACGATTGCCGGCGTCGCACTGCTGGGTTTGGTGTTCAACCTGCTCAACTTCGAGAATGGACTGGGCTTTATAAGTCTGTCGGCGTATTGGCAATCGGTGATACGGGGCGTGTTTTTGTTGCTGGTGATCGTGCTGCAAGCGCGCGTGCTGAGGAAGCGGGTGACGGTGACGAAGCTTGCTCATTGAGATATGAGAGCGCAAGCTCCGAGGCCGACAATCTGCTAACTTACGATGACTAATCCAGCTCCGCCCCAGAAGGCGAAAAGCCGCCATGTTCGACCTATTCGACGACATCCCCAAGCCCGACATTATCTGGCTGCCTGACTGGCTGGACCCGCCGACGGCGTCGGACACATTAGCTGCCTTGCTCGATGAAGTCGTCTGGCAGCAGGACATCATGAACACGCCCGCTGGCAAAGTGCCCTTCCCACGCCTGACGGCCTGGCAGGGGGACCCCGGCGCGGTCTACGTGTACTCCGGCATCCGCAACATTCCCAAGCCGTGGACCCCAACGGTCCTGGCGTTAAAAACACAGGCCGAAGCGGAATCGAAGACCCGCTTCAACAGCGTGTTGCTCAACCGCTACCGGACAGGCATGGACAGCATGGGCTGGCATGCGGACAAGGAGCGCGAACTGGGACCACAACCGGCCATAGCCTCAGTGAGTCTGGGAACAACGCGAACCTTCGAGTTCCGGCATACCAAGACGCGCCAAACTCATACGCTTCAACTCACGCACGGCAGCTTGCTTATCATGCAAGGCCGGACGCAACTTGAGTGGGCCCATCGAGTGCCGAAGGAACCGGAGGCACGCGGCGAACGGATCAACCTGACCTTCCGCTATGTGGACTCAACGGCAACTAAAAAGAGCCCGTAGAAAGCCTCAGCGCTTCGCCACGAAATCAATCTCTACGAGCGCATCGCGAGCCAACCCCGTCACGCCGATACACGTGCGCGCCGGCAACGGCTTCGGCAGAAAGTAGCTTTTATAAACCTCGTTCATCGCGGCGTAATCGCGTTTGAATTCGGTCAGAAAAATCCGCACGCTAACCACGTTATCCAACGACAACCCAATCCCTTCCAGCACAAGAATCAGGTTGTCCATCACCCGTCGCGTTTGCGCTTCAACGCCCTCGGGCAAGGGCTTTGAGTCATCGGCGGGATCGGTCGGCATTTGGCCGGTGAGAAACACCCAGTCATCCGCTTCGGCTGCGTGAGAAAAAGGACCGACCGGCGTGGGCGCGGCATCGACCATCGAAAAGGTGGGTAACGTCATTGCGTCTCCTTAAAAAGCACAGCTCGATAACGTAACGGATCAAAAATCCTGACGCCCGGCCAGGAGATCACAAGATGGGACACATGCGGCAATATTAAAGCCCGCGAAAAGCATCGCCCGAAAACCCTACAATTTCATTACGCAACGACGGCATGCGCCTTGCTCCATGTGAGCACCACAGGACGATCCCATGCCCAAGAGAAAGCAACTCAAGCTCCCCAGTCCCAACGATCGTCAGGCGCTCCTCAACGCGCGCCGCAACATGAAGATGGCCGAATCGGCGCATGCCTACGTGCGCGGCAATACGAGCAAGTTCTATGAATGGCTCGACGGCATCGAAGGCCACGCGCTGCCCGAAGGTCCGGCGATCTGGATCTGCGGCGATTGCCACACCGGCAATCTCGGGCCGGTCGCCAACGCCGATGGCCGCGTGGAGATCCAGATTCGCGATCTCGACCAGACCGTGATCGGTAATCCGGCGCACGACATTATCCGGCTGGGGTTATCGCTGGCAACGGCTGCACGCGGCTCCGACCTGCCCGGCGTGACGACGGCACGCATGATGGAAGCGCTCGCGCAAGGCTACGAACACGCCTTCGATCACCACCGCCATCGCCCTGCCAAGAACGCGAAGCCTGAAGCAGTACGCGTCATGATGAAGGAAGCCGTGCGGCGCACGTGGCAACAACTGGCGATCGAACGTATTGAAGATATTGAACCGAGCATTCCCCTCGGCAAGCGTTTCTGGCCACTCGACAAGAACGAGCGCGCCGAAATAAAGGCGTTGTTCGGGCGGCGCGAGATCGCGGATATCGCCACCACGCTGCGTAAGAACGCGGATGAAGAAAACGTCGCCGTAATCGATGCCGCGTATTGGGTGAAGGGCTGCAGCTCGCTCGGCCGCTTGCGTTATGCGGTGTTGCTGGACATCGATGGCGGCGCGATAGACGGCGACGATCTCTGTCTCATCGATATCAAGGAAGGCGCCAAAGCCGCAGCGCCGCGTTATACCGATCAGGACTCGACCAAGCGCATGCCGCGCGATAACGCAGAACGGATCGTGGAAGGAGCGCGGCATCTGACGCCGTGGCTTGGAGAACGGATGCGTTCGGCGCGCCTGAGCGACCGGTCGGTTGTGATTCGTGAATTGTTGCCGCAGGACATGAAGCTGACGGTGGAGCAACTGACGCAAGAAGAAGCGATGAAAGCGGCGTACTTCCTGGCGATGGTGGTCGGCAAGGCGCACGCGCGGCAGATGAATACGGCGGAACGGCGTGCGTGGTTATCGGAGTTGCGGCGCGCGAAGACGAAATCACTCGATGCACCGTCGTGGCTGTGGACAAGTATCGTGGAACTGGTGAGCAGTCACGAAGCGGGTTATCTCGAACATTGCCGTCGATACGCGCTAACGCCAGCTTCGTAGCGCACATGAAAAGGGCCGTTCCAACATCAGTTGGAACGGCCCTTCTTCGTACGCAATAGTTCTCGATCAAACCGGCGTCTTAACCGGTCAGAGCGCCGATCAAAACTCAATCACGGTCGCCGCGGTGGTCGCCGTGCCAGCGATGATCCCGCCCTTCGTCATGGCGCCATTCACGGTGACGCCATTCGCGCTCGCGCCAGCCCTCGTCGTCGCGATATCCGCCATAACCGCCGTAACCGCCATATCCATAGCCCACGACAACAGGCGGTGGTGGTGCAACGTACACCGGTGCCGGTGCGTAATAACCCGGTACGCCGATCCCCACGGCGACATCGACGTGAGCGCACGCCGCCGCTGACACCATCAACGCGCTCAAGCCCAGTACAGCACCCAGGATCTTCTTATTCATTGCGTCTCTCCGTGCACATGGTGTGCAAACGTGTTGTTTACGTAACCGAGTGTAGGAGGAGCGCGCTGATACAGGTGCTACCGGAATGCGATAAAGGTAACGAGGCGTATCTTTTCTTTTTTCTTAAAACCCCGCCGCCAGCCCATCGCGACGGCTATCGCTGGCCGCCACATACCCACGCTCAGGATCGTTGCGGTCCAGTTTCCAGATGTACTGGCCCGAGCCGAAGTCCATATAAGGATCGTCGACGGATTTGATCGTGTGGCCCAGCCCTTCCAGAGCCTTCACCGTTTCGCCATCAAGCGTCGATTCAACATCGACGGTGAAATCGCGGTTGACCTTCCAGCGGGGGGCATCGCAGGCGGCTTGCGGTTGCTGGCCGTAGTCGAGCAAACGCACGATGGATTGCAAATGCCCTTGCGGCTGCATGTCGCCGCCCATTACGCCGAAGCTCATCACCGCCTCTTCCGTGCCGTTCACTTGCTGCGTGAGGAACGCCGGAATGATTGTGTGGAACGGCCGCTTGCCGCCTTCCACCACGTTCGCGGATTTCGGGTCCATCGAGAAACCAAACCCGCGGTTCTGCATCGCGATGCCCGAATCGGGCACGACTACACCTGAGCCAAAACCCATGTAGTTCGACTGGATGAAGCTCACCATCATGCCGCGTTCGTCAGCCACCGACATATAGATAGTCCCGCCCGCCGGCGGCATGCCGAAGTCGAAATGCTTCGCCTTGTTCGGATCGATAAGCTTGGCGCGTTCGGTGAGATACACGTCGTCGAGCATCTGCTCCGGCGTGACGTCCATGGAACGCGGATCGGCGACGTACTGATAGACATCGGCGAAAGCGAGCTTCATGGCTTCAATCTGCAAATGCTGCGACTCGATCTTGTCGACGGCCAGCGACTTCACATCGAATTTATCGAGGATACCGAGCGCGATCAGCGCGGCGATTCCCTGCCCGTTCGGCGGAATTTCATGCACCGTATATCCGCGATAATCCTTCGATATCGGCTCAACCCAGTCGGCCTTGTAATTACGCAGATCGGCGGCTGTCATCGCGCCGCCGCCCTGCTTCGAGAACGCCGCAATCTTCTGCGCGATCTCACCTTCGTAGTACGCACGCGGTCCATGTTCGGCCAGAGCACGCAGGGTCTTCGCGTGACCCGGGTAACGCATCAGCTCACTGACCTCGGGCGCACGGCCGCGCGGCATGAAGGTATCGGCGAAACCGGGCTGGTCTTTCAACTCCGGGATCGCCGCCGCCCACTTGTACGCGACGATGTTCGCCACCGCATGCCCGCGCTCGGCGATTTCAATAGCCGGTTCCATCAGATCGCCGAACGGCAGCGAGCCGAACTTCACGTGCAGCGCTTCCCATCCCGCGATCACGCCGGGCACAGTCACCGCGTCCCAACCGCGCTTGGGCTGGTTCGCCAGGCCACCTTGCTCGCCGTATTTGTTCTTGAAGTAATCGACATTCCAGGCCGCCGGGGACACGCCCGACGCGTTCAGCCCGTGCAGTTTTCTGCCATCCCAGACGAGCGCAAACGCATCGCCGCCGAGGCCGCACGAAACCGGCTCGACCAGCGTAATCACAGCTGCCGCGGCGATGGCCGCATCGATGGCGTTACCGCCTTTCCACAACATCCTCAAGCCGGCTTGCGCGGCGAGCGGATGTGAAGTGGAGACAATATTGCGCGCGAACACAGGCAAGCGCGGCGTGGGATACGGGTTCTGCCAGTTGAAGCGGGTCATGGGAAACTCGTCTCTTTGATTGAAGAAGATGTTGGGTTCAACGATGTTCAAAGCTCACGCGGATCGAGTGCGTCACGCAATCCATCGCCGAGCAGGTTGAAGCCGAGCACCGCCAGAAAGATGGCGATGCCCGGAAAGATCGACATCCACGGCGCCTGGCTCACGAAGTCCTTCGCAGTGTTGAGCATCGATCCCCACGATGGCGCAGGCGGCAATTGCCCGAGACCGAGGAACGACAGGCTGGCTTCCGCGATGATCGCCATGGCGACCGTGAGGCTGGCCTGCACGATGATCGGCGGCAGGACGTTCGGAAAAATATAACGGACGATGATGCGAAAGTGCCCAAGCCCGATGGCTCGCGCGCCTTCCACATAGTCTTCGGCCTTGACGCTGATCGCCTGGCCGCGCGTGAGGCGCACGAAGCGCGGCATCGCGGAGACGCCGATGGCGATCATCGCGTTGGTGAGGCTGGGCCCAAGGAACGCCGCGAGCGCGATGGCGAGGATCAGGAACGGGATGGAGAGCAAGGCATCGGTGAAGCGCGAGATGACACCATCGACGAGTTTGCCGAAGTAGCCCGCGAGCAAACCGAGCGGTACGCCGATCACCACAGCAATACCCACCGACACCACACCCGCCAGCAACGAAGCACGCGCGCCCCATAGCAAGCGCGTGAGCACGTCACGGCCGAGTTCATCGGTTCCAAACCAATGACTAGCCGATGGTGCCTGCCGTACCGTCATGAAGCTCGCTTGAATCGGATCGTAGGGCGAGAGCCAGGGCGCAAAGATAGCTACGAGCATCACCAGGAGAACGATCGCAGCGCCGGCTACAGCAGCGCGATTGCGCATGAAGCGGCCCAGTGCGCGATTGCGCTTGCGACGCGGCAAAACAGTTTCCACGATAGTCGCCATCAGCTTCTCCTCAGCCGCGGATTGAGCAGAATGTACAGAACATCGGCGAACAGATTCACCACGATAAAACCCACCGCCGTGACGAGCACCACACCTTGAACGACGGCGTAATCGCGATTGAAAACGGCATCGACTACCAGCTTGCCGAAGCCCGGAATCGTGAACACTTGCTCCGTCAGTACAGCGCCCGCGAGCAGTTCGCCGAACAGCAAGGCAAGCACCGTGACGATTGGAATCAGCGCGTTACGGAAACCGTGCTTGACCACGACAGCGCCTCGTAACAGCCCTTTCGCACGCGCTGTCCGAATGTAGTCGCTGCGCAGCACGCTCAGCATCGCACTACGGGTATGTCTCATCAACTGTGCGCCGAGCGCCGCGCCAAGCACGAACGCGGGCATCAGCATGGTCTTGATACTCAGCCAGAAGTCCTCGGTCGGCGACACATATCCCGACGATGGCAACAACTGCCATTTCACCGACACCAGAAAGATCAGGATGATCCCGAGCCAGAAGTTCGGGATCGACATACCGGTAAGCGCGAGCACATTAGCGCCGTAATCGAGCGCACGTCCCTTGTTCGCCGCCGATAAAACCCCCAGCGGCAAACCAATGCCGATCGCGAAGATCATCGCCATGACGGCGAGTTGCAGCGTCACCGGCAACTTCTGCGCGATGAGCTTCGTCACCGGCACATCGGTTCTCAGCGACGCGCCGAGATCCCCATGCAGGATGTCCCGCACCCAGAGCGCGTACTGCACGGGCACGGGTTCATCGAGGTGATATTTCAGCCGCAACGTAGCGATGAGCTGCGGGTTCTGGTCTTCGCCGGCCATCGCCAAAACCGGATCGCCGGGTAGCATTTTTTGCAGGCCGAAGATCATCATCGACACCAGGATCAGTGTCGGGATAGCAACGAGCGCGCGGTTGGCGATGATTCGCAACATAAGAGTGCTTGCTATCCCTTGATGCTCGCGCCGCGCAGACGAATCAAGCCGTCGGGATAGGGCGTGAAGCCCTGCACCTTCTTCGACATCGCGTACGGCCACGGTTGGGCGTAGAGGTAGATGATCGGGTCTTCATCGGCGAGGAGCTTTTGCGCGGCATCGTAGATCGGCTTGCGTTCGGCGACCGTCGGTTTCACGCGCGCGTCGTCCAGCAGCTTGTCCACGTCGGGATTGCAATAGCGCCCGTAGTTCAGGTTGCCCTTGCAGGTGACGAACTGATGCAGGTTGCCATCCGGGTCCGTACGGCCTGACCAGCCGAGATACAGCAATTCAAAGTCGCCTTTCGTTGATGCATTGAGCGCCGCGGCGTAATCGGTCGGACGCAGCTTCAGGTTGATGCCAGCTTCCGAGAGCATGGCTTGCAGCATCTGCGCCATCTGGTTCGACACCGTGTTGTTGCCGAAGGTCAGCTCCACATTGAGCTGCTCGAAACCTGCGGCCTTCAGCAAGGCCTTCGCCTTCGGGATATCGCGTTTGGTGGTCTTGATCGATGCGTCGAAGTACGGGCTGTTGGACGGTATCGCCTGGCCGATGGGCGCAAAGATCCCGCCGCCGATGACCTGGTTGATCGCATCGCGGTCAATGGCAAGTTCGAACGCCTGGCGCACGCGTTTGTCCTTGAATGCTTTCGGCGCGCGCGGTCCGTTCGAGACGTTGAAGGTCAAGTCGTAGAAACCGAGTCCGCTCATCGAAATGAAGTTGAGGTTCTTGTCGCTTTTCACCGATGCCACATCGGAAGGCGCGAGACGCTCCAGCATGTCGAGCGAACCCGAACGCAGGTTCGCGAGGCGCACGGTGCTGTCGGGAATCGGCTGGAAGATGACTTTCTGGATCGGGTATTTATCGGCGTCCCAGTAGCCCGCGAATTTCTGCAGCACCACGCGGTCGTTCTGCACACGCTCGACGAACTTGTACGGACCCGAGCAAACCGGATGCGTGGAAACTCCCGCGTCATCGGTGAGCGTTTTCGGCGCGAGCATCATGCCGGCGCGATCGGTGAGCGTCGCGAGCAACGCGGCGTCGGGCGCTTTTAAAACGATCGCGACGGTGTTGTCGTCGACCACGTCTACATGATCTATCGATGCCAGTTCGCTCTTGCGATTGCTCGCGGGCATCGAGCGCGAACGGTCGAGATTCGCCTTTACGGCGGCGGCGTTGAACGGCTCGTCGTCGTGGAATTTCACGCCCTGGCGCAGCTTGAACGTGAGTGTCTTGGTGTCGGCGCTCATGCTCCAGGAAGTGGCGAGCATGGGCACGATCTTCAGGTCCGGGCCGATATCCACCAGCGAATTGCACAGCGAACTGAACACAATCCGGTCGACCACCTGACTGCTGCGTGCCGGATCGAGCGTACCGATATCGTCCTGCAAGCCGATCCGGATAGTCGAGTTCGACTGAGCCATTACGGCGCTGGTACTAGCGACACTCGCGGCAAGCGCCGCGGCCAAGAGAATTTTTCGCATCTGAATTTCCCCGTTTTATCGTGTGTTCGATTGTTCTTGAATGCTGTTGTCGGCCCGTGTCTGGCGCTGCCGATACACCGCGAGCCGCTCGGTGAGCTTCGGGCTGACGACGGAAACCAGCGGCGCGCCGCCGCCCGCGTTTTGTATCTCGCGCCAGAAATGGCACGCAACGCGATGACCGTTTTCCAGGGTTTCACTCACCGGCTGCTCGTCGGCGCAACGCGCTTTTGCGTGCGGACAACGTGGATGAAAACGGCAGCCCGAAGGCGGCGCGGTCGGACTTGGCAGATCGCCCGTCAATGAAGGTTTGCTGCGGCGCTGTTGCGGGCTGCTCGCCGGAATCGCCTGCAATAACGCTTGCGTGTACGGATGCAAAGCTTGATCGAAGAGATCGTCTACGTCTGCCATCTCCACGATTTCGCCGAGATACATCACCGCCACGCGATCACTCATGTGGCGGATCACCGCAAGGTCATGCGCGATCATGATCAGCGTCAGGCCAAGCTCCTGCTTCAGCGACTCGAGCAGATTGATCACCTGGGCCTGCACGGAGACATCGAGCGCGGACACGGGTTCATCGCCAACAATCAGTTTCGGCTCGCCCGCCAACGCACGAGCAATGCCGATACGCTGCCGCTGCCCGCCCGAAAACTCATGCGGATATCGCTCGGCGTAACCTGGCTGCAACCCGACTGTGCGCAGCAGTTCGGCTACGCGTTCATTGCGTGCGCTGCCCTTCGCAAGACCATGCAGCGCAATCGGCTCGCCGATAATCTGCCCCACCGTCATCCCCGGATTCAGCGATGCAAACGGGTCCTGGAAAATGATCTGCATCTCGCGTCGCAGACGGCGCATGGGCTCGGTGCCAAGGTGCGTGATATCGCGGCCTTGATAGATCACGCGGCCTTCGGTGCTGTCGATAAGACGCAGCAGCAGACGTCCGAGCGTCGACTTGCCGCAACCGGATTCACCGACGATGGCGAAGGTCTCTCCCTGCTGCACGGAGAACGAGACGCCGTTTACTGCGTAGACGGTCGGCGCACGCGTGAACATGTTGCGCGTGCCGCCGAAGTGCTTGGTGAGTTCTTGCGCTTCAATAATGGGGTTCATGCGGCCGCCTCGCTCAAAGCGACCGATTCAACCGGCGCGACCCAACACGCCACCCGATGCGAGCCGTCGACTACTTTATCAGGCGGCACTTGATCGATACATCGCTGCTCGGCGAACGGACAACGCGGCGCGAACCTGCAACCTCTCGGCATCTGCTCCGGCGATGGCACCGAGCCACGAATAGTCGCCAACGCGCCCTCGCGCTTTCCCACCGATGGAATCGCGCCCATCAAACCGATGGTGTAAGGATGCTGCGGGTCATCGAAGATTTCATTCACCGAGCCATATTCCACGATGCGCCCCGCATACATCACCGCGACGTAATCGGCCACTTCGGCCACGACACCGAGGTCGTGCGTAATCAACACCATCGCCGTGCCGGTTTCGGCCTGCAGGCTGCGCACCAGCAATAAAACCTGCGCCTGGATGGTCACATCGAGTGCGGTGGTGGGTTCATCGGCGATCAGCAATTGCGGGCGATTGGCAAGCGCCATCGCGATCATCACGCGCTGGCGCATACCGCCCGACAACTCGTGCGGATACGCGTCCAGCCGTGTTTCCGGCGCGGGAATGCGCACGAGGCGCAGCATATCCAGCGCAGCCTTGCGCGCCGCCGCGCCCTTCAATCCACGATGCCTTTGCACACATTCCGCGATCTGATGCCCGACGGTGAACGCGGGATTGAGCGAGGTCATCGGCTCCTGGAAGATCATTGACATCCGGTTGCCGCGGATATCGGCGAGTTCGCGTTCGGTCAGCTTGAAGAGGTCGCGGCCATCGAACATCGCCTTTCCCGCGACGATATTCGCCGGCGGGCTCGGCAGCAAACCCATCATCGCCAGCGACGTGACGCTTTTGCCGCAACCCGATTCCCCGACGATGCACAGCGTTTCGCCCGCGTTCACGGAGAACGAGACGTCCTCGACGAGATTCGGGACGTGCGCGGCGTGTGAGAATTTCAGCGAGAAACCGCTGACTTCGAGTACGGGGTGCTTGGCAGGTTGATTCACCTGATCGGGGAGATCGGGCTGATTCACAGGCAGCTTGTTTAACGTCGACAAATTTCAATACTCCGCTGCGTGGCAAAACGGGCGGCGAGCCAGAGCCTTGATTCGGTTGCGGGCTGGTTGCGGCAAAACGGCGACTCGCGAGTCACGAAACTTTCATAAGTAATTATGTCGGTCAGAATGCATCAGGAAATATTAAACTTTCTTTTTGATGCTTAACTTTCTCTTGAATAACCGATGCCGACTATCCGAATGCTGAAGACGTTTCGAGCGGTTGCGCGGACCGGCTCGTTCGCAGCCGCCGCCGACAAGGTCGCGCTCACCCAGGCGGCTGTCAGCTTGCAGATGCGCGGGCTGGAGCAGGCGCTTGGCCGCCAGTTGTTTGACCGCAGCGCGCGCCAGATCGTGCTGAGCCGGCAGGGGCACGAGATCCGTCCGAAGGTCGAACAGATACTGGATTTGCTTGATGAACTGGAAGCCACGCCGGCCGGGTCGATGCAGGGGCCCGTGGCGATCGGCGCGGTGGTCTCGGTGATCGGCGCGCTCTCATTGGGCGTCGCCCGGCTAAAGACGGCGCACCCCGGGCTGGATGTGCGCTTGTTGTCGGCCCGCTCGGACGAGTTGACGGTCATGGTGGAGCAGGGAGAAGTGGATATTGCGGCGGTGGTGGCGCGCCCCGACCAGCCCTTGCCTGACACGCTCAAGTGGACGCCGCTGTACACGGAGCCGCTGATGCTTATTGTGAGCCGCGAGATTGCGGATACGGATCCGCGGCGGATTTTGGCGTCACACGGTTTTTTGCGTTTCGACCGGCGAGTGCGCACGGGCGTGGTCGTGGATCAGGCGCTGACAGCACTCGGGCTGGAGGTGAAGGAGTATCTGGAACTGAACTCCATCGAGACGATTGTGGCGCTGGTGAGGAAAAACGTGGGAGTGACGGTGCTGCCGCAGCTGCATCGCGCGGGGTGGCAGACGGATCCGTCGCTGCGGCTGATTTCGATTGCGCAGCCAGCAATGCTGCGGACGGTCGGGATGATCGAGAGGGCGTCGTATGGGCGCAGCGGGATCACTGCGGCAATTATCGATACGCTGCACGATTAGCTTGCACGCGCCTGACGAACGCAAAAACCCGCATCTCATTATTCACCGATCCCGAATAGTTATTTCAAAACTATCAGGACAATACTTCGATAGTACGGGTATACACTGCATTTCATCGACGCAGTGAGCAACAAAACCCAGCCACTGCGCCCCTTAAAACCCAAGCAAATCGGAGCGCATCATGAACAAGAATCTTATCGCCACATTGTTGATCGCCACTTCTGCTGCCTTGGCAGCCCCGGCATTCGCAAGCAGCGGCTACGGCCCGGCACCGTCGTACAACCCCATCGTCGGCGCACCGGCATCGCAACGTGGCCAAAGCGCACAAACCGTTGCTGCGGAAAACGCGCAAGCCAACGCGAACACAACGTCGTACGGCGGCGTGCAAGACACGCAATCGCAATCGGGCAGCCGTGTCCGCGCGAGCAACGAACTGTCGACCTACTCGCATAGATAATTCCGAGGCCGTACGGCCGGGAGCGATCGATCAACATCCGCTCTCGTCGTAACGCCAAAGAGTGCAAAAGCCGATGCCGGGAGAACGCAAGTTCTCCCGGCATCGGCTTTTTGTGTTTCTACGTGGTGACCCGTATCTACGATTCGAAATAAACCAGACTGATATCGATATCGATTTATTATCGATTTGGCCTATGTGGAATTTGCCTGTATTTTTCCATTACAGCGCGCTCCGGCCAAATCCCTTGATGCCGTACCGCGCGTCAATCGTAAAACAGCCTCCACAAGCCATGAGTTCTTCTCTAATCACCGTCTGCGTCGATGCCGTGCGCGACGAAGCCCCCGGCATCCGCTCCTACGCCATCTCGCGCGTCGACGGCGCGCCGCTCGACGCATACGAGCCGGGCGCTCACATCGATGTAACCAGTCCCTCCGGCGTCACGCGGCAATATTCGTTGTGTGGCGACCCGGATCTTAGAGAGCAGCATCTTTTTGCGGTCAAGCGCGAAGACGCATCGCGAGGAGGATCGAGTTCGTTGCACGACCATGTAGAGGCTGGCACGCATCTGACGATCGGGCCGCCGCGCAACCTGTTTCGCCTCAACGCAACGGCGACCGAACATATCCTGATCGCGGCCGGGATTGGCATTACGCCGCTGCTCAGCATGGCGTACCGGCTGGTTCGTCAGAACGCCTCGTTCAAGCTGCACTATTTCGTTCGCGACCACGCCAGCGCGGCATTCGTCCCGTTGCTCTCGCAGACGCCATTCGCCAATCATCTGGTGCTTCACTGCGGCGTTGAACCGGATCGAGTCGATGCCGAAGTCACGGGGTGTCTTGCGGGCGTGGAGCGCAGCGCCCACGTCTACACATGCGGCCCGGGCGCGTTCATGGACAGAGTGGTGAGCGTCGCAGAACGGCACATCCCAGCCGAATCAATACATCTCGAACGCTTCGCAGCCGATCCCGCTGCGAACGGCGCCGCGGCGCCCGTTCTCGATTCGTTCGAAGTGGAAGTCGTCAGCACGGGATCGAGAGTGCGGGTGAACAAGGGCATGTCGATAGTGGAAGCGCTTGCGTCCATCGACATCCTGATCGACACGTCATGTGGCGAAGGCATTTGCGGCACCTGCATGGTCGATGTCGTCAGCGGCGAGCCCGAGCATCGCGATCAATGTCTGAGCAAAGCGGAACGCGCGAGCGGCGCGGTCATTTGCTGCTGCGTCTCGCGCTCGCGGTCTCCGCTTCTGGTCCTCGACCTCTAGCGCCGTCCTACGGAAACTGATCGAAGGTCTGCACCCGCTCGCTCAGCAGTTCTCGAAGCCAGGTGTTGCCTTCGTCGTTGTCGAAGTTCTCGTGCCAATGCATCGTGACGGTCGCACCGGGCAGTTGCACCGGCAATTCGTAGACCCGGAAGCGCCCATCGCGGTTAAAGATCTGGGCAAGCCGGCGCGGCAGGGTTGCGTAGTAATCCGTGACAGCGAGCACGCTGGGCAATGCGACGAAGTGCGGCAATTCCAGCAGCGTATTGCGCCCGACACCCTGCGAGCGGAACGCGTCTTCCAGTGCGTGGTGACTGTGTTCGACCGACAATATTTGCACATGCGGCGCTTCGGTAAACGCGGCCAGGTCGATTTGCGCGCCGCTCGGCAACCCCCGGCGCTTGCGCGTCATGCAGACATAGGTCTCCTCGAATAACAACCGATGGCGCGTTCGCGCCGTGAGCTCAGGCAAATTGCCGATCGCGAAATCAAGCCGGCTTACCCGCAACGCTTCTTCAATCTCTTCCACGGGCGTGGGCTCGATACGCAGCTTGACGCGCGGTGCAAGCTTTTGCAACGCCGCGCAGATCGGCGGCAGATACGCCAATTCGCCCGCATCCGATAACGACAGCCTGAAGGTCCGCGTACTGATGCTCGGATCGAAGCGTTCCGCATAGCGCAGTGCTTCGCGCACCGTATCCAGCGCCCGCGCCACGATAGTGGCCAGTTCGAGCGCGATCGGTGTCGGCTGCATACCAACGCGCGTGCGGATAAAAAGCGGGTCGTCGAAGAGCGTGCGCAGCCGCCCGAGCGAGTAGCTGATCGCCGGCTGCGACAACGCCAGCCGCTGCCCCGCGCGTGTCAGGCTGCGTTCTTCGATGATCGCGTTGAAGACACGTAGCAGGTTGAGGTCGACGTGATCGATAGAGGTCATGATATTTGCCACATTGATGGACCTACCAATTTTAGATGAATTTGACCTATGGGCAATAGCGGCCGACACTTTGATTCATAACTAGCGTCACGGCCCTCCACCTTACTCAGGTCATCGATGAGCGATTTTCACAATACGGCCTGTCAGGCCATCGACACGAGTGCGCTCTACAAGCGCGCCGAAGCCGACCGCGTTTCGCCCTCGCTTTATAACGATCCTGCGATATTCGAAGCGGAGCTCGAACGCATCTTCTACAAGACGTGGATCTGGGTTGCACACGAAAGCGAACTTCCGAAACCGGGCGACTTCCGCACGACGACAATCGGGCGCCAACCGGTGATCGTTGTCCGCGACAAGACCGGTGAAATCAATGTGCTCGAGAACCGCTGCCGCCATCGGGGCGCCACCGTATGCGAGCAGCACAAGGGCAACGCGCGCGGCTTTACCTGTCCTTATCACAGCTGGTCGTACGCGCTCGACGGCGCACTGCGCGCGCTGCCTTATGGCGACGGTTATGAAGGTATCGTCGATAAAACCGAACTGCCGCTGAAGAGCCTGCGTGTCGGCGTCTATCAGGGGCTGATTTTCGCGAGCTTCGACCAGTCGATCGAACCGCTCGAGGATTTTCTCGGCGGAGCGAAACCGTGGATCGACCTGTTCATGAAACAGGGCGCGGGATATCCGGTCAAGGCGAACGGCGAACACAAGTTCAAGTTCAAGGGCAACTGGAAGATCCAGCTTGAAAACACGACCGACCTGTATCACTTCCCGGTCGTCCACAAGTCGTGGATGAAGACCATCGACGACGAAACCGCTGCCGCCATTACCAGCTTCATGACCAGCGACAAAGCGTTTTGCCGCTCACTTGGCAATGGCCATAGTCTTGCTGTCCTGGTGCCTGAGATCGTCGACCTGGATGAAGACAACGGCGCGCCGATTCCGGCGCGCTACGAGGCACTGGCCGAGTCTCTGGCGAAAGACTCCCCGCCCGATCAGGTGAGGCGAATCGTTCGCTCGCTGATGGGCGTCGGCTTCAATCTGAACCTGTTTCCCAACCTGGCCTTGTCGATGGCGTTTTTCCGCGTGCTGCGGCCCATTTCGGTCGAGGAAACCGAGATCCGTCATGTTGCACTCGGCATGGACGGCGGCCCGGAGGAAGCAAACCGGGCGCGCTTGCGCGTGCATGAACATTTCCAGGGCCCATTCGGTTTTGGCAGCCCCGACGACGCCGAAGCATGGGAGCGCGTGCAACGCGGCTCGCATGCCGGACCCGATGTACCGATCCTCGTCAATCGCGGATTGAACCGCGAAACCACGGCAGCGAACGGCGAAAAAACGGCGCATGCCACCGACGAAACCGGCATGCGCGCCGCCTACGCGAAATGGCGCGAGATGATGGAGCAGCAATAACATGGACGATACCAACGCCCTCTTCACGCACCCCGCGTTTGCGAAAGCCGTGCAGTTCATCTGGCGTGAAGCCGAACTTCTGGATCGAAAGGATTATCGCGCGTGGCTGGAACTGTGGTCGCCCAAAGGCTTCTACGTGGTTCCCATCGACCCGGCGGCGACCGACTTCGCATCAACACTGAACTACGTCTACGACGATCACCACATGCGAGCCTTACGCGTGCAACGGCTGAGCTCGGGTTATTCACCGTCCGTCACCGACGCCGCGCGCACGGTACGCACCGTGTCGCGCTTCACGATGACGAGCGACTCGGCGGACACGGTCGACGTACGCTCCGCGCAGGTGGTCGTGGCGTACAAGCGCGGTGTCGCCACGCTGTTTGCGGCGGACGTGGAGCATCGCATCAACCTGTCCGGCGATGAACCGCGCATCGAGCAGAAGGTCGTCAGGCTGATCGATTCCACCGACGCGCTCAGCGCGATCGGTTTCCTGCTCTAGTGCACTCCCGGGAGAAATCCACCATGGTGGACAACGTATCGTTGCCTCTGCGCGTACTGTTTTGCTGCGGCGTAACCCAGAATTTCTTCGACCTTCCGCGCGAGCAGATTAGCGCGGTCTGGCAGGCGTACGGCGTCATGTTGAAGAGTATCGAAGCCATGGAAGGGGTCAAGGTCCTCGGCATCATGGACGACGACCGGCTCGTCGTGGGTCAGGCCGACAGCGCGCCGTGGACCTTCTACATCATGGCCGATGTCGCGAGCTTCGACACAGCGGCAGCCGTCTGCAACCTGTACCGGACCACGCCCGTGGGCGAATACAACCTGTGGCGCTACGGCAAGATCGAAGCCCGCGTAGGCCGCGCACTGACCGTGCCGAACCCGACATGAACGAGCCGTCGAACCATGCGATGAACGAGATGCTGGCCGAGATGACAGCCCGGCTCGCCGTGCTCGAGGCTGAGCGCGCGGTACGCCGGACCATGACGCGATACATGGCGCTGTGCGACGTTCCATCGGGCGGCTTTCAGAACGAGACGCTTGCCGCGCTGTTCAGCGAAGACGCCGTGTGGCAAGGCATCGGCCCGCAGTACGCAGAAAAGTTCGGCGCGCTCACCGGACGCGAATCGATCGTCGCGATGCTTGCGCGCTATCTGCCGCCCACGCCGCATTTTCGCGTCAACACGCACTTCCTGACATCGGAAACAATCGACGTCGATGCCCGTGCGACGCAGGCCACGGGACGCTGGATCATGTTGCAGGCATCGGGCTATGTGACGGGCGGCGCCGAGTTGATATCCGCGAGACTTGAAGTGGATTTCGTGCCGGCTGCCGATGGCAAGAGCTGGCTCATCAGGCATTTCCGTACGCAGCGCCTGTTCGATGCACCCTGGCAGGTTCATCCCTCTCCCACCGGCGCCCCCGGCACCCTTCGGCAATGAACGAATTCATCAGCGAATTTACGCTTGGCGACGCCGACGGCCCGTCCATTGCGCTCAAGGACACCATTGACGTAGCGGGTTATCCGACAACGGCGGCAAGCCGCGCGCTGGCTGACGCACCGCCGGCGGAACGTCATGCGGAGGTGGTGGACCGCCTGCTCGCGCAGGGCTGGCGAGTGGTCGGCAAGACCAACATGCACGAGCTCGCGTTCGGCATGACCGGAATCAACGACTACACCGGCACACCCGATAATCCGCAAGATGAGACGCTCATTCCCGGCGGCTCGTCGAGCGGATCGGCGGCGGCGGTCGGGTTGCATCTGTCGAGTGCGGCGCTCGGCACCGACACCGGCGGCTCCGTGCGCGGTCCGGCGGCGTGCTGCGGCGTGATCGGCATGAAGCCGACGTTCGGGCGTGTGTCGCGACGCGGCGTCGCGCCCGCACGGACCACGCTCGATTGCGTCGGACCGTTTGCGCGCGAGATGCTGACGCTGATCGACGTGATGGCGGCTATCGCTCCCGGTTTCGATGAAGGCGTGGCGAACACGTTGCCATCTTCGCTCAGGATCGGCGTGGTGTCCGTCGATGCAACCCGCGAGATCAGTGACGCCGTGACAACCGCGCCATCGCTCGCAGGCTTCGCATCGCGAAGTATCGAATTGCTCAACCTGCGCGCCGCTTTCGATGCCGGGCTGACCGTGATCAACGCCGAAACGTGGGCAGCGTTCGGGCATCTGCTTGAGACCGGCAAGCTCGGCGCGGATCTTGACGCGCGCCTGCGCGCTGCGTCGAAGACGACAGAGGCAGACTTGGCCGTCGCGGAATCGGTGCGCACGCGCTTCACCGCCGAGGTCGATCATGCGTTGCAAAGCGTCGATGCCATCGTGCTGCCGACGCTGCCCGCGCTGCCGATCACACTCGAGGCGGCGAGGAACGGCACGCCGGTGATTGCCATGTCATCGTTGATCCGGCCGTTCAATCTCAGCGGTCATCCAGCGCTCAGCCTGCCGCTGCCGATAGCCGGTTCGCCTCTGCGTGCAGGGTTGCAGATCGTCGGGCGCAAGGGTGCGGACGAACTCGTGTGTGCCATCGCTGCGTGCTTCGAGGCTCGTTTTGAAGTTTGTTTTGAAGGCGCGCTCGCTCAATGATCGGAGGCAGCATGACGGACAGGGTTGTCCTCGTCACCGGCGCGGCGCGGGGTCTCGGCGCGGTCATTGCGCGGCGCTTTCACGATTCGGGATATCGCGTGGCGATCGGCGACATTGCCTTCAACGCCGCGCAAGACCTGGCGGGCGAACTCAGCGCCGATCATTCGACGGCGTTTGCGTTGAATCTCGACGTGACATCGAAGGCTGATTTCGAAGCCGCGCGCGGTGCGATCCTGAACAAGTGGCAACGCATCGACGCGTTGATCAACAACGCGGGCGCGTCGAAGGTCGTGCCGGTGATGGAGATCACAGCGGAGCAATTCGACCACGTGATCCAGGTGAATCTGCGCAGTGTGTTGTTCGGCTGCCAGGTCTTCGGCCAGCATTTTGCCGATGCAGGCGCCGGGCGCATCGTCAATATCGCGTCGCTCGCGGGGCAGAATGGGGGCTCTGCAACGGGTGCGCACTACGCGGCATCGAAGGGCGGCGTCATTACGCTTACCAAGGTTTTCGCCCGTGACCTCGCCTCGCGCGGCGTCACGGTCAATGCGATTTCGCCCGGCCCGATGGACTTGGCCATAGTTCATGAAAGCGTGCCCGCCGACAAATTGAACGCGGTCATCGCGAGTATTCCAGGCGGACGTCTTGGCTCGGCCGATTACGTCGCCGATGTGGCAGTCACGCTCGCCGCGGAGAATGCGTACTTCGCAAACGGCGCGTGCTGGGATGTGAACGGCGGCTTGTTCATGCGCTGAAGTTTCGGCCTCTCAGGCGACGGGGGTTGTATGGTCCCGTCGCCGTTACCGAATCAAACCGGCTTGCCTTCACTCGATGCCCAGTTCGGCATCAACGTATTCGTCGGCAAGGTTTCATCGACCATCTTCTTGGCGGTCTGAATGCCGGCAACCGGCAAGCCCGTCGGATCGAGCACGCCGATCTGCACCAGCACAGATGCCTGGTCCCAGTAGATATGCTCGTTATACAGCTTGTCGCCGCGAAAACAGATGACCGCGAGCATGGGCACTTCGAAGTATTTTCCGGTCGGCTTGAGCCCCGGCAGCAGCCAGTCGATTTCGCGATCGTGCGTTGCACAGAACACGAACTCGTCGACCACGCGATCCGCGCCGATAGTGCGCGACACCGGAATCAAGCGCGTATCGGCGGGATTCGAATCGACGAAATGGTACTTGTAGAAACGCTTCAGTTGGTCGTGGCCCACGCCGCCTGTCATCGTGGGAACGTGGTTGACGTAAGGCTGCGCCACCATGGTCGGCATGACGGCGTTGACGTCACGCGTGCCGAATTCGTAGTAGCAATGCATCTCCCAAAGCTGGTTCAGGTCGTACACGGGACCGAGCACTTTGCGCAGCATCGCCATGGTCCGCGAATACGCCATCATGGCCGCGGGTTTGTCGAAGTGCTCGCGCTCGGGCGTGGCGAATGCGTGATCGCAACCCGGGTACACATAGGTTTCAATCGATGCTTTTTCCTTCAGCGCCGCGACGATCTTTTCACGCGATGCGGTCGGCGTCATCACGTCGTTCTCGGCGAAGTGGAAGATCATCGGACAGTGAATCGCCGGGATCTTGCTCGTGTATGCATCGAGTCCCACGCCGTAATAGCTCACGGCGCAATCCACATCGGTGCGCGCGGCTGCGAGCATCGCAAGACGGCCGCCCAGGCAGTAACCGATCGTGCCGACCTTGCCTGCCTGCTCAGGCAATGCGCGAATCGCGGCGAGGGTCGCGGCAATATCGTTGACCGCGCTCTCTTCGTCGAGCCTTTCGTTGTAACCGAGCGCTTCCTTGAAATCCGCTTCGCTGTAGCCGAGCTCGACGCCCGGCTTCATGCGCCAGAATAAATCGGGAACGAGCACCACGTAGCCTTCCTCGGCGTAGCGGTCGGCCATCGATTTCATGTACCCGTTGATGCCGAAAATCTCCTGAAGCAACACGAGGCCGGGACCGGACCCTTGCGCGGGCTTCGCGAGATACGCCGCGAACTTGCCGCCGTCGTGCGCCGTCACCTGTATTGTCTGACCGCTCATCATCTCTCTCCTTGTTCGACGTTCAAAGATAACCCGCGAACTGCTTTTGTACTGCATCGCGATCGGCCGCGAGACCCGCACTGACGCCCTGCGCCATGCCGCCAACATACACTTCGTCGGGACCGTTCGCGAGCGCGGCGAACACGGCATCGACCACTTCGTTTACAGAAAGCTTCGGCGGCGGAAAGTCGCGGCTCATGTCGGTATCGATCGCACCGGGCAAGACGGCGAGTACGCGCACGTGATGTTCCGCGAGCTCGGCGCGCAGGCATTCGGTCATCCGTAACGCAGCCGCCTTCGACGCGCACAACGAACCCATCATGGGCAAGGCGACGCGCGCGAGGATGGACAGCATGTTGACAACCGCGCCGCGATTGGCGATCAGCGCGGGCGCGAATGCGCGGCACATGGCGAGCGTGCCGAAGTAGTTCACCTCCATTTCGGCGCGGGCGGCGGCGTGGTCCCGGGGAAGAATGGCTCGCTCAAGCCGGTTGATGCCGGCGTTGTTGATCAGCAGCGTGACATCGCCTGCCGCGGCGGCGGCTTGCGCCACCTGTTCAGGATCCGTGATGTCGAGCGTGATCGGGACAATCCGCGAGTCGCCCGGCGCGAGTGCTGCGCAATCGCGTGCGGCAGCGTACACCTTGCGCGCGCCGCCTTCGAGCAGGCTCGTGACAAAGCGCGCGCCCACGCCGCGATTGGCGCCGGACACGAAGGCGACGGAATCTTCAATCTGCATCGCATGCTCCTGGTTAATAGGGTAATAGGGACTCGAATCGAGGGACCCGATATCACTTGCGCTTGTATTCGACAGGCAGGATATAGCCGCTATCGAACGTCTTCACGTCGATATTCGATCGATACGCAATCGTGGTCACAGCCTGCAGCAAGGGCACGACCCACGATTTCTCCGACGCCTCCTGACTGAGCGCGCGATACCCCGCCATGCGCTTTTGTTCGTCGACTTCAGTCATCAGCGCTTCGACGCGCGGCGCGAGCGCATCGTCTTTCCATGCGGAAAAACGCAGGCGCGGATCGAGAATGCGGCCTGTGTAGTTCTCGGGGTCACCGGTCGAATTGGCCCAGCTATAGAGCAGCACGCCGCTCATCTTCGTCGCCTGAATCTCGCCGATGACCTTCGCCATCGTGGTCTGCGTGAGGTCGGCCTGAATGCCCACGCGCTGCCACATACCGGCGATGGCGCGCGCCATGTCGTAGTCGCTCGGGAACGTGCCGTTGGTCGTGAGAAACGGCACCTTCACCGGTTTGTTCGGGCCATAACCCGATTTCGCCAGCGCCGCGATCGCGCGTTGCGGATCGAAGCCGATCTTGAAACCGGGCACGTCCGCAGGCGAACCGGGCGTCGCCGTGACCGACAACGGCACGGCCTGGCCGCCGTAGAACGCTTTGGACAGCGCGGCGGTATCGATGGAGTAATGCATGGCCGCGCGCACGTTTTCGTCGTCGAACGGCTTGACGTAGTTCGGCATGCGCAGCATGTAGATTTCACTGTACGGATAGATCTTCGTCGTGATGCCCTGCGTCTTTGCCAGACGCTGCGCCTCGCGCAGCGGAATCTGCACGGCAATGCCCGCGCGTCCGGACTCGACCGCTGCCACGCGCGCCGACGGTTCCGTCGTGATCTGGAACGTGACGTTCTTGATGGCCGGGACGCCGCCCCAGTATTTATCGAAGGCTTCGAGCACGATGCGCGAACCACGTTGATAGTCGACCAGCTTGTACGGTCCCGCACCGATTGGCTTCGCCAGGAAACCGTCAGTGCCGACCTTCTCCATGTACGCCTTCGGCACGATATAACCGGCGAGGAACGCGAGATAGATCGGCGCGGCCGGCGTCGGTTTGGCATACACCAGCACGGCGCGCGTGGGCGAAATGATCTCGACGTCCTTCAGCGTCTGGAACATGCCGCCGACAGCCAGCTTCTTGTCGGCGGACGGACGATCATGAAGGCTGTATTTCAGGTCGGTGGTCGTGAGTTTCGAGCCGTCATGAAACAGGATGTCGTCGCGCAAGGTGACTTCGAGTCGCTGGTCGGTTGTGTCCTGCCACTTCCATGCCGTGATCTGGCGCGCTTCCAGCGCCAGCTTCGGCGAGTAGCGCAACGGGGAATCGAAGACGGTCTCGTAGATGGATTGCGCCTGCGGCACCGTGATCGCCGTCGGGTCCCAGGTCGGCACGTCGGAGATATAAGCGATATTCAATACGTCCTCGCTTGCCTGCCCCTGTGCACGAGCGAAGTCCCACGGCAGGATGAGGCCGGCACCTGCGGCCAGCGAGCCCAACAGCCATTGCCTGCGCTTCGCGTCGATCTCGAAACTATCCATCGATACTCCTGTGTCCCGGCATCTGGCCGGATGAAGATGCACGAAAGCGTGCCGCAACCTTGGCTCGTAGCACGCGTGAAGATGAATTATTAACGCTCAGAAACGATGACGCAGCCCCAATCGCACTTCAATCTGATTGGGCGTGCTCGACCGCTGCAAAACCGGTGCGAGATCGGCATATTGAGCGTCACCGGCGGCGTGCATGTAAGTGGCCTGCAAGTAGGTATCGGTGCGTTTGGACAGGTAGTAGTCAACGATGGCATCGACATTGTGATATTTCGGCTTCTTCGAAGTCGCCGAGACTTCGCCTTCCGTATAGCTGTATCCGGTGCCGAGTTGCACGGACGGTGTCACGAAGTAGCTCGCCACGATTTCGAAAATATTAAACGTCACATGACCGCTGATGTTGGCGCCGACGGTGGGGTCCAGTCCGAGGAATTTCGTGTTCGTGTAGTCGGCGCTGATTTTTGCGTTACCGAACGAGTACTGGCCGCTGATACCAAACGACTGATACTTCGATGCAGCAAGGCCATAGTTGCCATCGACCGCGTTGGTCGCCGTCCACACGCCTTCGGGCACCGCTTCGGCGGGGTGATCGATCGATGTATACGCCGCTGCCAGTGCGATCGGACCGCCCGCGTATTTCACGCCGACTGACTTGACCGCGTCGCGGTTGGTCGCGCCCGCTACGTTCCCGAACCCGTACAACGCGGACGCCTGGATGCCCGAAATGATGGGCGAGGTGTATCGGACGGCGTTGTTGATGCGGAAGTCGATGCCGGTGTTGTCGAGATCGCCCGGGTGCGGGAACAGGATGCCCCAGTTGCCGTTCGCGGTGTACAAGCCCACGTAGTCGCCCATGAGCTCGTTTTGACGGCCGAGCGTGACCGTTCCCAGGGTCTTGCTTGACACACCAACGTAAGCGGCGCGGCCAAATTCGCGGCCTTGTTGCCCCAGCTTGCCCGTATTGATGTCGAAACCATTTTCGAGCCGGAAGATCGCCGACAAGCCTCCACCCAGATCTTCCGTACCTTGCATCCCCCAGCGGCTGCCCTGCGAAATGCCGCTTTGCATCTGATACGCCTTGTTGCCAAGCTGATTGTTCGAGAAGGTCAGGCCTTCGTCGATGATCCCGTACAGCGTCACACTGCTTTGAGCGCACACGGAGCCACTCGCGCACAACGCGACGAGCGATGCAGCAATAAGAGGAGTTTTCACTTGGGTTCCGTTAAAAGATCGAAGGTGGAGAACGTGATTTCGTCTGCAGGTAACTCCGGGGGGAACTAACCGCGCCGTGTGGATCGCCGGGGCGACAGTTTCCTGTGACGTATGAATGTTTTGTGTCTCCATCAACATTCTGAATTCAGATTATTTCAGTAAAAATCGGGCGTCAAGGACTTGCCAAAATTGTTTTTGGGGCGAAGGTGCGGTGTAAGGCTGAGGTGCTCAGCCGATGGGTCGGGTTTGTTCGCCCTTTGCGGGGCGATCCGTACGAAACGGAAGATCGCGAACGGGACATTCGCTAGCCGCAGGGGCGGCGTGATTGCAGCGCCGATTCAGCAGAAGCCCTTCCCTTAAGCCTCTATTGCGTTTTCGCCGCGTTTGTCGCAATCGCTCGCCCTCGCTGATCCAACCAACGCGACCGGCTTTGACGCCTCGACGCACGCCGGCGCACGGCCCTGCATCGTCGCGATTTTTATTTGACGCGCGCGTGCCCCAATACGATCAGTTTTCGCACAAGCGCAACGCATTGCACGTGAGCCTTGACATACTATTTTTCTGAATTCAGTATTCTTCAATAACCCGTGTCACCTCCAAGGAGCAAGTCATGCCGTCGATGCGCGAAGCCGGTTTGCGCAACGATCTCGACTGACCCTCTCGCTATTTGAGTACGGTGCTTTTTCTGAACGAGCTTCATTGGCTGGTTCGGGGACGCGCTCGTCCGTATGCGTTACATCACTCTCGCCTTATGACATCGACTTCGCCCTATCTCGCGTTCAGGCAAACCGCACTGCAGTATCCGGACAATGATTTTCTGCATATTCCTGCATCCGCTCGCAAGCATTACGCAACGCCGGAGCCGCTTACATTGCGCTATGGCGAAACGCTGGCGCGGATCGAAGAACAGGTCGGGCGCTATCGCAATGCGGGTTATCGCGCGGGCATGCGCGTGGCGCTGCTGCTCGATAACCGGCCAGATTTTTTCTTTCATTTCTTCGCGCTCAATGCACTCGGTATCAGCGTGGTTCCGCTCAACGCCGACTCGCGTGCGCATGAAATAGCGTATGTGGCCGAACACAGCGAGATCGTGCTGGCAGTTGGCATCGATACGACGCGGCCGCTTCTGCATGCTGCACTCGATGGCAAAGTCCCCGTTGCCGATGCGAACGCCTCTGCGCTGCCCAGGATTGAAAGCAATGGTCACGTGGTGACTACACCGTCCATCGACGATGAATGCGCCATTCTTTACACGTCCGGGACCACGGGCAAGCCTAAAGGGTGCATTCTCGACAATCGCTATTTTTTATCCATTGGCGAGATTTACATCACGGAAGGTGGATTGTGCAAAGTCCGTCCGGGCGTCGAACGTCTGATCACGCCGCTGCCGCTATTCCACATGAATGCGCTCGCCTGCTCCACCATGGCCATGGTGTTGTCCGCCGGCTGCGTGATCCAGCTCGACCGGTTTCATCCGCGCAGCTGGTGGGCGGACGTGGTGCAAAGCGGCGCGACGATCGTCCATTACCTCGGCGTCATGCCCGCGATTTTGCTAGGCATGGAAACCGATGATCCCGTCACGCATTCGGTGCGTTTCGGCTACGGCGCGAACGTCGATCCGAAACAACAGCAGGTGTTCGAGCAGCGCTTTGGCTTTCCGCTCATTGAAGGGTGGGCCATGACCGAGACCGGCGGCGCCGTGGTGATTGCATCGAGCCAGGAACCGCGCCACGCTGGCTCGCGATGTTTCGGCCGGCCGCGTTCAGGCATGGAGGTGAAACTCGTCGATGCTGAATACAACGAAGTCGCCAATGGCGTGCCGGGCCACATGCTGGTGCGCCGTGAAGGATCCAATCCGCGCGTCGGCTTTTTCCGCGGCTATCTGAAGGACACGTCCACAACCGAAGCCGCGTGGCAACACGACTGGTTCCATACCGGCGATATCGTGCGTCGCGGCGACGACGGCAGTCTTCATTTCGTCGACAGGCAGAAAAACATCATCCGTCGATCGGGAGAAAATATTGCGGCGCTGGAGGTGGAAGCGTGCCTGCTCGATCATCCCGATGTGCGCCAGACTGCAGTGATCGCCGCGCCCGATTCTCTGCGCGATGAAGAAGTGATGGCCTGCGTGATCGTGTCGCCGGAAACGCTGCGCAGTGAAGCGACCGCGCGCGCGTTGCAAGCGTGGTGTCTGGAACGGCTCGCGTATTACAAGGCGCCGGGCTATGTTGCGTTCGTGGACGCATTGCCGGTGACATCGACGAACAAGGTGCAGAAGACGCAGCTCGCCGCGTTCGGCGCAGACCCGTTGAACGCGCCGGAATGTTTTGACTTGCGGGCGTTGAAGAAGCGAGTGAGTTAGTCGCTGAAACCCACAATGGCGCCGTCGTTTTCGATACGAAGCGAGACGACGGTGCCGGGCGCGAACAAGCGCTCAAGCCGCGCAATCACGCGCGGCCCGGCCTGAGTCAGCACCGTCGCAATGTAAGCGATATCCCCTCCGGTCTTCCCCGCCCGATGGTGCAACGTCGTGACGTCTTCAACGCTACCCTTGTGAGCATCCACCTCGAGGAATTCATCGCGCCCACACGATGGACACAGCAAGCGCCGGGGAAAATCGACATGACCGCACGCTACGCAAGCAAAGACGTTCATCGCACGACTCCCCGTTCGAGCACCACGGCATTCGCACACATGCCGTATCGATACTGCACCATGCCGTAACCGCTCACCGCCGCGAAACGCGCATCGTCCACCTGCCGCGCGCCTGCGTGATGACGCAACTGGGTGATCGCTTCGACCAGTCCATGCATGCCCGCCGCCGCGCCCGCTTGCCCCGCCGACAATTGCCCGCCCGACGTGTTCACAGGCAAACGGCGCGAAGCAATGCGCTCGTGGATAAACGTATGCGAGTCGGGCTGGTCATCGGCGAACCCGAGGTCGTTCAGCTGCGCGAGAATCATCGACGGATAATCGTCATAGACCGAGACGAGGTTCATATCGCCGGGCTGGAGGTTCGCGTCACGCCAGAGTGCATTGCGAATACCTGCGAGGCCAGTTACCAGGCCGTCGCCATGCTGATGATCGACGTTATACGATGCGCGCAGTGCGCGAATGCGAACCGCTGAACGCGCAGCACAGCGATGCGTCGATGAGGTCAGCACAATCGCATTCGCCCCCGACACCACCGGCACGCAATCGAAGCGACATAACGGTTCGGCCACGAGCGGCGCGGCAAGATACGCATCGAGCGTCAACGGCTCGCGGTAGACCGCCAGCGGATTCACAGACGCCCACTCGCGTTGCGCAATGCACAGTGCCGCGTAATCCTCGCGCGTCAAGTGCGAGGTGCGCATCTGGCGTTGCGTGAGCATGGCGAACAAGGGGTTCGGACCGCCCGTGTTCAACGGCCGAAGATGCGTTCGCGTAGTGACGTTGTAGTTCTCGACGAGCGACGTGAAATCCGCCGCCTCGAAATGATCGCCGCTGACCAGGACGATCACATTCGCGTCGCCGGCCTGAATGGCGCGCGCGGCATGCTGCAACAGATTGATCCCGCTCGCGCCGCCGTGACAGTCGTCCATGCACCAGTTCACGCTCAAGCCCGCACGCCACGCGAAGTCGATAGCATGATCAGGCGGCAAGGTGAACGATGCTACGCCGAGACCGTCGACTTCATTCGCCGACAGTTCAGCCTGCAACAGGGCGGCCTTCAGGGCCTGAGCGAGCAAACCGGCCGTGCTCGTGCCGGCCGGTGCGTGACGCGTGTACGGCACTTCGACCGCGGCCACGATCGACACTCCGGTGAAGTCGTTCATCGCGTGGACGTGTCAGACCGCATCGTCGCTGCTAAGAAAATACTGCTGCTCGGCGTCATCGATAAAACCCTGGGTCGCCGAGCGTACCTTCATGGGATCGCGATCCAAGAAGCCTTTCAGCAACACCTGCATGCCGTCGGCAATCAGCTTCATCGTGCCCGGTTTCGTCATGGTTCCATGACGCACCTGGCGCGTGTGATCGGCGAAACGCAGGATCGTGCCTTTCAGGCGCATGTTCAACACGCCTTCGAGCCAGATCGCGCGAAACTCGACATTGGCCTCGGTCATCAGCGCAATGTCCTTGCGCTCGAACGCGCGACGGCATTTGCGACAAGCCGCGCCCATGCCGGCGAGTTGTTCATCCGTGAGCACGGCTGCCGCCGCAGCTGCCGCGCCCGGCTCGAGCATGCGGCGCACCTCGAAGATCTCGCGCACATCTTCGCCGGTCAGCACCGGCGTGACGAAACCGCGCGTGGTGCCGACCAGATACCCCTCGTTCACAAGTCGCAGCAGCGCCTGACGAACCGGCATGCGCGTGCACTCGAACTCCTCGGCGATCTCGTAATCGAGCACGCGGTCATCGGGGCCGATCTGACCGCGCTGAAGGCGGCCCAATACTTCCTGATACACCGACTCCATCAATGTAGCCGGGCGCAGCGCAGTCCGGCGCGGCTGCTTGATAACCGTCGGGTCGGCGGTTGCCATGGTGTTCTCCATTGTCTTGTCTTGCGGTCGCACGCCGCCGCGAAGGCGGCAGTGCCGTGCAAATAATTATTGTACTGGCTGACTTCAGGTCAGCGCTCTCAAAGCGCGGTGCTCATGCCGCTTCCTCCAGTTCGGCGGGCGGCCATGGTGTTCCCGCATGATCGCTCGGCACTGCGTCGATCAGCGCGCGCGTGTACGGATGGCGCGGCGCGGCGAATACCTCCTCGGTCAGCCCCTGCTCCACCACTTCGCCGCGACGCATCACGAGCACGCGGCTGCACAGGTAGCGGACCACGGACAAATCGTGCGAGATGAGCAGCAGCGCAATCTGCCGCTCGCGACGCAATTCCAGCAGCAGATTCAGGATCTGCGCCTGGACCGATACATCGAGCCCCGACACGATTTCATCGGCGACGATCAATTGCGGCGATGCACACAGCGCACGGCCAATATTCACGCGCTGCTTCTGGCCGCCCGACAACTGCGTGGGAAAGCGCGTGAGGGTATCGGCGGGAAGACCGACGTCGCGTTGAACCGACTGCGCGCGGGCGAGCCGCTGCTTTGCATCGAGCGACGCCACGCCGGCCGCTTCCAGCGCCTGCGTCAGGAGCCGCTCCACCGAGCGGCGCGGGTTCAGCGCCGACTGCGGATCCTGAAAGATGATCTGAACCTGCTCGCGGGCGCGCCGCACGCGCTCCGCGCTGCCGCGCGTCAAATCTTCGCCGCCGATCATCACCCGGCCATCGGTCGGCTGTTCGATACCCATCAACAGCCGCGCCACCGATGTCTTGCCGCTACCGCTTTCCCCCACGATCCCCACGAACTCGCCGGGGAAAATCTGCAGCGACAACGGCTTCACGGCATCGAACGAAGTCTTGCGCTGGCCGAACACACCGCTGCGGCTCGTGTACGTCAGCGCTGCCTCGCGCAGTTCCGCCACCGGTTGCGCGCCCGTGACAGGCGTAGGCGGCAACAGCGGCGCCTGCGAATTGTCGACCAGCGGTGCATGCTCGCACGCCTCGCTGCACGCGACCCGGTGCCCGTTCGGCGCCACGCGGTCATGCAACACAGCGGCGCACGCGGAACCTGCGCTGGGGCAACGCGGCGCGAAACGGCACCCGGCGATGCCGGCCAGCGCGGACAAGCCCGGCATTTGCTGTCCGAGTACCGGCAAGCGGCGCCGTGGTCCGGTGAGATCGGGCGTCGCGTATTTCAACGCGCGGGTGTATGGATGTCGCGGTTCATCGAGGACATCGCGGGCCGGGCCGTACTCCACCAGATCGCCCGCATACATCACGGCGACGTCGTCGCAAACATGGGCCGCCAGCCGCAGATCGTGCGTGATCAGCAGCACCGCGGTCGAATGTACACGCTGCTGCTCCGCGAGCATGCGCATCACGCGCGTTTGCGTGATGACGTCGAGCGCGGTCGTGGGTTCATCGGCAATCAGCAGTGCCGGGTTGCTCGCGAAGGCCATCGCGATCAGCACGCGCTGGCATTGCCCGCCCGAAAGCTGATGCGGATAGCGCTTGAGCATGTCAGCGGGCACCGGCAGTTGCACCGCTTCGAGCGCCTTTCGCGCGGTTTCCCAGCGTTCGTCCGAGGGCACGCCAACGCGCGCGAGATGTTCATTGAAAGTATCGGCGATGGTCCATAGCGGGTTCAACGCGGTCAGCGGTTCCTGCGCGATGAACGCGATTTTTCGGCCCAGCAGCTCGCGGCGTTTGGCTTGCGGCATGGCGAGCATGTCCTGTCCGTCGAAGTGCATACTGCCGCTCGTCACCGTGAAACCGCTTGGCAACAAGCCGGAGATCAGCCGCGCCAGCATGCTTTTCCCCGCACCCGATTCACCGACGACACCCAGCACGCGCCCCCGTCCTATCGATAACGTCAAATCCCGCAGCGCGGCGACCGGCACGCCGCCCAGCTTCGCGGTCAGCGTCACGCCGTCCAGTTGCAGCACCGCTTCGGTGGTTTGCGTCGCCATCATCATTCTCCCTTGCCGCGCATGCGGGGATCGAGCGCGACCCGCAGGCCGTCGCCAAGAAGATTGCAACCGAGCACCGTGATCACGATGGCAAGCACCGGTAACAAGAGTCCGGACAACGAGTCATGCATCGACACGCGCGCGTCCGCGATCATGACGCCCCAAGCGGTCACATTGGCCGGCACGCTCAAGCCGATGAAACTCAGCAGCGCTTCCACCGTGATCGCCACACCCATTTCGAGCGAGAACAACGTGATCATCAACGGCAGCGCAGCAGGCAATATTTCGCGCAGCATGATCCGCAGATGCGTGAAATTGAGCAGTTGCGCCGCGAGCACGTAGTCGCGCTGACGCACGACCATCACCTCAGAGCGTACGACGCGGCAAAAGCGCGTCCAGTCCACCAGCACGATCGACAGAATCACGTTCTCTATACCAACGCCGAGACTCACCATCAGCACCAGCGACAACACGACCGGCGGAAACGACATCCACAGATCCACCAGATAACTGATGCCGCGATCAACCCAGCCACCGAAATAGCCGGCGAGAATCGCCAGCACGCTGCCGACAATACCCGCGCCAAACGCGGCAATCACCGCGACCGTCAGCGCAATACGGCTGCCATATAACAAGCGCGATAACACGTCACGGCCCAGGCTATCTGTGCCGAGGGGAAAAGCGGCATCGCCACCGGCCATCCATGCGGGCGGCGACAACATGTGCAGCAAATCCTGATCGAGCGGATTATGCGGCGCGAGCCACGGCGCGAACACGGCGCAGAACAGCACGCCCAGCACGATCGCGCCGCCGAGCCACAGATTGACAGCGGGCTTTCGGCGCGCGCGAGGCGATTTACCGATAACCGGCGCAACCGGCGCGGCGGCTTCCGGCGATGGGTCGACTGAAGTGGATTCGCGCAGCATGTCGGCCTTCATATCGTGCTTCGAACTCAACGGGGTCGTGGACATTTCGTGTGTGCTCAAGCTGTTTTGCGCAGGCGCGGATTCATGATCACGTACAGCGTGTCGACGATCGCGTTGATCACCAGCATGAGCGCGCAGAACACGATCGCGATGCCCTGGATCAGCACCAGGTCGTTGTTGCGCACCGCCTGCACCATCAAATTGCCGACGCCCGGAAACGAGAAAATCATCTCGACGAGCAACGCGCCACCGAACAGGAACCCGAACTGCACCCCGATCATGGTCAAGGCGGGCAACGCTGCGTTCTTCAGCATGTGACGCCACAGGATCCGGCTCTCCGATACCCCGCGCAACCGCGCCACGCCCACATACGACTCGTTGCGCTGATCGAGCAAGCTCGAGCGCAGCACGCGGATCACGAGCGGCGCGAAACCAAAAGCAAGGGCAAGCGATGGCAACACAAGATGACTCGCCGCACTCAGCCAGTCGCTGAATTCGCCCTTCACCAGGAAGTCGATCAGCAGGAAGCCGGTGAGATGCGGCATCGGAATGCCGTCGCCGACGCGGCCGGAAAACGGCAGTACGGGCAAATACACGCCGAGCAGCGCGATCAGCAACAAGGCCCACAAGAACGACGGCACGGACTGCATCAGCACGACGGCGAGGCCGACCGGCAACTCACCGCGGCGATCGGTGACGGCGTAAGCGAACACGCCGCCGGGCACGCTGATGATCAGCGACATGACGAGCGCCGTGAGACAGAGTTCAAGCGTCGCGGGCAAGGTCGAGCCGATCAGCATGGCGACCGGTTGCTGGAACGAAATCGATGCCCCGAGGTTGCCGTGCAGCGCATTCACGAGCCAGATCAGGAACTGGCTGGGGATCGGTTTATCGAGGCCGAGCTGATGGCGCAATAAAGCGGCATCGGCGGGCGTGGCGTTGGGCGGCAGCATCATCGCGAGCGGATCGGCGGGGATGAGGCGCAGCACGACGAACACGATCAGCGAGAGCATCAGCAGCGTGGGGATCGCGGCAATGAGCCGGCGCGAAAGGACAGTAGAGATCAGCCGCAGCATCACAGCGCTCCAATGGGGCTCGACTTACCCGGCGAAGCTTCAACGAGCACCTTGCCGGGGTTGAGCAGGTTTAAGGGGTCGAGGGCGCGCTTGATCGCGCGCATTGCGCCGATCGCGCCGGCGTCGCGGGTGTAGCCGAGATACGCGCGCTTCTTGCCGCCGATGCCATGCTCCGCCGACACCGCGCCATGCCATTCGCGCGTGAGTTCATAGACGGCGGCGTCAACATGTTCTTCGAGGTCGGGCGGCGCGTTCTTTAAATGAGCGATGACGTGCAGGTTGCCATCGCCGAGATGGCCGTACACCAGTGTGCGCATATCGGGCCAGCGCGCATGCAACATGGCTTCACACTGCGCGGCGACCTGGCCGATGTCCGCAACCGCGAAGCTGATGTCGAAGGCGATAAGGCCCGGCAGAAGGATCGGGAATTCGGCGGGCGCGTCGCGAACGGCCCAGAAACGGGTGGCATCGGCGGCAGAACTGGCGAGCGAGGCGTTCTCGATCACGCCGGCTTCGAGCATCTCGGCCAGCATGGCCTCGAACTCTTCGGCGTGTCTTTCGGCATCGGAACCCATGCTTTCCAGCAGCACGTAGAACGCATGCGAGGTGTCGAGCGGCGCGCGCACGGTCTTGATGTTCGCGAGCACGTAGTCGTAATAGCTCGGCCACATGACTTCGAACGCCGAGACCCCGCCCGACATGCGCGCGCGGGCATGCTGCAGCAAACGCGTGACGGCCGCGAAGTCAGGCAGCCCGCACCATGCCGTCGATACCCCCGCCGGCCTCGGCGCAAGCCGCATGACCGCCCGCGTGATGACTCCAAGCGTGCCTTCGCTGCCGATCAACAGGTTCTTCAGGTCATAGCCGCTGTTGTTCTTGATCATCTTGTGGAGATCGCTGATCACGGTGCCGTCCGCGAGAACCGCTTCCAGACCCAGCACATGGTCGCGCGCCATGCCGTATTTGATGACGCGATTTCCGCCGGCGTTCGTCGCGAGATTGCCGCCAATCGTGCAACTGCCGCGCGCGCCCAGATCGAGGGGAAACATCATGCCTGCGGCATCAGCGGCTTCCTGCACGCGTTGCAGCACAACGCCCGCCTGCACGGTAATCGTGCCTGAGACGGTATCGACTTCCTCCACAGCGCTCATCCGTTCCAGGCTCAGCGCCACTTCGCCTCCGAACAGGTTGGCGCCACCCGCGAGGCCGGTCAAACCGCCCTGTGTGACGACCGCCTGCCGGTTGGCGTGGCAAAATGCGAGCGCTCTCGATACCTCTTGCGTCGTGCGCGGCCGGATCAACGCGATCGGTTCGGCGCCCGGCGTTCCGCTCCAGTCCCGCACGCGCCGGGTGCCGAGATCGGCGCCGGGCGTCACCACGTCGGCGCCTAGCTCGGCCACCAATCGTTCGACGAAACTGCCGGGCGATGACGTCATGATCCGGCTCAGGCTCCAAGCGCCGTAACGGCTTGTTCGAAGCCGGAACGCACGACTTCAATGTCGCTCGCGGCCACCACGAAATCAAAGCCCATCGCGCGAGCGGCAAGCGCGTCTTGCGTCGAGCCGGTGTAGATGCCGCACGGAAGATGGCTGGCGCGGGCGGCTTTCAAAATGCGCGCGCAGTCCTGTTCGATCACGTCCGGCATCACATCGCCCCGCGACAAAGACAGGTCGCCCGTGCCGATAAACAGATATCCCAACCCTTCCACGGCGGCGATCGCCTCGACTTGCTCCACGCCCGCAACCGTTTCGATCATCACGCCGATCGAGATGCGCTCGCCGTCGTTTTTCATCGCTGCGATGCCGGCAATCAGCGGCCTGACGCCGCCTGCCGAGCGCTGTCCGAAGGGTGGATAGCGGCCGAAGGAAACGGCGCGGCTGGCTTCATCGGCGGATTCGACCAGCGGAACCAGTGCCGACGCAGCGCCGGCGTCCAGCGCTTCGGCAATCGCCTGGGCCGAGTTCTCGCCCACGCGCACAATCACCGGAACCTGATACCGCATCTGGCCGATCACCGCTTCGAGTGCGGTGCGTTCCCACAACCCATGCTGCCGGTCGATCACGATCAAATCCGGCGCGGCAGTCATGCCAATCTCCACGAGCGGTGTGCTGCCCATCGCGAACCACGCGCACGACAGAGCGCGTTTTTCCGCGAACGCTTTTTGCAGCGACCGGGGCGCGGGGCGGACATCGGGAATTGTTTGCATCGTATAGTTGCAAGGACTTCTTCAAAAACGGTTGAAACGCGTTCAATCAGTCGATCTGAAACCACGTTTACGAAATTCTGAATTCAGATTATTGAGTTCAAAATTGGGCGTCAAGCGTTTTCAACTTCCCTCCGCCGCGTCGCGGTTCGACTCAAGCAGCGCCCGGATCAGGAACATCTCGGTTTCGTGCGTCGAGCAGATTTGCGCCCATGCGTCGTCGGATTGCGTAGCAAGCCGCCACGTGAAGAGCGTGATGACAGCCGTGCCTTCGGGATGCCCTAACGTGGGGCCGTCGAATACGCGCGCGGCATTACGAAATCGCAGGCCTTCTTCATTGCCGCCGACCTCGTAATCGATCGTCAGCGCGACCGGATCGGCATGAATTCGAACCCAGGTTTCAGCGCCCGTGAAGATCGATTCACCAACGAACGTCTGCGCCGCCACCGTTCTGCGCTTCCAGCTTCCCAGCGCCCATCGGCCTTGCCGCTCGCCGTCGGCCATCAATAAAAACGCTCGCTGAGCGTCAGCCTGAACGCGGATGCTGCTGCTATGACAATACGTGTCGATCACGGTGAGTTTCCGGGTAGTTTTTCAAAAAGGACGTGAACGCGAAAAACTGCGCTCAAAGCTTTTTGCAACATTCTGAATTCAGATTATTATCGGAAACAGTGTTCGTCAAGCGACGTTTCCAAATCGTTGTCCGCCTGTCCGACCGGAAGCAAAAATTCATGGATGTCTGCCTTTTTCTGATTGCGACCGAGCGCGCCACGACTGAGATGGCGCAAACGGTCGATCCTCAGACGATTCACGACATTGCCGCGACCTTCCCCGGCATCAAGCGCGTCGTGGTCCATATGCCCGTGGAAGGCGGTGCGAACGATCCGTATCTGCACGCCGAAGCGCCGCCGCGTTGCACGCTGCAGCTTTATTTCGACAGTATCGATGCATTGGAAAACGTCTTGCGCGAAGGCGGCAAGGCGCATGCGCTATTGAATTTGCCGGGGTTGAAAGAATGCGATCTGACGCAGCAGGTCATGGCCGTGCGGCGCTTTCCGGTGCCCGATCCGGGCTCGCTACCGGCCGATGACACGCGCTGCTCTTACATGGTCAGCTACGAGGGTCCTGCGGAAGATTTGAATGCGTGGCTGGGTCATTACATCGATAGTCACCCGCCGATCATGGCCCGTTTTCCCGGTATTCGGGAGATCGAGATCTACACACGGATGGATTATCGCGGCGCGCTGCCGGTTGCGCGATCGAACGCGATGCAGCGCAACAAAGTGGTCTTCGATTCGCCGGACGCGTTAAACGCCGCGCTGGCGTCGCCGGTGCGCCACGAGATGCGCGCCGACTTCAAGAACTTCCCGCCGTTCAGCGGCGCGAGCCCGCATTTCCCGGCGATCAGCATTGCGCGCGACTTCAAGAACGCCTGACGCGCGAGCTTGGCTCAGCTTTCAGCAAAGGGCCGGCGTGCTGGCCACACGCGCCAGCCGATGAAAATTGCGATCGAAATAAATCAAGCCGTCACCGTCGTGGCGCACCACCATGTCGGCCACTTCCACAAACATCACCGAGTGCGACCCGACCGTCTTCCTTTCGACAATACGGCCTTCCAGGCTCGCGAGGGCATCGGCCAGAACGGGCGTGCCGAGGAGCCCCGCAGTCCAAGTCTGCTGCTCGAAGCGCGCGTTCATCGGCAACTTGGTCATGCCGGCGAAGTGCCGCGCGAGTTCCTGATGATTACCGGGCAGCACATTGATGCAGACATGGCCATTCCCCGCGAACACCGCGTGCGCCGCGCTCGACTGGTTCACGCAGACGAGCATGGTGGGCGGGCTATCCGTTACCGAACAGACCGCGCTCGCGGTGATGCCGCACCGGCCGTGCGGGCCATCGGTCGTAATGATGTTCACGGCCGCCGACAGATGCGCCATGGCTTCGCGGAACAACTTGCGGTTATCGATTTCGTTCATGCTGTCTCCCGGCTTACGGATACGGCGTGATCGCGGGCGCAATGCCCGCGAAAATGGCGCCCGCGCCGTCGTAGGTCGCTTCGCCCAGGAAGGCGTGCTGCGTGACGACCATGGAATCGCGAACGAGGTGCTGCATCCGGTTGTTCCGGTAGATTGCCGCGACACCGGCCAGCCGGTAAGCCTGCTGGACCACATCCGCACACACATGGGCCGCGTGCGTGGCGCTCAGGCGCAACAGGCTCGCTTGCTCGAGCGTAACCGGGTGACCGGCCATGATCGCGTCCCAGGCATCCTCGGACGCTTGATAGAAGAACGCGCGGGCGCTGCGCCATTGCGCTTCAGCGCGACCCAGCTCGATGCGGAAGTACGCGCGATCCGCCAGGCGCGGCGCGCCGGTCGTGGTTTTCGTGCCGCCGGAGATCTCCGCGGCCAGATCGAGCGCCGCGCGTGCCAGTCCGACGTTGACCGCCGCGTGAACTTCGGCCTGATACGAAACAGCAGGATATCTGTACAGGGGTTCATCGATCACCGCGCTGCTGCCGCGCACGAAGGTCCACGGATCGGCGACGAACTTGTCTTTCAAACGCAGATCATGGCTGCCCGTGCCCTGCATGCCGACCACATTCCAGTTATCGACGATCTCGACTTCTTCCGCGCGAAACACCGCCGTCAGCGGCTTGCCGGCGCTCGGACTGTCGCTGGCTGCGGGCGCCCCGCCAATGCCCACGCCGATCCAGTCCGCGCCCTTACAGCCGCTCGCGAAGTGCCATTGGCCGCTCACGGTCCAGCCGCCTGCTGCGGCAACGGCGGGTTGTATGGGGTAAAGACCGCCGGCGAACACCTGGTCCGGGCCGCTCGCGTAGATTTCACGCTGGGTTTCCACGGGCAACGCCGCGAGATATACATTGGCGGAGCCAAACGCAGCCACCCACGCCGCCGACCCGTCCGCCACCGCGATGCGTTCCAGCACGCGCAGGAAATCAGCGGGTGCGAGCGCGTCGCCGCCGAAACACTTTGGCGTGCTTGCGCGGAAAATACGGGCACGTTTCATGGTCGCGATCATGTCGCGAGGAACGTGCGAGAGCTGATCGAATTCATCGCGGCGCGCGGCGATTTCGGCGATGACATCGTCCAGGGCGAGCGGATTGGCAATCGCGCTCGATGCGTGGGTGAGGGTCGCCAGCTTGGGATCGTCTGCGAGGTTCATCGGGAGCTCCGGCGTGGGTTTGTATCGGTGAAATGACTTGCCCTCAAGATAGAATCGCCCCACACATGCGTCAAATTCGCACCAATAATGGATGCCATGAACCCGACGAATAGCGGCCTCACCGACCTCAACCTGTTGCGCGTATTCCTTGCGATCTGGGACTTGCGCAGCCTCACCGCGGCGGGCGAACGGCTCGGTTTGACGCAACCCGCCGTGAGCCATTCGCTGCGGCGCCTGCGCACCTTGTTCGACGACCCCCTGTTCGTCCGGACGCCGCAAACCATGGTGCCGACCGAGGCCGCAATCCGCCTTCACGGTCCGCTCGATGAAGCGTTCAGCATCATCAGTCTTGCCATGCAGGCGCACGGCCACTTCGATCCCGCGACCGCGTCACGCGTGTTCAAGATCTCGATGTCGGATATGTCGGAGTTCTACTTCCTGCCGCCGTTGCTCGCCGCATTGGAAAGCACGGCGCCGAAGATTCGCTTCGAGATCGTGCAGTTCGCGTCCGAGTCGGCGGGTGCCGCCATGCGCGCGGGCGAGATCGATCTTGCGCTCGGCTACGTGCCCGGGCTGGAGGAAGGCTGCATCAGCGACACGCTGTTCTCCGACGAACACGTGTGCCTGATTCGCGCGGGACATCCGCTGAAGGTGAAGAAGGCGTCGAAGGAAGATCTGGCCGGTTTGCGATACGTCTATGCAAGCTCGAACGCCACGGGGCATCGGATGATCGAGCAATGGCTCGCGGAACTCGGCATGGAGCGCGATATCGTGCTGCGCCTGCCGCATTTCACGGTGGCGCCGGAGATTGTTCGGAGTACGGATCTCGCGGTGATATTTCCGCGCAGCATTGCCGAGCGCTTTAATCGTGGGCGCGCGTTCCGGTTGCTGCCGTTGCCCTTCGATCTGCCGGCCATCGAAGTGAAAATCCACACGCATGTGCGCTTCGCAAGCGATGCCGGCATTCAGTGGCTGCGCGATGTCCTGATGGACATGTTCGCGGTACAGCCGTGACGTTACTGCCTGTAGCTGGTGTCGGCGCGATCCAGGCGGCGAATCAATGCGTCCAGAACCTGATCTCCGCCGCCGAAGCGTGGGTCGTATTGAAGCGCGTCGCGTGTCGAGCGCTCGCTGATTTTCGGATCGACAAGCAGCGTTTTGCCGCGCATGGAATGGGTCGCGAGCTGAATTTCGCACGCGCGGTTCAAAGTCCAGATCAGCACGAAAGCATGGCCGAGCGTGGCGCCATGCGCGAGCAAGCCGTGGTTGCGCAGGATCATCAGCCGCTTGTTACTCAACGACGCCACCATGCGCGATTTTTCTTCATCGTGGACGGTCGTGCCTTCGAACGTGTGATACGCGACCATGCCGTGCAGTTGCGACGAATAGATGTTGTTGTCTTCCAGCCCCTCCTCCATGCAGGCAACCGCGACGCTTGCCGTGGTGTGGATATGCATGACGCAATGCGCATCCGGGACATTGCCGTGGACGGCGCTGTGGATGGTCAGGCCGGCCGGGTTGACGGGGTACTGACTGGCGCTGAGGACTTTGCCGGTCAGGTCGATCTTCACCAGATTCGATGCGGTGACTTCGTCGTAGGCGAGTCCGAACGGGTTGATAAGGAGTTGATCGTTGGTGCCCGGCACGCGCAGCGTGATGTGGTTGAAGATCAGTTCGTGCCAGCCCAGCATGAAGAACACACGATAGGTCGCGGCCAGTTTAAGACGCGCAGCCCATTCGGAATCGGTGCAAACGATCGGACGCGTTTCGGCGGTTTCCAGGACGGTCATGTTCAGCTCCAAGTCGGCTTCACTTAGTTTCAAGCGGATAAGGAATTCTGAATTCACTTTATCAGAACGAATTTTTTGCGTCCATTATTCGTTGGCGTGGCTTTTTCAATGCGCAATACATTTGGTAACAAAGATCAGAGCGCGGTCACTGCGGTTTAATGCTGTCTTAAGTCTCGCGTTTTAGCATTGATCTCATTGATCCCCCTGTAGTACCCCTCTTCAGGCCGCTTTATGCGGCCTTCTTTTTTTAGGTACGACGGATGAAGACCCTATGGCGTTTGTGCGCAGTAGCCGTATGCCTGGTCGGTGGAGTCGGCATCGCGGTATGGGTGTTTTCCGTGTTCGTGCGTTTCGCCTGATTCACGCGCGCTTCATCTGCGCTTGCATGTTGAATGCAAGCTTCATCGGTTGCCATTCAGCGCTAGTTGCATTCGGCAGCGGGCGTTGAAAACTCGCCATCAACGCGTTCCACTCTGTCACGCGCGGATGAACATCCGCCCCTGCCACGAGTTTGTCGAAGCTGAAGTCAGGCTCCGTTTCAATCAACATCATCAGCCGCGTTTCACGCCGCCAGATCGTCATATCGATGATGCCTGACGCCCGCAATGCATCCAGCACTTCAGGCCAGACCGCTTCGTGATATCGATCGTATTGCGCGATGACCGCGGGGTCATCGCGGAGATCGAGTGCGAGGCAATGGCGCATGATGTTCGTGCTCATGGCTTAAGCCGCCGCGCGGGCATCGACGGAAACATGCGTGCGCTGCGTTGCCTGGATAGCGTCCCAATCCCAGTCGATACCAATCCCCGGCTCCATCGGCGCGACGGCATAACCTTGCTCGATCCGGACCAGCTTGCCGGTCAGCGCATCGAGTTGCGGAATGTATTCGAGCCATGTCGCGTTCGGCACAGCCGCGCACAAACTCACATGCAACTCCATCAGGAAGTGCGGGCAGATGGACACGTTCATCGTTTCCGCCAGATGCGCCACCTTGAGCCACGGCGTGATTCCCCCGACGCGCGCGACATCGGCCTGCACGATCGAGCATGCATCCGCTTTCAGATAGTCAGCGAATTGCGCCGGGTGATACATCGATTCCCCCACTGCAATGGGCACCGAACTCGACGCGCAAAGCCGCTGATGTGCAGCGATATTTTCAGCCGGCATCGGCTCTTCCAACCACGCCAGGCGCAACGGTTCAAACGCGTGAGCGCGGCGAATGGCTTCGGATAACGTGAAGCCCTGGTTGGCATCGATCATGATCTCGAAGTCATCGCCCATGGCGTCGCGCACGGCTGCGAGCCGTCTCGTGTCTTCCGCCAGATGCGGCCGGCCGACCTTGATCTTCGCGCCGTGAAAGCCGGCATCGCGAGCCTGCAAGGTTTGATCGACAAGCTCCGCCTCCGATAAATGCAACCACCCGCCTTCCGTCGAATACGTGCGCGTGCGCGGCTTCGATCCGCCTGCTGCAACCCACAGCGGCAGGTTCGCCACGCGTGTGTTGCGGTCCCACAAAGCGGTATCGATTGCGGCAAGCGCCAGGCTCGTAATCGCGCCGACCGCGGTCGCGTGCGAGTGGAAAAACAGGTCGCGCCAGATGGCTTCGTACTCGGCGGGGTCTCGCCCGATCAGGCGCGGCGCGAGATGATCGTGCAGCAACGCGACGATGGACGATCCACCCGTGCCAATGGTGTACGTATAGCCCGTGCCCACGCTGCCATCGCTGCAATGGAGGGTGACCAGCACGGTTTCCTGCACCACGAACGACTGGATCGCGTCCGTGCGTTTGACCTTGGGTTGAAGGTCGACCTGACGGATGTCGACGGTGTCTATCGTTGTCATTTTTTGATTTCCTTTAAAGCGTGTTCAGCCTTTCACACCACCGAGCGTCAAGCCCGCGATCAGATGTTTTTGCACGATGAACGTCAGCACGATCGCCGGAATGATGATGATCACGGCCATCGCGCACATGCCGGCCCAGTCGACAGAAAACTGCGCCGTGAAGTCCATCAGTCCGACGGGCAGCGTCTTCGTATCGGGGCTTCGGCACAATTGCGTGGCAAGCGCGAACTCGTTCCAGCTAGTGAGAAACGCAAAGATTCCCGCCGATGCAATCCCGCTCTTCGCAAGCGGCAACTCGATGCGCCAGAACGCCTGCCAGCGGTTACATCCATCAATCTGCGCGGCCTGCGATAACTCGATAGGCACCTCGCGAAAGAAGCCATCGATGAGCCATACGGTGAAGGGCACATTCATCGCGAGATAAACGAGGATCACGCCTATGCGCGTATCGAGCAGGCCGGTCCACGCCCAAAGCATGAAGATAGGCAGCGACAACGCGATGCCCGGAATCGCGCGCGTGAGCATCAGCGCCACGAACATGACCTGCTTGTGCCTGAACTCAAAACGCGCGAATGCATAACCGCCGAGCACGCCGACCGCGAGCGCGGCAACTGTGCTGACACAAGAGATGATCAGCGAATTGACGAAGTACTGACTGATGGGCAACGACGCCATCTGACCGTAGCCGAACATGCTTTTGAAGTTGTCGAGCGTGTAACTCGCGCCGACCAGCGGCGATTGATTCGAGAGGATCGCGACGTTCGAACGGAACGCGTTGAGCACGACCCATAGCCCCGGCAAGCAGATGATCGCCATCACGATAAACACGCCGAACCACATGGCCGACTTGCGCACGAGCGCGCCCTTGATTGCCATATCGCTCATGATGTCAGGCAGGCCCCATGTGTTTGCGCGCGCCGCTCAGCTTGCGGAAGAAATACAGCGTGAAGAGGATGGACACCAGCACCGAGACGTACGCAATCGCGTTCGCGTAACCCATGCGAGAGTCGTCGTAGGCGATGCGGCCAACCATCGTCCAGAGCAACTCCGTGCGTCCGCCCGGACCACCGTTTGTCATGATGCGCACGATGTCGTAGGCACGGCCCACATCGAGCGAACGGATCGTCATGGAGATATAGATGAACGGCATCAGGTACGGCAGCGTCACATAGCGGAATGTCTGCCATGACGTGCAGCCGTCCACCTTCGATGCTTCGATAGGGTCTTTCGGCAACGCCATCAAACCGGCGAGCAGGATCACCGCGAAGATAGGAGTGGAATTCCAGACCTCGGCCGCGATCAACGACGCCAGCGCGGAGTTGGCATCGACGAGAAAGGGAAACGCCGACTTTGCGCCGAACAGCGTCTGCATCAGGTTATTCACGATGCCCGTGCTGTCGTTGAGCATGAACTTGAACTGGAAGCCGACAAGCACGGGCGAGAACATCATCGGGAACATCATCACGGTGCGCAGTGCGCGCTGCCCTTTCGTCACCTGGTTAAGCAGCAGGGCCACGCCGAGGCCGAGCAGCAGTTCGAGATTCAGCGCAATGGTGAGGAACAGGATCGTTCGGCCGAACGCCGCCCAGAAGTCGCCGTTCGAGAATGCGCGTTCGTAGTTGCGCCAGCCGATCCAGTGCGACAGCGTATCCGGATCGGTAAGGCGATACGCCGTGAAGCTCGTATAAAACGAGAACAACAGCGGCAGGATCACCACGATCCCCACCGCCAGGAACGCGGGCATGAGCAGCTTGATCGGCAGCGGTATCCGCCTGCGCGGTACGGCTAACACAGGCTCGCCGCCGATCGAATAAGGCGTGTTGGATTGCATGTTGATCGTCGGTTACTGGTTATCGGCCGCATCCTGCATGATGTCCGCGACCTTCTTCGCCGCTTTATCCAGGGCTTGCTGCGAGGTTTCATCGCCGATGATCGCCTTCTGCAATTCCGGCCACAACGCATTGGAAATCTCGTTCCATTGCGCGATGCGCGGCGGCGTGAACGAGTCTTCCTTGGCGGCCTGACTGAAGGTCGCGACCGCGTCCGCCATGAAGTGATCGTCCTTCGTCTTGAACTCCTGCACGATGGCCTGCTGCGCATCGATGCGCGAAGGAATCGAGCCGAGGCGCGCTTCGACCATTTGCGAATCCTTGCTCGTCAGGAACTGGATAAAACTCGCCGCCACTTCCGGCCGCGCACAGACCTTCGTGATCGAGAAGCTATGCGAACCCGACCAGCCCGGCCGCTTGTTACCCGCGCCAAGCGGGGCACGCACCACGCCGACGTTGCCAGCGAGCTTCGAGGTCTTCGGATCGTTATAGAACGATGCAAAACCCGGCCAGTCGAGATCGAGCGCGACCTTGCCCGATGCAAAGTTGTTGCCGAGATCGTCCCAGACGTAACTCGGTACGCCCTTCGGCACGACGCCCGCCTTGTAGAGATTCACGAACCAGTCGAGCGTCTTTACGCCGGCCGGCGAATTGAAGGTCGGCTGCATCTTGGCATCGAGTAACTGACCGCCATTTGCCACCAGCAACGAATAGAACGTGCCCGTCAGCGCTTCATCCTTGCCGGGGAATTGCGTACCGTAGAAGTTCGGCGCCTTCGTGAAGAACGTCGCCTGTTGTGTGAACTCGGCGAAATTCTTTGGCGGCGTGAGGTCCTGACCGAACTTCTTCTTATAGGCATCGCGATTCGCCGGATCGGCGTAAGCGGTCTTGTTGTAATAGAGCGCTTCTATATCCGTCGATCGCGGGATCTGCACAAGCTGGCCCTTCACCTCGGACTGCTTTAGCAACGCAGGCGCGAAGGCTGCGAGATAGCTCGCGGGGAACAGGCCCTTGAGATCGCGGAAGATCGGGTATTGAGCCGAAAAATTCGTATGATTCGACGACACGCAATAGTCGATATGCTGAGATGCAATGTCCTGCTTCAACTCGCGATCCAACTCGAAGTGGCTCTTGCGCGAGACGATCTCCACCTTCGCGCCGGTCTCTTTTTCCCATAGCGGAATGCGCGTGTAGAGCGCTTCATATTGCACGCCGCCGATCAGCTTGACCCGCAGCGTATAGCCCTTGTATTCGTTGTCGGCACGTGCCACCGTGGTGGCAATCAAACCCGCTAAAGCCAGTACCGACACGGCGATCTTCAGTCCGGTTTTCATCGAATCCCTACCCATGATTCATCTCCTTTGTTATGAGCCGTGACGTCGAGCGGGACGGCTTTCGTGTGGTTTTTTGCGTGGTTATTCAGCGCAGCCGGCGGCTGGTTTTGGTATCGAAGACGAGGGTGTTGTCCAGCTCGGCATCGAGCCGGATGCCCTGCTCCGGGCGCAACAACAAACGGCCGTTCGCGATGACGCAACAACGCTGCCCCGCGACCGTGCCAAATAACTCGGTGGACGCGCCCGTCGGTTCGACTACATCGACGATGAACGGAATGCCGCCCGTCTCCGCTACCAGCAGGTGCTCCGGCCGCACACCGACCGTTACTTCCTGGCCGTCACGAGCGTTGACCACCGGCACCCGCAACGAGAAATCGCCGATACGTACCCTCGCGCCGCTGCCTTGCAACTCATAGCGGCCGCTAAAAAGATTCATCGACGGTGAGCCGATAAAACTCGCGACGAACAGGTTGTCGGGGTCATCGTAGAGTTCGAGCGGCGCACCAATCTGCTCGATCACGCCGCCATTCAGCACGACGATGCGGTCCGCCATCGTCATCGCTTCGATCTGATCGTGGGTGACATATACGGTGGTTGCGCGCAGGCGCTGATGCAGCGCCTTGATCTCTGCCCGCATCTGCACGCGGAGCTTTGCGTCGAGGTTAGAGAGGGGTTCGTCGAAGAGAAAAACCTTGGGGTCGCGCACGATCGCGCGGCCCATTGCCACGCGTTGCCGCTGACCGCCCGACAAGTGGCGCGGATAGCGTCCGAGTAAATCCTGAAGCCCAAGAATGGTCGCTGCCTGATTCGCGCGCGCCGCGATTTCATCGGGCTTCAGATCGCGCAGCTTCAGTGCGAACGTCAGGTTCTCCAGCACGCTCATATGCGGATACAGCGCGTAGTTCTGGAACACCATCGCGATGTCGCGATCCTTCGGCGGCAAGTCGTTGACCACGCGGCCATCGATCAGAATCCGGCCATGTGTCACGCCCTCCAGCCCCGCCAGCGCGCGCAGCAATGTCGACTTTCCGCAACCGCTCGGACCTACGAGCACGAGGAATTCGCCGTCTGCAACCGTCAGGTCGATCTGCTTCAACACCTGTACGGCGCCGAACGACTTCTGCACCTGTTTGAATGCCACCTCAGCCATCAGCGTTGCCTCCAATGCGAATCACTCCGCGCTGCGGATTTCGTGTCTCGCACATCTCGCGGACCACTTTTCCACCGATTCAATTTATTTTAAAGATAAAACGATCTTTCATATATGAATTTTCATCGGTGTTTTCCCGATACCCGCAGAAGACCTTTTCCGTCGACGATGGCGTCGAACGTGAAGGTTTCGCCGGTCTACAATCACGCCATATAGAAGGCGGACACTTGGCTTAGGGACGGAGGGGTTTTGGACAACACGCGATATTCGGCGCCGGCGCTCGAAAAGGGGCTGGACATCATCGAACTGCTGGCGGGTCATCCAGAGGGCTTGTCACTGGCTGATCTGGGAAAGACGCTCGGGCGCACCACAGCAGAGATTTTTCGCATGGTCGTCACGCTGGAGACGCGTGGCTATCTGCTGGCGATGGGCGATCGATACGTGTTGTCGTTGTTGCTGTTCCAGCTTGCTCATCGACATCAACCGGTACGGTCGCTGGTGACCACCGCGCTGCCGTTGATGACGCAACTCGCCAACGACGTCAGGCAATCGTTCCATCTATGCGTGTATCAGGACGGCCGCGTGTTGATTGTCGCGGGCGTGGAGAGCCCGGAGCGCTGGGGCTTTTCGTTGAAGGTGGGAACGCTGATCGGCATGACCGATACCGCTTCAGGGCAAGTACTGATGGCGTTCCAGGAAGAGCTGGAACGCAAGCGGATGCTTAAGCTGCATGTGCCCGTGGATGGAGAATTGCCCGTCGACGCAAAACAGCTTGCCGCGGATCTGGCACGGATCAAGGAACGCGGACATGCGCGCATGCCTAGCCGTCAGGTCAAGGGCGTGAAGAACCTCGCTTATCCGGTGTTTGGACGAAACGGGCACGCGATTGCTTCGTTGACGACGCCGTTCATAGAACGCATCGACAAAGCGCCCGTGCCTTCGATGAACGAGGTGGGGGAACGGATGAAAGCGGCAGTGCAAACGCTGACGGAGTTGATGGGGTTAAATGTGTATTGGGAGCCCGGTGTGGGCGTGAACTGAACCACGCGCAGTCCGTTCTGCCGCGTCGGAATTAATTAAATGGAGAATTGAATATGAACCTGGCCTTTTCCGCCGGCCCTATCGATCTACAGGCCGCGTTCGACGCCGTCACGGAGTATTGGTCTCCCAAGGTCGTAGCGCAGGTAAATGACCAATACGTGAAAGTTGCCAAGGTGCGGGGCGAACTGGTCTGGCACAGCCACGCGGGCGAAGACGAACTGTTCTATGTGGTTCGAGGGAATTTGCGGATCGAATACGAAGGCGAGCGAGCGGTCCATCTGCACGAAGGATCGATGCACGTTGTGCCCCGCGGCGTTTTGCATAATCCGGTCGCGGAAGAGGAATGCTGGATTGTATTGATCGAGCCGGTGACGACCAAACATACCGGCGATGTAGACAGCCCGCTCACGAAATCGCTTGCGCAGCAATTGGCGTGACTAAGCTTGATGAATCTGCAAAAAATCGCAGCGCATCCGGCGACCAGACGTCTCGCCTCGTCCAGCCGCCGGCACGCTACCTCTCCCCTCGTTAACTTCTAATTCGCTTCGTTTCACTCGCCGATTACACGCCCCCGTTGTTCTATCCCCGTCGCGTCGTCACCGGCTTCTCCTACGCTGAACTTGCGTCAGCTTGTCCCCGTCTGATTCGTTAGGCTTATTTAGCCACGAGTTTTTCGTCCGCGCATCCCCACTAAAGCAGGCATACAAATGGGCATGTGAGCTCTGAGCAGCCCAAGGCTCACGAGTACGATCGTGGAGTTTTGTAGTACCTGTGATCGCTAGGAAGGCGCCATCGATACGTTGAATGCATCCAAATCCGGTGGCAGCCGCTCGACCGCATAACCAAGGCGCACCCATTCGTCCAGCCCGCCGTATAAAACGCGAACGTTCACCGCGCCCTTTTCGAGCAACTGCTTGCGAACCTTTCTGACGGCCGCGTCGTTCGGATACATGCCGTAGACAACAATATGGCCCGCCGAAAGATTGGCATCCATAGTCCCCAGCGATTTCAAGTCAAGCAGCAAAGCCCCCGGAATTCGATACGACTCCTCGCGCCGAACCGACGCCGTGCGTGCATCGAGAATCAAGGGCGGCGTGCTTGAACGCATCATGCGGTCAAGCCGTTCCGGCGAGGCGATCCTGCGGCTCAGCCACTTTCGAAAACGCCAGCGCAGTACATATCGATACGTCAGGTACAGAACGGCAGCCATGACCAGCACGTCGAGTATCGATCCGCCGTGGGGCCTAAGCATCATCAGCAACATCGCGAGCTGCCGCTCGAACAACGCGCCGCCAAGCAACCAGAATGAAGCCCACGCCACTGTGCCCAAAGCGTCCCATGCAACAAACACTGCCGGGGCAATAAGCGTGGTGCCCATCAGCGGCGGCGTGATGAGCGCGAGACCGGGAACGAACTTCGATACCGCCACGATCGGCACGCCAAAACGCTCGAACAAGGCGCGCGTGGTCCGCACACTCGCATCGAGTGACAAGGACATACGCCCGAGGATATGAGTCAGACGGCGTCCATAGATGCGCCCCGCCGAAAACCACACACAGTCGCCGATCAGCGCTGCGAGCACCGCGGCACACAGTACGTGAGAGAACACCAGCGATCCGCCGGCGATCGCGGAACCGGCGAAGATAAGCACGGGGATAGCCGGCAGCGGTGCACCAAGCCGCGTGACCAGCACATTGGCGAAGACCGCCACGCTTCCCCAGTTTGCGATTGCCGATGCTGGAATTTGTATCAAGTACTCGCCTCCTGGAGCATTCGACCCCGCACTGCCGCCACTTCATTTCATCGTGTGTTCAAAGCTCACTGCCCTTCGGACTCCACGAGCGTCACGGGAATGCCGCCGCAGCCCGCGCTTCGCGCCACCTCGAGGCCGTGCCATGGCGATACCTCTCCGTGCGCTGCAATCATCGAATCGATTCGCTTGTCCGGCCGCAAGACATTGAATGGCCACGACGGCCGCAGCAGCCGCTCGTGAACCAGCGAGCCGAGCCAGATAGGTGTGGGTGGCTGTCCGCCCCGGTGCTGCACGGCATATTGAGTCGGCCAGAATCGCAAGACATCGCGTTCGTCGGCATTCATGTGAGCGCGCGTAAATATCAGCGCCGACGGCTCGCCATTGTTCAACCTCGGCAACACGGGTAGCGCCGTGGCCGCCACGTTCGGTGAAACAAGCGACAGGACGCTGTGCGTGGACAAACGCGTGCCTTCTGTCCACCCTCTGCGCTCCAATTGAACGCTGATCTGCTCAGCCGTCGCGGCCCATTGGACGGTGATCGGTTCGAGCCGGTCGCCGTCCATGCCTGACCGATAGCAAGAAAAGGTCCGCCACACGGTATCTGTCCATTGCAACGGCGTCACCACGATAGCGGGCGGTGCCGGTTCAGCCGCCATCGCCTCAAGGCTCGTCCTGAATTGCAACGCGACGCTTGCGCACACGACCGCCAGAACGGCCACCGGCATCATGGCGCGCGGCATCGGTTTCGCGGGGTATCGCCACACGGCGGTCAACGCAACAACAAAGACCCAGGTGGCTGCAAGGGCGGCTCCGCCGACTGCATCGGAGAAGGTGAAGTGGCCGAAATAAAGTCCCGAGAACGCGACCGCAACCAGGATGGCGACCGTTGCCATCGCGACCAGTATTCTCACCACGCCACCCACCCGACGCGCCAGCAAGAACGACAGGAATCCGTAGATCACGACACTGGCTGCCACGTGATTGCTGGGAAACGCGCGCAGGCTGGACGCCACCGCACCCGGCAGCGGACGCTGGATCGTGATCTGGATCGCCAGGATCAATAGCTGGGAGAACATGACGGCAGTCAGCCAGTACGCGACAGTGCGCCAGCGGCGTTCAAACGTCATCCACACGACTACCAGCACCGTCAGCGCAGCGAGGGTCGGTACGCTGCCCAGCGTCGCGAGCACGGCGAGGATCACGTCGCCCCACGAGGACCGGAACGACTGGAGAAAGCGATAGACCGACACATCGACCTGGACCAGCGACTCGCCGTGCGAGACGCCATGCAGCGTGGAAAAGAACACGGCGGCGGAAGCGAGCAGCAACACGGAAATGACCGCGATCAGCGTAGCGGCCTGATGCTTGGGATCCAGAATGCCGAGGACAAAGCGGCCCGTTGCGCCGTGATGGCGGCGTGCCCAATGCAGCAGACTTCGACGCGAGGAGTCCGTCCACGTCCGCGCATGCGACACAACGAGACTCGTCAGCCGGAACGTCAGCCAGGTTACGGCAACGAGAATGGCAAGCACGGCGACGAGCCGGAACGACACCGCCCCCGCCAGTTCGATTGATGCCCCGAAGACAACACCCGGAAGAATATGCACGGGCGCCCAGATCAGCGCCGAAACGATATTGATCACGAGGAAGCGCAGCGGCCGCATCCCTAGCGTCCCGGCCACGACAGGAACAACCGCCCGCAGCGGCGCGATGAAGCGCGCGAAGATTACGCTTTTTGCGCCGTGCGCTTCGAAGTAGCGTTGCCCCGCTGCCAGCATGCCGGGGTGTGCGCGGAACGGCCACAACTTAGCGATGGTTTCCTTATGGCTGCAGCCGAACCAGTAGCTTGCGGCATCGCCCGCTACGGCGCCTGCGATGGCGTAGGCGAATACCCAGCCGAGATTGAGCGAACCGGTGCCGACCAGCGCACCCGCAACGAACATGGCGGTGCTGCCCGGAACGAAGGTGCCGATAAACGCAATGGATTCGAAAAATGCTGCCAGTAATACGACCGTGAGAGCCCACGCGGGATGCCCCGAAAGCACATGCAGCAATTTGAAGTAGGCATGCTCCATCGGCATCTCCGGACCGTTTTTTCCTGGTTTTTTACTTTAAACAGATTATGTTCCTGACAAGCGGTTGTTGCGTCGGTCATGCCCGCCAGTTTCCGATGCCTTGCGTCGAGCGACAGTGGGAACAAGTACGCGAGGACTTTTAGTGTCGAGGCACGCTCTCTCGTCAAGCAATGGGAAGCTGGCAGCCCGCTTTCCGGAACGCCGCGCCCGACCTGAACATATGACCAGGCAGCGCTCGCTAAGTCACGCTTAAGGTGATTTTTGAAGGCCTCTGGTGATTCTGATTCAGAGAACGTAGCAAGACTGCGACCTGGCAAGACCAGAGCGGTCTGGGAGAGCGGCTCGGTTACGAACGCAGCACGTTCCAGAAAGGCAGCCAGATGTCGGAAAACGAGCGCACGCGATCCGTGGGTATCGGGTCCTCTTCTTGCTGATCGCCGTGAGTCTCCTGCGCGATGTCCTCAGGTTCCGCCGATGCAACCTCGGCCTGCCTGGACGCGTGTAGCGCAAGCGCACTATCGGCGATGCGGCAAGCAAGCTCGTCGTCACAACCATGGCCCAGCAACACCCCGCGGACCACGTCGCGGTTATACCCTTGCGTGGCAAAGCGCATCGCCAACGCGACCGTGCTGGCGTATTCCGCCTCCTCTGCCGCGCGAGCCGCAGCCTCGCGTTCTGCCTGCTCCTGTTCCTCGCGCCGCCGCTGCTCCTCCTGCCGCTTCATTTCCTCAGCAAAAACGGAGTCGTAGACTTGCCTTTGCGCGGGGTCGGACAGAATGGCGTAAGCATTTCGAATGTCGAGGAATGCGGCGCGCGCGGCATGCTCCTGACCGACATTGCGGTCCGGATGCCAACGCATGACCGCTTTCCTGTAAGCCCGCTTTATCTCTTCGGCCGTCGCATGTTCCGAGACGGACAAGGTGTCATATAAGGTTGTCATCGCGATACCTCAAACTTATCCGTGAAGCATCCTAGCACGGGAAAAAAGACATTTTTATAGCGTGGCATGATCTAAGCGCGCGGCGCATGGACCAATCCTGCAAGCAATAAAGCACTCCGAATGCGGCGTCTGCTCGTCAACACAAGAGGCGACGCTCCTGTAACATAAACGCATGAATACGCGAAATGGTTAATGGAATGCACAACAAATCTTTGGAAGAAAAGCTTCGTTTGCACGCATACCATCTATGGGAAGCGGACGGTCGTCCAGAAGGACGTTCTACCGAGTATTGGGAGAAAGCGCGCGCCTTGCTCGGGCAAGAGGCTGCAGCGGCCGCGCCGGTTGTGCCGGTTACGTCGCCCGATGAGGCTGCCGACGCGAGCGCTATTATCAAGCAATCCGCGAAGAAGCCGGTCAAGGCAAAGTCAAAGGTGACGCCTCCCGGCGAGGAGAGCGTCAAAACATCAAAGACCAAGGCCAAGCCCAAGGACGACTCGAAGGTCGCGCGCAAGGCGGCGGCTAAGACAGCGGCCAAACCCAAGGCTGCCGATACCGCTCCCAAAAAGCCAAAGGCCGCCGCTAAGACGGCCAAGCCGAAAGCCACCGCCGAGGCTGCGGAAAAACCCGGTAAAAAACCGGCCGTTGAAAAAGCTCCGGCCAAGCCGGCGTCTAAAGCAGCGCCCAAGGTTTCGAAGACCCCGAAGAAGTAGCAATAGGGCGCTCTGTTTTTGTGGAGTAAGCATGCGAAGATTTTTCGCGGTTGTCTTGTTGGCCGCTGCAGCAAGCGCCGCCATTCCATCGGTAGCTGACGCACGGCCCCGGATGGAATGCCGGCGCGTCTGGGTCCACGGGCATTATGTGCGGCGCTGCCGTCCGTTGCCGCCGCCGAGACACCATCATCATCATCGTCCGCCGCACCATCGGCCGCCTCCTCACCGATATTAAATAACGCGCTCCGAACCCGTCGTTTCGCCAATCTGCATCGGTATCCTGCACGTTCACAAACGAGGGTTAACCGTCATCGGTCTCGTGTCATTGAATAACTCGGCGAAGAGCGGCAACACCTGCATTCCCTCTATTTGAATACGCCGCAAGCTGAGCGAATCGATGCCCAAGCATTCAACGCGCTAGGGGTAAAGCTTGGTCGTTTGTCATGGAATGAAACAAAGTGTATTAAGCCCTGCGCGCCTTAAATATTGTGGCGCTATTAGCCGCTTCCGAAATCAGAGAGCACATGGCATAGTGCGGGCAACCACTCTTAAGGAAACCATAATGCCGACTCTGGAACAGATTCAAGCCAAGCTGAAAAAGCTGCAGGCGCAAGCGGAAGCAATGATCGCGAAGCGGGCACAATCCGTCCTCAACGACATCCGCAAACTTATGGATGAGCATGGACTGACTACCACTGACATCGACGCTCACTCATCCACAAAGAAGCCCCGCGGCCGACCGGCGGGCACAACATCCAAAGCCAAGTCCAAGTCCAAGGAAAAAGCAGCGGCTAACGGGAAGCTGGCCGCCAAGTATCGCAATCCCAAAACCGGTGCCACGTGGAGCGGCTGGGCCCGGCCGCCGCTGTGGATCAAAGACGTTAAGGACCGCACGAAATTCTTGATCGCTGGTCACAGCGAAAGCAATGCTGCTGAAGCAAGCGCGACAAAACCTGCAAGCAAGAAAGCAGCAAAGAAAGTTTCCGGCAAGAAAGTAGCAGTGAAAACGCTAAGTGCAAAAGCGCCGGCCAAGAAGGCAGCCGCCAAGAAAGCGACGGTGGCGAATGCGCCTGCGAGGAAGATCGCAGCCAAGAAAACAACGACAAAACGCGTGTCGGTGAAGAAGGCTTCCGCCACGAAGAAATCCGCAACCTGAGCAAGCAAGACGAACTCTGCGGCTAATCAGGATTCAGGCGAGCGCGCATTGGCCGTATCGGCTACACCTGCCGTTTAATGGATAGCGAGAGCGCCCTTCATCGATGAACGAGGGGCGCGCCAATCCTGGCGAAATGATTTTTGCCCGAAGTCACTCGGCCACGATGGGCTTGGAAAATTTGACCGAGCTTATGACGACCGCGGTAAAGCTTTACCGGAGAACGCTGCGTTCGGTATTAGATCAACCGGGCGATGCGCAAGGGCCATTCGCCGGATAGTGGTTACTGACAAACTATCCGGGAAGTCGAACGCGCCAGACATTAGTAGTCGTTCAGCAAGCCACTCGGGACCTTGTTCTTAGCCCCGGCCACCGCCGTGCCCGCCACCGCTAGCGTGTCCGCCGCCACCCTGCTGCCACTGCCCGCCGCCACCGCCGCCGTGCCATCCGCCGCCACCATGATGGCCGCCTCCGTTCCCGTGGTCCCAACCATGCCAGTAGCCGCCGTGGTTGAAGTAATGTCCACCGCCCCATCCTCCGCCAACGTAAATGCCGCCGCCGTAGACAGACGGATATCCGTAATAGTAGGGCGCCGCGTAGCCGGTTTCGTAGGGGTCTGGATATCCGTAGCCCGGGGCAACGGCACAGCCGCCTAAACACGCAACAAGTGCGAATAATGCAATTGGCTTAAGCATGTGATCATCTCCCGCGCTTCTTAAGTAGGAGCCGAACAACTTTGCTTAGTTCAAGCGCAATTGTGTCTCTGGATTACACAGCGAAGCGCGTGGAGGAAGAAATATATCGTCGGCTAAATCCAGACACGGCTAAGGCTTCGCTTCTCTCCGCTATGCACAAGACAGTGTTTCCTTAAGCGATGCCGATACCTCAGCCGAAAGAAACTTTCGCAGCGTCCCGTACACGCTGGCACGGCTTTGCCCTACTGCCCATTCTTGACAACGCCCTTTGCGCTATTCGGCGCCATCGCGCCCATGTCGGCGCTATTTTCCATCCCTTGGTATTGCATATTGGCCGGCATGGAATTCGTCCGGGTGGCAACTGGGTCGCCCCAATGAGTCATTCCTGACGTGGCCGCGCCGTGAGCATTACCGCCGCCCGAGCCGCCATTCCCGTTGCCGCCACCTTGCGCGAATACCGCCGCCGAAGCGCACAGGGACGCGAGCGACGCGCCCACCAGAATCACCTTCCGCATTGCCTTTTTCATGGTTTTTCTCCAGTAGCCGCGAGTGCGAGGTTGCGTCGCGTCAAGGCTATATACGGCGTTGACGCGACGCTGGATGCACGGCAAAACGAATTGAAGAAATCCCACGCTTAGTGAATGTGGCGATGGTGGATATCGGGAAAATGTCCATGCGTATGCGTCATGGGCAGATGTCGATGCGGATGGGTGTGCGGCTCGTCTCCATCCCACTTGAAATCATGCGTGTGCTGGTGGTGCTCGTCGTGGCGGTGCCGGTGATTGTGGTCCATCAACACGTGCGTGTGCGCGTGCTCGTGCCGCTCACGAATATGCAGCCACACGCCCAGCACCATCAACGCGGCGGCTACCCAAAACAAAACACCCGGCATATCCGGCCACAGGATCAGCGAGAGCGTCACGCCGAATAGCGGCGCCACTGAAAAATACGCGCCCGTGCGCGCGGTGCCGAGGTTGCGCAACGCGACGACGAACAAAACCAGACTTACACCGTATCCGGCCAGACCGGTGAACATGGCCGCCGCCGTCTTGCCGAAACCGGGAAGATGCGCGCCGAGCAGAAGGGCAATGCCCAGATTCACCGATCCGGCGATCAACCCCTTCAGACAGGCAATGACCATTGCGTCATTTGTCGACACTTTGCGCGTCAGGTTGTTATCGATCGCCCAGCACACACACGCCGCGGCAACCAGCAACGCGCCAGCGGATACGCCGGACGCGCCCGGCTGCCATGACAGCGCAACGCCGCCCGCGACTATCGCCACCATGCCGAGAAAAATCTGCACGTCCACATTCTCACGAAACACGACCCACGCGATGACCGCCGTAAACACGCCCTCGAGGTTCAGTAACAGCGAACTCGTCGCGGCTGGCGTGGTGCTCAGGCCGAACATCAGCAGAACCGGGCCGGCGACACCCCCGGCGGCTATTGCGCCCAACAACCAGGGCACTTCAGCCAACTGAATCCGGCTCTCGTTAGCGCGCTCTTTTTCGGAGCGCCTGATGCGCTGGAACGCGATTGCAACGGCCAGGCCAACACCACTGCCCAGGTAGAACAAACCCGCGACCATGAAGGGCGACATCGTGCCAAGAAGCGTCTTGGCTAACGGCGTCGTCGCACCAAAGAGGGCGGCAGCGAGAAGTGCCGTGAACGCAGCGTTGTAGCGGACGGACATGGATGTTCCTGGCTCGGGAATCAACACCGATTTTAGAGAAGGTTTCGGCGCTGCGCCCGTAGCGTTCTGCTACGCGATAACGCCGTGTGCACGTGCAACCCAAACGCCGTCGAATACATCAGATCTTTGTGTCATTTTGCCAGTTTTAATCGACAGGCTACGCCTTGGCAGCATGGCCTGTCGTTAAGACGACCCGGTAGACGTTATTGCTTTTCCATCGTCACGATGGTCATCGTGCCGGCCACGTTCTCCACGCGCACCCTCACTTTGTCTCCTTGGTGAGCTTGCTTGAGCATGGCCGCGTCACGGGCTTTGAACGCCATGGTCATGGCCGGCATACCGACGTTTTCCAACGCGCCGTGCTTGAGCGTAACCATGCCTGACGCCGGATCGACCTTCCTGATCTCAGCATCGGTCAAGGCAGCTTTGGATGACGCTGCCAGACTCGTTGCGCCGGGTCCCATCTTCATGCCGGCCATATCGTCAGCAACAGCGGACTGGGATACCGCGAACGCGGCACCCATAACCAACGCGATATAAGTCAGTTTGTTCATTTCATTTCTCCAGAGTGAGTAGAGGGCACGTGAGCGCCAAGGGGACCATCGAATTCGCTACGCGCTTGCGCGCTGCGCCGCACTTGGCGACGCTTGAGCAACAACCACGCAGCGGGGATGACAAACATGGACAACAGCGGCGCGGTGACCATGCCGCCGACCATCGGAGCCGCAATACGCTGCATCACTTCCGACCCGGCGCCGTGGCCGAGCATGATGGGGATGAGACCCGCGAGGACCACGGCGACGGTCATCGCTTTCGGCCGCACGCGCAACACAGCGCCTTCGCGGATGGCGTCGAAGAGAAGCGCCTCGGTCAACACATTGCCCGCGTCGAGCCGATGGTCGAGCGCGCGTTTGAGGTACAGCAACATCACCACGCCGAACTCGGCCGCCACGCCGGCGAGCGCGATGAACCCGACTGCCGTTGCCACCGATACAGCGTGCCCCAGCCCCCAGATCAGCCAGAACCCGCCGACCAGTGCGAACGGAACAGTCGACATCAGCAGCAGTGCATCGGCGGCCGAATTGAAGGTCAGGAACAGCAGCACGAAGATGATCACGAGTGTGACCGGGATCACTGTGCGAAGCTTCGCCGACGCACGTTCCAGGTACTCGAACTGACCCGACCACGCGATGGAATACCCCGGCGGAAGAATCACTTTCTCCGCGACTGCCCGTTGCATCGCCGTCACTGCCGACTGCAGGTCCGTGTCTCGGATATCGACGTACACATAGCCCGCCAGCCGTGCATTCTCGCTGCGAATCATCGGCGGTCCATCGGCGATCCTTAGGGTTGCGACGTCGCCAAGCATGATCTGCGCGCCCCGCTCCGTGACAACAGGCAAGCGCCGCAGGTTCTCAAGCGAGTCGCGAACCTCACGCGGGTAACGGACGTTGATGGGAAAGCGCTGACGCCCATCGATGACCTCGCCTACGTTCTCCCCGCCCACCGCCGATGAAACAACCGACTGGATGTCTGCAATAGCGAGTCCGTACCTTGCGGCTTTAAGCCGGTCGATATCGACATCGATATAACGGCCGCCGTTCAAACGCTCGGCAAGCGCGGAGGAGACGCCCGGCACCGTCTTGACCACGGCCTCCACTTGCGTCGCGATGGTATCGATGACACCCAAATCGCTGCCCGATATCTTCACGCCGACCGGTGTCTTGATGCCCGTCGACAGCATGTCCAGACGGTTGCGTATCGGCGGCACCCATACGTTCGATAAACCCGGCACCTTCACCGTCCGATCCAGTTCATCGACCAGCTTTTCCGGCGTCATGCCGGGCCGCCACTGACTGCGCGGCTTGAACTGAATCGTGGTCTCGAACATCTCCAGAGGTGCGGGGTCGGTCGCGGTATCGGCTCTCCCGGACTTGCCGAATACAGTCGCTACTTCAGGCACCGTCTTGATCAACCGGTCGGTCTGCTGCAACAACTCGGACGCCTTCTCCGCCGAGATGCCCGGCAGCGCGGTCGGCATGTAGAGAAGATCGCCTTCATCGAGAGGCGGCAAAAATTCTCCGCCCAGCCGCGACAACGGGATCAGCGTGAGCACAAGCGCAATGACCGCAATACCAATCGCTGCCCACGGTCTGCGCAACGTTGCTTCAAGCAATGGCCGGTATAACCGGATCAGCACGCGGTTGATCGGGTTCGCGTTCTCATGCGGAATGCGGCCGCGGACCAAATAGCCCATCAGCACCGGCACCAGCGTGACCGACAACAACGCCGCGGCTGCGATCGTGTAGGTCTTGGTGAACGCTAACGGCGAGAACAATTTACCCTCTTGCCCTTCGAGCGAGAACACGGGGATAAACGACATCGTGATGATGAGCAGCGAGAAGAACAGCGCAGGCCCGACCTCGGCCGCCGACGCCGCTATGAGATCCCATCGTTGAGATGCTGTAATCGGCCGACCCGGATTCGCGTGATCAAAAGCTTCCAGATGCTTATGCGCATTTTCGATCATCACGATGGCCGCGTCGATCATCGCGCCGATCGCAATCGCGATGCCACCAAGCGACATCAGGTTCGCATTGACGCCCTGATAGCGCATCACAATGAACGCTGCGAGCACACCAAGCGGCAGCGACAGGATCGCAACAAAAGCGCTTCTCAGATGAAACAAAAAGAGCGCGCAGACCAGCCCGACGATGACAAACTCCTCGATAAGTTTGTCTCTCAGATTGTCGACAGCACGTTCGATCAACTTCGATCTATCGTAGGTGGTAACGACTTCCACGCCGGCCGGCAGCGACTTCTTCAGCGTATCGAGTTTCGCTTTCACGGCTTCGATTGTCGTGAGCGCATTCTTGCCTGAGCGCATCACGATCACGCCACCGGCCACCTCGCCTTCGCCGTTCAGCTCGGCAATGCCACGTCGCATCTCGGGTCCGATCTGGACACGTGCAACATCGCCGAGCAACACGGGCGTCCCCGCGTCGTTGGTGCGCAAGACAACGCTGCGGAAGTCATCGAGTGAACGCAGATAACCCGACGAACGAACCATGTAATCCGACTCGGCCAGCTCGACAACAGAACCGCCCGATTCCTGATTCGCTTTCTTGAGCGCGTCGGTCACGGTCGATTGCGTGATGCCGTAGGCGCGAAGCTTGTCGGGGTCAAGAACGACCTGATATTGACGCACCATTCCGCCGATAGACGCCACTTCCGACACATCCGGAACAGCCTTCAGTTCGAACTTGAGAAACCAGTCGTTGAGCGTGCGAAGCTGACCGAGATCGTGCTTACCGGTGCGATCGACGAGCGCGTATTCATAGACCCAGCCGACGCCGGTTGCATCGGGACCGAGCGAGACGGCCGCGCCCTGAGGGAGCCGGCTCTGCACCTGATTCAAGTACTCGAGCGCGCGTGAACGGGCCCAGTACTGGTCGGTCTTGTCGTCGAAGAGGACGTAGACAAATGCGTCGCCGAACGATGAATACGCCCGGATGGTTTTAGCACCCGGCACACCGAGAAGCGTCGTAGTCAGCGGATACGTCACCTGGTCTTCAACAACTTGCGGCGCTTTTCCCGGATACGACGCCTTGATGATGACCTGCGTATCCGAAAGATCGGGAAGCGCATCAAGCGGCGTTTGCGTCACCGAATAAACGCCCCAGCCTGTGACCAGGACGGTCGCGAGCAAGACCAGGAAACGGTTCAGAATAGACCAGCGAATGAGTCGCGCGATCATTTGTCGCCTCCTGCTGGCTCGACCTTCGTCAGCTCATAACCGTCGTCCGATTGCTTGAACGCGAAGTGCACCGTTTCACCGGCCTTTACATCGGAGAACGCGGCCGCGGAAGGCTTGCTGAACGCCATGGTCATTGCATCCCAGCCCAAGGCAGGCACCGGTTGATGCGAGAAGGTAATGTCGTGGCTTGTGACGGCTTCCACCTTGCCCGTCGTCTCATAGGTTTGAGCAGCGGCGGCCGCGCCGCTAGCCAGTCCCGACTCAAGCCTTGGAAGGACGGACTTGAGGCTCGCTTCAGAGTCGATCAGGAACTGGCCGGAAGCGACAACCTGCACGCCTTCGCTTAAGCCGCTTAGCACTTCGGTATCGCTGCCCGAGTCGTTGCCGGTCGCCACGGTGACAGGCTGGAGTCGTCCATCGGCTTGCTTGACGATAACGATCGAGCGCTTGCCCGTCGTGATCACCGCTTCAGACGGCACGACCAGCCGCGACGCAGTCGCCACGCCGCCAATGCGCGCACGCATGAGCATGCCGGGCGTGAGCAACAGATCCTTGTTATCGATGGAAAGACGCGCTTGCAAGGTACGGCTGCCGGTACTGATTCCCGGCAGGATTTCGCGGATGTGGCCAGTGAAGTGCTGCGTGGCATCTGCTGCAAACACGGCATCGACGCTCATGCCGGCTTTGACTTGCAACGCGAGTGCCTCGGGCACTTCGACCACGAGCCATAACGGGTTCAGGCCCGCGACTTTCGCGAGTGTCTGGCCCGGCGACACCATCGCGCCATCGCGGACGTTCAGCTCGGTGATCACGCCAGCCGATGGTGCCGATAGCGTGACGTGCGTCTGCGCCTTGCCGGTGCGCTCGAGGTTCGCAACAATGCCATCCGGTATTGACAATGCTCGCATGCGTTGGCGGGAGGCGGCGAGCATGGTGTCGTCCATGCCGCTGCGCTTGAGCGCCAGATATTCCTCTTGAGGCGCGAGCCAGTCCGGCACAAACAGCGACGCAATCGGCGCACCCTTGGCGACACGTTGCATCGGTGCGTTGGCATACAAGCGGTCGATATAACCCGTCACGCGCGACTGAACCACGTCGGCGAGCGACTCATCGAACTGCGTCGTGCCGATAGCCTCGAAGCCGGTTGCCACGTCGACGCGGCGTGCGGTCGCGTATCGAATGCCGAGGTTTTGCTGGAGACCCGGATCGATCTTGATACCCGTTGCACCACTTCCACTTTCGTCCGCGAATACGGGTTCCAGTTGCATGTCCATGAAGGGCGACTTGCCGGGTTTATCGAAGTGCTGGTTCGGCTTCATTGGGTCGTGCCAATAAAGCACTTTGCGACCATCCACTTTTTCGCCGCCTGGCGATGCTGTCGCCGTAGTCGTTGTTGCATCGGCGCGGTGGGTTCCGGCCACGTATCCCAAGGCAAGCAACGCTGCCGCCGCGAGGACAGCGAGACTCATGTGTTTCTTGTTCATCGTTTTCTCACTGTCAGTAGGTCATGGAAGGCGGCACGACCTGGTACTCGAGTTGAGCCCAGGTGAGCGATACGTCGCGTTGGAGATCGAGCACCTGCAATCGCGCATCGAGCACGGCGCGCCTGGCGGCGAAGGTGTCCGCCAGCGATCCGGTGCCGGCTCTATAAGCCGCGGTCGATAGCTGCAAGCGCTGGTCTGCTGCCGGCACGAGCGATGCGGTCAGGTTGGCGATGCGTTCGCGCCCACTGGTCAATGTCGCGGACAAGTTGCGGATATCGGCATCGACCTGCCGCTGCGCGTCTTCGTACATCAAACGCGCCTTGGTGCCCAACTCGGCTTTTTCGGCGGTATCGCGGTCTTGCCGGTCTCGTCTGTTCAGCGGAATGGGAATGCTGACGCCGACCGACACCATGTTCGAGTACTGACCGCCCCGCTGCTGGTACGCGACTTCCCAGGTCCAGTTCGGGCTGCGGTTGCTTTGGGCGACTGCGGTGCCGGCATCGGCAACGGCTATTTCCGACGAGGCATTGATCAGCGCAGGCTCGACACGCCGAAGCTCCTCGGGCGGCAGCGATGCAACCACGGAGTGCGGCGCGGGCGGCTCGCCCGAGACATCGGCAACGGGTGCTGCCGTCCATCGCGACAAGCCGATAAGCGCCGTCTGAAGCGATTGCTGCGCCTTGAGCAATTGATCCCGCGTCTGCGCGAGCATGAGCTGCGCTTGAGTCACATCGACGGCACTGGCTTTAGCGCTCCGATAAGACGCCTGCGTCGCCGACAACTCGTGCGCCATGTGATCGACCAGTTCCTGCTGCAGCAAAAGCGCCTTCTTGGCGTAAGCCGCGGTGAGCCACGCGGTTGCAGTCTGCTCACGCACATTGACTAGCTGAGCGAGATAACCGGAGCGTTCGCGGTCCACTTCCTGATTAGCCAACTCGGTACGCAGACGCCGTTTTTCCGGCGACACCCATTCCTGTTCGATGCCGATACGCCGCATCGTCATGAAATCCTGGCCGATGGTGAACGCCTGCGAACCATTAATGGGCAGGTTATCCACGCCGGCTTTGAGCATCGGGTCGGGTAACTGCCCCGCTCGAACAGCGGCCTGCGAGCTTGCGCGAACAGACGACTGCGCCGCCTGCATGGAAGCGGAGCGGTCGGTCGCGGATAACAGAGCGGCGTCCAGCGTCAGAGCGCTTTCCTGCGCCTTAACTGCTGCGCCGCCGCCAAGCAGGAATAGAAGTACGGCAAGCGCGGGCGCACGCGTGTATCCGCGCCGGGATACCGGCGCGGTAATAGATGAATGCATTTCTCAACCCCAAACGGTCGATTCCATAGGGAATCACGTCCTGGATGCAGGACGACCTCACCGCTAAAGCGGCGAACCTGTGGCGAAGGGAGTTAGAGCGTGCGAGGGGGTTTCCACAAGCCGTCAGGCTCGCGGACAAACAGCGACTGGATGTAGTGAAAGAACATCGGCCGATAGGCGCCGGCAGTCCGGGTGATGCCGGGTGCGGACACCGGAATGGTCATGCAACCCATCTGGCATTGCACGGTCATCTTGCACAACGAGTCCTTCGACTTGCCGTCCTGACCGGGCGTTGTTGCCATCGATTCGCAGCCGGGCATGGACTCGGACATCGCGCTACCGGAGTCCGCTGTCATGGACTGCATGGGACATTGTCCGGCCGAGCCGCTAGCTGCCAGCCCCGCAAGGGGCAGCACCGCGCAAAGCCACAAGACGAACAAGGTACGCAGGATTTTCACGACGGCAAGTATAGCTCAGCGCTTAATTCTGCATATAGCCCTAAGTTCCCGGCCTAAGCGCTTAGGCGTTGAATACCGGTTTAGCGGCGGAAGCGGTGACCGCGTCTTGCGGTTTTTGCGAGCACGCTTAGCCGCGCGGCGAAGCGCGCCTTCCGCTTTGTTCCACGCTTTGTTCCACGCTTTGTTCCAATTAAGCTTGACGTCGGGACGAGCCGAATAGTGCGTCGCGATTGTGTCCGCTAGCGCTCCAGGTCCGGGGTCGGCGGAAGGATCGAGCTGGGCGCCAAAAGCGGGTAGCGCCAGCTTTCTATGGCGTGAGCACGGACCGCGCATGGAGATCCGGCTGCATGACGGGCGGTCGGGGCAGGCGGTTGGCTTTGCTTGAGGGGGTGCGCGCTGAAAGCGAAAACCGCCTCACGCACACTCCCGGTCACGCTCCTGATGACGCGCACGAACCGCATGCTGATAGACTTTTGCACGCTCAGCCGCGACCAATTCACGCTTGTCTTTCAAGGTTGCGCTCTTGAACCTCGGATCACCCAAGGTGGTGGGCGTCGGGACTCGCTGCCTGGTCCTGTTGATGATCGACGAACTGGGGAAACCCATGTTCCTCCAGATCAAGGAGGCACGGCCATCGGTGATCGAACAGTATTTCGATGCCGAGAGACTGGACCATGCCGGCGAACGTGTGGTACGCGGCCAGCGGGTGATGCAGGCAGCCAGCGACATCTTCCTTGGCTGGGCGACCGGACCCTCGGGACGCCATTTCTATTTCCGGCAACTGCGGGACATGAAGCTGTCGGCAAACATTGAATTTTTCGATATCGACGTACTGGAGGGCTACGCCCGGCTGTGCGGCTGGATACTGGCGCGCGCTCATGCAAAAGCGAGCGGCAAGGCTATCGAGATCAGTTCCTATCTGGGCCAGGGTACTCAGTTTGCCGAAGCGCTGGTCGCCTATTCGAAGGACTACGCGGAACAGGTCGAACGCGATTTCGACCTGTTCACTCAAGCCGTCCGGACAGGCCGGTTAGTCGCGCGGACTGACGAGGATATGGTCGCAGACTTCCACGTTTGATCGCCCGGCAAGTCCGATACCAACCCGTACTTTAAGGACGCTTGATGCACATTCGCTCATGCACATACGGTCGCCGCGGCTGGCTTCAACTAGTCGCTTGTACTGTATTCCTAAGCTATACCGCGGGTTCTTATGCTGCGAACCTCGGCTTTCTGATGAACACGCCGATCAGTTATATGAAAGAGCGCGATTTGCAGCAGCTCAATGGTGCTGCGCGAACGGCTCTGGAATCGAAACAGGACAGCGAGGCGCTTGACTGGAACAACGACGGGACCGGAAATCCCGTTCACGTTGCGGGCACGATAACGCCCCCAGATACAAAGAAGGATGGTGACTGGAGTTGCCGGACACTTGCCATTGTCGCTAAGGCGAAAGGTTAGACGCAGACATGGTCGCCGACCGCATGCAAGGACGGCGGCCCGAATAGCAAATGGCAACTGCTTAAGCAGTGAAGCTCGGCGCGCCAAGAGCATCGCGCGCGGCAACGGCAACTAGACCGCGGATTTGAACCGCGCACGCAAGCAAAAGAGTGAGCGCAGATGACATCGATTTTTAAAATCTTTGACCTACACTAAATGCGTGTCTGAAGGACCTTTTTACAAGCGAAATCCATCGTGCAAAAGGCGACGTGTTAGCTGCACTGCAGCATGGATTTGCAGAGGTAAACCGCCCAAATCCACGGCATGGCGCGTTCATGCTGGGTGGGCGGGTGAGGCCTGCTGACGACGTCGGTAGAACCTATAAACCGTAAGCTAAAACTCCAACAGGATCGTATATAAAAAGGCGAAACATCTCGTTTGACGCAATGTCAGTTAGAGCAGTCTGGCCAATTCGTATTGAAACCGTTAGGCAAACTTGGATAGCACATCATGCGATTACAACAACGTCTCGCTGCGGAAATGTTTGGCACGTTCTGGCTAGTTCTTGGCGGTTGTGGAAGTGCGGTTCTCGCAGCTAAATTTCCTGGTACCGGAATTGGATTTGCAGGCGTCGCGCTCGCGTTCGGATTGACAGTCCTGACCATGGCCTACGCGCTTGGACATATATCGGGTTGCCATCTGAATCCGGCGGTCAGCGTGGGCCTTACCGTCGCGGGCCGCTTTCCTGTCAAAGACCTGGTGCCCTATATCGTGGCGCAGGTCATTGGCGCGATCATTGGCGCATTCGTGCTTTATCTCATCGCTTCGGGCGTGCCTGGATTCGACGCAGCCGCCAGTGGATTTGCCTCCAACGGATACGGCGCGCGTTCACCCGGCGGTTATTCGATGACAGCCGCCCTGATCTGCGAAGTCGTGATGACGTTCTTCTTCCTGATGGTCATTCTCGGTACAACCGATGGACGCGCCATCTCAGGTTTCGCGCCGCTCGCCATCGGCCTTTGCCTGACGCTGATTCACCTGATATCGATCCCGGTGACCAATACGTCGGTGAATCCCGCACGCTCGACCGGCCCGGCGCTTTTCGCCGGTGGCGCGGCGCTCGGACAACTCTGGCTTTTCTGGGTGGCGCCGATCATTGGCGCGGCTATTGCCGGCGCTTTGTATCCGCGCCTCTTTCCGGACAAGGTCGAGGCGATTGCCCCGGCCCCTCTTGCCATCGATGCCCCCTGAGCGCGTGGGCGCCCCGCAGCGCCCTCACCGCGTCTGCCGCACAAAAAACGAATGGCCCGCCTAGGCGGGCCATTCGGTCATGCTATCAAGCCGTGCTGTAACGAATTACAGCGGCTGGATGTTCGATGCTTGCAGACCCTTCGGGCCTTGCTTCGCTTCGTAGCTTACTTTCTGGTTTTCCTGCAGTGTCTTGAAGCCTTCCGAGCGGATCTCAGAGAAATGCGCGAAAAGGTCATCACCGCCGCCGTCCGGCGTAATGAATCCAAAGCCCTTCGCATCATTAAACCACTTCACAATACCTGTTGCCATTTGCTGATTTTCCTAGAAGAGACGTAATTCCGTTTTGGTAGCGCCACCAGCCGTCAATCGGCCAAGCGTTGCTGCCTCCTTTTACCACGCGAAAATGACAGTCGGCAATTGGATTCTGCCCGATGTTTCCAAAACAGAGCTCCAAAAACCTGCGCGTACATGGTGCAGAGACGCTTGACGTTCACCGTGCGGAAGCACAGATAATAAATAAAACATTTGGTAAGACAAAGAAAAAAATCTATTTTTAGCAAGCATTGAGGGTCCTGAGAGCGCCAGATCGATGAAAAAAGTGCTGGATATCGACATTTGCAGCGCCGTTATTGTCTCGGAAGCGCTATCTGGTACGGCCGATGCGGCATGCAGTTCGACTGCGCCGACGACAGGAACAAACGTGGTTTGCACCGGAGCTGGCATTCTTCCGGTCGCGGCGGTGGCCGGTTCGAGCGCAGTCAGCATCGGAATCGATTCCACGGTCGCCGCCGCCCTGTCCCGCTCGAGCGCGCCGGTTGCATTCAGCGTCGTGCGCGCGAGCACCATCGCGAATAGCGGCGGTTGACGTTCACCGGCGGCGGCGGGTCCGGAACCAACCGCGGCGCCGTCCTGCTCGGCACGGGCGATGCAAACCAGCTGACGAATGCATCGACGGGAAAAATCACCACGACCGGCGCCTACAACGACGGTTTGGCCGCCAACGGCAGCGGCAATACCCTGGTCAATAACGGCACCATCGCCACATCCGGGCCGAACGCCTACGGCATGTCGGCGGCCTGGGGGCAGACAAATGTAGGGCAGTTGAACAATACGCTGACGAATACCGGCTCCGTTTCCACGTCGGCAAGCAACGCCCGCGCGGCGTCGATCATCGGCGGCAGCGGGACGATCAACAACAGCGGGAGTTTATCGACGTCAGGGGCGAGCAGCCCCACGGCCTACCTGCAGGGCAACAACGACACGCTGATCAACACCGGCACCATCACCGCAACCGGCACGGATTCGGACGCGGTCTTCTCGAATACTGCGGGCTCCAGTTTTGCGGCAACTATCGAAAATCGTGCCGGGGGCCAGGTTTTCAGTCAAAACGCGGCGGCCGTCAGAACCCTGAACGGTGCCAGCACGGTCATCAACGCCGGTCTTTTGCAATCGGGCGGCGGCACGGCAGTTTCCATGGGCAACGGCGCCAACACGTTGATTCTTCAGACGGGCTCGCAAATCATCGGGGCCGCTGACGGCGGTGGCGGCCCGGGCTTAAGTACGGTGATTCTCCAGGGAACCGGTACTGCATCGAATCCGTTCAGCCGATTCAAGACTTTGCGCCTGTCCGGCAACGCCTGGACATTCAGCGGCACGGGCGACTTCAATCTCGCGGAAGTACAGACCGGCACGCTGAACCTGACCGGCCTGTTCGCGCCGACGACGTTCGCCTTGGTCGATGCCGCCGGCACGCTTTAGGCGACCGCGCAAAACATGCCGTCCACGGTCACCGATAACGGGCTGGTGCGGTTTGCACAATCCACCGATGGCAGCTACACCGGCACCCTTTCAGGCGCTGGCGCCGTGGAGAAAGACGGCGCCGGCACGCTCACGCTCGCCCCGGCTGCCGCTGGCGGCAATACCTACTCCGGCGGAACGACGGTCAAAGCGGGTACGTTGGCTATCGCAGCCGATAGCGCGCTCGGTGCGCCGACGGGCGGCCTCACGCTCGATGGCGGTACGCTCAGCCTCAACAACGCACTGGATCTGGCGGCAACGCGTTCCATCGTGCTTGGTGTGGCGGGCGGTGTTATCGATACACAGACCTTCGATACAACCGTGGCGCAAGGCATCTCAGGTGCGGGTTCACTGACCAAGCTCGGCACCGGGCAACTGCTGCTGCAAGCGCCCACAACCTTCACCGGCGGGACGACGGTCAGCGCGGGTACGCTCGCGGTTGGTGATATATCACATTTCAGCGCGACGCTCGGCGGCGGCGGCCCCGTTTCGGCGGCGGCCCCGTTTCGGTGGCGGCCCGTTTCGGTGGCGGCCGGAGCGAATCTTGGCAGGTATGGAAGCGTAGTCGGCGATGTGACGAACAACGGCACTATTTTTGCGGCTAACGCGCTTCCGGGCTTCGCATCGTCTGCATCCGGGACATTTAACGTGCAAGGCCAGCTCACCAATAACGGACTCGCCCAGATCGCCGGGACGGGCGTGGGCAATCGGCTTGTGGTCGCGGGGAATTACGTCGGGCAGAACGCCAGGGTCGCGCTCAATACGGTTGTCGGCGCCGATAATTCCGCGTCGGACCGGCTCGTTATCAGCGGTGGCAATGCCAGTGGGTCCAGCACGTTGCTGGTGACAAACGTTGGTGGCACGGGGGCTACGACCGCCGCCGATGGCATACAGGTGGTGCAAGCGACGAATGGCGCGACCACCGCCGTTGGCTCGTTTTCGCTCCCTGCGTCCATCGAGGCAGGGGCGTATTCGTACTATCTCGCCAAAGGCGGCGTGACGGCCGGGACGAGCGAAAGCTGGTATCTGCGCAATACGGTGGCTGCGGCGCCCGCGGTCGCGCCGACACCACCCAGCGCTCCAGCGGGTCCGACAACGCCCGGGACGCCAGTTGGAACAGCGCCTGGGGCGCCGACGGGTACTTCACCGGGCACGCCTAGCGGCACGTCGCCCGGCGTGCCCACGTCTCCGGGCACACCGCCCGAGACAGGGGCTAATACTTAATACCGGCCCGATTGCCGCCGCCGGTTCTCCGCCCTTGCCCGCGCCGCCGCCGGCCGGTTCCGCGCCGATTCCCCTTTACCGCCCGGAAGTGGCGCTTTACGCCGCCATTCCAATGGTCGTCAGGCAAATCGGCATCGAACAAATCGATAACTTCCACGACCGTCAAGGCGACCAGTCATTGCTCACCGGGACAGGTGCGCTGCCGGTCGCGTGGGGACGCGTCTGGGGCGGACATTCGGTGACGAGCCAGGACGGCGCCGCCAATCCCGAGTTCGATGGCTCGATCTTCGGCGTGCAAATCGGCCATGACCTCTACTCGGATACGACTGCATCGGGTCATCGAAACCACTACGGATTGTTCCTTGGCTTCGCCCGGGCGGTCGGCGATGTCAATGGTTTTGCGCTGGGTTTCCCCAACGTCGATGTCGGCCATCTGGCGGTGAACTCCTATAGCCTTGGGGGATACTGGACGCATGTCGGCCCGTCGGGCTGGTACACGGACGCGGTGCTGATGGGGTCGTCCATCACGGTGGACCCGTTATCGCGTCAGGGAACCGGAGCGGGGACGCATGGCACGGCGGTGACGGGCTCCATCGAGGGCGGCTTTCCTATCGCGCTTGGCGCAGCATGGGTCGTCGAGCCGCAAGCGCAAATCATCTGGCAGAACCTGTCCCTCAACGACTTCAACGATGGCGTGTCCTCTGTGTCGTTCGACAACGGCAACACCTACATCGGCCGCTTAGACGTGAGGGCGCAACGCACGTTCAGCGGTGCGGGAATGACCTGGCGACCGTACGCGCGCGTCAGCATCCTGCGGGCATTCGGCGAGAGTGGCAGCACAACCTTCGGTGGAACAACCGTGATCCCGGGCAGTATCGGACAGACGGCGGGGCAATTGAATGTGGGGCTGGTTGCCCAGGTCACGCGCTCAGGCAGTGCGTTCATCACGGCGAGCTATCTGACGAATCTGGGCGGATCCCGTCAACGGACGATAGGCGGCAATGCGGGCGTTCGATGGAAGTGGTAAATGAGCCTTAGTGAGCCTTAGTGAGCCTTAGCGCTTTCGGCCACTTGTGGCCACGCGATCTAACCTCACCTGACGCCGGAAGGCCGGCGTCAGGCTCGATGCTCAAGACACGATTACTTCGATGCAGCCGTGACCGGCGTGCCGGTGAAGTGCAAACCATCGAGGTGCTTGGCAGCGTCATCCGGCGACTCCAGCGACGGGACGATGCGTCCCACCAGAAGGCCAAGGCCGACGCTGGTTTTCACGTATTTCGTCTCGCCGGCATCAAGATGGAACGACACCGACTTCTCGGTTTCCGTGGAGGTGGATACGACGTACTGGCCTGCGGGTTCATCGACGAAGAAAAATCCGCCGGGTTGCGACTTGCCGACCACTTGATCATTCAACTTGATTTCCGGCTGGATCGCTGCGCCGAACATTGAACCCGAGCGATAGAAATACACACGGCCTTGTGCTTCCTTCATGGTCGGAATGCTTGACGCGACGTCTTTGTATTCCGGTCCGCTCGCGCACCCTGACGCGGTGACGGCGACGAATGCACAAACTGCCAAGGCGCGAAAAAGCTTAGTCATTGATACCCTCGATTGTTATTGGTTGAGATGGTGCCAAAGGCGAAAAGCGAGATTCACCGGGCAAATAGAAGCCCACCACTGCGTTCTGGCTAACCACCAGATAGGCCTCGTGAACCTGGCGGCCTTCTATGGTCAGCACAGTACCGACAGGTTGCAGGACCAACCCTTGAGGAACCTGTCCCACCGGTCGCCAGAGAGAGCCGCTTGCCAGCCGTCGTGAATAACCCGTCGACAGCTTCAACACGACGTTTTGCGCGAGCCGCATGCGCGGTTGCGTCGAGGTGAGCGGCGAGAGTTGTGCACTCTGAACCGGTATCGATGGAGCGCAAGCGGATAAAGCGAGTGCAGCCGCCAAAGCGGCTGCCGGGACGTGAGATCTGAACAAGGTGTCGGATTCCTTTTATTGTTGCCGGCGACGGTTTATCGGCAAGGAATCCGCAGACTTTAGGTTAATAGACTGAAGAAATGGAGCGTCAGGGTCTTGCTCGACCATACGGTCGAGCAAGACCCCGCGAGGTTGCGCGTTTGTTATTGCTGAGCGCGTTTCGGGGCGTTGCAGTCGGGCGTGCCGTTACTCTTGAGAAGCGGTGTAATGCCCTGGCTTTCTGCGATCAGATAACGGCAGCCTGTTTCGTGATCCGTTTCCACCTGGAGGTTGATGTCCTCGGTGGTCTCGCGAGTGAACCGCGAAGAGTAGGCATTGGCGGGCGGCTTCGGTTCAGCGTTCTGAGCATGTGCGCTGTATCCAACCAACGTTGCCAGCAATACGAGTAGCCACTTCATTCTTTGCACTCCGTGAGTCTTAGCGATAAAGCACCCTAGTGTACGAGTGAATCGGGAATGGTAAAGCGCCGGGGCGTTTCGGCACCGACGCCTGGAGGGGATAAGCCGACGAGCTCGGGCCCGTCGACTTATCCCCCGGCGGTCCTACTTCGTACCGCGCTCGCGCAAATAGTTCTCAAGTATTTGCAGGACGTCCGGCATATTCCGTCGTCCCAGGCCGATACGGACATGCGCGTTGCCGTGATCGAGCAGCGTGCTGGGAAGCAGAAGCACGCCTGTTCGCTCAAGGACTTCGGCACAGAAACGCTCAGCGCCTCCGCGCCTCAGACGCGGGAAGGCAACCGTCCCTGCCGACGGCCGGCGCCATTCCAGAATCTCGTGATGCCGTGCGAAGAAAGTATCGAGCACGGCGAGGTTGTTTCTGATGATCGACATATTGCGTTCGATCAACGCAGTGGTGTTACGCACCGCGATGGCCGCAAGATACTCGCTGGGCGCGCTATTGCTGATGGTCAGGTAGTCCTTGAACGCGCTCATGCCCGCGAGCACATCGCGATCCCTGGTGGCGACCCAACCCACGCGAAGGCCGGCCAATCCATGCGACTTCGATAGCGCCCCCAGCGATATCGCCTTCTCATACAGATCGCACGCCGCAGGCAAACGCTCGGCGGTCTCATGCTCGAGCCCTCGATAGACTTCATCGCTGAAGAGCCACAAGCCGCGTTGCCGGGCGAAGTCGACGACCGCATCGAACTTCTCCCGATCAGGCAGATAACCGGTCGGATTGTGCGGAGCGCAGATCAGCACGGCCTTCGTTTCCGGGCGGACGAGCTTTTCCAGTTCGTCGGGATCCAGCGCCCAATTCTCAGATTCTCGTGCTAGCCACGGCGACACCGACACACCAATCGCTTCAGCGATCGAATAGTGTGACTGGTAACCAGGCATGTGGACGATCAGATGATCGCCAGCCTTGAGCATGGAGTTGACGAACGAGAAGATCGCTTCCTGAGCGCCGGTGTGCACAATCAGATTGTCGATATCGATTGATTCGTACAACGTCGCAAGTTCTCGCCGAAGCTCAGGCGCACCCGGATATTCGGTGTATCCCAACCATGTGCGGCCCAGACCTTCCATCGATCCCGGCTCGAACGCAAGCAGGTCCGCGATCGACAGGGATTCCGGGTCGGAACTGCACATCAAATAACGAGCAGTGAATTCGTGAGCGGCGAAATAACGCTCGAGTTGAAATGGAACTGGATTCATGATTTTTTGCGTAAGACTGAAGCGATGAGCCGACCGGCTGGACTGGCGATACCAACAGGCGTAGTCTGCCCCTCGTCTTCACATAAAAGAAGCTAACTTTCCTAATGCGAGTTAAATTTTACTAATGTTAGATTACGCCTTGCTCGATGCCCTCGGAGCGGTCGTTCGCCTCGGCTCGTTCGATCGCGCCGCGCGCGAACTCAACGTGACTCCATCGGCAGTTTCACAGCGAGTGAAACTGCTGGAGGAAAGAGTCGGAAGCGTGTTGGTCAAGCGCGGCCAGCCGTGTATTGCCACGCCGCCAGGCGCGCTGCTTTGCCGCCACATCGAACGCGTGCAGCGCCTCGAAACCGAACTCGGCGGCCAGTTACCGACCCTGCCGGGCATGCTTGCCGAGTCGTGGCCTACCTTGCGCGTGGCGGTCAACGACGACAGCGTCGGCACCTGGTTCATCGATGCGATCTCCGGCTTCTGCGCCGAACGGGAAATGCTGCTCGACCTGGTTATCGAAGATCAGGAATACACGGCGCAGCAACTCCGCGAAGGCAGCGTACAAGGCGCCGTCACCACCCAGGCCGAGCCGGTGCAGGGTTGTCGCTCGACCAAGCTCGGACGCATGCGATATCTGCCTGTCTGCTCACCTGCGTTCTTCGATCGTCACTTCACCGCAGGGGTCACGCGCGATGCACTGCGCCACGCGCCACGCGTCGACTTCACCCCGAAGGATCAGATGCAGAAGCGCTTCATGCGACGCATCACACGCGCGGAACTTGATCCGCCACGGCACCTCATTCCGCACGTAGCGGGTTTTGTGCGCGCGTGTCTTTCCGGAATGGGCTGGGGCATGTGTCCCACGCAGACGATCGGATCGATGCTCATATCCGGCGAGCTGGTTGAAATGGTGCCGGGTACACATATCGACGTCGATCTGTATTGGCAAAGCTGGCGGCTCTCCATCGGCTGGCTCGATGACTTCAGGGCCATGCTCCAGCAGCGCGCGACAGCGTTTCTCGACTGACTGACTCGCTGATCACGTCATGGCGCCTTTGCATCGGTTCACGTAAAAGCGCGATGCAGTCAGGCCATCTATCATGTCTCTCAACTGCGAAGGGCTCGCGCCGACGAGCTGGCGGCATCCAGGGAGGATGGCTGACATGAAAAAGCTCATCAACGACGTCGCCGAGGTCGTGCCCGAGATGCTGAACGGACTCGCCGCGCGCAATCCGGGCTTGTCGTTGCTGCAGGGCAGCATGATCATCGTGCGCGCCGATGCCGAGGCGGCAGCGGCGCGCGACGATTAAGCAATTAAAAAGGAGACGATAAAAATGGATCTGAATCTACGCGGCAAGGTGGCGGTATTGACGGGCGCGAGCGTGGGCATCGGGCTGGCTGTGGCTGAAGCATTCGCTGCGGAAGGCGCGAACCTGCTGCTCGCCGCACGACAGGAAGAGCGGCTGACCGAAGCTGCTACGCGCATCGCGCGGGAGTTTGGCGTGACGGCTGTGGCGGTCGCTTGCGACGTCGCTACGGCTGCTGGCGTCGACAAGATCGTTGCTGCTGCGAGCGCGAATTTCGGCGGCGCCGATATCCTCTTCAACAACGCCGGCACGGGCAGCAACGAAACCATCATGGAGGCGCCCGATGAGAAGTGGCAGTCCTACTGGGACCTTCATGTGATGGCCGCCGTGCGCCTCGCGCGCGGTCTTGTACCCTTGATGAAAGCACGTGGCGGTGGCGCGATCCTGAACAACGCGTCGATCTGCGCGACGCAGCCGCTCGGCTACGAGCCCATCTACAACGTGACAAAAGCTGCGTTGATGATGTTGTCGAAGAATCTGGCAAGTGAGCTCATCAAGGACAACATCCGCGTCAACACAATCAATCCAGGGCTTGTGCTGACGCCCGACTGGATCAAGACGGCCAAGGAACTGACGCGCGATTCGGGAGGCGACTGGGAAGCCCATTTGCAACACGTCGCCGACGAACACGCGCCTATCCGCCGCTTCGCCACGCCTGCCGAGCTCGCAAGCTTTATAGTCTTCCTGTGTTCGGAGCGTGCGAGTTATAGCGTGGGATCGACTTATTTCGTCGATGGCGGAATGCTGAAGACTGTGTGAAGTTCGCGGCCTCTGCAATCAGCCGTCTTTGCGGCTTACCGGCAACGCATTCGCCCGCCTGATCTCGCGAATGAGCGCGCTATGGTCGAGATCGCCGTCGCCGTGATCGACCATGGAAGCGAACAGCGCGTCCACGATGTGCCCCACCGGTAGCTCCAGTCCGAGAGACCGTGCCCGCGCCAATGCGGTGCGCGTGTCCTTCAACTGATACTTCGCGGCGCCGCCGGGCGCGAACGTTTCGTCGATCATGCGTTGCCCGTGCATGCGCAGGATGGGCGAATCGGCGAACCCGCCAGCAAGGGCTTCGATGACCTTTGCCGGATCCGCGCCGCCGCGTTCCGCGAACAGCAACGCCTCGGCAACGGTAGCAATGGTGCTTGCCACAATCAGCTGATTCGCGAGCTTCGTCTGCTGCCCTGTTCCAACGGGGCCGACGCGCACCGGACGGCCCATCGCGCCGAGTAATTCGCGGGCGGACTCGAAGGTGTCGGGGTCGCCGCCTGCCATGATTGCAAGCGTTCCATCGATGGCTCCTCGCTGGCCGCCCGACACCGGCGCGTCGATATATCGAACGCCGCGCTGCGCGCTTATTCGCGCCTGTTCGACAGAGGTCTCCACGGGGATCGAGCTCATCACGATCAACGTTGCGTCGGGTGCGAGCGCCGACAAGACGGCCTTATCGTGGAATAGCACGGCGTCGCAAGTCGGACCGTCGCTCAGCATGCAGATCAGCGTGTTCGCGCCTTGGGCGGCTTCTGCGGGCGTATCGCAGGCTGTTGCCCCTTTTTCTGCCAGCGCGGAGGTCTTCTCCTTCGAGCGGTTCCAGACCCGCACGCGATACCCGGCCGCGAGCAGATTACGCGCCATCGGCTCGCCCATCAGGCCGGTACCCAGAAATGCAATCACCTCGTTCTTCATGCGTCACCTCGCTGTTCGGTAGTCACTATCGGCATGGTCGCCGATCCCGCACGACGCAGCAACAGCAGCGCGATTCGCGCTGCTTAGAAAGCTTCAACGCGCTTCGACGCGCTTCAGCTTGTCGCGCACAAAGCTATGGATAACTTCGGCATAAGTCATTGAACGCCTGTGGGCGGAATCTTGATAACTCCGGGGTTGTGCGCAAAGCGTGCGAAGTTATCCTTCGGCCGCCCGCGCCTTCCACATTTGATACGTGAGTTACCTGTCCGCTAGAGCGTTGATCCGATGCAAGATAAAGTGCTTATCCACAGAACCGGGCGATGCTTGTTAACTATTACTATGTATACATATCACTTAATTAAAAAACTAAAGGATGCATATGCGTAGCGGATGGAGCCTGCCGCTTTTCGATGCATTGCTTCCTCCACCCTCAAGCGCCAATCCGGTAGAAGGCGATGGCGTTCTGCGAGAAGACTCTTCCGATCGCGAGGTCATCGTAGTCCGCCAATGCGCCGAGCACCGTTTCGACGATCACGCCAAAACTCGCGCTGATCGATGAAACGGGCAAGTTACTTGCGAACATCGCCCGCTCCGTGCCGAAGACCTCAACTGCATCGCGAATCACGCGGCGGTTGCTTTGATCGTCCCATCGGCCGCCCGCGAGACCGAACTCGGAGAGCTTGATGAACACGTTCGGGTGTGCGGCGAGCGCCGCCAGACCCCGTCGCCACCGCGATAGCCCCTCGTCGGAGCGATCCCACGGCAGACCGGTGTGATTAATCGCGATTCGGATGCGCGGGAAGGCAGCGGCAACTTCCGCCGCTTCCGCAAGATGCCAGAACGGTACGCGCAGATCCCACGAAAAGCCGTATCGTTCAAGCGCCGACAATCCTTCAAGCCAAAGGGGATCCTGCATCGTGCCCGCCTGGCCTCGGACGCTTTCCTGTGGTGAACGTGCGGTCACGGGTTTCGACCGGATGCCACGCACCTCGGGATAGCGAGCGTGGGACGCCAGAATATCGTCCCGGTCAGCCTGTATGAACGACACGTGCGGTACGACAACGGATGGCAACCCTGTCCTGTTCCGTACCTCGTGCAACCAGTGTGTTTCGTCGACCTGCTCAGTTCGCGAGCGCTCCGCCTCCACGTGCACGCTCGCGATCACGTTGTAGCCCGACGTGTCGCGCAGGTATTCCGGTGACAGATAGTTGCGACGCAAAGTTTGATACTCACCAAGGAAGAATGCTGCTCCCTGATACTCGTCCTGCAGCCATGGGTAGTGGCCTGCCGCGAGATCCCACAGGTGATGATGAGCGTCGACGATGGCCAGCTTTGTCCGCTCGCGCAGTGAAGGCAAGGTATGCATGATCGTCTACAGATCGCACTTTTTGGGCAGCGTGATTGCGATCGCCCCCGCGAGCACGAGTGCGGCTGCAAGGCTATAGACACCGATGCTCGCGTCGTATTTCTGAATCAGCACGCCAACCAGATAGGGGCCGCAGAAGCCACCAAGATTGCCGAGGGCGTTAATCGCGCCGCGCGCACCACCCGCCACTTCCGCGCTGAAGAGCTTTGGTGGAATGGTCCAGAATACGCCGGCTGCCGCTTGAAGAAAGACGCCGCTGCCGATCAGGAAACAATACGAAACCCAGGGACTGCTCTGAAACCGGACGGAACAGAACATGCAGAGCGCAAACGCGAGGATCGGCCCGACAACGAAAACCTTGCGCCGGCCCAACCGGTCCGAAAGATTCGATACCGCCAGCATGCCGATCATGGTCCCGACATACGGAAGAACAGCGAGCATGCCGACTTTGCCCATGCCGCCGTGCATCAGATTTTTCAGGATCGTCGGTAGCCAGAGGGTGTAGCCGTAGATGCCCATCTGATAGAAGAAATTCAGCCCGATCAGCCGCCACATCACACCATCGCGGAACACCTGGCCGAGAGACGCGCTTTTCGCCCTCGTCTGGCTCACCCGTTCCTGCTCGGCCCGGAGCTCGCGAAGGATATGTTCCCGCTCGGCTTCGGAGATCCATTTCGCGTCGGCGGGGCGATCACTCGCAAGGTTCCACCACGCGAGCAGAAACACCAGCGACAGGACGCCCTCGATGATGAACAAATAGCGCCAGCTCAGCGTCGCAATCAGGAAACCCGACAGCGGCGCGGTGATGATCCCCGCTATCGGTACGAAGAGAATCACGAGTGCGTTGGCGCGTCCGCGTTCCTTGTCCGGGAACCAGTTGCTCACCATGGTCAGCACGACGGGCAGCATGCCGCCTTCGGAGACGCCCAGCAAAAAGCGCAGGACCAGCAGTTGCGTGTCGGTCCTGACAAAGCCGGTAAGCACGGAAAGCACCGCCCACGCCACCAGCGAGCCAGCGATGAATTTCTTTCCGCTCCCATGCACGGCAAGCCGCCCAGCCGGAATCTGCAGAAACAGGTAACCAATAAAGAAGATGCCTCCGGCCAGCCCGGCCATGCTCGAACTCATCCCGAGTTCGGCGCTCATCCCGCCAGGCATGGCGAAGCCGATGTTGACGCGGTCCATATATGAAATGATGCAAGCCATCAGGATCGGCGGAATGATCCGTAGCCAGCGCCTGGCGGGAATGCTCGCCTGCGCGTGTTGCACCGGTGCGGCACTGCTCAACGTATCCATTTTTGCCTCCTTCTCCGCGCCGTCCTGGTTGTTTGTTTCGGGACTGGCGACGCTGTCTGTCGAATTGTCGAGCTGCCGAACTACAGTGCGAGTATTGCGAGTCCGTCGGGCTCCTTGCCGGTCGAAAAACCGTGCCTCAGGGTCAAGCTCGACAGATCCAGGACTCCCACGCTGTTATCGTTCAATGCGACGTAGGCACTCTGCCCGTCCGGATGAATCGAGACAGCGATCGGCTTCGCCACCGTATCGACACGACCCAGCGCTTCGAGCGAGCGGGGATCGAAGACGCGAATGCTGCGCTCGCCGTAATTGACTACCAGCAGCCGGTTGTCCGGCGTGAGGTAGATGCGCGTCGGGTCTTCGCCCGTGCGCACCGTTCGCATGACCTTCATGCTCCCAGTGTCGATCATCGACAGGCTGTGGTCGTCGCGGCTTGCTACGAACAAGACCGTTTCATCGCGATTGAGACAGCAGCCTTCCGGACGCCCTCCCGCATTGACAGCGGCGGGCGGCACGCATGCATCGTAGGGATGCACGCGTGTCACCGTATGAGAGAGCAGGTTGCTGATGTATGCACGCTCGCCGTCCCGTGAGACGACGAAAAGATGGCTCTTGATGCCGCCCGCCGGGACAGCGCGGTCCGGCACTTGCCGCGCGTGCGGGTCTTCGAATACCAGAAGCGTATTGCCGTGCTCGCTCAGGGCGTACACGCGATTCCGCGTGTCGATCTGCAAGCCATGGATGCGTGAGTAAGGCTCGCAATCGAGTGTCAGCACGTGCTCGCCACGCGCGATGTCGATCACAAACACCTCGTGGCCGCCAGCGCCGGCGTGCGCGAAGGTCTGAACCCCATAGTGGCCGACATAGCCAAAACGGCCTTCTCGATCCACGACGAATTCGTGTGGATATTGCGGTAACGCAACGCTGAAGCGTTGTTGGCCGGTGGTGAGATCGTAGCCACTGAATGCGTGGCCGAATTTTTCTACCAGAACTGCGGTGAGTCTTGGTTGCATGCTGTCTCCTGACACTGCTTGGATATTGTTGTAATGGGCGCGGAACGGGGAAGATCAAAAACATTCGCCGATGACAGCGCCACCGATTGAGCGAAGTATCGGGAAATTCGACATGACCGGCCATTGAATAATTTGGATGCAGCGATTCCCTGCGGTTATCGCTCGCCACGCATGCACGGGCGCAACCTGCACGGCCGGTCTTGACCTGCTCCGACAACACGTGGACTCTCGGTATTTAACATATGTTGTAATTTATATTGATATGGCAACATATGGTTATCGGTGCTGCGAAGCGCTATTGATAACCAATGGAAAGACTGAGGAATGCCATGAACCGGTACACAATGCTCGCAGCCGCCGCGATGGCCGCTGTGTCCACGGGCGCCTTCGCGCAGGATGCTCAACCCACCTTGGCCAAGATCCAGGCCACCAATACGGTTGCAATCGGGCACCGGGAAACTTCGGTCCCCTTCTCCTACATCGATGCCAACAATGAGGTCATCGGTTTTTCGCAAGATATCTGCAACAAGGTGATCGATGCGGTGAAAGCGAAGATCAAGAAACCCGATCTCAAGGTGCGTTTCATCCCGGTCACGTCGCAGAATCGGATTGCGTTGGTGCAGAACGGCACGGTCGATCTTGAATGCGGCGTCACTACGAACCTGAAAGCGCGTCAGGCTCAGGTCGCCTTTTCCGACACCTTCTTTGTTGCGACGACTCGTCTGCTGACGCGCAAGGACTCGGGCATCAAGGACTTCCCAGACCTCGCCGGCAAGACGGTGGTCACCAATCAGGGAACAACGTCCGAGCGAATTCTCCGCAAGATGAACGAGGAGAAAAAGATGAACATGCAGATCATCAGCGCGAAGGACTATGGCGAGGGCCGTCTGACACTGGAAACCGGCCGTGCGGTCGCATACATGATGGACGATGTGCTTCTGGCTGGTACGCGCTCGCTGACGACCAATCCCTCGGACTATGTGCTGGTCGGCACGCCGCAGTCTTCCGAAGCCTATGGTTTCATGCTGAGAAAAGACGATCCGGAGTTCAAGAAGCTGGTGGATGACGCCATGAGCGAAGTCATGAAGGGACCGGAAATCAAAACCATGTACGCCAAGTGGTTCATGAAGCCGGTGCCGCCGAAAAACATCAGCTTTGATTTCCCGATGAGTGATGCCCTTCAAAAGCTGTACGCCAATCCGAACGACACCGCTTTCGAGTGAATATTCGTAGCGCGTAAAGAAGCCACCTTCGAGGTGAGGTGGCTTCTTTTATTTGGAGCGCGTTATTCCGGGAACGGTAATGTGGTCTGCCCTTCGGCGCGCATGCCGAACGTGTTCAGGGTCATCGCGACCAACGCGTAGTAACCGAGCAATCCGACCAGATTGATGACAACCGCATGCTCGAAGCGCGCAACGGCTGCTGCGAACGTCTTATCCGATACGCGCCTGGTTTCGTATAACTCCGTTGCGAATTCATAGATGAGCGCGTCGTCGGCGTCGTCGAACGTGGGACGCTCGCCTCGCTGAATGGCGTCGGCAACTGCCTTCGGAACCCCTGCGTCCAATGCGATGGGATAGTGGATGAACCACTCCCCTTGGGATTGCCAACGTGCGGCTGTGACGAGAATAGCCAGCTCGGACAAGCGCAGTGACAGACCCGTCTTGTATCGACAAAACGCGCCAAGCCGTTGAGCATGGTCCGCCAATTCCGGGCTGTGAATCCACCCGAGGAACGGACCGTTCAGGTTGCCGCGCGGACCGCTCAAGATACTTTGAAGAACGCTCTTCTGTTCGTCAGTAGCATGAGCGATGTCGAAATTTGGAAGACGATTGGTCATAGGTTATCCAGGGTTTAATTGTCACTCTTAACGGCGAGCGCGCCGATTGACGTCAATGCCCCGTCTATCGCGTCGGCAAGGCGTGCGCCGATCTCATCGATTTGTCTTGCCGTCGTGATGAACGGCGGAGCCAGAAGTACATGGTCGCCCGCCACGCCGTCGACCGTGCCGCCCATCGGATACACCATCAGTCCGCGCTTCATCGCTTCGCTCTTGATCACTGCGTGCAGTTTTTTGATCGGATCGAATGGCCGCTTTGACGCGCGGTCCTGAACCAGCTCGACACCGATAAACAAGCCTCGGCCACGAATATCGCCGATGAACGGATGCTTCGCATAATGCGCGCGAAGCAATCCACGAAGCTGCTCGCCTCTTGCCTGCACATTGTCCAGCAGCTTCTCGTCCGCGATGACGCGCTGGACTTCCAGCGCTGCCGCACAAGCCGTCGCGTGGCCAATGTAGGTATGCCCGTGCTGGAAGAAACCGGAGCCATCGACAATGGTGTTGTAGATCTCGTCACTGACCAGCGTCGCTCCAATCGCCTGATAGCCGGCGCCCAGGCCCTTCGCGATCGTCAGGAGGTCCGGAGCTACCCCGTCCTCGGCGCAGGCGTACAGGTGGCCGGTACGCCCCATTCCGGACATGATTTCGTCAAGGATCAGCAATACGCCGTACTGGTTGCACACCGCGCGAATTTTCTTGAAGTATTCGCGCACCGGCGGCACTGCGCCGGCCGTTGCGCCCACGACCGTCTCGGCGACGAACGCCGCAACCGTGTCGCCACCGAGCTCAAGAATCTTTGATTCGAGCTCGTCCGCTAATCGCTGCGCAAAAGCTTCCTCGGTTTCGTCGGCACGCTGCTCGCGATATGCGTAGCACGGACTCACATGGTGCGCTTCAATGAGGATAGGAAGAAAGGGCTCACGCCGCCACGCGTTTCCACCGATGGCAAGCGCTCCGAGCGTATTGCCGTGATAACTCTGGCGACGAGCGATGAAATGACGCCGCTGCCCCTGACCCTTTTCGACGAAATATTGCCGGGCGAGTTTGAGGGCGGCTTCTATCGCCTCGGAGCCGCCGGATGTGAAGTACACGTGCCCCAAGCCTGTGGGCGCGTCCGCGACCAAGCGGTCGGACAATTCTTCCGCGACGGTCGTCGAAAAGAAAGAAGTGTGAGCGTAGGGAAGCTGCTGAGCCTGCCGCTTGATGGCGTCGATGACCCGCTGATTGCTGTGGCCCAGACACGATACGGCGGCACCGCCCGACGCGTCGATGTAGCGCTTACCTTCCGAGTCGATGAGCTCGATTCCGTCGCCAGCGACTGCAATAGGGAGTTTGGCTCGCGGGGCGCGATGAAAAACGGTTGTCATTCCGACCTCGACGTTGATGACGACGCCCGGGCGCTCGTCTCTTGGAGAATAGGGTTCTGAGCCGGCGTTCGCCTTGTTGACGACGCCCTCCTCCAGCATGGAGGTCAGGTGACGACAACATCACGCCCAGTAACATGCGATGCGTTATTCTCCATCGTTACAACATATGTTGTCAACACGGATATTACCGGCTTTAGAACGCGTCGATGAATTCTTTATGGCTGGGAGAACCGGGCGCACGTTGACGCAACGGCGGGGGCTTTCCACCTCCGCGCGCTGCAACGCGGCTTACGACGAGTAAGCGCCCTTTGCATGGAGCGCGGATTCGGCTTCTTCCAGCAATTTGACGGCCGATCGCCCTTCGAGCGCAAGCAGATGCGCTACCAGCGACTCTACTATCGCCGACGCTGCGACGAGCGACGGAAAAAACGAGGGGCTTTCGTGCGAAAAGATGAGGACATGGTCGGCGTTAAGGGCCAGGGGTGACACGGCGCTGTCGGTGATGGCGACGAGCTTGCAGCCCTGCTCTTTTGCCGCTTGAGCGACCCGCACGGCTTCGGCTGAATATGGGGCGAAGCTTGTTACGACTGTGGCATGCCCTTTGGCCATACCGCGCAACTGCATTTCCAGCGTCCCGGCCTCGCCGTTGACCAAACTCACCGAGGACCTGAATAGCCGATAGCCGTAGACAAGGCTGAACGCGACCGGATAACACGAGCGGAATCCCGCAACGTGGACATGCGGCGCTTTGCGCAGCATCTTCGCGACCTCGACGATCTTCATGCCGTTCTGCGCGAACGTGACTTCGAGGTTGTGGCTTTGCGCGATCGCGAGTTCTTGATCCAATGACTCACCCGAGCCACCTTTGACTAGTGTGCGCGCTTTGGACGTGAGCGCTTCCGGCCGGGTACGAACGCGCGCGACGAAGATTTCCCGAAGCTCGTTCCAGCCAGGGAAACCCAGTTGCTGCGATAACCGCACGAGGGCCGCCGGTTGAACGTTGGCTCGTTCGGCGACCTTTCGCATTGAAAGAACCGCGACCTCGTCGGGGAAGTTCAGCAGGAACCCGGCGCCCGCCTGGAATTGCGGGCTGAGTTCGGGAAACTTCGCGCGTATCGATGCAACCAGGTCTTCGAAATTGGACGACACGAAACAAGCCTCGTAGGTTGACAACATTTGTAGTTTAACGAGGTTGCTGGAACGGAGGGCTGTTGTGGGAGGATGAAGGTCCGATGACCGTCGTTTCTCAGACGGTGTCAGCTTCTGCTTCCGGCCATATAACCTCGGAAACAGATAGTCGCCTTTGCGGCGTTGATCGGCGGCGATCAGATGCTCATGGTAAGCAGTCTGGCCGCGAGCGAAGCCGCGCATCGGAGACCATAATCCTTGCGTCAGTCCGAGGTCATGACGACTATTGTGGCGAGTTTTTGTGCGGAGAATTCAGCCAAAAAATCAATAAAATACAGATAGATAGCCGATTCATGGCGAATCTTATGGCGGATCTTTCGGCGTGAAGACCAACTGCGTTGGCGCGTCGCAACGCAAATAGGAAGTACTTGTGTCATCGGCTTTATCGGCCGCCTGACACAAGTACTTCCATTCGCCAACTCTTACGGACCGCGCGCTTGCTGCGACGCAACCAGATCCCCGCGAGCCGAGCAATGCTTACCAATTATTTCAAACCCTAAAGAGTTTGGCATGCCGGTCGTTAACACGTTGCGCTTGCCGCGCGAGAAACGACTGGTGACCGCGAACATCCGATAACCGATGCCAATTCGCGATGCGGTCGTGACCGACGGATATCCGGGATGTTCGTTAAGCAAGCTGATTCTTCGCAAACTTGAAAAGTCGACTTCCACCTTCCAAGGGGGCGTGCTCATATCAATCGACTTCGGTGTCTTCATGCCAAACATTGCTCGTTTGCTTCGTCTATTCCCAGCAGAGCTTGCGCTCGACGTGGGCACTGCCAATACACGTATTTATGTACGCGGATCGGGTCTGGTCCTGGACGAGGCATCCGTCATTTGCGTTCACCAACCGGATCCGCTAGTCGCTGGAGCAAGACCCACGCAATCGGTGGGAGCCAAGGCAAGGGAGATGCTTGAGCGTTTGCCGCGGCATATCGAAGCCATCTGTCCGATCCGGGGCGGTGTTATTTCGCATTTTGGGGCGAGTCAGGAAATGATCCGGCACTTCTTCGGTCTTGCACATCAAGGTCGGCGGCTTTCGGCGGCACCTCGAATCACGATCACCGTCCCAAGCGGCGCCACTCCGGTCGAGCGGCGCGCATTTAGAGAGGCGGTGCACGGGGCCGGTGCATCGCGCGTCTCGCTTCTGGCGCGGCCCATAGCTGCGGCACTCGGTGCCGGGCTTACGATTTCCGATGCGATTGGCTGCATGGTCGTCGACGTCGGTGCCGGGACGACGGAAATCGGCGTCATCGCTCTGGGTAACGTGGTGCATTGCCTGTCTGCACGAGTGGGAGGCAACAGCTTTGACGAGGCAATTATCAACTACGTCCGACGTACACATGGACTGCTTATTGGGGAACACACAGCACAAAAAGTGAAGATGGCGATCGGAGGCGCGATGCCCAGGGAGACGGAATGTCACGTGAAAATCACCGGGCGTCACTTGTCGGAAGGGGTGCCGCGGACCTCGCTGCTATCGAGCCACGAAGTGTTGGAGGCGCTTACCGATCCATTGGCAAAGATCGTCTCTTTGCTGAAAAAAGCGCTCGAGAGTACGCCTCCAGAGTTGGCGTCTGACATTGCCGACCGGGGCCTCATCCTTACGGGAGGAGGCGCCCTTTTGCATGATCTCGATCGCCGCCTTCGCGAGGAAACGGGTTTGCCTGTGGTCTTGGCGGATGCTCCGATGACATGTGTTGTGCGCGGCACGGGCATGGCAATGGAGACGCTTGCCACGCATTTCTTTGAGTGAAAGAAGCCCGTTGGAAAAGCGCGGCGAACGAGCAGATGATTTGTATCAGAAGCAGAACATAAACATAGAGGCGGATCCATGAATATGAGAATGTTTAAAACAATAATAATCGTTTCGAGTCTGGTTGCATCGGGTGCTCACGCACAGACTACGGGTCCTGTAGCATCCGACGCTGCAGACAAAACCGCAACGCCGTCGTCGTTGCCAGCGGCGGCTCTCACGATCGGAGATGTGCCGGTTGACCCTTCTGCGGGAACGGCTGCCATCTTTAAAGGTCTCGAGGAGCGCGGCAGTATTACCGGGCTTCGGTCATCAAGCTCGGGGGACTATCGCGCTGATCTGTCATTCTTCAAGGAAGGCCTGACTTACTACGTTGTACTTGCCCAGAACAATGCGTACTGGCGCGTGATCGCAACGGCAAGCAAGCAACGCGCTGAAGCGGTGTACGCGAGGTTTGTCGCACTCACCGTGCGACTGTCGAGCGAACAACGTCGACAGATCGAACTGGAGGCGACGAATGCCGCGACCGAGCGCTCGATGTTGCAGGCACAGCGGCAAATTCAACGGTTGCGGGCGGATTCCGATATCGCAAAAGCTCAGCAAGACGAAGTTACAACGCGACTGGAAGAAGTGTCTGAACAAGTGAAAGCGCTTCAATCCCGAAATCAGGATGCGCAGAATCAACTCACTCAAGCGACGCGTCAGGTTGCAGCGCTTCAGGCCTTGGTTGATTCGGACCTCCCCGGAAAACGACCGCCGCGGCACGGTAAGAAACGAAGCGCCCTCACTGCGAAAAGCGCTGCTCGCACGCATGCCGTACCCGGCACAGTTCCCTCCGCCAGTTAAGCTTCGACCGCTTCGGGCCACGATTCAAGGCGATTCCGGCAGACCTTGATCGCGCTACGGCTGGTCGGCCCGATCGGCGAAGTTATCGACTTTATTGCCGGGCAGTCGCACGTGCGGCTGCCCGAAGCAGTTGAGGATCAGGAGCGCAGGTTGAGGGAGGCTGACTCGGAGCCAATCGAAGGGGAATTGCGCCGCGTTGGGCAGCTGCGCAATGCTCTCTATAGCGCGATCATTGTCTTCGACTGCATCATCGATGGTCACACCCCGTTTGCGACCAAACACCACCAGTTCGTGACAATAAAGTTGAGAACTGCAGCCCCTGCGGTAGAAGGCTCGCGTCGATCTAAGTATCGCAACGTCTTGCTTTAGAGTTGCGAACAGCGCGGGTTCAATCTGCTCCATCTGCTTCCCTGAAACAATAAAGTTGAGAACAGGATACCGCAGGCTTGTGGCATACGAACGACCTGTGTCGAGTGGATCTGATTGTCGCTTCGCGACCCACCGGCGCCATTAGCGTCGAATCAGCAGATGACCGCTTCCAACGCAGGTTGAGACGGTGACAGTCGGCGCCGGCTAATTCGCCTTCTCGAACCGCACCACCGTCAGTAGTGGGGCCGTCCCCTTTTCGATAGTGCGACGCTCAGCTCAGTTTCGGCCAAATGTATCTCGTGGAGGCCGGAATAATCGGCCGACTTCTCCTAACGCCAGACCTAAAGGGCATAAGAGCGTTGCTGTAACGCCCTTACTCGCGTTTCCGCTTCGGAAATCTCGCTTTATCTTCTTTTGGTCTTAATGGACAATTTTTTATTATTAACGGTTATGACATATTACTGTCATATTTACTTAGGACAAACCTAACGACAAAAGAAAAATGGCTAAAACAACTATTGTGGCAACCATCGGGCCAGCATCTGACAACCGTTCAACCCTGTTGGCTTTACACCGTGCGGGCATGACCGTCGCACGGCTAAACGGGTCACATAGCAGTCTGGACTGGCATAAAGCCACCATTGCTCTTATCCGGGAAACGCTTCCCGAACTACCGATCCTCTTAGATATACCCGGACGCAAAATCCGAACAATTCAACTGCGCGTGGAACCCTCATTTCACGTTGGTGATCGTGTGATCCTCACGACCGACCTGTCCCACGACGGTAGCGAGAAAGTACCTGTTAACTACGATCAATTTCATTCGAAAATTCGTGTAGGAGTACGTATCTATGCGGATGATGGCACGCTGTCGTTCCTAGTCGAGGAAGTGAGTGGGAGGGACGTAAAAGTTGTCGCCGAAACGGCGGGAACACTCAAAAGCCGGAAGGGGATTAACGTTCCAGAGATCGACCTTGGGCAAGAATTGGTAACGCTACGCGATCGAGAGATGATCACGTTCGCCAAGAGCACCGGAGTCGATTTTGTTGGCATTAGTTTTGTAGAGTCTTCCCAGCACGTAGAAGCGATTCGTAGCCTCATCGATGCTGCCACGCCTCAAATCGTAGCCAAGGTCGAAAACCAGGGTGGACTCGACCATCTTGATGAGATTGCCAAGGCAACGGACATCATCATGATCGATCGTGGTGATCTTTCGGTTGAAACCAGCATCGACCACGTATCGATCTATCAAAAAAAGATCATCTCTCAGGCCCAACAATATGGAAAACCTGTAATCGTCGCGACCGAACTGCTTCACAGCATGATCGAGAGTCCACTGCCGACCAAGGCCGAGATCAGCGACGTGACGAATTCGGTTATCGACGGTGCGTCTGCAGTAATGCTTTCTGGGGAGACGGCCGTCGGCAAATTTCCTGTAGAAGCCGTTGCTCGTCTGCGCAGCATCGTGACCTTGGCAGAAGCACACAGGCACGCGTCAGCTCCGGCACTCGCGAACACAGCTGCCAGCCATAACGACCTGCGAGCCGCAACGCAAGCACTGGCCCGCACTCTTCCCATCTCGAAGATCGTGGTGCTGTCGCGAACAGGCTATGCCGCACGGCTCGTCTCTATGGCACAAATTCAGCAGCCAATCATTGCAGTTGGCAACGACACGGCTCTTGTGCGCTCCTGGAACTTATTGCCCGGCACGGTCGGGGTCCATTTGCCGCATGTGAACATAATTGCTGACAGCGCGGGCACCATCGCACTCGAAGCATTGTGGATCTCTGGTCACATCACACAGAGCGACGTTGTCCTCGTAGTCCTGGCGACCACTAACGACGCCGACGCGTCACTGAGTTTTCTCCAGACCGTGCGCGTGGGCCAACTTGCAGAGCAACAAGCTTGGCCAATTGCTGAGCGACTGGAGGCGGCATAGCATGCACGACGTCTATCAGCTCTCGATAATCATCGCCTTGCTGGCGGTAGTCCAATCCATTTTTGGGATGGGCATCCTTGTGTTCGGTACTCCGACGTTGTTGCTCCTCGGATTCGACTTTACGACGGTGCTCGGCCTCTTGCTTCCTTCGTCGATGGCGATCTCCTCGATCCAGGTGTGGTCAGGGCGCAATCTTCCATTGCCGGCGCGAGAAAGGGTCAACATGAAGATCTGCGCGCTTATCGTCGTGGCGTCGCTGGCGATACTGATGTACACGAATCTTAAGGCACGGGCCGATATTCTTATCGGCCTCACTATGCTGAGCGCTGCGGTAATCCGCTACTCCCGACGACTGCAGACGCGTTTGCAGGGGTTCGTGCGGCGCCGAGGCCGCGCCTACGTGGGCGTGATGGGACTTGTCCACGGGCTAACCAACATGGGCGGCGCTTTGCTCGCCGTCTACGCGGTAAATGGCTACAGCGAGAAGGACCAGGTGCGCTTGGCCATCGCCCGCTACTACTTGATGTTTGGCGCCATCCAACTGTGCACGCTCGCAGTCCTGAGACGATCCGCATTGAGCTGGGAAGGTTTCGGAATCGCACCGATTGCGGTCATCGTTTACTTTTCAGTCGGCAACCTTCTATTCAAACGCGTGGGTGCACCGTTGTATGAACGCGCCATGACCGCGTTTATCGGTGCCTACGGTGCGGTTGTGTTGGTTAAGACGTTCATTTAACGGAGAGCGCCATGCAAAGTGTCTTTACAGCGCTCATCCCGATCTTTGCCCTCATTCTCTTGGGTTTTGTCCTTCGCCAACGACGAATGCTGGCCGATGAGTTTTGGCTACCGTGCGAAACGCTCAACTACTACTATATGTTTCCGGCGTTGATGTTCAGCCAGGTAGCGAAAGCGAACTTGACGCAGTTCCCGATTCGCCCCATAGCCATTGCGATTCTCGGAGCGGTCGGAACCGGCGCACTGGTGCTGTACGCTTGGCGCATCTGGAGCAAGCAATCGGGCGCAGTTTTTTCCTCTGTGATTCAAGGCGCACTGCGACCAAACACCTACGTGGGCGTCGCCGCAGCTGCGGCGATGTATGGAAGCGTTGGTCTGACATTGACGTCGATCAGCATTGCGGTCGCAATCCCGTTGCTTAACGTGGCATCGATCATCATTCTGATGCATTACGGGAGCGGCGGTGCCCCAACGAGCCGGCAAATCATTAGCGCGTTGCTGAAGAATCCCGTGATCATGGCGGTGTTGCTTGGCGCGCTCTTCAATGTCAGCGGTCTTGCACTGCCAAGCACCCTTTCGAACATTCTTTCAATTCTCGGAGCTGCTTCATTGCCATTGGGTCTCCTCGCCGTCGGTGCCGGGCTTGATATGAAAGCGGCAAAAGACGCCCGAGGGCCTGTTCTGCAGTCGTCGTTTATCAAACTATTGCTCGTCCCGCTGTTTACTCTCTGGATAGGTGTGAGTCTCGGAATCCACGGCCCGGCGCTGACGACAATCGTTTTGTTCAACTCGCTGCCATGCACCCCGTCCGCGTACATTATGGCGAAGCTATTAGGCGGGGATCACCGGTTATCGGCGGGAATCATTACCGTTCAGACGGCGCTGGCGGCAATCACTATGCCACTCGTGCTATTCATTTCGCATCGGTAAAACAGTGTGCTAACCGGTCCCGGCAAGGGACAAGGTGGCATGTCCTTTCGCTGTCGCTGCTGCGTTTAAAAGCAACGCGAGATTGTCTCGACCCAATTAAACCGTAATCAACAAAGGGGATCGCCCTGTCGTTGTACCTACCATCTAACTGCGTGCTTTTGTCGTAAATGATATGAACAAGAACTCTGACGGAACAGGACATGCGTCGCGCGCAAGTGTCGAAGGGTTAACCGAATTGGCAGCCTATTTAACCGATCTCGTGTCGCGCGGAACGTTAGATGCAAGCTTTGCCCACAGGCTTGTGCGAGAAGTGAGGACAGAGGCTGGCCCAAGTGAAGTCGACAACGAGCCGGGTTGGATCGAGCTGCAACATGCTTTAAGCTGTCTTGATGCGGAGGTAAACAAGGCAAGGGCCGATGGTTTTATTCGAGCACTAGCTAGGCTGCGCGAAGCTGACCAAATGCTAAAAGGAGGTTGATCAACGTCGCTCACCGGCCGGCTGCGATGGCCCATTCGTGCCTGTCTCTGAACGGCGACGGAGGATACGTCGCGGCGCTCCGACGTGGTTGGGAATGAAACACCGTTCGTCCGCGTCAACGAGGCCTCATTGACTTCACTCGCAAGCTCCGCTTTTTTCCCCAATTTAACCGGGCAAAGTTAAGGGAATATTTCACTTTCCGTCACTTGCGCCGATCTGCGCGTTCCACTCTCTTCGCGGAAAAATCGCTTAAATCCAAGGATAGGCTTTTCAGGAATCGTGGCAATGAGCAGCTTTGAACGGATCGGGGCATCCTGCCACGTAGGCAGAACAATCGTCAGTTTCGCACCCTGGCGGGCGACATTTCAAGCGGCTGCCGATAGCAATTGTCCTTGGCGGCATTGACTACCTCTGGAAGTCTTATGCCCGCGAGTATGGACGTCCGCAATGGGCCAATGAGCTGCCATTCCGTGCGGTTCGGTGACTGTCGCTTCATGGCCGGCCCCTGCCTTACAGAGACAGGAACGCGGCGATGACCAATGCAGCAGCTCCGACGATGGATGCCACAGCGCCGACCCAGTTTCCGAAATAGACAAGGCCACCCAGGCCGGCACCGCCTGAGGACAAACCTCGCTCGCCAGTCAGTGCGGCCAGCGGAGTGGAGACGCAAAACCCGTACGCCGACACAATGAACGCGATGACGATCACCCAGGCCAGCGCCGTCGAGACAGTCATTGAGGGCAGCAAGGCGGCCACAGCCAGCATCAACGTTGCGCCGATCGGCAGGCTCAGGTGCGCCACGCGCCAGGAGTTCACGATATTCGGTGGCGCACCGCGCTTGATTGCATTAGCGTAAGGGCCGCCGAGCAGCAAGCCGAAGAGAAGGACTATCGATCCGTGGAGTACAAGATGACGCGCGGCGGTGTGCATGCGGTTCAAGACGGCGTGTAGCGGGCCGGTGGCCGCGCAAGAATTTAGAAGGGAAGTCCTATTGTGGTGCCACTTGTCTCAGTCTTTTGCTAGTGCGTCGTCAGATCCTTTGTTCGCGACATCGAAAACATTCAATATCACTTGTGCGTTAATTAGATACGCAACAACGCCCCTGATTATCGATGATTCCGGGTGCCGCGTCGACTGACCGTAACTGGCCGGACCCGGTCCGATGGCGAACGGCGGGAGTCAACCCTGAACGACCTTCATGGTCTCCAGCGGCGGTCCGTCGCGAAACGCAGATCGCATCCCGCATAGGGGCGATTCTTCAACGAACTCACTGCCGGAAGTGCCTGAAAAAGCTACGAATGTCGGCCGCGAGGAGTTCAGGTTCTTCCATTGCCGCGAAATGGCCACCACGCGGCATGTCGGTCCATTGCGCGACATTGAACGTTCGTTCCAGCCATACGCGTGGCGGGTGGTTAATCTCTTTCGGAAAGTGCGCAAAGCCGACCGGCGGTAATACACGTTGTCCAGTGGCGAAGCGCATGGGTTGAAGCCTGTTTTCCCAGTACATTTGAATTGCTGTACCAATGCTCTGGGTGTACCAGTAGAGCGATAAGTTGGTGAGCAGCTCATCTTTTGAAAATCTGCGCTCGATAACGCCCTCGCAATCGCTCCACGCGCGAAACTTCTCGCTGATCCACGCAGCCAGCCCCGCCGGCGAGTCGTTAAGCGACGCGGCTAACGTCCTCGGCCTCGTGCTGTGCATATGCGCATAACCGCCCTCGAGCGCAGCCCACTCACCCTTCTCTCGAAGGAAGTTTTGTTCTGCGACGGTAAGCGGCGAATCAGCGGCGTCGATTGCGGGTGCGTACGATCCCGGCAGAAAGTTGAGATGAATTCCATCGACTACCTGTGAGTGCTGCAAGGCGAGCGCGACCGACACCCCCGCGCCCAGGTCACCACCCTGAGCGCCAAATCGCTCGTACCCAAGACCTCGCATCAGCGATGCCCACAGATCGGCGACCTGAAACGCGGAAGTGCCAGGGGTGGCAGGCGCCGGCGAAAACGCAAAGCCCGGCAGTGAAGGAATAACGACGTCGAAGGCATCGTTCGGGTCCGCACCGAATGCAGCCGGGTCGCACAACCGATCAGCCAACGCATGAAATTCGAAGAACGATCCGGGCCAACCATGCGTGATGACCACCGGATAGGGCCGGGGTCCAACGCCACGCCGATGAACGAAGTGCACGCGCTGACCGTTCACGTCGGCCATGAATTGAGGTTGCTGGTTCAGACCGCGTTCCGCAGCCCGCCAATCAAAACTGTCGGCCCAGTACTTCACCAATTCGCGCAACCATGTGGTGTCTGTGCCTTGTTGCCACGACTCGGACGGAGTCGTGGATGCCCACCGGCTGTCGCGCAAACGCCGGCGCAAGTCGTCGATCTCAACATCGGACACGGAAATCTGAAATGGTTCGATATTCATAGCACCTCCTCTGGAAGGGTGCAGTCGATTCTCCACGATCTAACTGGCGGCGTCGAACGCCCACAATTGGCCGGGCTTGGTCTGATGACGAAGTTCCGTAGACCCGGAGCCGTCATTCGGGGCATCATGTCGGCAACGGCCGCTTTCCAGTTCCGAATGGACATCCGTCCGCATTACATGGCCGCTGTGACTTTGCCGTGATGTGCCGTTATTTGAACTTGACGAGATCCTTGAAGATCAGTTCAGCCCAGGTATTGCCCCTGGCCTGGACGAGCGAGCCGCCATCCTTGAGCGGCCCTAGCGCAATCGGCGCGAAACCGAGTTGTTCGGCCAGAACCGCGACCGGCGCCACCGCATTTTCGTCATCGCTCGACAAAAACACGACGCGGCTGCCGCTTTTCACGCTCGGATCAGCGGCCAGAACGGCAGCGGGCAGGTGGTTAAAGCCCTTTACGAACCTGGCGCCGGTAAACGCTTTGGCGACAACTGCGGACGACGGCTGACCTTCCAGCTCTTCAACCGGAACACCGAAAGCATTTGTCGTGTCGATGATCGTCTTGCCCTGCCAGGTTGTGATCTGCTTCGCGACTTCGCGATGTTCCCAAAACGGAACCGCCAGGAAGATCGTGTCGGACGCGATTGCATCCTGCAGCGTCCTGGGGACAACGGTGGGGCCGATCGCTCGTGCCTGCTGCATGAACCTCTCGGGAGGGCACCGGCTGGCGACGGTCACATCGATGTTCTTTCTTGCAAACGCTCGGGCGAGTGCCTGGCCTACCGCGCCAAATCCAATAATCGAATAGCTCATGCGAACCCTCCATTCAGGGGACGTTTTGATCAACCACGGGCCCATGTCAATTGGTAACCAGTCGCGCGGGACCGTTGCCCGCGTTAGGCGGTTCGCTGCGCGCGATGCGCCCCGCGAGCCACGGCAGACACGCGGAGCCGAGCGCCATCACCGCCGTTTGCAGCGACGGCAGCGCGAGCAGACGTGACAATACCCGCTGGACAATCACCGAAATCAATCCCGTTTATTGATAAGGATTCCATATTTATCGACACAACTCGGATCATCTTCGTCAAGTTGACAGGGCCCCCACGCGCTTTTCGGCGCGATTTCAGATGGCCGAGGTGCCGCCGTCGACATACAACTCCACCCCATTCACGAAGCTCGAATCGTCTGAAGCAAGAAACAGCGCGACCGTCGCAATTTCCTCAGGATGACCCATCTTTCCCCGCGGGACCAGGGATTCGAAGTACCGCTTCGTCTCCTCGTCGAAAAGTTGCTCCTGAATCGGTGTGGCGATCTGCCCCGGGCTCAGCACGTTCACCCGGATATTCCTGCCCTTGAGTTCGTTGAGCCACGCGCGTGCGAATGAGTGCAACGCCGCCTTGCTCGCCGCATACACGCTGAAACCAGGAAAACCTTTCACCGAAGCAATTGACCCGGTCATGAAGATCGATCCGCCATCGTTGAACAGCGGCAACGCCTTCTGAACCGTAAACAGCGTGCCGCGCGCATTCAGGCCGAAGGCCGCATCGAAGTGCTGCTCGGTAATCTCGCCCAGTGGGACGGCTTCGCCCGTGCCGGCGCTCGCGAACAGGATGTCGATCTTGCCCTTTTCCCGCTTGACTGTATCGAACAGGCGGTCGAGGTCGTCGAGATTGGCCGCGTCGCCGCGCACGCCGGTCACGTTCCGGCCAATCAGCTTGACGGCCTCGTCGAGCGCCTCCTGCCTCCGGCCCGTGATGAAACATAGGCGCCTTCTTCAACGAACCGCTCGGCGCTCGCCAGCGCCATGCCGCTCGATCCACCCGTGATGACTGCAACCTTACCCTCAAGCTTTCCCATGACATCTCCTTTCGTGGTGTCGGACAGCGTCTCTGTTCCCATTTGCACAAATGCGCTGTATCTTATGGATCACTGATCCAGATCCCGATTGAAATATATGGATCACTGATCCATTTGTTAAGAAAATCCATGCGAGCCGACGCCAGAAAAAATTACAGCCATCTCCTTGCAGTCGCGCGTGACGTCGTCACCGAACATGGTGCCGATGCGTCCATGCGAGATATCGCCCGCCGGGCCGATGTCGGGTTGGCCACACTGTTGCGCCATTTCCCGACGCGAGAAGCCTTGTTCGATGCGTTGCTGCGTACGAATCTGGACGCACTGACGCAGAAGGCAGGCGAACTCGAAACGTCGAATCCACCTGACGAATCGCTCGTGTCCTGGTTTCGCGAAGGGGTGGCATTCGTTCACAGCTATAGCGGCGTTGTTGCCTTGATGGCGAGCGCCCACGCGGACCCGGACTCCGCGCTTTACGCTTCATGTACAGCGGTACACTCAGCGGGCGCGCGACTACTGCTCCGTGCTCAGGCTGAGGGAACGGCGCGCGCCGATATGGATGGGCTCGACCTGTTCGCCCTGATGTCGGCGCTCGGCTGGCTCGTCGACCAACCCTCGTTCGCGCCACGGGCCGATCATCTCTTTCACGTTATCGCGAGCGCCATCCTGACAAATCGGTCGAGCGACGATGTCAAGAAGGCGACGTAGCAGAGTGCGGCTGGTCGAGTCGGGAATTTTGAGCGGCTGTTGACGAAGGCGATGAGACGTTGAAGCGGCTGAGCTGTCGTACTGCCCAGCGATCGCACATGGCCGCACTCTGCCTTCTGCCGTCGGCTCACTTCGACCCACCACAGCCATAAAGACGAGACGGATGAGCGTCCGCTTCCTGTGGGAAATGCGCCCTCGATCAACGATGTCCGTCAGAGGAATCGCCCACGCATTTAGAGAATGCTTACCTTGGCGGATAACGCTTACGCGGCAAGGGGACAACACGCTTGGATGCGACTGACGAGTCTTGAGCACCGCCCCTCAATTCGGCGTTCGTCTGGCGAAGGATTTTGACGGCAGAGGTTAAGGCGAGTATCGACATGATTGCGGCGATGGCCAGATCCGGCCATCCTGCTCCTGTTCCGAACACGCCCAATGCGGCCAAAAGAACGGCGACATTCCCTAATGCGTCATTGCGCGTGCAAAGCCAGACGCTGCGCATGTTGCTATCGCCGTCGCGGTAGGTGAACAGAAGCAGCGCAACAACGCAGTTTGCGATGAACGCGCTCAAACCGACGATACCCATCGTTGGTGCGCTGGGCACAACTTCTGAGGTCAGATTCCAGATCGCAAGGCCAATCACCCAAACGCCAAACGCCCCCATCGAAAACGCTTTGATCCGCGACGCGTTAGCGCGCACGGTTACGCTCAACCCAAGCACCAGAAGACTGATACCGTAGTTCGCGGCGTCGCCCAAAAAGTCTAACGAGTCGGCCAGCAACGACACGGAACCGCCGCGCATACCGGACAGGACCTCGACGACAAACATCGCTAAGTTGATCGCAAGGGCAACCCAGAGTATTCCCCGATACCGACCCCGACGGGCACTCGACTGCCCTTCACAGTGATTACAGCAGCCTCCAGCCATGGTCCATCCGACACGAGATTGGTCAAAGTAATATGCTGAACCCTGTAGCCACTACAGAGTCAAGCAATGAGCGCCACTTACTCGATTGGTACGTTGAGCCACCTGTCCGGCGTGAATATCGAAACAATCCGTTATTACGAACGGGTGGAACTGTTGCCCGCGCCGGTGCGCGGCAATAATGGGTATAGGCGCTACGATGCCGCCGCCGTGCAGCGACTGGCGTTCGTGCGCCGAGGCCGCGAACTCGGCTTCACCGTGGACGAAATTCGAAGACTGCTGGAACTGGCCAACCATCCCGAGCACCCCTGTGCCGGCGCGGACGAGATGGTGGTTGAACATCTGGCGGATATTGAAGGCAAGATTCGTGACCTTCGACGAATGCGTAAAGCCCTCCGCGAACTCGCGCTCTGTCATAGTCAGACGGCGGCGCACTGCCGACTAATACAAGCACTAGGATCACGGGGCAGTGATTGACACCAAATCGGGCCGAAGTGGGACGCTTACGAATGGCCGCTGCGACATGAACTACAGCCATTCCCGGTGGTCGTGCAAACGGCTCTTGATGACCGGACCCGGGCCGATGCCAAACTTCCGAAGTCGACCCTAGGCGACGATCACCCGCGATCACTGACGGTATGAAACGCAAACACAATTGGTCACATCAGAGCAGCTTCTTTTCAAACCGGCGGTGGGCGTATGGCTCAGCGTTGAACGCATCGACTTCAACGTATCCGGATCGCCGATCGCCGTTAGAGCGCGTTCACCTCGATCAGAGGATCGTCGCTGAGCCCTGGCGCGGCGCGCAACGTCGTATTTCTGCACCGCTGCCGGCTGAGAGCAGGATCAGTTGAACAAAACTAGACCTGATGATCGAGTCCCACGATACCGTCAATGTGCCGTGTCGCCGTCGCGAACCCCACGCCGGCGTGCTGATGCAGCGTTTGTTTCAACCCAGTGAGGCCCGACGAGGCAAGGGCAAACGGATGCGGCGTCATCCGCGAAATCAACCGCCGCAGCGAACCACGCTCACGATGCAGGCACATCTGTCTCGTTGGACGCGTCAGCATTGTGATCGGACAGGATAGCGACGCGCTCCCGTTCAAGAGATCTCCGTCGTTCGAACCGAAAGGCAGCGTGGCAGGGATATCGCGGTTCGTGCAGGTCAGGTCGATGCCAATCTTTCGGCTGCCCCGTAATGTCGGGCTGCCGTCGATGCCGACCAGCGACAGCAAGGTTTCACTCGCTGACCGGTCCGTCGTGAACTGGCCACTCCCGCTTGTCAGCCAGTACGGGTCGAAATGGCGATGCGATCTACCGTGACGCAGCGCGTGGTAGGGCGGCATGTCGGTCTCTGTCGTGCCCGCAGCACCCTGCTCCGTTACGTACACGCGATCGATCGAATAGACTTCTGCCGTCGATGCTTGCAACGATTGCGGCACCACCGGATATGCTGAATAGTTTCAAGGTCGATGTCGTCAGCTTTTCCAGCGCGCGTGCGGCCTGCGAGTCCGCCGGGATATTACGAACGACCAGATGAAGTGTGAGTTCCTGGGAAGGACCGGCTGCTCGCGCGAGCGCGGCAAGGTCGACGTCCACAAAATTGAACTTGTCCGGAAAAGCGAAATAGTCGAGCAGCAGACGAAACCCAGGAGGTGATCCGTCAGCATCGCCAATAAGAGCCTCGCTATCTGCAAAGCCTGCCGCATGCACCGGAATTCCCGACAGCGCTTTCCAGGTGCCTCGACTATCGGCTTCAACGAAAGCCGAGGCCGCGTGCATCAGCAAAGTGTCCGTAAGCGCTCCAACCAGCGGGAGCTGCCCATGGAGGTGGAGTCGCGTCGTGCCCGTTGTTCGTGACCCCGGCGTGCCGGATTCTGTTGCAGATGCGAACGTGATCGATATCAGGCCCGTCGCGTCGGAGGGCAGTCGTGCCATAGGGGGCGTGACCTCAAGGACGAGAGCAAGAAGTCAATGTTCGAAAGGACGTTGGCAAAGCTAGGGCCATTGCAAAGTGGAGAGATTTACGCGTTTGAGCCCGCCTTAGTTTCCGGCGGTCGCATGACGGTGGATCACCTCAAGAAAATCAATGCCGATATACATTTGACGATTCTGCGTCAACTTTCGCCTCCGCGTATTCCTTTCGGCATACCTAAGAGTTGAACTCGTTGGCGGAAAGCCCCGATGCTGTCTGAGTGGCTGTGGGTAGCTATTGTTCTCCGTGTAGCCCCTCCTTCAGGAGGCCATATTTTCACCAGTGCTCGCGGAGATAGACCCAACAAATCTGAGCATAGTCCCGTGGCTCGCTACGGTACACCGTAGCGAGCCACAGTCAAGAGCAACCAAGCATAGATCAATCAAAGCAAATCGAAGGATCGCTTTCTGGCAATTAAGGGTAAGCGCTCACAGCACCTGCGGGTTTCGGCTCTTCGAGTTGGCCGGTTGGTCGCGGCGGCGAGCAACCCCAAGCGTCAAACGGCACTGGTGGCGACATCGAATCAATTGATGCCATACACAACAACCGCCCCGTCGTAGGTTGGCAAATACAACATGCCGTTCGCGACGACCGGAACACCAAACTTGTTGAACGTGAATTGATGATTCCAGTCTTGTGAATCCCATAGCTTCACCATCTGGCCATTCGCAAACCGTGTGGCGGCATACGCGATGAGGCGGCCCGCTGACAGCTTGCGATTGGCGTCCCCATAGGGCACACATGCCCAAAGAATCGCGGTGCTATCCTGAGCCCCGTTGCTGCTTACAGTCAGCATGCCACCCGGCATTCCACCGGCTGTTTTCGGGTCGGCTTGCGGAGAAGCGACCTCTACGGTTCGTGCAAGAAACACGCAAGCGTCCCGCTTCAATTGCCACGCCCTCCCATTCTCGTTCTCGCCCCAGTTGAAGAGCATCGGCCCGAACTCAGTACTGTCAAAGCGAATGGGCGCGCCGTGCTGATGGTGCGTGTGCGCATCATGAAGTACGTTGAGGGTCTCTATCCGGTCCGGTGCGGGATCAAGTTCAGGGGGGAAATAGGTGAGGAAAATCGGGGGAAACGCCAGTTTCCCATAGTTGGCTTGGTTAGCGACCGGCTGTAGATCGTTGGGCCTGGTCTTACCCATTTGCGTCGCTTTCATCGCATACAAAACGCCATCTTTCCCCGCGCAAAGAAGCAAGCCGAAGGGCGCGGCCTGAACGACACCGCCGGAACCGAGATCCATGTCAGACCAGTCGTCTGATGGCTGATTGGATTGCAACTGGTTTTGTTGAAAGAGATGCGAGACTTTTCTGAAACTGCTGGCGTCAGGCAGTGCGTGCGCTTCCGGCTGACCGCCAGTACGCAGAGCGTCGGTCCACGGCGTCCACCAGTCGATGATGCTGAACTGCGCGGCGTGACCATTGAGTGCGGGCGTGTAACGCAGGCGAATGACGCTTTCTCCAAAGTCGGTTATGCCGTCGAATGCGCCATTGCCAGTCGCGAACACGAGATCGCCATCTTGCATCACAGTGGGGCCGGTGCCGGCCATCCAAATCCCGGCGCCGCTCTTGCGAGCGGTTGTACACCAGCTCGCCGATATTTTCCACGACGCCAGATCGACCGCCACAATCCACCCCCGCGCCGTGCCTGACGTTTCGCGCACGGTGCCAAACGGTATCATCAAGGCTCCGTTCGAGACCCCTAATGCCGCGCGCTGCTTTCGCTCCGCAGCGTCGAACTTGATATCGGCCAAGCCGTGACCTGGCGAAAAAATTGCACCTTCAAGCGAAATCTTCGGGTGCCGGTCGAGGCCGTTGGCAACGTTGATCGCGAACACGAAATGTTGCGCATGATCAGGTTTCCCATCGGCGCTGATCCATGCGCATCCGTACATCACGCCGTCGTGTATGACCGGAGTCGATACGATGCCCCAATGGTCGTTGACCATGTGTGTGTCGATTGCCGGATTGCTGCGTATAGGTTCGCCAATCTGGCGTTTCCAGACGAGGGTACCTCCCCGGGTCTCGAAAGCGTAGACCCAGTTGCCCATGGTCGCGAGCAGCACGAGGTCGTGCACTTGGCCGTCCGGAAGTTTCACCCCTGGCGCGATAAGCGGCGATGCGTCGCACCCGCGTTTGTCATCGGGCGTTTCTAGTCGGAACAAGCGCTTGATTCCACGCGTCCCGACCGCTTGGGCCGTGAGCACCGACTCCTGAATGTTGGCGCCGGAGCGGCTGAAATTGTATGCACGTGTGCTAACCGCAACATTCATTGCATCTCTCCGGTCATGCGATCAGAAGGCCAATCAACGAAGCTCCGCACAAACTTAGCGCAACCAGTGAGCGCTTACGCGGATGCGCCAGCCGCAATATTTGTTCTGCGCAGAGATAGCCAACACCGGCCATCGCAAAGCTCGCTGCACCAGCCGTAAATGCATCGGCGGAGCTACCGGGCGAAAGCAGGTTGTCGACGCTCATTAGCGCAAGCAGCATCAGCACGCGGAGGGCTCTGCGCCACAGCATGCCGAGCAGTCCGCAGGTGAAGACGGAGACGAAGAAAATAATGCCAATCTCGCTGCCGTAGGCCGCCAATAAGGTTGCCAACGCGTCGAACGTTCCGCATAGCGTCGCAAAGGCAAGCACGGAGCCGCGCGTTCTCTCCACAGAACGATAGGCCATCCCCACCAACAGGCTGTCGATGCTGCATTGGAAGCAGAGAGTCGCGCTGATCATGTGGCCTCCGGCCATATAGGTGTTCGCTCACATACGTGTTCTGTTGGCGGGTACGAAGTGTCATGCACGCCTTCGTCAGGCCTATGTAGGCTCGATTTATTCAGCCACCGGGCTGCTTCGTAATTGTGAGACCTGCGTAGCGAAGCAGCTTGTCCATTGATGCACGGCCGTCGCCCCAGATCGGATGCCAGTCCGCTGGCGCGCTGTTGACAACTGAGTCTGGATCCGACTGAAGCAGACCGTAAAAGACCTCGCCGACGATTCGTCCCCCAACCGCGCCGAGCTGGGTGCCGCCACAAATTCCGGCCGTCTGCCCGTCCTTTGGATCGAAGCCGAGAAATTCTTCCTCGGTAAGCATGGCTTTGTCGCTTCCTCTGCTCTCCCACAGTCTCATCAAGGGTGCCTGCGCTTCGGCCAGTACATAGAACCAGAGGGGCGTGTCGCCATCGAAGTAGTTGCCGACCGTATCGAGATCCGCAAACCGGACGAACTCAAATCCCTTGACCTTATCTTTACTCACCGCCTTTCGCACACCGATCTCATGCGGTTCGAGCTTAACGGCACCAATTTCGTCAGCGACTTTTTCACCACTCGGCAGACGATAAACGCGGCCCCGGAGGAGGTTGAGCAACGCGAGCGATGGACCCCGAGCCTTACGCACTTCTACCGGTATTTCATGGTTGTCCGCTACACTCGGCGGCAGGTCCGCGAGCGGATCCACGAGCGTCGTATCAATCTTGTACGCATATTGCATGCGTACTTTTCCTTCGCCACCGTCCCCTTTCGACACATTGGTCATATCATCGTTATGAACTCGTCGCGTACCCGGCAACAAGGCGTCGCCCGTTGGGAAGAAACGGCCCCAATCATCTATGACATGTTCGGGCGGCAAGGGATCGAAGCCGACCAGGCTCATTGCCGGCATGTTGGCACTATGACCTGATATGAATATCGGCAACGCCGTTCCATTATTCTTTCCGGGCACGCCGTTTAACCGATAGCCCGTGCGTACACCCGAGTGCCCATACCGGTAGGCGGCTGCGACGAACTCGCGAGGCAGGTTGGTACGAAGCTCATTTTTATAAAGCTTGTACCCGTCGTCATTCCCCAGTTTGTTATTCCCTACATCGGCCTTCAACGCCGCGAGCACCTCAGCATTGATGATGCGCGGCAGAAAATCCTCGGTAAGTATCCTTTGGTATGCCCACCTGACTTGTTGCTGCGCAGCCTCGAACAATGAGAGGCCTGATGGCAACGGCTTGTCTTTCAACTCCCTGGCCACCTTATTGTGAAACAAGATGAACGCATGCTGGATCTGATTGACGATCGAGTTCTCGTCATTGCGCTTATCGCCAATGATCGCTCGGCCGTTGCTCGAGCGCAAAAGATCGTAATCGGGAGGGACGCCGTTCGGTGGATAGGGTGACTTGTCTCCAAGCAACAGCGTCGCGCCATCCGCCGCGTACATATATGGCCGGTCGCCTGGTCCGGTTCCGTAAAGGCAATCGAGGTCGAACCGCGGCGTGCGAAGATTGGTCGGCGCTCGATCCGGATTTTGACTCGCATCCTCGGGGTTGAGCGTCGACGTGACATCGAGAGTCAGGTCGTGATCCACGAACTGCCCAAAATACGTGTAGCCAGCAGGCACAAACAAGTTTTCCTCGGCATCTGGTCCATCGTCGACCGTATCACCGGAACGCAGCGCCATCTGGGTCGCAATGGCAGCTAGTTTGGCGGGGTCGTAATCCGTCCCCTCCTCTTTGATCAGACGCGTGAAGGTCTTCGGGTCGCGCCTTCCGATCTCGCCGTGCCCTTCATTCAATTCGTTATCCATATTAATGTCTCCTTTAATTGATTCTAAACAGGATCGGTACTCGCGGCGCACTCGATATGCGGGCGATTACTGATGGTCATGTGGCACGTCTTGCTTGTATGGCGCGACCGGCATTAGGAAAATGAGGGAAGCTCGCACATATATTTTGGTGCCGAGCGCACGAAGTTGCTGCAATGGCAGCTGATGTACGGATTCGACGAAGCGCGGCAGGTACGCAATGTTTTTGGCGTTTAACCCGTTACCACGCGAATGCACATGAACACCTGGAACAGCAGGTCGTTATGGCGTAATGCGCAACAATGAGGGTGCGCTGCTAGATGTCGCGCTCTCATTTGGCAGCGCAATCGTTTGCTCTTCTGTGTGGCAGCACACACAACGATAAAACTAGTTGTTTCGGGCGGAGTTAAGTAGTTGCCTGAAGCTTCCGATCAGCTTGCGGAACATACAGCCATTTTCCAAACACCGGATGTGGCCGCAAAGCAGACATTTCTTCGATGACAGCGGCGTGGCGCTCTTACGATGTGCACGCCAGCAAGCCGTTCCGCGGGTCGTCGCGATCGGCTACAACCAAACACAAGTATGCATTCGCTGAAATTGGAGCCGGACGGTCGCCGTTGCTGCGCGGCGAACGTCCGGTCAGCGATAGTTAGCGGACAGGCCAACGCTGATGGGCGAGTGGCGGCTCCGGCCGAAAAACTGCCGATCCAAGCAAGTATTCGCGACCAACTTGTCGCTTGCCCATTGCGATCCCAGAGGGCGAGCGGCGGTACGGGCCACAGTTCGCAACTTTATTGTCACGAACCACTCACCAAGCTAGTCGTGACAGCCCTCACTCCACCGTCACACTCTTCGCCAAATTCCTGGGCTTATCCACATCCGTCCCTCTCGCACAAGCCGTGTGATAAGCCAGCAACTGCAGCGGCACGACATGAAGAATCGGTGACAGCAAGCCATAATGCTCAGGCATCCGAATCACGTGAATTCCGTCCTCACTAACGATCCGCGTATCGGCATCGGCGAAAACGTATAGCTCGCCGCCGCGCGCCCTCACCTCTTGCATATTCGACTTCAGCTTCTCCAGCAGCGTGTCATTAGGCGCCACCGTCACCACCGGCATAGCCTCAGTCACCAACGCCAACGGCCCATGCTTCAACTCCCCGGCCGGATAAGCCTCCGCGTGAATATACGAAATCTCCTTGAGCTTCAAAGCGCCTTCCAGCGCGATCGGATAATGCAGCCCACGTCCGAGAAACAGCGCATTCTCCTTGCGTGAAAACTCTTCGGACCACGCGATAATCTGCGGCTCCAGCGCCAGCACGCTGTTCAGCGCCGCCGGCAAATGCCGCAACTGCGTCAGGTAATCGGTTTCCTGCTTTTCGGTCACATGCCCGCGCAGCGTCCCAAGCGTCACGGCCAGCACGAACATCCCAACCAACTGCGTCGTAAATGCCTTAGTCGAAGCCACACCAATCTCAGTCCCCGCATGCGTCAGAAACGCGAGCTTCGTCAACCGGACCATCGCACTGGAAGCCATATTGCAAACTGCCAGCGTATGTTTATGCCCCAGCGCCTGCGCATGCTTCAACGCGGCCAGCGTGTCCGCGGTCTCGCCCGACTGCGAAATCACCACGACCAAAGCCCGTGGATTCGGCACCGATTCGCGATACCGGTACTCACTCGCAATCTCCACCTGCGTCGGAATCTTCGCAACCGATTCAAGCCAGTACTTCGCGGTCATGCCCGCATACGAACTCGTGCCGCAAGCAAGAATGAGCACGCTGTCGATATCGGCGAAAGCTTCAGCCGCGTCCGCCCCGAACAACTCGGCGGTGAAACGATCGGTTTGAGGAATCGTGTCGGTGATGGCGCGCGGCTGCTCGAAGATTTCCTTCTGCATGAAATGCCGATACGGCCCAAGCTCAACCGCGCCGCCATACGCCGCGACCACACGCACTTCGCGCTCGGCGGGCAAACCATCGCGATCGACAATCTTCACGCCGTCCAGCGTGATCTCGACCACATCGCCCTCATCGAGGAACGCAAAACGATCGGTGCTGCCGGCGAGCGCGAGCGCATCGGAGGCGAGGAAATTCTCGCCATCGCCCACGCCCACCACCAGCGGCGACCCCTGCCGCGCGCCGACCACGGTATGCGGCTGATCCTTGTGGATCACAGCAATGGCATAAGCGCCATGCAGCTCCTTCACGGCTTCGCGCACGGTCTGGAACAGGTCGCCGCGATACATGCTGTGGATCAAATGCGCGATGACCTCGGTATCGGTCTGCGAGACAAACTCGTAGCCCTTCCCGCGCAACATGGTCCGCAACGTCTCATAGTTCTCGATGATGCCGTTATGCACCAGCGCCAGTTCGTTACGCGAAAAAATAGGATGCGCGTTGTCCGTGACAGGCGCGCCGTGGGTCGCCCAGCGCGTGTGTGCGATGCCGGTTGCGCCTTCCAGCTGGGTATCGCGGACCTGATCGGCGAGATCGGCCACGCGCGCGACGCTGCGCGCGCGCTTCGGTTCGCCATCGGCAATCACGGCCACGCCGCAAGAATCGTAGCCGCGATATTCAAGCCGCCGCAGACCTTCGACCAGCACCGATACGATGTTACGTTGCGCAACCGCGCCGACAATTCCGCACATGGCGTCGTCCTTTTCAAATTATTTTGAAGCACTCGAATCGGGCCGCGCTCGCCGCCAGGGCGCGCGTTCAAGCACACGAGCCGTCTTTATTGTTCAGGCTTTCTTTTTTGTCGGCCGTACGTAACCGCTCTTACTGACCTGAGTTTTTTCGTTGAGCACGAGCTGGTCTTCCGCGACATCCTTCCAAACCGTCGTCCCGGCAGCAATAGACGCGCCACGCCCCACGCGCACCGGCGCGACGAGTTGCGTATCGGAGCCGACGAACACGTCGTCTTCGATCACCGTGCGGAATTTGTTCGCACCGTCGTAATTACACGTGATCGTGCCCGCGCCGATATTCACTCGCGCCCCAATATCCGAGTCGCCGATATAGCTCAAATGATTCGCCTTCGATCCCCGCCCGAACACCGCGTTCTTCACTTCGACGAAGTTGCCCACATGCGCTTCGTCGCCGAGCACAGCGCCCGGCCGCAAGCGCGCATACGGTCCGAGCACGACATTCGCGCCGGTCTTGCCACCGTCGATATGCGTGAACGCATCAATCCGCGTGCCCGCGCCAATCGATGCATCGCGGATCACACAGTTCGGGCCAACGGTCACGTTATCCGCCAGCGTCACGTCACCTTCGAAGACGCAATTCACGTCGATGGACACATCGCGCCCGCAGGTCAGCGTGCCGCGCACATCGATGCGAGCAGGGTCCAGCAGCGTCACCCCAGCAACCAGCAAAGCCTCCGCGACATTGCCTTGATAAATCCGTTCGAGTTCGGCGAGTTGCTGCTTGCTGTTCACGCCGAGCGTTTCCCACTCTTCGTCCGGTTGCGACGTGACGACTTCGATACCGGCTTCGAGCGCACGCTCGACGACATCGGTGAGATAAAACTCACCCTGCACGTTGTCGTTTTTCAGCGATGCCAGCCATTCGCCAAGCTGCGCTGTCGGTGTAATGACAATGCCGGTATTGATCTCGGCAATTTTCAGTTGATCGGCATTGGCGTCTTTCTGCTCGACAATGCGCTGCACCGCGCCCGTCGGATCCCGCACGATGCGGCCATACCCGGTCGGATCGTCCAGCGTGACCGTCAGGACGCCGTAGCGGCCACCAGAAGCGGCATCAGCGAGGCGTTGCAGTGTGCTGACGCGGGTAAGCGGCACATCGCCGTAAAGAATGAGCGTAGGCACGGAAGGGTCGAGCAGCGCCAGCGCCTGCTGAACCGCGTGGCCAGTGCCTAGCTGCTGCTCCTGCACGGCGAACTGGACATCGGGTGCGCCGACCGCTTTTTGAACCTGTTCCGCGCCATGTCCGATCACGACGACAAGCCGCGTGGGCTTGAGCGCGCGTGCAACGTCGAGCACATGGGAGAGGAGCGGCCGGCCAGCCAGGGGATGTAGGACTTTCGGCAAGGCGGAACGCATGCGCTTGCCCATGCCTGCCGCCAAAATAACAATGTTCATGGCGTCAGCTTCGTTGAAGTGTTTGGAGACGCCAATATAGCACGCGCGGGTGGTGGGAAAAACCCGGCGCGGCCTTGCTGAGCAACGATCCTGCGGGGATTAGCCAAGTTTTTTCCGCCGTGCGCCAGCGCCAAATCAAGCGTGGAAACGCTGGTAACCAGGCGGCGTCTGTCTTGACGGACCGTGATGCAAGCCCTCAAATATCGTCGAACTGAACGATCGAAATGGTCTGCGACGCCATTTCCGTCGAACACGGATCTTCGTCGAACGCGATATCCCCGGCCGGGTCCGCCTCACCCGTCGCGCGCAATCCGGCAAACGGAAACAGCCCGTGATCCATCAAATGCGACGGCACCACGTGCCCGAGCGCATTGAACATGTTCTCCACGCGGCCCGGGAAGCGCTTATCCCAATCGCGGATCAGCGCCTTCATTTCCGCGCGCTTCAGGTTCGGCTGGCTGCCGCACAAATTGCACGGAATAATCGGAAACTCACGCAACTCGGCAAACCGCTCCAAATCCGTTTCCTTCACATAAGCGAGCGGCCGGATCACGATATTCTTGCCATCGTCGGATTGCAGTTTCGGGGGCATGCCCTTCAGCTTGCCGCCGTAAAACATGTTCAGCAGCAGCGTTTGCAGAATGTCGTCGCGATGATGGCCAAGTGCGATTTTCGTCGCGCCGAGCTCACCGGCCACGCGATACAAGATCCCGCGCCGCAGCCTCGAACACAGCGAGCACGTCGTCTTGCCCTCCGGCACCAGCCGCTTGACGATGCTGTACGTATCCTGATTCTCGATATGAAACGGGATATCAAGTTTGCTCAAATACTCGGGCAGCACATGCTCCGGAAATCCCGGTTGCTTCTGATCGAGATTCACGGCCACGATGTCGAAATTGATCGGCGCGCGTTCGCGCAAACGCATCAGGAGTTCGAGCATCGCGTACGAGTCCTTGCCGCCGGACAGGCAAACCATGACCTTGTCGCCTTCCTCGATCATGTTGTAATCCGTGACCGCCTCGCCAACCTGGCGCGCAAGCCGCTTGAACAGCTTGTTGTTGTCGTAGGCCTGCTTCTGCTCGCGGCGCGTCATTGGCTCGCGCGTTTTCGGGGCTGCCTCCAGCACAACCGGCGCTTCCGTTAGCGAACTCATGCTGCCACCTCTTTGATGCGAAAGACTTCGACGCCCACGGCATCGCAGTCGGGATAAACGTCGGGCTTTTCCGTCGATACCACCACCGCCCGCACATTCGGATGCTCGAGCAGCGCGGCGGCGACGTCGTCGCAGAGTGTTTCCTGCAAGTGGATATGCCCTTTACCCACGCGCGCGGCGATGGTCGCGCGCATGAAATCGTAGTCGACGACTTCGCGCAACTTGTCCTCAACCGGCGTCGATAAAGCCAGCGGCACGAACAACTCCACGTTGATCACCACACGCTGCTCGCCCTGTTTTTCGAAATCGTGCACACCAATGTTGATGCGCACTTCGTAATTGCGCAGAAAAAGCCGGCGGCAATCGGCGAGCCGGGGATGCGAAAGTGCGGCGAGCATGGTGATGTCCTGGTGATTCTGATTAACTTACTAAGAGCGGTCGCCTGGAGCGCGGCCCGCAGTCAAAAACATGATGTCGCGCGGCGACGGCACGAGATGTTGCCCGCCATCGACCACCAGCGTCGTGCCCGTCACGCCCGGCGCGTCCGCCAGATAACAAGCGGCAGCGGCGACATCTTCCACACGCGAAGCCCGGCCCAGCGGCGTTACCCGATGCGCGGCCTCGAATTCCGCGAGCGTCATGTCGGCGGATGGCAGCGTGAGGCCCGGCGCGAGCCCCACCACGCGCAACTTCGGCGCGAGCGCCTGAGCCAGCGCAACCGTGGCGTTTTCCAGCGCCGCTTTGGTGAGCGTGTACGACAGGTAATCGGGATTCATGTTGTACAGCTTCTGGTCGAGCACGTTGATGACGCAGCCGCGCAGGGTTTCATCGTCGTCGGCGGCGTCCGGCGTGGCGTCGTACAGTGCACGCGCCAATGCCAGCGGCGCGCCGACGTTGATCGCCATCATCTCCAGCAGGCGCGGGTAGCTGAAGTCCCGCGCGGTGTCCTCGACAAAACTCGACGCGTTGTTCACCACGCAATGCAGACCACCCAATGCGTCGATACACGCCGGCACCAGCTTCGCGACGTCGCTTTCCACGCCGAGATCCGCGTGCAGCGCGACAGCGCGGCGGCCGAGAGCGCGGATCGACTGGACGACTTCCTGGGCCGCCCCTTCGGAGCCGCCGAAATGCACAGCGACGTCCCAGCCGCGCGCGGCAAAACCGAGCGCCAGCCCGCGGCCAATGCGTTTTGCCGCGCCGGTGACCAGCACCACGCGGGTTTTCGGCGCGGAAGAATCTGGAGAAGTGGACAGAGAAACGCTCATTTACAATGCCGGAATGAATCCAAAAGCTCACGAATCCGACAGTTTACCTGCTCCCGGCCCCGACGCGCTCGCGCAATCCGAGGCGCTGACAGAACGCATTCGTGCGGAAATCGCGTCGGCGGGCGGCTGGCTGCCGTTCAGCCGGTATATGGAACTCGCGCTTTACGCGCCCGGCCTCGGTTATTACAGCGGCGGCGCAATGAAATTCGGCAAACGCGGCGACGACGGCAGCGACTTCGTCACCGCGCCGGAAATGTCGCCGCTGTTCTCGACCACGCTCGCGCGGCCGGTCGCGCAGGCGTTGCGGGAAAGCGGCACGTGCGATTTGATGGAGTTCGGCGCGGGCACGGGGAAGCTCGCCGCCGGTTTGCTGAACGCTTTAAAAGCGCTAGACGTCCCCTTCGATAGCTACGCAATAGTGGATCTGTCGGGCGAATTACAGGAGCGCCAGCGCGCGACGATTGAGGCCGAGGCGCCCGAACTCGCGTCGAAGGTGAAATGGCTTAGCGCGTTGCCCGAGCATTTCGAAGGCGTCGTGATCGGCAACGAAGTGCTCGATGCCATGCCCGTGCGGCTGGTCGTGCGTAAACTCGGCGCGTGGCATGAGCGCGGCGTGTCGTGGATCACCGACCGTTTTGCCTTCGTTGACAAACCGCTATTAGCCGCGCTGGACGACCCTTTGCTGGCCGAGATAGACGAGACGATCGATGAAGTCAACGACGAGCCGTTCATCGAATATGTGAGCGAAACGCATGAAGCGGCACTGGCGTTCACGCGCACAATCTGCACGATGCTCACGCGCGGCGCGGCGTTTTTCATCGATTACGGGTTTCCGCGGCGCGAGTTCTATCACGCTCAACGCGCGCAAGGCACGCTGATGTGTCACTACCGGCACCGCGCGCACGGCGATCCGTTTTTGTATCCCGGGCTGCAGGACATCACGGCGCACGTGGAGTTTTCGGGGATCGCGGAAGCGGGCACGGAAGCGGGCGCGGATCTGCTCGGATTTACATCGCAGGCGCGTTTTCTGATGAACGCCGGCATCACAGATGCACTCTCCGATCTCGATCCTTCAGACGTGCGACGCTTCCTGCCCGCGGCAAATGCCGTTCAGAAGTTGTTATCGGAGGCAGAAATGGGCGAGTTGTTCAAGGTGATCGCGTTTTCGCGCGGTATCGACGACACGCTTGCGGCGTTCTCGTCCGGCGACCGCTCACATACCTTATGAAATCATGATCCGCTGGGTACTCACCACGTTCATCGCGTTGTCGATTCTCTCGGCGTGTTTGCCGTGGATGAAAAAACTCGGCGTTGGCAGGCTGCCCGGGGACTTCACGCTGCGGATGTTCGGACGCGAGTATCCGTTCCCGTTCATGTCGACTATCTTGCTTTCGATTGTGTTGTCTTTGCTCGCGCGAATGCTTTAATTCAAAGCACCGCTTCCACCGCCGCCACGCGCGCCGCGTGAACCGCGTCCTTGATCTTCCCCGGCTGGTGCGCATACTGCTGCGCGACGGCGCCGGCATCGACTGAACGGGCAGCCACCAGCGCTTCGCGCAAACGCTCGGCTTGAGGGTACGGTTGCTGGCTCATCCCGAGCCGGCCACGGGCATCGGAGACACAGGCTTGTATTGCTTCTGCAAAGCGCGCGGGCTTGCGCAACGCGTCGCAGCGTTCCAGCAAGCGCACCAGCGCAGCCGCCCCAAACTCCATCACGCGATGAATATTGCCGTGCTCCCGCGCCACCAGCATCGCTAAATCGCGACATTCGTTCGGCACGCGCAACCGCTCGCACAACGGCTTCAGCAGATCGACGCTACGCCCTTCATGGCCGATGTGGCGCGGCAAAATATCCTCGGACGTGGTCGCCTTGCCGAGATCGTGCGTCAGCGCGGCGAAGCGCACCGGCAACGCAAAGCCATGCGCGGCGGCGTAATCCAGCACCATCATCACGTGCACGCCGGTATCGACTTCCGGGTGATAGTCGGCGCGTTGCGGCACGCCCCACAGCGAATCCACCTCCGGCAGAATCCGCACGAGCGCGCCGCATTCGCGCAGCACGTCGAACATCCGCGAAGGCGTTTTTTCCATCAACCCGCGCGACACTTCCTGCCACACGCGCTCGGGCACAAGCGCATCGACTTCGCCGTCCGCGACCATGCGCTTCATCAGCGCGAGCGTCTCGTCGGCGATAGTGAAATCCGCGAACCGCGCCGCAAACCGAGCGACCCGCAGAATCCGCACCGGATCTTCGATGAACGCCTCGCCCACATGCCGGAACACACGCGCTTCGAGATCGGCGCGGCCATTGAACGGGTCGATCACGGGACCGGTCAGTTCGCCGTCTGGACGCACTTCGCGGGCCATCGCGTTGACGGTCAGATCGCGGCGCGCAAGATCCTCTTCCAGCGTCACGTCGGGTGCGTAGAAAAACTGAAAACCGTGATATCCCGCCGATGTCTTCCGCTCGGTCCGCGCAAGCGCGTATTCCTCGTGCGTTTGCGGATGCAAAAACACGGGGAAATCCTTGCCGACCGGTTTAAAGCCTTGCGCTGTCATCTGCTCGGGTGTCGCGCCGACCACGACGTAATCGCGGTCCTGAACCGGCAGGCCGAGCATTTCATCGCGGATGGCACCGCCCACGGCATAGATGTTCATCGTTCTTTCCGTGCGCCTTCTATCCACTCGGCCACCACCGGGAACGCCGTGACGCTTGCGCAATAAGCCCGCGCCGTTTCGCTCAGCTTCGGCGAGTAGGAATTGAAGCGCATGACGACTGGCGCGAACATCGCATCGGCGATACCGAATTCATTGCCGAACAAGAACGGGCCACCGTGCGCGGTCAGGCAATTGCGCCAGATCAGATCGATCCGCTTCACGTTCGCCAGCGCGCCCGCCGTCAGCTCCTGGCCGAACGCTTGACGCTGGATATTCATCGACATTTGCTCGCGCAGATCGGCGAAACCGGCGTGCATTTCCGCGCTGATGCTACGGGCGTGCGACCGCGCGGCGGCGTCACGCGGCCACATGGCGTGCTGCGGGAATAGTTCGGCCAACGTCTCCATGATCGCAAGCGATTCCCACACGGCATCGCCGGCATCGGTCACGAGGCACGGCACTTTCCCCGAGGGCGAATGCGCGAGGATATTCGCCGTGGAATCCGGCTGCGCGAGGCGGATCATGATTTCCTCGAAAGGAATGCCAAAGTGCTTGAGCACGAGCCACGGCCGCATGGACCACGACGATACATTCTTGTCACCAATAACGAGTTTCATCGCGAATATTCAAGGTTGAATAGCTAGCAAAAAATCAACGCCCGGCGGAGGCGCGAAACGTATTGAAGCGCGAACGCGTAGACGATCCCGTGAGATACATCGGCGCGATAGCTTCGATGCTCGCCGGTTCGATGCCGAGTTCCGGGGCCATCGGACCGCTTGCCACCGCGGGCGTTTTCATGGAATCGAGATTATCGCGCGACATCATGGGTTCGCCGGGAGCGAGTTCCAGCGACATTGCCTGAAGACGGCCAAGACTGTCGGGCAAACGGATAATCCGCGCGTGTTTGCCGATCGCCGCGCCGCTGAATCGCACCAGTTCTTCGAGCGTGTACACCGTCGGCCCGGCAAGCTCATACACACGACCGCTGGCCGCATCGAGATCAAGCACGTTAGCAAACGCCTTGGCAACATCCCCGACAAAAATCGGCTGCATCTTCGCTTGCGAACACGCGAGCGGAATCACCGGGAAGATCCGTTCGAGGAACGCAAACTGGTTCAGGAAGTTGTCCTCGGGGCCGAACACCACGGACGGACGAAAGATGGTCGTCGCCAGATTCGATTCGCGCACGGCCTTTTCGCCGTCGCCTTTCGAGCGCAAATACATGCTCGGCCCGTTCGAATCCGCGCCGATCGCGCTCATATGAATCAGACGGCGTACGCCCTTCGCCTGGCACGCGGCCACGATCTTGTTCGGCAACTCGACGTGCGCCTTGGCGAATTGCGGACCGTAAGGAACACCGCGCTTGCCTTGAAGGATACCGACCAGATTGATCACGGCATCGGCTTGGGAGACGAAGGCGGCGAGTTGGGCGGGATCGTAGACGTTGGCTTCGATCACATCCACGGGCAGCAGTGTCAAATGCGCCGCGTTCTCGCGGCGCCGCGTGGCGATCCGCACGTTCTTGCCGAGCTCGACAAGCGCATTCACCAGATGACTGCCGATAAACCCCGATCCGCCGATCAACGCAATGGTTTGATGTCGCATGTTCGCCTTTATAAGTGGCGGCGCGCGAAAGCGTCAGGGCGGCGGTGCCGCGCGTGGCTTCCGGCTAACCGTGTCGACCGGAAAAGCGAAACGCGCGGCGAGTCTCGTTGCAGAACGCTTACGGCGCGATGTAACCGAGCCGCGCTTTCAGCGATTGCGGACGGCCTTCGAACAGCGCCGCGTAATACACGGTGTTCGAGAGCACGTTCTTGACGTAATCGCGGGTTTCGGTGAATGGAATGGTTTCAGCAAAAATCGCGCCCTCTACCGGCGCGCCGAGCGTGGACCGCCACTGCGTGGGGCGTCCCGGACCGGCGTTGTAACCGGCGGTTGCCAGCACGGCGGAATCGTCGAACTGGTTGTAGACCATCGCCAGATAATTCGTGCCGAGCAGGATATTCGTATCGAGGTCGTTCATCTGCTCACGCGATATAGGTCCGATGCCGATCTTCTTCGCCACGAGTTGCGCGGTGCCGGGCATCAGTTGCATCAGGCCGCCCGCGCCCACTTCCGACTTCGCGTTGATGATGAAACGCGATTCCTGGCGAATCAGGCCGTATGCCCATTCGATATCAAGTCCCGTGTTCTTCGACTCACGCTCGACCACATCGCGATACGGCGCCAGATACCGCAACGAAAAATCGTGCTCAGTCTTGGTTTTATCGGCGGTGTTCACTGCGCGATCGAACAATTCGATCCGCTTTGCGTACAGCGCGGCGGCGATCAATTGCCGATCCGTCATGGTGCGCAACGGCCAGTTCCATTCGCGGTTGCCTTCGAGCCGCAGGTTCATGGCGTAGAACTTTTGCGACAGCGCGAAACCCGGGACCGCTTGAGCCTGGGCAATTTCGGCGTCGGTGACGGCCGTGCGCGGCGGCACCGTGATCTTCTGCCCGATTTCTTCAGACGCCAACTGACCGTAAAAGTTGAACTGATCCGCAATGCTCGTGAATTCCTGAGCGGCCGTGGCGGTATCGCCGGCTTGCTTCAGTGCGCGTGCGTGCCAGTAGACCCATGCGGGCTGATTGCGCAGATTGGGCGGCATTTGTTCGACCGACCAGCGCACCATGGTCCAGTCGCCGGCAAGCAACGCGCTGCGCGTGCGCCACTCGTAGGCGGGATTCGACAGCGTTGCATTCACCGAGAGCCGATACCAGTCGACTGCGCCCGGCATGCGCTTCACTGCTGCCTGATAAGCAATCGTGCCCCAGCCGATAGCCCGCTCCGATGGCGTCAGCGCCGGCGCAACCGAACTGAACGATGCTGCGGCCATGGCCGGATCGTTGCGCGCCATGCGCGTGATGGCGACGAGCGCCAGTTGATGCGACGACGAGTCGCGACCGACGCCGCGTGCGAGATACAGCGGCGGTGTGTTGGCGGCGGTGTCGAAGGCAGTTTGATCCGGGCGCACCTGGCCGAGCGCGTCCGCGATCTTGCTGCCGGTGTTCGTGTAGTTCTGCTCGTAGGCGAGACGGATCTGCTGCCAGACATCGTCCGATGTGAATTGCTGCGCGACTGCCAGTGCGTTGATCAGGTCGACGCAACCATCGCCGTACCATTTTGGATCGACGAGCAATGCGCGTGCGGCGTCCGCCACGTTTTCTCCGCGCGACGCACGCGCTTCGAGCGCGTAGCATTTCACCTGCGTGTCGTCGTTCAGCACGAAGCGCGAGTATTGATCGAGGAAATTGCGCCAGTCGTGACGCGCGCCAAGCACGGTCAGATAGTCGTTGCGCATCCGGTCGGCGATAGCCTGGCCGTCGTAGCGCTGCAGGAATGCGAGGACCGGTTCATCGGGTGCGTCTAATCGCGCATGGCCCGGTGAATCGAAGAGTTGCGGCTTGATAGTGAAGTATTCGATATAACCCGGCGCCGGATAATTCGGAATTTGCGCGGCGAGTTGCATGGCGCGGCCAGCGTCGTTATTGCGCGCGGCTTCACGCAACTGAATGAAGATGCGGTCCTCAGGCGAGAGCGAATAATCGGCTGACGGACGCACGGCGGAAGCGGTACTGCATCCGATCAGTGTGATCGCAGCAAGCGCGGTTGCGGCTGCGAGATATACTCGTTTGAGACGTTTTGACATCGTTATTTCTGGAGCGCGAAGTGATGCAAAGCATAGCACGCAACCCTCTGCTGGAAACCAAAAGCGCACTGCGTGCAAACCTGCTCGCAACCCGCGAAGCACAAGGCGTTCGGGCCGATCAGGAAGCACGTGGTGAAGCTCTGGCGCGGCGTCTGATGCAGGAGGTCGCGCGATATCCCAAAGCGTCATGTATCGGCTTTTATTGGCCGGTTGCCGGAGAGTTCGATGCGCGTGATGCGCTGGCTGTCTGGCTGGCGCTGGATGCATCGCGAGGAGCGGCGTTGCCGGTGGTGATTGCGCCTCGGGCGCCGCTGGTTTTTCATGCGTGGCAGCCGAGCGTGGCGATGAAGAAAGGCCGCTATGGCATTTCTGTGCCAGAAGAAGAGCGTGTGGTTGTGCCCGATTTGCTGCTGATCCCGTGTGTGGGTTTCGATGCCGATCGGTATCGGCTGGGATATGGCGGCGGGTATTACGACCGCACGTTGGCCGATTGGCCGGGGGGAAGGCCGCCGGCTACGATCGGGGTGGCTTATGAATCCGCGAAATGCGATGCCCTGCCGAGGGGGAAATTTGATTTGCCGCTCGGGGCGATTGTGACTGAATCAGCAGTGTATTAGTCCAGTGGGTTGGTCGTTCGCACTTTGGGGGTTTGGGTTTTGGCCGCGCTGGTGGTCTGGGTTGATGCCGAACGTGGTGGTTTCGGGGTTAGCGGTCAGAGTGGGTGCCGGGGTGGTGCTTTCGGCCTTAGTGGTCTGCGTGAGTTAGCTGATTTCTTTGTCACTATTAGCCACTGTGCGTGGTGGCACGTCATTTCTTTTTCCAACAACGGCGAAAATGAAACGAAGCAAAGAAAGCGCTTTCCAACCAAGGGCGAGTTAGTGTCCCTAGCGT